>JBDKJX010000019.1:0-60996 GCA_039796405.1 Pseudomonadota bacterium
CTTTGGATTTACAATAACGAGCGCCCGCATATGGGATTGGGCGGCATCACCCCGAAACAAAAACTGGCATTACATGCCTAGCCTCTACTTCTAAGTGAGCTTAAAAATGGGGGGATTACCATTCCACCAGCGTCATACTGCGCGCTCCATTGATTCAAGCAAGTGGGGCTACGAATATCAAAATAAGCGTTCGTTTCCTGCTGAGAAAGATGATTGTCCCACATGTGCTGGAGAACGGAGAGCTTGAATACGGCATCGTAATGACTGTATTTGGGTGCTAAACCCGATTTGCCATGCTGGCGAAACGACCTCACCCAGCGACGAAACATGGCCTGTTCGATACCATGTTGGTTGGCGATCGTTTTGATGCCTGCTTCGCCAGTTAAATATTGCTGAACGACAGAAAGCTTGAATTGCGTTGAGTACTTGGACATAAAAACACCCCAAAAATGGACGGGTGTCCAACTTTTGGGGTGCAGTTCAGTGATGGGCTTTTTTTTGGTACTAAAAAACGGCTATACGCCCAGTTCTTCAACCCATTTTAGTGCTTGAACGTGAGAGCGGTTTAGCATGTCAGGCGTGAGTTGTAGCTGCTCACATAAAAAAGGGACTTCAGACATGCTTGGGTCTTCACAAGCTTCTGCTAGCGCTAAAAAGGGGCCGTAAATGCCCGTTCTGGTCATTAAGGCATCTGTGACATTCTCTGGCAAAATCAGGGTCTCTAAGATTTTTTCCATAGGCATATCAAGTAGTACGTCGAGTAGCGAAAATACGCCAACGATAAACAGATTGTCTCTATCTTGGCCATCTAGCAGATGTGAGCCCAGCAGTTCAACTAAACGGCCACGGGTAATGGCTGTTTTAAGCAGAGCCGGTGGCGAGCCACTATCCGCACCCGCTGTAACTAAGAGCAGAGTGAGCCAGCGATAAAGTTTTTGGTAGCCTAAAATAGTGACGGCATGGCGGAACGATTGAATCTCACAGGATAAGCCAAAGCCAACTGAATTAATGTAGCGTAATAGTTTAAAAGATAAAGCTACATCACGTTTAAGCGAATTTTCAATATCTTTTAATTCTGCATTGTTACGCAGCATATTTAAAAGATTTAGAATGTTGGCATATGAAGGGTTGATGACTTTAGCCGCCAGTGTTTCTGGGTGGGCAAAGTAATAACCTTGGAAACATTCAAAGCCTAAATCCATACATTGCTTGAATTCGTCTTTTGTTTCAACTTTTTCTGCAACTTGTAGTGCTTTAGAGCAGCGTAATTCTTTAGATAGCGCAGGCACTTGTTCCATGCCTAATAGCTGAATATCTAGCTTGATATAATCAGCGAATTCTAAAAATGGTGCAGTTTGGGGAGTAAGTACAAAGTCATCGAGCGCAATTGAGAAACCTTGATCTTTAAGGCTTTGTAATCGTGCTAATAATTGTGGAGTGGCTTCCGTAGTTTCAACGACTTCTAAAATCACACGTTCTGGATGAAGTAATTCTAAGAAATTACTTTCTAGCATTGATTCGGCAACGTTAATAAAGGCTAATTTATTACCTACTAGCCAATCCGTGCCCATATTGCTGAGTGTGTTTACCAATACATTGGTACCGGCTTGCATATCACTGGAGAAATTTGCGGTAACCGCTTCTTTATTGAGTCGAAATAACAGCTCATAGCCAATAATCTCTTGTTGGCGATTAAGGATAGGCTGGCGGCCGATAAATGCGTGGTCTTGCGTCATATTTTGGAAACACCCTGTACGCGACATCGAGGTGATATTCGCACCGGAAAATTGTAGCAGTTATATGTACAGCTAGGGGCATCAATTACGCCTAGCTGTACATATATAGGTTACTCAGTTTTTTCAAGGAAGCGCGAGGTACGGATCGCAGAGTTATCTGCGTCTGCTGCGCCTAGCAGGTCTTCCATATCTAAAACAAGTACGACGGAGCCATCACCCGATAATGTTGCACCCGCAACACCTTTAGGGCGAATGTTTTGCAGTGGTTTAATGACCACATCATCACGGCCAATAAAGCTGTCTACGGCCAAGATAAAGGAATGCTCGGCGGATTGCATTAACACGCCAAACTGCGGTAGTTGTACCTCTTCCCAGCCAAGCAAGCTAGCCAAGGAGCGCACTGAGAGGATTTCATCGCGTACAACAATCGTGGCACGGCCAGAAACTTCTTGGATTTGTTCATTACGAATTGGGATAATTTCACGTACCATAGCCAGTGGTACTGCAAAGGGTTGGTCACAAACTCGCACCACCAATACCGGCAGAATCGCCAAGGTGAGCGGCAGAGAAATGGTAAAGCGTGAGCCTTCGCCCACTACCGATTGAATATCGATACGGCCATTAAGGCGCTGGATATTGGTTTTAACCACATCCATACCCACACCGCGTCCTGATACGCTGGAAACTTGGTCTTTGGTCGAGAAACCAGGCATAAAAATCAGTTGCAAGCTTTGTTTGTCATCGAGGCTATTCGCTGTTTCGACGTCAATTAAGCCTTTTTCGACTGCTTTTTTACGAATCACATCTGGGCGCATGCCTCGGCCATCATCCGAAATCGCGATCAGAATATGGTCGCCAACTTGCGTGGCAGATAGCTCAACAATCGCTTTAGCTGTTTTGCCGCTGGTTTTACGGTCTTCCATGGTTTCAATACCATGATCAACCGCATTACGTACTAAGTGGACGAGTGGATCATTTAAGTCCTCGAGCATGGTTTTATCTAGCTCGGTTTCTTCACCAGAAATAACCAGCTCAACGTCTTTACCGAGTTGGCGGGCTAAGTCGCGCGCTAAACGCGGGTATTTTTGGAATAAGCGGCCAATAGGCTGCATGCGCGTTTTCATTACCGCGTTTTGTAAATCACCTACCAAGAGATCAAGCTGGCTAATTGCCTCATCCATCGCTTTTAAGGTGTTGCTATCCATCTTGCCTGCCATAATATCGGTGCGTAGCGTAGTCAGACGATTTTTGGTTAGACCAATTTCACCTGATAAGTTAAGCACTTGATCTAGCCGTACCGTATCAATACGTATCGTGGCTTCTTGGGGGGGCGCTGCAACTTGCTGCTGTTGTTGCTGCTGTTGAGGGGCGGCTACCGCAGCTTTTATAGGAGCGGGTTTTAAGCTATTCATTGGATCAGTCACAATTTGTTCCATGGCTGCAGATCCATGTTGTGTTTCGTTATCAATCGGTGCAACAACTGCTGCTATGGCTGGGCTAGGTGTGCTGCCAAGTAGTGCATTGTATAAGGCATCCCAATCAGGGCCGTGCGTCGTTGTCGCTCCTGAAACGACAGGGGCAGGGCTAGCGACTACTGCAACTTGGGCAACAGCGGTTTCTAATGGCCGTCCTTCCAATACTGCATCGAGTGCTGCGATTAATTCTTCTGGTGCATTCGCAGGTAGAGCCCCTTTCGCTAGTGCACCAAACATGTCACGCACAATGCCGGTTGCGGCCATTATGGTGTCCATAATCTCCGGAGTAAGCACTAGCTCAAGCGTACGCAGCTTATCAAATAGATTTTCTGTGCGATGGCAGAGACGCACCATCGCATCAACATTCAGAAAGCCTGCGCCACCTTTAATGGTGTGGAAGCCTCTAAAAATATCGTTTAGTAGATTTTTGTCGTTAGGCCTTTTTTCAAGCTCAACTAGTTTATTGTCTACTTCAGACAGGAGCTCAGATGCTTCTGTTAAAAAATCTTGCAGCAGGTCTTCCATGCCGCCAAAGTCAGTGCTCATCTTCGCTCCCCCAAAGGTTGCGTTCTTTCATTTAATAGAGGCTTAGAAACCCAAGCTCTCAAGCAAATCGTCTACTTGCCCTTGATTGGTCACCACATCCGTACGCCCTTCAGGATTAATAACTGGGCCATTGAGTAAGGAGGCGTCACCATCTACTGTCAGGGCCTCGTGACGAACAACGGTGCCTTGTGGAGAAAACAGCAGCAAGAAGTCCATTAAATGAGCTTCCATTTGCTTGGACATATCCAGTACTTTTTTGATGACTTGTCCAGTGAGATCTTGGAAATCTTGAGCCATCATAATTTCTAACATCTTACTGCTCACTTGATCTGAGCCTGTAACGGTGTCGTTTAAGTGTGTTCTGGTTTTTTCAACCAAGGCTTTAAACTCATCGACAGATAACTGGTTTGCTAAAAGCTTATCCCATTGCGTACCGAGTGCTTTTGCATCATCACTGATTTTGTCTTGGATGGGTTTAGCAAAATCAAGTGCATTGAGTGTACGATCTGCTGCTTGCTCTGTTAAGGTCGCTATATAAGACAGTCGGTCACGCGCATCGGGGATGTCAGTTGCAGCTTTCTCTAACGATTTATCTAAGCCGAGTTCTTTTAGGGTGTCGTGTAATTTTCGGGTTAGTTGCCCAATGTGTGAAAACATAGCGCGAGCAGGATCGTTCATCTCTTCAGCAGTGAGTGCGACCGGATGGCTGCTTGCTGCCAGTGGACTAACTTCAGCCGAGGCAGGTGCAGGGGCTTCCGGTTCACTCTCCTTATTGGAGATACTATCGAATAGCGCTTCTAGGTCAGCGGAATCTCCGCTATTTAGGGCATGATCGTTCACAGTCGCCTCCTGTGCGTCTGTCAGGTTCTTGTTCTACTTGCTCATATTGGCGAAAACTTTCTTCAGTTTTTCATCCAATGTGGCAGCTGTGAATGGTTTTACGATATAGCCATTTGCGCCAGCGGTAGCCGCTTCAATAATGTTTTCTTTTTTAGCCTCTGCCGTCACCATCATGACCGGTAGATGTTTAAGTTGTGCATCTGCGCGAATTGCACGCAGTAGCTCAATGCCAGTCATGTTCGGCATGTTCCAATCGGTAACCACAAATTCGAAAGAGCCATTTTTGAGCTTATGCAATGCAACTTGGCCGTCTTCTGCCTCGTCAACATTGGAAAAGCCTAATTCTTTCAAAAGGTTACGAACAATACGGCGCATTGTGGAAAAATCATCCACCACTAAAATACGCAGGTTACTATCTGCCATATGATACTCCATGTCGTTTACACTCTTTGTAAACGGCTTGTTTTATAAAACCGATCTTAACCAACCAGCAGAGGGGTGATTGTGTCGGCTAGAATGACGGCGTCAAATTTTGCCACATAAGCGTCGACACCAACGCTGCTTCCCATCGCTCTGTTTGCATTTGAAGATAAAGATGAATGCATTACGATGGGAATACCTTGGAAACGATTATCAGACTTAATGTGCTTAGTTAATACATAGCCATCCATCTCTGGCATTTCAGCATCGACTAGAATCATTTTTAGTTTGTCGCGCAGCCGTTCGCCGTCATGTGTGGCACGATTCGCTAAGTTTTGCAGTTTATCCCATGCTTCACGGCCATTATTAGCTTGGTGATACTTAACACCAATTTTATCAAGTACGCTAATAATTTCTTTGCGGGCCACCATTGAATCATCCACAAAAAACATGAATGTTTCAGGATTAATGGCCGCTTTTTGTAAATCAGGAATCGTGGGGTCGCCAATCACACTGGCTAGAATTTGCTCTACATCTAAGATCGATACGAGCTTGCCATCGGGTAGTTCGGTGAGGGCGGTAATTAATTGTTGATTACCTGCCAGCATGGTTTCTGGCGCACGAACCTTATCCCAATCAACCCGAATAATACGATCCACTTCATGAACGAGGAAGGCTTGAGTGTGTTTCGAGAACTCAGTCACAATCATGGTGCTGGTGGCTTCTGCTGAAGGCGTTTCTTGTGTAGCTACAAATTTGGCTAGTGCAATAACGGGGATGATATTACCACGCAAAGAAAGAACACCTTCAACACCAAGGGGCATATTTGGAGTCTTGGTAATTTTTGGTGTTTGGGATACTTCGCGTACTTTAAACACATTGATACCAAATATTTCACGCGTGCCTAGGGTAAACAGCAGGATTTCCATTTTATTGGAACCAGCCAGCTTGGTTCGCGCATCAATGCTTTCAAGTAAATTGCTCGAATTACTTGACATGAATCACCTCCGCTGTTGTTCTTAGTGGTGCATTATTCTTTAATTAGGAAATTGGCAACTGCTTCAGATAGCCGATGCGCCTCAAATTTTGCAACATAGCCATCAACACCAACGGATTGCCCAAGTTTTTGATTAGAGGCGCCAGATAATGACGAGTGCATTAAAACTGGAATCCCTGCAAAACGTGGGTCACTCTTAATTAATTTGGTGAGCATATAGCCATCCATTTCTGGCATTTCTACGTCGGTGAGCACCAAATGAACCATGTCTCTTACTAATTTTCCCTGCAAATCTGCAGATTGTGCGAGGCGCTGCAATTCTTCCCAAGCACGTTTGCCATTAATGGTAGAAATATGTTTGATATGCATCGCATCTAAGGTCGCTTCAATTTGACGGCGAGCAACGATCGAATCATCAGCAATAAAAACAGTTTTTGAGGCTAAGCTAACATCTTGAATTAAGGACTCAGGGTCGATTTTATCAGAGCCAGGTACAGATTCAGCCAGTACCTTTTCAACGTCCATCATCATTACAAGCTTATTATTTGGAAGCTCGGTTACCGCAACAACTAAACCGCCCATTTGTGACATTAGCATGTCGGGAGGTACGCGCATTTGCGACCAATCCAGTCGCAAAATGGTGTCAACCGCTTCAACTAAAAAGCCTTGAGTGTGGCCGTTATATTCAGAAACAATCATGATTTCTGGGCGCGTTGTGGTAGCAATACCCGCGTAGCGTGCTAAATCAATGACGGGAACCAGCACTCCGCGCAAACTCACCATGCCTTCGATTGAAGGGGGCATATCTGGCGCTTTGGTAATTTCCGGCGTTCGCATGACTTCGCGCACTTTGAACACATTGATTGCAAAGTTTTCTCGTCGGCCAGAGCGCTCATCTTGCCCGAGAGTAAATAAAAGGATTTCCAGCTTGTTAGTACCAGCCAGCTTTGTACGAGCGTCAATATTTTTTAATAAGTCAGACACAGATATAGCTCCAGGCTGCGTTTAAGTATTCTTAACCGACGGTGTTGGGATGGAACATTTAGGAAGCAGCTGTACAAACACTAAAAGAAGCAATTATAGCCGTAAGACTAGAACTATTTAAACTTTCACTAATATTTAAATTATCTTGGCTTCCATAAAAATGTAGATCATTGTTTTGGACTGCTGTCTAGTCACTTTATAATGTAAAAAAGAAAAAGCAACAAGGAAGGTGTTATATGGACAATCTTGGTATTGACCCCCGCGAGTTGGAAAGTGCTTTTTCGCTTTTTACAGAAGCTTCAAATCAGCTTAGCTTGGCTTACGCAGATTTACAGCAGCAAGTTGTTTCTTTGACCGATCAATTGGAAATTGCCAATGGAAATCTACGCCGCGAGTTAGATGAAAAGGCCGCTTTATCAAGACGGCTGTCATTACTTTTGCAGCGGTTACCTGGCGGGGTGGTGGAATTAAATGAGCATGGCGTGGTGGTTGAATTCAACCCTGCCGCCGGTTTAATGATGAAATGGTTACGTTTAGGGGCTGTTTGGCAGCAATATATTGCTGAGCATTTACAGGCCAGCAATGGCCCTGATCTATGGCTATCTCAGGCAGAGAATGGAGAGCGACGCATCAGTATTATGGTGAACGATATGCCAAATGAGCATGGCAAAATCATGTTGATTCATGATGTGAGTGATATGTGGGAATTACAGCGAGCACTAACCCAACACAAACGTTTAGCTGCCATGGGGGAAATGGCCGCAGGTCTGGCGCATCAACTGCGCACCCCACTTGCTACGGCATTACTTTATTCTGCGCACCTAGCTAAGCCTGAGTTAAGTGATCAAGATAGACAAAAATTTGGGCAAAAAAACTTAGCGCGCTTGAGGCATTTAGAAGTATTAATTCAAAATATGCTGAGTTTTGTCCGTGGCCAAGATGTGCCCTTGGAATCCGTGGATTTATTGGGTTTACTCAATGAAGCGCAGCAAATGATGCTGCCGCAGCTGAATAGCCATCAAGTAAGTTGCGTGCTTAAGGTTTCACTGGGCGCAGATACATTAGCCGTCAGCGCAAACCGCAAGGAACTGTTGGGTTGTGTAACTAATTTGCTAGACAATGCCATGCTTGCATCTAAACAGGGCGATATAATTCAATTATCACTTACACTTGATGAAGGTATGGCGGAAGTTTGCGTGGAGGATCAGGGCTGCGGGATGTCTTTGGAGGTGCAAGAGCGTTTATTTGAGCCATTCTTTACCACTAAAAAAGACGGCACAGGCCTTGGTTTGGCGATTGTGAGTAACCTTCTGACTCGCTTAGGCGGGGAGATTGGCGTAAATTCCAACCTTGGAGCAGGTAGTTCGTTTACGATACGGTTGCCAGTTCTGTATTGCCCTACTAAGGTATGAAAGCAAGAGGTGGTTTTTTTCTTTCGCCTATCTTGTGTATTTCATAGTAATTTTAACTTACATCTTTCATGAAATTGAGGTTTGTATGACACCAACTGTGCAGGTCGAAGGGGAAGTGGGCCGCGTGGTTCTCTCCGGGCAGTTCGATTTCAGCGCTCACCGAGAGTTTCGCCAGGTGTGTGAAACACTTATTAGTAATCCAAGTATTAAAGAAGTACTGGTCGATTTTCAAAATGTTAACTACTTAGACAGCTCTGCATTAGGCATGCTGTTATTGCTGAAGGAAAAAATCGGTGCTGCGAGTAAGAATTTAGCTTTGGTTAATTGCAGAGATTCGGTCAGGCAAGTGCTGGAAATTGCCTGTTTCGGTAAGATTTTCACTATTCGTTAAAGCTTACTATGAAAATTCTAGTCGTTGACGATACTGAATCAGTACTCCTGCTTATTTCACGCTTTGTGGAAGCCTTAGGGCATAAGGCTATTCAGGCGCGCAACGGCTTAGAGGCCTTAGAAACGTGGCGTTTAGAACGGCCTGATCTGGTACTGATGGATATGATGATGCCGGTCATGTCAGGGCTAGATGCTGCGATTGCTATCAAACATGAAGCGAATGAAACATGGGTGCCCATCGTTTTTGTAACTGGCGTGGGCGAAGAAAACAAATTAGCCGAAGCGATTGAGCAAGGGGCTGATGATTATATAAATAAACCAGTAAATTTTCGGGTTTTAGAGGCCAAATTAAAAGCATTTAGCCGTACTTTAGAATTGAATCGTAAAGTACGTGAACAGTCGCTTAAGTTGGCAGACTACTACGATAGAGCGGAAGAAGAAAAACGCGTAGTTAGCCATTTAATGGAACAAATGGTTAATGCAGAACTACTGTATGACCCTCAGTTTGAATACTATCTCTCCCCAGCTGAAAGCCTTTCTGGGGATTTAATTGCTGCAGCCCGCACCCCTGGGCAGGCGCTTTATTTGATGCTGGCCGATGGCATTGGTCATGGTTTAACTGCTGCACTTAATGTACTGCCATTAACCCAGCCATTTTATACTATGACTGAAAAGGGCTATACGATCTCAGATATTCTTATTGAAATGAATAACAAGGTTAGGCAAGTTTTGCCTATAGGCCGTTTTGTAGCCTTGGTATTGATTTCAATTGATGAATCCGCTGGCTGTATTGAGGTGTGGAATGGTGGTATGCCATCTGTGCATGTCATTGACCCAAGTGGTGTCGTTAAACACATGTGGAAATCATCTCATTTACCACTGGGTATTGTTCCTACCCATGCCATGGATTTGATGACGGATCGTTATTATTTTGATGAGCCTGCTTGCCTGGCTGCTTACTCGGATGGATTAATTGAAGCACGGCATTCTGTAAAAGGCGATTATGGCCTAGAGCGTTTATTAAAAGTGCTCGCGGAAGTACCTGCCACAGAAAGATTAAACCATGCTCAAAATGATCTAGCTGCATTCTTAGAGGGCGAGGCACATCATGATGATATCTCGCTAGTACTTGCTTATTTTGGTTATAAAGATAAAACCTGCTCAACTGCTGTTGAGCGGGTTTTCCATAGTGCCGAAGTGATTAATATATCAACATTGGCGGCTCTAGGCGAAAGTGCTTGGCGTTATAGTGTTGCCTTAGGCGTGGATGAAATTCGGCATATTAATACGGTGCCTTTTATGATGAATTTTATTGGCGGGGTGAGATCTCTTGAATTTAGCCAATCGGATGTTTTCTTAATTTTAACTGAGCTATTTGTTAATGCCTTAGATCATGGCGTGCTTGGTTTGAGTTCTTCTATGAAGCGTGGCGTTGATGGGATGGAGCAATACCTGTGTGAGCGTGCTATTCGT
The DNA here is from genome assembly GCA_039796405.1 of Pseudomonadota bacterium. GTDB lineage: Bacteria > Pseudomonadota > Gammaproteobacteria > Burkholderiales > Chitinibacteraceae > Iodobacter. The sequence goes on from JBDKJX010000019.1 coordinate 10,274, forward strand.
CTAGAGCAACTGACCGAAGGTAGAATTGAAATTGATTTAACTGGGCTGCATTATGAGGACAAAGACGTATTAAGAATTCGAGTTAAAGATAGTGGCCATGGTTTTGATTGGGCACAGTTAAGTGCTAAAACAGATGCGCTGTCGCATCAGTTCGCCTTTGGTCGGGGGATTGCATTGGTTAAATCTCTTTGCGCATCTGCGCAATACCATGGCACGGGTAATGAAGTGGTTGCCTATTATATTCCTCGTACAGAGGCGGCCTAAGTTATTCCCTATCATAATATTCATTACTTACTCTTTATTGAATAACTATATGGCTTTTTAAAAAATTAAAAGGCCACATGCATACCTTGTTTTTTTCTTCTCTATCCCTTATCTATTATTCCTATTTCAATTTTAGCCATATAAGCTATCTTTATGAGTGTGAAGCGGCGAGGCGATTTCTCGTTGATGCTGCGTACTGATTTTGAGGTTTTCTTATGCTAAAAAAGAACCTGTCTATTTCGTTTAGTTTCGCTTGTTTCGTAAGTTTTCTATTGTTTTTTATCATGTGGCTGAATGCTTCTGCGTGGTTCTTACTTCTCTGTGGGCTTCTTGCTGCTTGGTGCCCTATTCTTATTTTATTATTTTTTAATAAAGAGAGCGTTGTTGATTTAGGTGATACTCAGTTTGCTGATTTATTACATATGGGAGGCTCTTTGCAGACTCAATCCGATATGTCTTTATTTTCAGTAGCGCAATTACAACTAGCGGATGATGAAGTAAAACGCGCTGTTGAAATATTTGCAGATGCCGTACCTGCATTACTGAATGGCTTTGTAGAAATTGCTGATCAATCCCGTTTACAAAAAGAAATGGCGGAGTCATTGTTTTTACATTCAAAAAATGATGAAGAGGTTGGTTTCGAAAGTTTTGTGATTGAAACATCAAGTATTTTAACTACGTTTGTAGAAAGTATTGTTTCAAATTCTTACACGGCAATGGGCTTGGTTGATCAAATGGAGAAGGTAGGGAAAGTAGTAGAAGAAGTATTGGGTGTACTAAATGAAATTGAATCAATCGCTAAGCAAACTAACTTACTGGCTTTAAATGCAGCTATTGAGGCAGCAAGGGCTGGGGAAGCAGGGCGGGGCTTTGCCGTTGTTGCTGATGAGGTAAGAGCACTTTCAATGCGTACTGATCATTTTAGCCGGCAAATTAGGGTAAATATTAAGCAAATCCATGAGTTTGTATCTATTGCTGATGGAGCGATTATGAGGTTGGCTTCGCAAGATATGAGTAAATCAATGCAATCAAAAGTGCAAGTTGAAGCAACCATGTCTAAGATTGGTGAGATGAATAAAAATGTTGAAGCGGTGGTAAGTGAATTAGCAGTAATCGCTGCGCAAGTGGAGCTGGGTGTTGCCAATGCGGTGCGAGGCTTACAATTTCAAGATTTAGTCAATCAGCTTTTATTACACGCTAAAGGCCGTGTGGTGGCTCAGGTAGAAATGCAAGAAGCATTGGGATTAATTTATGGCTATATTGCAAACCATAAAAACCCAATGCAGGCATGGAAAGAAAAAGTAACTGAATTTCAAACTTTGGGTGAGCGATCGGTGCAAGTGGCAGACTCAATGCATAAAAACCCTGTCGCGCAGGGCAGTATGAGTAGTGGCGATATAGATTTATTTTAACTACTTTATTTTACATACCATCTGACATTTTTTATCACGATCCTTTGGGCATATGCAAAAAGTGATTTGGTATAAATATTAAATTTTTAAAAATTTATATGCTTGGGGGCAATATGGCTAAAAAGATTTTGACCGTCGATGATTCCGCATCCATTCGGCAGATGGTGGTGTTTACGCTTAAAAGCGCGGGCTATGACGTTGTTGAAGCCAGTGATGGCAACTTGGGTGTGCAGCAGGCTAAAAAAACACAAGTTGATTTGATCCTTACCGATCAAAACATGCCCGGCATGGATGGGCTCACTTTAATTAAAACGTTGAGAGCCACGCCGCAATATAAATCGACTCCGATGCTGATGCTCACTACAGAATCAAGTGATGCAATGAAAATGCAAGGAAAAACGGCAGGAGCAACAGGTTGGCTCGTTAAACCCTTTGACCCTCAGAAATTACTCGAAGTTGTGCGCAAAGTGATTGGCTAGCCATTCGCTAGGCTTTTGGCTGAAGGAGGGGGTATGGCGATTGATATGAGCCAGTTTATTGCAGTGTTCTTTGATGAAGCTGCAGAACACTTGGCAACAATGGAATCCATTTTACTTAAGCTCAGTTTGGATGATCCCGATAGTGAGGATTTAAACGCTATTTTTCGGGCTGCGCACTCCATTAAAGGGGGCGCTGCTACATTTGGATTTACCGATTTAGCTGCAGTAACCCATATCCTAGAAAACTTGCTAGATCGGATTCGTAAAAATGAACTCGACCTTCGCGCAGATATGATTGATGTATTTTTGCGTAGTGGCGATGTTTTGCAGAATATTTTGTCCTCTCATCGCGATGGCGGCAGTGCAGATTTAGAAGCAGCAAAACAAATAACAACCCTGCTAGAAAAGTTTGCCAATGAATCGGCGCAGGAGCCCCATTTACAAATCATTGTTAGTGCGGGTGCCAGCTTTGATGAAGAGGCCGTTAAGCGGGCTTTAACGGGTTATGGCGAATTAATTGGCCACACAGTAGGTAATGAGCACAGATGTTGGGTATATGAACTGCTCACTACGGCTGCAGCCCAAGAGATTCTAGATACGCTGGCTTTTGCTGTTGAGCATACTCGGCTAACTGTTGGCGGTGCTGCGGATAAGGTTGATGCGAATAAATTGAGCGATGGTGATGGCTATGGTTTTTTTACCGAGGATGAGCCAGCCCCCGCGATGGAAGGAGGGGATGGTTACGGTTTCTTCACTGATGATGCCCCTGCGGTAAGCACTCAAGATGGTGAGGGGTATGGCTTTTTTACTGAAATTACACCCACGCCTGCTACTCTGTCTGCCGAAGCTGCAACCGTTACAGATGGTGCAGGTTATGGTTTTTTTGAGCCAAGGCCTAAAGTATTGACCACTGCTCCTCAGGTGAGTATTGCTAAGGCTGAGGAGCCAGAGCAGAGCAAAACGAAGGCGGCAGCGCCTTCTGCAAAAGCAAACGTAGCGGCGGCAGATACTTCTATTCGTGTGAGTGTAGAGAAAGTTGATCAGCTCCTAAATCTAGTCGGCGAGCTAGTGATTACTCAATCAATGCTGGTTCAAACTGCACTCAATCTTGATCCCGTTATCCATGAAAATATGCTTTCAGGTGTTGGGCAATTAGAGCGCAATACTCGCGAATTACAAGAATCGGTGATGTCGATTCGTATGATGCCTATTTCTTTTGTATTTAGTCGTTTTCCACGACTAGTCAGAGATTTGGCTGGTAAATTAAATAAAAAAATAGAATTAAAATTAATTGGTGAAAGTACTGAGTTAGATAAAGGATTTATTGAAAAACTTTCTGATCCTTTAACCCACTTAGTTAGAAATAGTCTTGATCATGGAATTGAATTGCCGGATGAGCGTGTTGCTAAAGGTAAATCCCCAACTGGGACCCTCACCCTGCGTGCTTTTCATCAAGGCGGCAATATTGTGATTGAGGTGGCGGATGATGGAGCAGGGCTTAATCGTGAGCGTATTTTAGCTAAAGCGCGTGAACGTGATATTGCTGTGCACGATGGAATGACGGATGGGGAAGTTTGGTTACTTATCTTTGAGGCCGGCTTTTCAACCGCAGCTCAAGTAACTGATGTTTCTGGGCGTGGCGTAGGGATGGATGTGGTGCGCCGGAATATTCAATCGATGGGCGGTCGGATTGAAATTAGCTCAATGTACGGCATTGGCTCCACTATGAGTATTCGATTGCCATTAACATTGGCAATTTTGGATGGAATGTCTATATCGGTAGGGGATGAAATTTACCTTATACCGCTGGCTTTTATTATTGAATCATTACAACCACGGCACGATGAAGTAAAAACAATGGCGGGTAAAGGGCGGGTGATTAATGTTCGTGGCGAATATCTACCACTTATTGCTTTACATGAAATATTTAATGTTCCCCCTAAAGTCACTGAATTTCATGAAGGCTTAGTGATTATATTAGAAGCAGAGGGTGAAAAAGTGGCGATGTTTGTTGACGATTTATTAGGCCAGCATCAAGTTGTGGTGAAAAATCTAGAAACCAATTACCGCAAAGTTCCTGGAGTGGCAGGCGCGACAATTATGGGGGATGGTCACGTTGCATTTATTTTAGATGTAGCGCAACTGGTCCATATTAGTCAGGGTATTTCTCGAGCAATTGCTTGAATATTGCTATTTGTGTTTTTTAAAAAGGACTTGAGATGGATATTGGCCTAGATCAAGATGCCGCTCGTGAGATTCTCGTTTTTGCACTTGGCAGCGAAGAATACGGTATCGATATTTTAAAGGTGCAGGAAATTCGTGGCTACGATGCAGTGACCAGTATCGCCAATGTTCCTGCTTTTATTAAGGGGGTAATTAATCTACGCGGCAATATTGTACCCATTGTTGATCTAAGAATTAAATTTGGTCTTGGCAATATTATGTATGACCATTTTACGGTAGTGATTATTCTAAATGTAGCTAATCGCACTGTGGGCATTGTAGTCGATGGTGTTTCAGATGTTTTAACTTTGGCGGCTAATCACGTTAAGCCAGCCCCTGAGTTTGGTGCGGTATTAGATACTGCCTATATTCAAGGGTTGGGTACTTTAGAAGAGCGCATGATTATCCTTGTTGATATTGAAAAGCTAATGACAAGTAATGATATGTCATTGGTTGATCATGTTGCCATTCCCGCTTAATTAATGATTCGAGGATAATATGATGTTCAATCTATTTACAGATTCCGCTAAAGAAGAAGCAACTAGAAAGCAGATAATTGGCTTGCAAGAAGAGCTGCAAGAAGTAAAAGCAAAATATATGGCTTTGAACCTCTCTTACGATCCTGCCAAAGATGAGGCAATGAAAAAACAATTGCTTGGGGTGCAAGCAGAGCTAGTTGAGTTTAAAGCTAAATCAGATGCAATTGAAAAAGCCCAAGCTGTTATTGAATTTGATTTAACGGGGAAGATTATCACGGCAAATGAAAACTTCCTGAGTGTACTTGGGTATAGATTAAGCGAAATAAAAGACCAACATCATAGTATGTTCGTTGAGCCTACAGAAAGGCAGTCATCGGAATATATTTCTTTTTGGGATAAATTACGCCGTGGTGATTTCGATTCTGGTGTTTATAAAAGAATTGGAAAAAACGGCAAGAAAATTTGGATTCAAGCCAGCTATAATCCTATTTTTGATAAAAATGGCAAACCTTGCAAAGTCATTAAATTTGCAAGTGATGTTACAGAGTTCATAGAAAGTGCTAATTTACAATCTGCACTTGATGTGGCCTCTACGAATGTGATGATGGCGGATGAAAATTTTAATATTATTTATACCAATAATTCAATGGAAAAAATGCTTAGCGTGGCAGAGGCGGATATCCGTAAAGATTTATCTAATTTTTCAGCTTCAAAAGTATTGGGAAGCAATATTGATGTGTTTCATAAAAGCCCCGCCTTTCAGCGTAGTATGCTAGCTGGTTTAAGTTCAATGCATGAGACGCAATTGATTTTAGGTGGGAGGACGTTTAAATTATTAGTGACGCCTGTCTTTGCAAAAAATAAAAATCGTATTGGTACTGTGGTTGAGTGGCAAGATAGAACCGATGCCATTGCAATTGAAAGTGCTGCAAATAAATTAGCATCGAATAACTCAAGAATTAAATCAGCATTAGACAGTGTAACGTCGAATGTGATGATTGCAGATAATGATAGAAATATTATTTACACGAATAAATCTGTCATTGATATGCTATCAGTAGCAGAGGCAGATATCCGCAAAGAATTACCACAGTTTAATGCAAGGCAAGTACAAGCAGGTGGGGTGAATGTAGATATATTCCATAAAAATCCTTCTCATCAAAGGGATATGCTTGCTAATTTACGTGGCACATATAAAACGCGTATTTTGGTTGGGGGGCGCACCTTTGGCTTAATTGCCTCCCCTGTGATGGATGATCATGGGGATAGGCAGGGTACCGTGGTGGAATGGCAAGATCTATCGGCTGAATTGGCTGCCCAAGCTGCAGAAGAGAAACGTGCAGAAATTGAAAGCCGCTTAAGTGCAGACAATAGTCGAATTAAATCCGCACTTGATAATTGCACTACAAATGTAATGATTGCAAATAATGATCGTGAAATCATTTACATGAATAAATCAGTAATCAGTATGCTAAGCAGTGCGCAAAATGAATTGCGTAAAGTATTGCCCCAGTTTGATGTGAATAAACTGATTGGGCAAAACGTGGATGTATTTCATAAAAATCCAGCACATCAGCGTGATATGTTAAGTAGTTTACGTAGCACATATATGACTGAAATTTTGATCAGTGGCCGCACCTTTAAACTGGTGGCAAATCCTGTGCACGATGAGCAGGGGGGGCGTCAAGGTACGGTGGTTGAGTGGCTTGATCGTACATCGGAAGTAGCCGTAGAAGGTGAAATTGCCAATATTGTGGAAGCTGCTGCAGTGAATGGGGATTTTTCTAAGCGCGCCAAACTTGAAGGCAAAGAAGGCTTTACCCTTGGCCTGTGCGAAGGGATCAATCAGTTAATGGATTCCAATGAAAAAGGCCTTGCGGATGTAGTCAGGGTTTTGGGGGCATTAGCGCGTGGTGATCTATCCGAAACGATTAATGATGATTACAAAGGTACGCTGGGGCAGCTTAAGGATGATTGCAATTTAACTGGCGAGCGTTTGTCTGAAATCGTGATGCAGATTAAAGACTCGGTAGGCTTGATTAATACCGCTTCGCAAGAAATTGCTGCGGGTAATAACAATCTTTCTAGCCGTACTGAGCAGCAAGCGGCCAGCTTAGAAGAAACGGCCTCGAGCATGGAAGAGCTTACTGGTACCGTTAAACAAAATGCAGAAAACGCTAAGCAAGCGAATCAGTTGGCCATCGGTGCTTCTGATATTGCGGTGAAAGGGGGGGGGGTGGTTCAGCAAGTGGTCTCTACCATGAGCGAGATTAATAATAGTGCCAAGAAAATTGTCGATATTATTTCGGTCATTGACGGTATTGCCTTCCAAACCAATATCTTGGCATTGAATGCTGCGGTAGAAGCGGCAAGAGCAGGTGAGCAGGGGCGCGGCTTTGCAGTGGTGGCAAGCGAGGTGCGTAATTTAGCGCAGCGCTCTGCAGCCGCTGCAAAAGAAATCAAAACTTTGATTGGTGATTCAGTCTTGAAAGTTGAGCTGGGCTCTCGTCTGGTGGATGACGCTGGCCGCACTATGCAAGAAGTGGTTTCTGCGGTGAAACGCGTCACCGACATCATGAGTGAGATTTCTGCCGCCAGCGCAGAGCAAAGCTCAGGTATCGAGCAAGTTAATCAGGCTGTTGTGCAGATGGACGAAAACACTCAGCAAAATGCGGCCTTGGTTGAAGAAGCCGCTGCTGCTGCAGAAAGCTTAGAAGAGCAGGCAGGTAGCCTTGCGGATGCCGTTGCTATCTTTAAACTAGGTTCTTCCTATCAAAACGCAGGCGTAGCGGCAAAACGCTTGCCGGCACCGCGCAGTGCACCGGTAGCTGCGCGTCCTGTCATCGCTGCTCAGCGTGCTTCTACCCCTGCGGCATCTAAATCGGCGAGCACCGGCAAAAAGCTACCAAGCCCTACCGCCGATGATGGCGATTGGGAAGAGTTTTAAGTCGTAGAGTGCCGAGGGGCAGTTTAAGTGGTGCTGCCCCTCTTTAGCTTGGTTTTTGGCATTTAAAATTTGCAACCCTTCGCATCCATCATTCATTGGGCTATTCTTTGCATCTATTTACACTAGAGCAGCCTTATATCCAGTTGGCTATCACGCTCAACGGATGGTGAAATTGATGTTTTGGATAACCTTCCCGCGATGATGATAAGTTGGCCAATATGACAAATACGCGTGAACAAGATTTTGTTTTTACCGATGCTGATTTTCGCCGTGTGGTTGGTCTTATTTATGCACGAGCGGGTATTCGTTTAAATGATAGCAAGCAATCCATGGTATATAGCCGCTTAGCTCGCCGTTTAAGGGCTTTAGATCTCGAACGATTTAGTGATTATTTAAATTCTCTAGAAGCAGACCCTAAAAGTGGGGAATGGCAGCACTTTACCAACTCATTAACCACTAATTTGACTTTCTTTTTTAGAGAAAAGCATCATTTTGAAATGCTGACCGAGCAATTACAGCATTTACATGGCCCTGTGCGTATTTGGTGCTCCGCATCCAGTACCGGTGAAGAGCCCTATTCTTTAGCCATGACCGCAGTAGAAGCCTATGGAAAATTAAAGCCCGATGTAGAGATTATTGCTTCTGATTTAGACACTCAAGTATTAAATAAGGCAAAGCTTGGTATTTATTCAATGGATAAATTGGATAAGGTATCGCAAGAAAGATGTAAAATATTTTTTTTAAAGGGTCGAGGAGAAAATACAGGACAGGCTAGAATTAGGCGTGAATTGCGAGAAATGATTGAGTTCAAACAAATTAATTTATTGGCTAGTTCATGGCCATTAACGCCCTATTTTGATGCTATTTTTTGCCGCAATGTAATGATTTACTTTGATCAGCCTACGCAGCGTGTCATGCTGGAAAAAATGGGGCGATTATTAAAATCGGATGGTTTACTTTATGTTGGGCATTCAGAAAACCTACATCATATGTCTGAATGGTTTCATTCTTGTGGCAAAACAGTGTATCGCTTAACGGATAAAGCGATTCAAGAGTGGGGCGCTCATCGATGAGTAAATCGTACGAAGAGGTACTCGCTCCAACGCTATATTTTGATAAAAGCTTTGATATTGATGCCGCAAAGCTTCTGCCTGGCGAATATTTTGTCACAGGGAAGAATATGCTTTTAGTGACCGTATTGGGCTCCTGTGTCGCGGCCTGTATCCGGGATAGAAAGACCGGTGTTGGGGGTATGAATCACTTTATGCTGCCGGAGGCGGCTGATGAGGCCACGGCTATGGCGGGGTTATCGACTCGCTATGGTACTTATGCAATGGAAATGTTGATTAATCAGATTATGAAAATGGGAGGCTCTCGCGCTTCTTTAGAGGCTAAAGTTTTTGGCGGTGGTAATGTATTAAAAGGATTTACGGTAGTCAATGTTGGGCAAAAAAATGTAGATTTTGTAAGGTCTTTTTTAAACTTAGAAAGAATTCCAATTGTGGGTGAGGATTTGTTGGATATTTATCCAAGGAAAGTTTATTTCTTCCCACAAACAGGTCGTGTATTAATTAAAAAACTTAAAACGGTTCATAACAACACCATTGTTGATAGAGAAAAAGATTACCGTACTAGGATCAAGGATGTTAAGCAAGGTGGTGATATTGAATTGTTCTAGATACGAAAATGGAGTCTTTTTAATATTTAGCTAAATATATTGTAGTCCAGCCAGTTTGGCGCGGGAAATAAATGATGAAAAAAAATATTAGAGTGATCGTCATTGATGATTCTGCATTAATGAGAAACCTATTAAAAGAAATTATTGATGAAGCGCCTGATTTAGAATGCATCGCAACCGCACCAGACCCCTTGATCGCTCGGGAAAAAATCCGTGAGCTAAATCCAGATGTGATTACCCTTGATATTGAAATGCCCAAAATGGATGGCTTAGAGTTTCTTGAGCGGCTTATGCGGCTTAAACCCACGCCAGTGATTATGATATCCTCGTTAACTGAGCAGGGTTCTGAAGCGGCCCTCCGCGCCTTAGAACTGGGGGCGGTGGATATTATTGCCAAGCCAAAGTTGGATATTGTGCGTGGAATTCAAGGATATGCCGATGATATTCGGGAAAAAATCCGCAGTGCTGCGGGGGCTAAAGTGAAGCCAATATTTAGCAGTGTTACACCAAGCCATTCGGCAGACGTGGTGCTTTCTAAAGTCTCTAAACCCATTTTAAAAACAGAAAAATTAATTATTGTGGGGGCCTCAACAGGCGGAACCGAGGCATTAAAAGAATTTTTAATGCCCATGCCCCCCGATTCGCCTGCGATATTAATTGCTCAGCATATGCCCGAAATGTTTACTAAGTCTTTTGCTAATCGCTTAGATTCTTTATGCCGTATTACGGTTAAAGAGGCAGAGCAGGGTGAGCGAATATTACCTGGACATGCCTATATTGCTCCAGGGCATTCACATTTAATGCTTGGGGTATCAGGGGCGAATTATGTTTGTCAATTGTCTCAAGGTGAACCCGTAAATCGTCACCGACCTTCGGTAGATGTATTGTTTAGGTCTGTGGCTAATTTAGCCGGTAAAAATGCCATAGGCATTATTTTGACCGGAATGGGTAAAGATGGTGCCGCTGGTATGCTTGAAATGAAGCAGGCTGGTTCTTATAACTTTGCCCAAGATGAGGCTAGCTGCGTTGTATTTGGCATGCCTAAAGAAGCCATTGCCTTGGGTGGAGTGCATGAAATTCTGCCATTAAAAGACATCTCTACTCGCGTGCTTGGGTTTTTAACCTTGCATGGTGGGCGTAATGTACGAATTTGATAGCAGACCTTGCATACCCTATCTTTCGTTAGAGTATTGCCTTGCGTATGGAAAATGTCCTTAATTATCAATAGTGTGTTACGACTATTTTTGATGCGCGCCTTGTGTTATTTAGAAATAAAGTTTTTTCGAAACCCCCGATAGTGAAGCAGGCAATGAGCTTACCGATTTTAATTGTTGAAGATGATGATGACTTAAGAGAGGCTCTGGCCGATACCCTTGAGTTGGGCGGCTATACGGTTTTGCTGGCAGAAGAAGGGCAGGATGCTCTGAATATTCTAGAAAAAAACCGCGTAGGTTTAGTACTCTCTGATGTGCAAATGCAACCCATAGATGGCGAGGCGCTGCTGCAAGAAATTAAATTACTCTACCCCTATCTTCCTGTTATTTTAATGACGGCCTATGGTGTGATTGAAAAAGCTGTGGCCGCTTTACATGCGGGTGCATGTCATTACTTGCCCAAGCCCTTTGAGCCTGATCGTCTACTACAAGAAGTCGCTAAATATATGCTGGGGGCGGGCGATGAGCATGATGTCATTGCTGAAGATCCTGCCATGCTTAGCCTATTAGATATGTCACGGCGGGTAGCCTTGTCTGATGCATCGGTCATGATTACAGGTGAGTCTGGCACGGGAAAGGAAGTGCTTGCGCAGTTTTTGCACCGCAATAGTGATCGCGCTACTCGGCCTTTTGTGGCTATTAACTGTGCTGCAATTCCAGAAAATTTATTAGAATCCACTTTGTTTGGGCATGAAAAAGGCTCATTTACGGGGGCCGCAACCCAGCACTTGGGCAAGTTTGAGCAAGCCAATGGCGGTACTTTGTTATTAGATGAAATCTCTGAAATGCCGCTGGCGCTGCAGGCTAAATTGCTGCGCGTGCTTCAAGAGCGTGAAGTCGAGCGGGTTGGGGGTAGTCGGCCGATACAGATTAATATCCGTGTTTTAGCCACTTCAAATCGAGATATGAAGCAAGAAGTGGCGGCTGGGCGGTTTCGAGAAGATTTGTTTTACCGCTTAAATGTATTTCCATTGCATTTGCCCGCACTGCGTGAGCGTAGTAATGATATTTTGCCTTTGGCTAAAGCCATGGTGGCGAGGCATGCTGCTAGGCAAAAACGCCGCATTCCGGTTTTATCACCTAGCGCGGTATCGGCTCTGCTTGCAAATGCTTGGGAAGGGAATATTCGTGAATTAGATAATGTGATGCAGCGTGCTTTGATTTTAGCACCAGGGGATGAAATCTCTGTGGATCACCTGTATTTGCCGGTGCAATCTCTAGCGGCAAATGTTGCCGCTTTGTCGCCATTGGGCGGCGATTTAGCCGCTGTAGACCTGCCGGTTGTCATAAGTGATATTAAAGAGTTGGAAAAAAAGCATATATTGGAAACACTTAAGTCTTTAGGTGGTGCGCGTAAATCTACTGCAGAAAAACTTGGGATGAGCGAAAGAACGCTAAGGTATAAATTACAGCAATATCGTGAGCAAAACCCTGATTTATTGATCTAAGCGCCGTTGTTTTGATGGGTATGGTTTGAGTGATCTAAGGCTGAGTAAAACAGAATAATGGGTAGTTTTCCTTATTTGCTAAGGGCTTGTTGTAGGTGGCGCGAGAATTGCTTGCGGTAGGTGAATCTAAGCACCTACAATTTAAAGGCGTGTTCTTATTGAGTGTTTCTATCGGCCTAGTCTCATCGTGCAAGCTGATGGCTGTTTTGATGGTAGCAAACATTGATTAAGGGCTTAAAAGGGGATATAAGTCATGAGCGTGCAAGGAATCGATCAGGTTCTTAGCGAATTAAAAGCGATGTCCACGCAAGCGGGTGGGCAGGCTGCGTCGCAAGTAAAGCCTACTGCCGGTTCACCTGATTTTGCATCGATGTTAAAGTCTTCCTTGGACCAAGTGAGTCAAGTGCAACAAGACGCGCAAGCTCAACAGCTTGCGTTTCAGTCAGGAGCGCCAGAAGCGAATTTGCAAGACGTAATGGTATCCTTGCAAAAAGCCAGCCTCTCATTCCAAACCATGGTGCAGGTGCGCAATAAGCTAGTTAGTGCTTATCAGGAAGTTATGAATATGCAGGTCTAAAGCCTAGGCTAGCCTGAATATTTCATGTAAGCACTGATGAAATATTTAGACTAGAATTTAGACAGGCTGTTTAAAGCCTGCATAGGATTTCGACGTATGGCAGAGGTAAGTGCAGCGGCAGATAATAATCTGATTACAGCAAGAGGATTCGGCGTTGCGCGTGAGCGCTTCGCTGCGCTTTCGTCTGGGCGTAAGATTGGATTAATGGTTGCCGTGGCCGCAGTGATTGCGCTTATTGTGGGTAATTTACTTTGGTCAAAAGAGCCAGCCTACCGCGTTTTATTTACCAATATTCCCGATAAAGATGGCGGTGCCATCGTTCAATCGCTGCAACAAATGAATGTGCCCTATAAGCTTGATCCTGGCGGCACTATTTCTGTTACTGCCGATAAGATATATGACGTTAGATTAAAGCTCGCCGCGCAAGGGTTACCTAAATCAGGCAATGCTGGGTTTGAGCTGCTAGATAATCAAAAATTTGGTGTTTCCCAATTTGCTGAGCAAGTTAATTATCAACGCGCAATTGAAGGTGAATTAGCGCGCTCAATTGAAACGGTTGCATCGGTGAGTAAAGCACGGGTGCATTTAGCCATGCCTAAGCAAACCGTGTTTTTGCGTGATCAGCAAAAACCCACTGCCTCCGTGATGTTAACTTTATATCCAGGACGAATATTAGATGGTGGCCAGGTGGCAGGGATTATCCATTTAGTCTCCTCTAGCATTCCTGAATTGCCCATTAAAAACGTGACCATTGTGGATCAAGACGGCAATTTATTATCTAAATTGCCGGAAATGAGTCAAAACAATTTAGACCCGCGGCAATTACTTTATGTGCAACACGTAGAGAGAGGTTTTGTTGAGCGGGTAGAAACCATTTTGGCCCCGCTGGTGGGTAAAGAAAATGTAAAAGCCGAAGTGACTGCGCAAATTGATTTTGCTGAGGTTGAGCAAACTTCGGAATCGTTTAAACCGAATTCGCCGCCCAATAGCTCGGCCATGCGCAGCCAGCAAACTTTGGATTTACAAGGTAAATCCAGTAATGAGTCGGCTGGTGGTGTGCCGGGTGCATTATCTAATCAACCGCCAGGCGCGGCGGCGGCACCTATTACTGCACCAGTTGCCTCTGGTGCTTCAGAGGCACTCAGTAGTGGCAGTGCCAATAGCCGTAAGGAAGCCACGATTAATTATGAAGTGGATAAAACCATTCAGCACGTGAAGCAGCAAGTAGGTGGCGTGAAGCGCTTATCTGCGGCCGTGGTCCTTAACTATAAGCCAGGTAAAGGTAAAGACGGCAAAATGACATACTTGCCGTTTAGCCCGCAAGAAATGACTCAGATCAATAATCTAGTCCGAGAAGCGATAGGGTATAACAAAGAGCGTGGTGATTCGGTGAATGTGGTGAATGCTGCATTTGCGGATTCCTTGCCCCTTGATGAGAAGAAAATTCAAGATCAGGCCTTGGCGTATATTCAAACCAATGCCACAGATGTGGGCAAGCTAGTGCTCATTGCTATTGTTGTGTTGTATTTGCTGTTGTTTGTTTTGCGCCCATTGATGAAGGATATGGCCAAAACCCGCGAAGAAGCCCGTATACAAGAGTTGGATTTTGGCGAAACCCTAGGGCCAGATGGCGAGAAGCTGACTGCCACTGAGCAGAGCCCAGAAGAAGATGAAAATCAAAGCAGCCTGGCAGCCTATGAAGTGCTATTGCAGAAGGCTAGAGAGTTGGCTAAGGACGATCCTCGCATGGTGGCCACTATCTTGCGTGAATGGATGTTAAGTAGCGGTGATGATAAAGGCGGTGGTCCTAATAAAAAGGGATAACAACTTTAAGAAAGAAGCGATACTTAGCCCCCAATGGCTTAAGTGCTTAGAGTTATCAACGTGACTGGCAAACTGCTAAGGCTGAATGAGTAGCCTTTATCTGATTCACACTGGCATTTTATTGCAGCATATAACTAAAAAAAGATGTTGTGAAGCAATGCTTTAAGCCTTGAGGAGCAAACCATGGCTGCTGATTTAAAGGACGAAGGGGTGCGCAAATGCGCTCTCTTGCTGATGACTTTGGGCGAAGACGTGGCCGTTGAAGTGTTTAAGTTTTTAGGCCCCAAGGAAGTGCAAAAGCTAGGCTTTGCCGTTGCGGGGATGGATGGGGTAAAGCGCGAAGAGATTGGTGTCGTGCTCGGCGATTTTATTGCCTCCACGCAGAATCGAGCCAACTTGGGAGCGGCGGATGAATATATTCGATCGGTATTAACTAAAGCTTTAGGGACTGATAAGGCCGCTAATTTGCTTGATCGCATTTTGCAGGGTAATGATAATAACGGGATTGAGTCTTTAAAATGGATGGATTCGTCTGCAGTTGCTGAGCTTATTAAAAATGAGCATCCGCAAATTATTGCGACCATCTTGGTGCATTTAGAATCCGATCAATCAGCCGAAGTTTTAAGCTGTTTTGTAGAGCGGCAGCGTAATGATGTGCTGCTGCGGATTGCCACCTTAGAAGGCGTGCAGCCAGTTGCCTTGAAAGAGCTCAATGATGTGCTTACGCAATTGATGTCTGGCACTGATAAGGTGAAGAAGAGCGCAATGGGTGGTGTGCAAATGACTGCCGATATCCTCAACTTTATGGGCGGAGTGGTAGAGGCTTCGGCGATTTCTAGTGTACGTGATTACGATCCAGAGCTGGCACAAAAAATCCAAGACAAGATGTTTACCTTCGACAATATTATAGATATTGATGATCGGGGTATTCAACTCTTGATGCGCGAAATTCAATCCGATTCCTTGGTTATTTCGCTTAAGGGTACCAGTCAAGCGCTTAAAGAAAAAATATTTAAGAATATGTCTTCCCGCGCAGCAGAAATGCTACGTGATGATTTAGAAGCGCGTGGTCCAGTTAAATTGTCAGAGGTTGAGTCTGAGCAGAAAGAAATCCTTAAAATTGTGCGACGTTTGGCGGATGAAGGGCAAATTGTCTTGGGTGGTAAGGGTGATGAGGGCTTGGTTGAGTAATGAGCGAGATAAAAAGTCCATCTTTAGGCATGCTGCAGTGTTGCACTTTAATGAATTATCTTGATATATCAAATAGACACTACGTCATGTTTATTCAATCTCGCCTTGAATTATTTAGAAAGATAGGCTTTTCGAGACACTCTAATGAGTAATCCACGCGTGATTCCACGCGAGCAATTAAGTGCTTGGGAAAAATGGGAATTAGCCTCGCTTAATGAAGCAGAGGCAGAAGCGGCTGCAGAGTTAGCCGAAGTGATTTTAGAAGATGCGATTTCTCTTGAGGAAGCTGAGGCAAATCTTGAGGCCGAAGCGCATGACGTATTAGAGCCTTTGCCTATTGAACCGGAAGAGCCGGCGGCTCCTGATGTTCCTTTTCCAACCGCAGAAGAAATTGAAGCTATTTCTCAGCAAGCGCAAAGCGAAGGTTTTGAAGCGGGCTTAGAGGCTGGGCGCTTAGTGGCCGAAGACGAAGCTAATCGTCTTCGCGCTGTGCTGGCGAGTGTGGAGTCCACTTTGCAAAAAGCAGAAGCCGTGCTTGCTAATGAAGTGCTAGATTTGGCGGTTGTGATTGCGCGGCAAATGGTGCGGGATGAATTAAGTGATTCGCCTGAGCGCCTACTGCCTATTGTGCGAGAAGCCTTGGCCAGCATGCCCGCAGCGCGATCCCCATCACGAGTATTCTTAAATCCAGAAGACTTAACCGCCATCTCTGCGATGTTGGGCGGCGAAATGCCGAGTGATACTTGGCGATTTATTGCTGATGGGTATTTAGAGTCGGGAGGCTGCCGGATTGAAACCCCAGATTCTGCGGTTGATTTATCTTTGCCGGTACGCTGGCAAAATATTCTACGGGTATTGGGCCGCGACGGACGCCCTGATCTGGTTTGGGACGCGCCTGAACCCCCTTCTGAGGCTGCTCCATTGGATAAAGTGGCAGAGCCTGTAATTTCTACTCCCCCAGATATTGAGCCAGAGCCAAAAATAGAACAAAAGTTAGAGTCAGAGTCAGAGTCAGAAGTAGAAGTAGAGTCAGAAGCAGAAGCAGAAGCAGAAGCAGAAGCAGAAGCAGAAGCAGAAGCAGAAGCAGAAGCAGAAGCAGAAGCAGGGCCTGACTCTGAAGATACAAAGCTTGATGATGAGATTGCAGTGCCGTCAGATTCTGCAGGGCTTGAATCAGCATCCTCTGATAAAACCGAGATCGAGCCTTCGCTAGATCAAGGCTTTGAACCCCCTGCTGAAGTAGATAAACATGACTGAGGCATTGCAAGGTTGTAGCCAATATTTGGCTGATTGCAAAGACGCGGTGCGCTGGATGCGGCCGTGGCTGCCGCGTGGGCGCTTAGTGCGGGTATCGGGTTTGGTTTTAGAAGCAGTGGGTTTACGCCTTGCCATTGGCGCATCTTGCGATGTAATGACGCCAAGTGGTGCATCGGTAGAGTCTGTAGTGGTGGGGTTTCATGAGGATAGGCTGTTTTTGATGCCGATCGCTGAGATTTACGGTGTAGAACCCGGCGCGCAAGTGGTGCCCCATGAGGATGTGGAAGCGTGGGTTCCAGATTATGGCCATCCAAGGCCGCCACAGCGGCGTTTAGAAGATCATGGTCGGCAAATGCCCGTTGGTTGGGGTTTGCTTGGGCGTGTTTTAGACGGCCTAGGCAGGCCGCTGGATGGCAAGGGGCGCATTGAGCACGATGACTATATGCCGCTATTTGCTCGCCCTTATAACCCAATGACGCGAGAGCCGGTTCGTCATGTGATGGATGTGGGCGTGCGTGCGATTAATGCCATGCTTACGGTTGGGCGTGGTCAGCGTTTGGGCTTATTTGCAGGTTCGGGTGTGGGTAAATCGGTGCTGCTTGGCATGATGGCGCGCTACACCACCGCCGACGTGGTGGTGGTGGGCTTGATTGGCGAGCGTGGCCGTGAGGTGAAAGATTTTATTGAAAATATTTTGGGTGACGAGGGCTTAAAGCGCTCGGTTGTGGTGGCGGCTCCCGCTGATACGCCGCCCCTGCTGCGTTTATATGGCGCGGCCTATGCCACCTCAATTGCTGAGTATTTTAGAAATCAAGGCAAGCATGTTTTGCTGATTATGGATTCGCTCACGCGTTACGCTATGGCGCAGCGGGAGATCGCTTTGGCGGTGGGTGAGCCACCGGCCACCAAAGGCTACCCAGCCTCGGTCTTTGCACGCTTGCCACAATTGGTAGAGCGAGCAGGGAATGCGGAAGAAGGCGGTGGCTCGATTACCGCCTTTTATACTGTGTTATCCGAAGGGGACGATCAGCAGGATCCGATTGCCGATAATGCACGGGCTATTTTAGATGGCCACTTTGTGCTCAGCCGTCAGCTGGCCGAAGCGGGGCATTATCCTGCTATTGATATCGAGGCATCGATTAGCCGTGTAATGAACGATATTATTTCCCCAGAAGAATTTGCAGTGGTGCGGCGTTTTAAATATCTTTACTCCCGCTATCAGCGCAGCCGTGATTTGATTAGCGTGGGTGCTTATGTGCCGGGCTCTGATCCCGTTTTGGATGAAGCCATTCGGCGTAATCCTAGCTTTGAGGCATTTTTGCAGCAAGGAATTAGCGAGTGCGAGCGCTATGATGGGGCTAGAATGAAGCTTTCACAGCTATTAATGTGATCTAAGCAGGAGTTGTAGACGTGGCCCAGTTTCGGTTTGCTTTTTTATTAGAGCTGGCAATTGATGCGCGTGAAGATGCGGCACGACTGATGCAAGCTTCGCAGGCGTTGTGGTTGAGTGCCCAAGGTAAGCTAGATCAAATTGATCAATACCGTGTTGAGTATCGAGCAAGATTGTTGAATAACGGCCAAGGTGGCATGGGTATTTCACAGTGGCGTGATTTTCAATTGTTTTTAGCCAAGCTCGATGATGTGGCGTTGTCACAGCAGCAAGAGATTAATCGTTTACTCGCTGTTTATGAAAGTCAGCGCGATGCATGGCTGGAGTGCGAAAAAAAAGTAAAAGCATTTGAGGCTTTAAAAAAGCGTCATTTAAGCGCTGAAATGCAAAAAGAATTACGTAATGAGCAGCGTATGAATGATGAATTTAATACGCGGCCAAGGGCCCGCTAGTTTGGAGATAAGTATCTCTTTGGCATGGCGCTTATCCACCCATAAACTGAGTCAAGCTAAGGATAAGATGTGGATAAGTCAATTAGATGGCTGATTTATATAGATAAAAATAAGTCGCTTAATTTTTAATCAATTTTATTGTTATCGCTATTTTATAAGAAAAGGTCGGCTTGTTTTAAGCTAGCTAAGCCGACCTGCATACTTAGTGCTTTGGGCTGCCTGCTGCAATTCTATCCATTACCGCAAACATGACGCCAGATACAACAAAAGTCAGGTGTATACCAATTAACCATGCCAGCTCGGTATGGTCTGTAGATTTAATATTCATAAATGCTTTGAGCAAATCAATGGCGGAAATCGCCACAATAGATCCAATCAACTTAAGTTTTAAATCTGCATAGCTAACCTTGCCCATCCAAGAGGGCTTATCGACAGATTGATGGGCAATATCGAGTTTAGAAATGAAATTCTCGTAGCCGCTAAAAATCACGATTAGCAAGAGATTGGCGACTAAAGTCACATCCACCATCCCTAAAATGGCAATGATCAAATTGCCATCCCCCGTGATCAGGGCGTTGAACATGCCAAAGAGTTCTTTGAGCATTTTAGCGAACAGCGCGACCACGCCTAAGATCAGTGCCAAATAAAAAGGTGCGAGCAGCCATCTGCTCTGAAAGATCACCTTTTCTAATAACTCTTCAATACGTTTTTGCATTTATACACCCCAAAAATAAGCAGTAATCATTGGGGTTGCTGTGGCACAAATCAAGGCTAGCTTTGCTGTTAGCAAGAAAAAACGCGTGCGTCATACCTTGGCTCAGAGAAGTTTGCATTGCTTCAAATCAAAGAAATTATTATAATTTCAGTAATTACTGAAAATTGGAATGTTTCATGAATCTCTCACCAATCAACGAGCGTTTTGTACTGCATTTTGGCGAAATGGGGAGTCGCTGGGGGGTAAATCGCACCGTGGGGCAAATGTACGCGCTGCTGTTTATTTCACCTAAGGCTTTAAATTCTGATGAAATTGCTGAGCAACTCGGGTTTTCTCGTTCCAATGTCAGCATGGGTATGAAGGAGCTACTGTCATGGAAGCTCTGCAAATTAGTACATAAACCAGGTGATCGACGCGATTACTTTGAAACGCCCAAAGATGTCTGGGAAATTTTTAGATCATTAGTAGAAGAAAAACGTAAGCGCGAGATCGAGCCTACGCTCACCTTGCTACGCGATGCCTTGATGGACGAGGTCACTTCAGAAGGAGATAAACACGCACAACAGCGGATGCGTGAAATGCACGAATTGATTGAGCTGGCCACGGGTTGGTTTGATGAAGTGCAGCATTTATCCCCTGAAACATTAGAAAACCTGATGCGATTAGGTTCAAAAGTACAAAAAGTATTGAGTTTCGCAGGGCATTTACGCCCTGGTGGGCGTGGAGAGTAAAAGATGCGAATCAGCAAGCGATTACCTTTGTGGCAGGAAATTACCGTGGTGCTGCTGATAAAGATGGCCTTGTTATTTGTCCTCTGGAAATGCTTTTTCTCTGAGCCCGTGGCCAAGCATATGTTGGTGCCACAACCCATGGTGGCGGAGCGATTTCTTGGTACTGCATCTAGCCCATTGACGAAGTAACACAGCGCCAGCTGTAGCATTAACTATCTATAAAGGATTTTTTATGATTCCCGCCGCTGAAGTGGTGGAATTGTCGCGCATGCAATTTGGTTTAACCGCGATGTTTCATTTTTTATTTGTACCACTCACCATGGGGCTTTCGTGGATTTTAGTGATCTCAGAAGCCGCATACGTCATGACGGGCAAAGTTATTTACAAGGATATGACGCGTTTTTGGGGAAAGTTATTTGGCATTAACTTTGCCATGGGCGTCACCACCGGTTTAACGTTGGAATTTCAATTTGGTACCAACTGGGCTTATTACTCGCATTATGTGGGCGATATCTTTGGTGTACCTCTCGCTATTGAAGGCATGATGGCCTTCTTTTTAGAATCTACCTTTGTGGGTTTATTCTTTTTTGGCTGGGATAGACTATCCAAGGTGCAGCACTTAGGAATTACATTCTTAGTGGCATTGGGTTCTAATTTATCGGCCATGTGGATTCTCATTGCCAATGGCTGGATGCAAAACCCAGTAGGTGCAGAGTTTAATTACATCACCATGCGTATGGAGTTAGTGAGCCTTGCCGAGGTGTTCTTTAACCCAGTTGCCCAAGTTAAGTTTGTACATACGGTGGCGGCGGGTTATGTGGCTGCTTCAATGTTTGTATTGGGTGTTTCAAGCTGGTACTTATTAAAAGCCAGAGATACCGGATTTGCGTTGCGCTCATTCGCCATTGCATCCGCTTTTGGCCTTGCTTCTATTTTATCCGTGATTGTTTTAGGTGATGAATCTGGCTACACCACGGGTGAAGTGCAAAAAGTAAAATTGGCCGCAATGGAAGGCCAATGGGATACCCACCCCGCACCAGCACCGCTCACGCTATTTGGTATTCCGAATCAAAAAGAAGAGCGCACGGATTATGAAGTGAGCATTCCTTATGCGCTGGGTTTAATTGCCACTCGCTCTACCACCGAGGAAGTCACGGGCATTAAAGACTTAAAAATTGAATACGAGCAAAGAATCATCAGCGGGATACAAGCCTATGGCGCATTAACGCGTTTAAAAGCGGGGGACAAATTAGCACATGATTTATTTGAAGCTCATAAGGCTGACTTAGGTTTTGGTTTATTGCTGAAGAAATACACTCGCAATGTGGTTGATGCAACGCCCGCGCAGATTAAAGCGGCAGCGGCGGATACGATTCCTAATGTAGCGCCAATCTTTTGGTCTTTCCGGATTATGGTGGGGTTAGGGATGCTGTTTCTGTTTATTTTTAGTATGTCGTTTTATTTCTTGGCACGCCGCAATCTTGCGCCGCAGCGATGGCTATTACGCCTTGCCGTGCTATCGATTCCGCTACCTTGGGTAGCGATTGAGGCCGGTTGGTTAGTGGCTGAGTATGGTCGTCAGCCTTGGACGATTTCAGGGATTTTGCCTACGTTTATGTCGGCATCGGCGCTCAGTGCTGGGCAATTACATTTCAGCATGATCGGTTTGGGCTTGATGTATTGCAGCTTGTTTGCGATTGAAATGTATTTAATGCTGAAATATATCCGCCTTGGGCCTGCCAGCTTGCACACGGGCCGTTATTTTGGTGAACAAACTGCTGCGCACGCTTAAGGAAAAATCATGCTTGATTATGAAGTTTTAAAGTTGATTTGGTGGGGGCTGATGATTTTTCTTCTGATCGGCTTCACCCTCACCGGTGGCTTTGATTTGGGTGTGGCGATTCTCTTACCCTTTGTGGGAAAGACCGATGATGAGCGCCGTTTAGTGATTAATTCAGTAGGACCCACTTGGGAAGGCAATCAGGTTTGGTTGGTTACGGTGGGGGCGGCTTTATTTGCTGCTTGGCCTCTCTTGTATGCGGCGGCTTTTTCCGTAATGTATGTGGCCTTGATGTTTGTACTGTTTGCTTTGTTTTTACGTCCAGTGGGTTTTGATTACCGTAGCAAACTGGCTGATCCTCGTTGGCGTAATAGCTGGGATTGGGCCTTGTTTATCGGTAGTGTTGTGCCAAGTTTGGTGTTTGGGGTAGCGATAGGCAATCTATTTATTGGCCTGCCTTTTCAATTTGATGACACTTTGCGGGTGAGTTATGCGGGGCATTTTTACGATTTGCTTAACCCATTCTCACTGTATGCGGGCGTGGTGGCTATTGCCATGTTGGTCTTGCATGGCGCTACTTTTTTGGTGATTAAAACCAGAGAGCAATTGCAGGCCCGTGCTATCCGCGCTGCGATCATCGCAGGGTTGAGCTTGGCCTTGTTATTTGCGCTTGGTGGTGTGTGGGTGGGACAACTTGCCGCTTGGCATATCGATAGCATGGGTGATGTTGGGGGGATTCTAAATCCACTGGATAAAACAGTATCGATCGTGAGTGGCGCATGGTTAAACAACTTTAACCAATATCCACTGGCTTGGGGCGTGCCTATTGCAGGTGTGGCTGCTGCAATATTATCGGCTTTGACGAGCTGGAGGCGTTTACCACAGGTCGCCTTTATTCTGAGTGGCGTAGCGAGTGTTGGCGTGTTGTGCACCACAGCGATTGCTTTATTCCCCTTTATTTTGCCTTCAACTTTAGACGCGCGCTCTAGCTTAACGGTTTGGGATGCGGTATCTAGCCAAAAAACCTTGGGTGTGATGCTGGGTGTGGTGGTGATCTTTGTACCCATTATTACGCTGTACACCGCTTGGGTGTATCGCGTTATGCGTGGGCCGGTCACGGTGGAAAGGCTGCAAAATGATACACATAGCTATTAATTTTCCAGTCGCCGCATCAATGAGGATGCGCTAGAAGGAGTAGGACAATGTGGTACTTTACTTGGATACTTGGCGTGGGTTTGGCCGTGGCCTTAGGCCTGATTAATGTGCTGTGGTTTGAAAGCACCCACGCATTTGGTGGCGAAAAAGAAACAGAAGCTCAAGAGCGTTTTGAGCAATACAAAAAAAAGTAGTCCGTTTATTCTCTGAGGAATGGCCTACTTGGCTTGAAAGATAAAGTTACATTTACCCTTGGAATTGAATAGAAACAGCCCATTTATGGGCTGTTTCTACATATACAGCAAAGCCTTGGTAAGTTGTTTTTGATTGTAATAATTTATTGCATGCGAATGAAATAACGGATTATTGCTGCAATGCAATATGTGGTTTGAAGTTTTAAACTAAATTTGTGACTTATTCCCTTTGAGCTAGCTCAATATCTGCCCGTTGAGAAGCCTGTAAATTACCTAGCCAATATGGCTAGAATAATAATTCTATTATTTATAAGCTTTTTTAATTCAAGCAGCTGCTATTTTTCATCCGCTAGTATTGTAATATTTATTTTTCTTGTTATTTAATTACAGTGTATTGATCTTTTGATTGCCAATTATCACGGTGCAGTGAATAATCCAACGTGTTTGGTGTTGTAAGGTGTATGGATTAGTTTTCTGCACAAGCATTTAAGCTCTCGTGCTTCAAAATTTTGGTTCAACGAGAGTCATACTTACACTCGTTGTTTAAGCAAGTAAAAAGGGGATGTGATGAATATTCTGGGCTATTTACAGAAAATCGGCCGTGCGCTGATGGTGCCGGTGGCTACATTGCCAGCCGCTGCTATTTTAATGGGTATTGGCTATTGGATCGACCCAACCTGGGGTAGTAATAGTGCCCTGGCAGCCTTCCTGATTAAATCGGGTGCCGCGATTATCGATAATATGGCAATTCTGTTTGCAGTTGGTATTGCCTACGGTATGTCTAAAGATAAAGACGGTGCGGCCGCTTTGTCTGGTTTGGTTGGCTTCTATGTGCTGACCACATTGCTTTCACCTGGCGCTGTTTCGCAAATTCAAGGCATTCCTTTGGATCAAGTGCCAAAGGGATTTTACAAAATTGCCAACCCATTTGTGGGTATCTTGGTGGGTGTCATTACCTCTGAGCTATATAACCGCTTTAGTGGTATTGAGTTACATAAAGCGCTCGCTTTTTTCAGTGGCCGCCGTTTTGTGCCCATCGTTACTTCGATTGCGATGCTCGTATTGGCTTTTCCATTAATGTATATCTGGCCTGTTGTATTTGGTGGCTTGGTGCATTTTGGCGAAAGTATTATGGGTATGGGCCCACTGGGTGCCGGTATCTATGCCTTCTTTAACCGTCTATTGATTCCTGTTGGCTTGCATCATGCCCTGAACGTGGTGTTCTGGTTCGACGTTGCGGGTATTAACGACATTCCTAACTTCTTAGGTGGCGCTAAGTCCCTTGCTGAAGGTAAGGCAGTATTGGGTGTAACGGGTATGTATCAAGCCGGTTTCTTCCCAATTATGATGTTTGGTTTGCCTGGTGCTGCTCTTGCGATGTACCACGCAGCTAAGCCACAAAATAAAGTGCGTGTTGCCTCATTGATGATTGCGGCTGCTTTTGCTGCTTTCTTTACCGGTGTGACTGAGCCACTTGAATTCTCCTTTATGTTTGTAGCTCCTGCGCTTTATTTATTGCACGCAGTATTAACCGGTCTTTCGGTATATATCGCAGCAAGCATGCAGTGGATTGCAGGTTTTGGTTTCAGTGCGGGTCTGGTTGACTTGGTGCTGTCGACTAAAAACCCGTTAGCCAAAGATATTCTGATGTTGGTTGTACAAGGTTTTGCCTTCTTTGCGATCTACTACTTTAGCTTCCGTTTTGCGATCAAAGCATTCAACTTTAAGACTCCAGGTCGTGAAGATGATGAAGAAGAAGGCGTAGAGCAAGATGCCTCACCAGTAAGCAGTGATACTGATTCATTGGCACATGCTTATATCGATCTGATTGGTGGTGGTGCTAATGTAGTGGGTATCGATTCTTGCATTACCCGCCTGCGTTTGACGCTGAACGACACCGCTATCGTGAATGAAGCTGCGGCTAAACGCTTGGGTGCTTCAGGCGTGATCAAGCTAAATAAAACCAATATGCAGATTATTGTGGGTGCAAAAGCTGAACTGATTGCAACACGTATGAGTCAGTTATTGGCGGGCAAAGTGATTGAAGTGCCAGCGGTAGCCGCAGTAAAAGTGGTAGCCGTTGCTGCTCCGGTAGTCGCAGTTAAGCCAGTGACGGGTAACTTAGTTTTAGTAGCCCCAATGAGCGGTGAAGTGGTTTCATTGTTGCAAGTGCCAGATGCTGCGTTTTCGAGCAAGGCAGTGGGTGATGGCTTGGCGATTCGTCCAACGGGTAAGCTTGTATTAGCCCCTGCAGATGGCGTGATTGCTAAAATATTTAACACTAATCACGCATTTGCATTGATTGCTGATAACGGCGCTGAACTGATTGTGCATATCGGTTTGGATACCGTGAAGTTGGGTGGTAAAGGCTTTACTCGCTTGTTAGAGCAAGGCTCACGCGTAAAAGCGGGTGATGCCGTGTTGGAATTAGACCTTGAATACCTTATTGCAAATGCGGTATCGATCATCAGCCCTGTGGTTGTTAGCAATGTTGAGCAGTTTGATGGCGTAATTGATCTTGCTGTAGGTCAGGTGGAAGCAGGTAAAACTGCCTTGTACACGATTAAAGCTAAATAATTGGCTTAGCTAGCAGCCTGCTAGCTGTAAAAAAGGCGAACCTTTTGGGTTCGCCTTTTTTTATTTAAGGGCACGTTGCCGAACCTCTAAGCCATTAATTACCGATTAAATGCTTTACTGCATCACGCTCTTCAGACAGCTCTTTCGCGCTAGCGTCCATGCGGGTACGGCTGAATTCGCTAACTTTCAAGCCTTCAATAATGGTGTATTTGCCATCTTTGCAAGTGACTGGGTAGCCAAAAATCAAATCGCTATAGCCATATTCGCCATTAGCTGGAACGCCCATCGTTACCCAATCGCCATCCGTTGTGCCCAGTACCCAGTTACGGATATGGTCAATGGCGGCATTGGCTGCAGAAGCGGCGGACGACAAACCGCGCGCTTTAATAATCGCTGCGCCACGTTGCTGAACGGTAGGGATGAACTCTGTTTCTAACCACTTTTGATCATTGATCAGAGCAGAAGCGCTTTGGCCTTTCACTGTAGCGTGGAATAGATCTGGATACTGGGTAGCAGAGTGATTGCCCCAGATAATCATCTTGTTGATATCGGTTACGGCTGTCGATGTTTTTTGTGCGATTTGAGTCAGAGCACGGTTGTGATCCAGACGCATCATGGCAGTGAAGTTGGCTGGATTTAGATCCGGTGCGTTCTTCATTGCAATGTAGGCATTGGTGTTTGCTGGGTTACCCACTACCAGTACTTTCACGTCACGCGATGCCACTTCATTCAGTGCTTTACCTTGAGCAGTAAAGATAGCGCCGTTAGCTTCGAGCAAATCTTTGCGTTCCATGCCTGGGCCACGTGGACGAGCGCCAACCAAAAGGGCGATATCCACATCTTTGAAGGCTACTTTTGGATCATCGCTTTGTACAATGCCTTGCAATAATGGAAATGCACAGTCATCCAACTCCATAACCACGCCATTTAATGCGGGCAGGGAAGGGGTGATGTCGAGCAATTGCAAGATCACTGGCTGATCTGTGCCCAGCATTGCACCAGATGCAATGCGGAATAAAAGGCTATAACCAATTTGGCCGGCAGCGCCGGTAACGGCAACGCGAATAGGTTTCTTCATGAAGGTCACTCCGGTTGTGGGTGGGGTTAGCACCTCGGTGAACGATGCTGGGATTTTCAGCCGTCAATCTAATAAAAAGCCTCGCTGATTATTTTTTACTACAAAAGTTATTCAATCAATGAATCCGATTATTTTCTTTATTTGTAGAGCAAAACACAGCGTAACTGTGTTTCTTTTTTATAAATTTATCTGCTGACTACATCCCGCACGCTTGGATTTACACGGATGGTAGTGTGTTTTAGCTACTGCATAAGCTTAGCAGTGAAAGTCTATCACGCACTTGGTGGCTTTGTGCGCGTTTTGCTGCTATACGAAATATATTGTTGTGTATCTTTTGTCTTATATAAGACTGTAGTAGACTATGATACTACAACATGATAAAAAGCAACCTATCTTAAATATGAGCAAACTTGCAGCCATACCCCTATATCGTCAGGTTATTCGTGCAGTCACAACGGCAGTTGATGCCGGTGAGTGGGGAGCCGATGAAAGTTTGCCGAGCGAAAATGACTTAGCACACCGTTTTGGTGTTAGCCAAGGCACGGTTCGCAAAGCTTTAGATGTATTAGTCGTTGAAGGTGTTCTATATCGCAGACAAGGCGTAGGCACTTTTGTAAGTGATGCCAGTGATTTTTTAGCACAAGCTTTGTTTGTGCCCTTATCGGGTTACGGTGGCGAAAAACCAAAAATTGAAATGCTCGGCTGTGTTCGTATTCATGCGGGCGAGCAGTTAGCAGAGATTTTAGGATTAAGGCGCGGTGCGGCGCTGTGGCAGGTTCGTCGTTTATTGCGTGTAGCAGGCACCGTGATTGGCTTAGAAGAAATGTTTTTGCCTGAAGCGAATTTCCCGAATTTGGAAATGCGCAGAATCCGTGAGTTGCGCGGTAATTTGCGTGAATTATGCTGGCGTGATTTTGGAATGCGTTTAAAAGATGGTGAGGTTCGCTATCGTGCGATTCCGGCCGCGAGTGCCGAAGCCAGATTATTGCAAGTTGAAGTGCACGAACCTTTGTTGCAGCTTGTGCGTTTAGCAAGAGATTTTGATGGTAAACCGCAGGTTTGGAGTGTGGCTTGGTTTAGGTCTGAGCAACTGGCTTTCCAAGCGCC
Source organism: Pseudomonadota bacterium (assembly GCA_039796405.1). GTDB lineage: Bacteria > Pseudomonadota > Gammaproteobacteria > Burkholderiales > Chitinibacteraceae > Iodobacter. The sequence goes on from JBDKJX010000019.1 coordinate 38,446, forward strand.
ACCAGAGCAAACATAAAAAAGTTGTAAATTGAGCTGCGAAGTATGACTTGCAGTAGGTTTTGTAGTTGAGTTGTAAATAACCGGTCAGTGTTGTAAGTGGCAAGTTTGAATTCACTGACAGAAGTAAAACTTAAAGAGGAAGTGCGCATGCAAAAAACACGCCCCAAGCACCTGGAGTTAGCGAAGATTCGTCTTCCCTTACCAGGGATTATCTCCATTCTTCATCGCGTCAGTGGCGCGCTGATGTTCTTGGCGATTCCCTTTATGCTCTACGCTCTGGAAGGTTCTTTAGCCTCGAGTGAGCGCTTTGATGCATTTAGATCCTGTATTTCACATCCCCTTGTAAAAATTGCACTGCTGGGTATTTTGTGGGCTTTTTTGCATCACGTTTGCGCAGGTGTCCGTTTCTTATTCTTAGATATTCATAAGGGCCTTGAGCTGAAAACAGCCCGCCTCACCGCAAAAATTGTGCTACTGGTCAGCCTAGTGCTGACTGTTTCGATTGGAGCGCTGCTATGGTAAATCGTCAATTAACAGGCGCGCATTACGGCCTAAAAGACTGGTTAGTGCAGCGAATAACCGCAGTGATTATGCTGGTTTACACCGTGGGTATCGTGGCGTTTTTGTTGCTTGCACAAGATGCTTCTTTTGCGGCATGGCAACAGCTATTCGCCTGTACTTGGGTAAAGGTACTAACCACCATCAGCCTGTTTGCATTGCTCTGGCATGCATGGGTGGGTGTGCGTGATATCTGGATGGATTATCTCCAGCACGTTGGTTTACGTTTAACGATGCACGTGCTGACCTTGTTATGGCTGGCAGGTAGCTTGGTTTATATGATTAAAGTTGTGTGGGGTGCATAAGCGATGACCGTTCCTATTCGTAAATTCGATGCTGTGATTGTCGGTGCGGGTGGCGCAGGCCTTCGTGCCGCATTGCAGCTCTCTGAAGCCGGTCTAAAAACCGCTGTTTTATCCAAAGTATTTCCAACCCGCTCGCACACTGTTGCGGCGCAGGGTGGGATTTCCGCCTCTCTTGGTAATGTACAAGAAGATAAGTGGGAATGGCATATGTACGACACCGTAAAAGGGTCGGACTGGCTTGGGGACCAAGACGCCATTGAATTTATGTGTCGTCAGGCACCTGAAGTCGTGGTTGAGCTTGAGCACTTCGGTATGCCATTTGATCGCTTAGAAAACGGCAAGATTTATCAGCGCCCATTCGGCGGCCACATGGCCGACTTCGGCAAAACACCGGTGCAACGCGCCTGTGCTGCGGCCGACCGTACTGGCCACGCCATGCTGCATACGCTTTATCAGCGCAATGTGCGCGCCAATACACAATTCTTTGTGGAATGGATGGCGCTGGATCTGATTCGTGATGAAGCGGGCGAAGTCGTTGGTGTAACTGCCTTGGAAATGGAAACCGGCGAAGTTTCGATTATCCATGCCAAGGCGGTGTTATTTGCTACCGGTGGTGCTGGGCGTATTTTTTCTGCTTCTACCAATGCCTTTATCAATACCGGCGATGGCCTCGGCATGACCGTTCGCGCAGGTATTCCGCTTGAAGACATGGAATTCTGGCAATTCCACCCAACGGGCGTGGCTGGTGCGGGTGTATTGATCACAGAAGGCGTGCGCGGCGAAGGCGGTATCTTGCTTAATTCTGAAGGCGAGCGCTTTATGGAGCGCTACGCTCCAAACGCCAAGGATTTGGCTTCCCGTGATGTGGTTTCCCGTGCGATGGCTCTGGAAATTCTGGAAGGCCGTGGCTGTGGTAAAGAAAAAGACCATGTCATGCTGAAGCTCGATCATTTAGGTCCAGACATCATCATGCAGCGCCTGCCTGGTATTCGTGAGATTGCGATTAAATTTGCTGGTGTAGATCCAATCAAAGACCCAATCCCCGTTGTGCCAACTTGCCACTATCAGATGGGCGGTATTCCGACCAACTATAAGGGTGAAGTGGTGGCTCCGTTGGGCGATGATCCTGAAGTGCGTATCAAAGGTTTCTACGCGGCCGGTGAATGTGCTTGTGCTTCTGTGCACGGCGCAAATCGTCTGGGTACTAACTCATTACTGGATCTGGTGGTGTTTGGTAAGGCCGCTGGTAATACAATTATCGAGTTTATTAAAAATGAGCGCCCAGAGTTGCGTCCATTGCCGGCCGATGCTGCAGCCTTCTCGTTAGCCCGTTTAGCGCGTCTAGAAAACCAAACGGGTGGCGAAGAAGTCGCCGATGTTAGAAACGCCATGCAAAAAGTGGTACAGCTGCGTGCCGGTGTATTCCGTAACTCTGAAAACCTTGCAAAAGGTGTGACTGAGATAAAGGAAGTGGCTGAGCGTGTTAAACGCACCCAGATCAAAGACAAATCTAAGGTATTTAACACTGCGCGTATTGAAGCGCTGGAATTAGATAACTTGATCGAAGTAGCGGTTGCGACGCTGATTAGTGCCGAAGCACGTAAGGAAAGCCGTGGTGCGCATGCGCATGATGACTTCCCAGATCGCCATGATGAGTGGATGAAGCACACGATGTTTGACGGCAAAGCCCGCACGTTGTCTTACAAGCCAGTTCATACCAAGCCGCTAACGGTCGATTACATCGCACCGCAAAAACGCGTTTACTAAGCATCAGGAGAGAACCCGATGAAGATGCATTTCAAGCTCTATCGCTATAACCCTGATGTGGACGCTAAGCCGTACATGCAGGATTACCATGTTGAACTAGAACCGTCTGATAAAAAGCTGTTAGATGGGCTGGTTCGCCTAAAAGCACAAGACGATACATTGAGCTTTCGCCGCTCTTGCCGTGAAGGGATTTGCGGTTCAGATGCAATGAATATTAATGGCAAAAATGGCTTGGCCTGTATTACCGATATGGCTAGCTTGAAGCAGCCGGTTGAAATTCGCCCGCTACCAGGTTTGCCGGTGATTCGTGACTTAATCGTTGATATGACACAGTTCTTTAAACAATATCATTCGATTAAGCCTTATGTGCAAAACGATAATCCACCGCCTGATCGCGAGCGTTTACAGTCGCCTGAAGATCGTAAAGAACTTGATGGCCTTTACGAATGTATCCTTTGTGCTTGCTGCTCAACATCTTGCCCGTCATTTTGGTGGAATCCAGATAAATTTGTAGGCCCTGCTGGTTTACTGGCAGCTTACCGTTTTATTGCGGATACTCGCGATGAGAAAACCAACGAGCGTCTGGATAATCTGGAAGATCCATATCGATTGTTCCGTTGCCACAGCATTATGAATTGCGTTGACGTTTGCCCTAAGGAACTCAATCCAACCAAGGCAATTGGCAAGATCAAAGATTTAATGATTAAGCGCATGAGCTAATCAGACCTATGTAGGGCGGGCACAGTGTCCACGCGAGGTGTTTTAAGGCGCCGCGTAAGGAAGATAAAACGTGCTTACCCTACAAAATAGCAAGGAAGATCTGATGGATGAAATTGAATTAAAACGGATTGTATGGCGCTCCCGCCGAGGCCTTCTGGAAGTCGATCTGCAGTTAGAGCGATTTGTAAAAGAAGTGCTTCCCACTTTATCTGCAGCCGATTTGATTCTTTTTCAGGACCTTCTGTTGCTGTCTGATAATGATCTGCTTGATTACTTAAATTGCAAAACAGAATGTCCAGACGAGCGGCTAAGACCGATGCTGGAACAAGTACGAAGCGCACAAATCACACGACGACCACTCACTGGAGCTATTTGATATGGAAAACAAAGTCACACTGACTTACAACAATGGCAAAGACACGCTTGAGTTTCCAGTTTTACCAAGCACACTTGGGCCTGATGTAGTCGATATCCGCTCGTTCTCCAAGACCGGTATGTTTACTTTCGATCCTGGATTTTTAGCGACATCAAGCTGCGAATCTAAGATCACCTTTATCGATGGCGACTTGGGCCAGCTTTACTATCGTGGCTATCCTATTGAGCAGCTCGCAGAACAAAGTAATTACCTAGAAGTGTGCTATCTGCTGATTAATGGTGAATTGCCAACCGCAGAACAAAGCGCAGTTTTCAATAAAACGGTGATGAGCCACACCATGGTTCATGAGCAGCTCACCCGTTTCTTTAACGGTTTCCGCCGTGATGCGCATCCTATGGCGATGATGGTGGGTGTGGTTGGGGCATTGTCTGCTTTCTACCAAGATAGCTTGGACATTAATAATGAAGAGCACCGCAAAGTAGCGATGTTCCGCCTGATCTCAAAGATCCCGACCATTGCAGCAATGTGCTACCGCTATAACCAAGGCCTGCCGTTTGTTTACCCACGTAACGACCTAAGCTATACCGCAAACTTTATGCACATGATGTTCTCTACGCCTTGCGAAGAGTACGTGCCTAACCCAGTGCTGGTTCGCGCACTGGATGTGATTTTTACTCTGCACGCAGACCACGAGCAAAACGCGTCAACCTCAACAGTGCGCTTGGCTGGTTCTTCAGGTGCTAATCCGTTTGCATGTATCGCTGCCGGTATTGCCTGCCTATGGGGCCCATCACACGGCGGTGCGAACGAAGCCGTTCTACTGATGTTGGATGAAATTGGTGATATTAAAAACGTGCCCGCCTTTATGGAAGGTGTAAAGGCTAAGACGCACAAATTGATGGGCTTTGGTCATCGCGTTTACAAAAATATGGATCCACGTGCCAGCGTGATGCGCCGTATTTGCTACGAAGTATTACAAGAGCTGGGCTTGCAAGACGATCCTAAGTTCAAGCTTGCTATGGCTCTGGAAAAAATTGCGCTGGAAGACAGCTATTTTATCGAGCGTAAGCTGTATCCGAATGTTGATTTCTACTCAGGTATTGTTCAGTCTGCCTTGGGCATTCCTGTGCCGATGTTTACAGTGATTTTTGCCCTTGCGCGAACTGTGGGCTGGATCAGCCACTGGAATGAGATGATTGCCGATCCTGGTATGAAGATTGGTCGTCCGCGTCAGCAATACACTGGCGCAACGAAGCGTGACTACGTACCTGCAGATAAGCGCGGTTAATCGCTTAGGGCACGGCATGCCGTGCCTATTGTTGTACATGTTTTGAGCCGCCTCCGAGTGAGACGGCGGTCTTGCATGGTGTTAAGCCTGCTAAATTACTGGATTTGATTACGGCGATGATGAGAGAGTTGAGGTCTAATTCCCACCTTTTTGGCGGGAATGCTCCTTTCGTTGAGGAGCTTTACGAGCAGTACCTGTCTGACCCTCAGTTGGTTGAGCAGGAATGGCGCTCCTACTTCGATAAGATGCAGCAAAGCCCTGGTGTGGTTGATCGTGATATTCCACGAGCGCCGATTGAGGAATCCTTCCGCCAGCTGACTCGTCAGCCTCGCTATGTTCAGCAAGGTGGCGCGGTCGATGAAGAGGCCACACGCAAGCAGGTTAATCTGCTGCGTTTGATCTCCGCTTACCGCATTATGGGTTCGCGTCAAGCTAGCCTAGATCCTTTACAGCGTATGGATCAGGTGCGTTTGCCTGAGCTCGATGCTAAGCACCATGGCTTTACTGACGCCGATATGGCGACCACCTTTGGCACCAATATTGCGGGGATGGAACGTGCCACGCTCGCAGAAGTTGTGGCTTTTTTAAAGCAAACTTACTGTGGCAATATTGGTCTGGAATATATGCACATCACCAATGCAGAACAACGCAAGTGGGTGCAGCAGTGGTTTGAATCACGCCGTTCCACGCCTTCTTATGGCATAGAGCAAAAAAAACGCACACTGCAAAAAGTGACTGCGGCAGAAACACTAGAACAATACCTGCATAAAAAATACGTCGGCCAAAAGCGCTTCTCGCTGGAAGGTGGCGATTCCATGATCCCCGCACTGGATTTTTTAATCCAAGGCGCGGGTGCGGTGGGCGTGCAGGAAATGATTATCGGTATGGCCCATCGTGGTCGTTTAAATGTGCTGGTGAATACGCTAGGCAAACAGCCACGTGATTTATTTAGCGAATTTGAAGGTCGCTCAGTCAGCGATTTGTCTTCCGGTGACGTGAAGTACCATATGGGCTTTTCGGCTGATATCCCGACTCCTGGCGGCCCCATCCACCTAAGCCTTGCGTTTAATCCATCCCACCTTGAGATCGTCAACCCTGTGGTTGAAGGCTCGGTGCGTGCGCGTCAGCAACGTCGTGGCGATAAGCTGGGTGTGCAAGTTCTGCCTGTGCTGATTCATGGCGACTCAGCCTTTATTGGTTTGGGTACCAACCAAGGTACGTTTAACCTGGCCAATACCCGTGGCTACGGCACAGGCGGCACGGTGCATTTGGTGGTGAATAACCAAGTCGGTTTCACGACTTCAGACACCCGCGATACCCGCTCGACGATTTACTGTACTGATATCGCTAAAATGGTTGAAGCGCCGATTTTCCACGTGAATGGCGATGACCCTGAAGCGGTGATTTTGGTGATGCAAGCTGCACTCGAATTCCGCATGAAATTTCACCGCGATGTGGTAGTGGATTTGGTGTGCTTTCGTAAGTTTGGTCACAATGAAGCGGACGATCCCTTTGTAACGCAGCCAATGATGTACAAAAAGATTGGCCAGCATCCCGGCGCGCGTAAGAAATACGCCGATCGCCTGATTGCTGAAGGTGTAGTGACTAAGGACGAAGCGGATAATCTGATCCAAGATTACCGCGCAGCGCTGGATCGTGGCGAGCATGTAGAGCAAACCACGCTGACGGATTACAAACGCTCGCACGCGATTGATTTCTCCCGCTATATGGGTGTGCATTGGCGTCATCCTGTGGCCTCAGCGGTGCCTCAGGCAGATTTGCTGCGCCTAACTGAGAAATTCACCAAGGTGCCCGATGGTTTTAAACTGCGTCCAAACGTAGAAAAAATTATCAGAGAACGTATTGCCATGGTCAATGGCGATCAGCCAGTTGATTTTGGTATGGCTGAGCACTTGGCCTACGCTACCTTACTAACCGAAGGCTACGCTGTACGTATCTCTGGTGAGGATTGCGGCCGTGGCACGTTTAATCACCGTCATGCGGTATTACACGATCAAAATCGTGAGAAGTGGGATCAGGGCGTGCACGTGCCCTTGCAACACTTGGCAGAAAAGCAAGCTAACTTCACCGTGATCGATTCGATTCTGAATGAAGAAGCGGTATTGGCATTTGAATATGGCTACGCTTGCTCTGCACCGGATGAGCTGACTATTTGGGAGGCGCAGTTTGGTGACTTTGCCAACGGCGCGCAAGTGGTGATTGATCAGTTTATTACTTCTGGCGAAACCAAGTGGGGCCGTTTATGTGGCCTAACCATGATGTTGCCACACGGCTATGATGGGCAAGGCCCTGAGCACTCATCAGCTCGCGTTGAGCGTTATCTGCAGCTGTGCGCAGAGCATAATGTGCAAGTGCTGATGATGTCTGAAGCCGCGCAGATGTTCCATGCGCTGCGCCGCCAGATGTTGCGCCCAAGTCGCAAGCCGCTGATTATCATCATGAGCAAAAAGCTCTTGAAGGCGAAGTTTGCTTCTAGCCCGATTGAAGACTTCACCAATGGTGAGTTTCTTCCAGTGATCGGTGATCAGGGCAATTTGGATGCCAAGAAAGTGAAGCGCGTGTTGATGTGTGCAGGTCAGGTGTATTACGACTTGCTGGCTGGCCGTAGTGAGCGTGATATTAAAGACATCGCGATTGTGCGGATTGAGCAGCTTTATCCATTCCCAACGGAAGAGCTAAAAGCTGAAATCGAAAAATACCCGAACGCACGTGAAGTGATGTGGGTACAGGAAGAACCACGCAACCAAGGCGCATGGCACCAGATTCGCCATCGCTTAGAAGCGTGTATGCATCCTAAGCAAACCCTGCTGTATGCAGGCCGTACCTCATCAGCATCGCCAGCGGTTGGTTATATGAGCAAGCATACTGCGCAGCTTAAAACTTTCGTTGAAGAAGCAATGACTCTGTAATGTAGGGCGGGTGAAAACCCGCCTTATTCGACATCTAATGGATAAACAGGGTGGTTAATCCACCCGATCTACTCGCCAGATCCTTGGAGTTACAAAATGATTATCGAAATTACCGTACCGCAATTACCAGAATCCGTTTCCGAAGCTTCACTTTTACAGTGGAAGAAAAAAATAGGCGACGCAGTTGCTCGCGATGAGCAATTGATTGATATCGAAACCGATAAAGTGGTGTTAGAAATCGCTGCGCCACAAGCCGGTGTTTTGGTGTCGATTGTGCAAAATGAAGGTGCAATTGTAGGTAGCCTGCAATTGATCGCAACCATTGATACCGAAGCCACCGTTGCTGCACCGGCCAATGTTGTGCCAGAAATCGTAAAGACCGAGCAACAAGTTCGCATTGAAGCTGCGGCTAAAGAAGCCGGTGTTTCTGCGGGCGCCATTGGTTTTGGCACGGCAGTGATGCCTTCGGCTAAAAAGATGGCGGCTGATGCAGGCGTGAACACTAGCGACGTTGGCGGCACAGGCCGCGGTGGCCGTGTATTGAAAGAAGACGTACAGAATCATCTAGCTAAACCCGCTGCCGCACCTGCTCCAGCATCCGCAGCCGTTTCCGTACTGCAAGGCGATCGCGCCGAGCAACGCGTACCGATGAGCCGCTTACGTGCGCGTGTGGCCGAGCGCTTACTCGAATCGCAACAAACTAACGCGATCCTGACCACCTTCAACGAAATCAATATGAAGCCGTTGATGGATCTGCGTAATAAATACAAAGATAAGTTTGAAAAAGACCACGGCGTGAAGCTGGGCTTTATGGGTTTCTTTGTAAAAGCGGCTGTGCATGCGCTAAAGAAGTTCCCAATTGTGAATGCATCCGTTGATGGTAGCGATATCGTTTACCACGGCTACTTTGATATTGGGGTAGCCGTAGGTAGCCCGCGTGGTTTAGTGGTGCCGGTGATTCGTAATGCGGATCAACTGAGCTTGGCTGAAATCGAAAAAACCATCGCTGATTTTGGTAAGCGCGCGCAAGCCGGTAAGTTGAGCATGGATGAGCTGACGGGTGGCACTTACACCATCTCAAACGGCGGCACTTTTGGCTCGATGATGTCGACACCGATTATCAATCCACCACAATCAGCAATTCTTGGCATGCACGCAACGAAAGAGCGTGTGGTGGTAGAAAACGGTGAAATGGTGATTCGCCCGATGATGTATCTGGCTCAGTCTTACGATCACCGCATCATCGATGGCCGCGAAGCTGTGTTGTCGCTGGTTGCTATCAAAGAAGTGATCGAAGATCCAGCGCGCTTGCTGCTTGATATCTAATTAATGTGAATTGTGTAGGGCGGGTTAGCGGCTTTATCGCGTAACCCGCCATGGCATATCGCTAAATATTGAATCACAGAGTCGGGGCGTTGATCACGCCCTTGCTCTTTCTCAAAGGTTTCCAAACCATGAGCAAAGAATTTGACGTTGTTGTAATCGGCGGCGGCCCTGGTGGCTATGTGGCGGCGATTCGCTCTTCGCAACTGGGCTTTAATACGGCATGTATCGATGCCACTTCAGACAAAGACGGCAAGGCGAGCTTGGGTGGTACGTGTTTGAATGTGGGTTGTATCCCTTCTAAAGCACTGCTGCAATCGTCAGAAAATTACTTCAATGCAGCTCACCATTTTGGCGATCACGGTATCTCCACCGGCACGTTGAAAATGGACGTGGCTAAGATGTTGGCGCGTAAGCAAGACATCATTACTAAAAACACCGGCGGCATTGCTTACCTCTTTAAAAAGAACAAAGTGACGTCTTTCCACGGTGTAGGCGCGTTTAAAGCCAAAGCAGGCGATGCTTACGTGTTGGAAGCCAAACTGGCTGATGGCACAGTTGAAGAAATCACCGCTAAGCACGTGATTATTGCGACTGGCTCTAGCGTTCGCCAATTGCCAGACGTGACCATCGATAATCATCTGGTGCTGGATAACGAAGGCGCGTTGGCGATTCCTGCTGTGCCAAAACGCCTAGGCGTGATTGGCGCTGGCGTGATTGGCTTAGAAATGGGCTCGGTTTGGAAGCGCTTGGGTAGTGAAGTGACTGTGCTTGAAGCGATGCCTACTTTCCTAGGCGCAGCGGATGAGCAAGTGGCGCGCGAAGCCAAGAAATTCCTGACTAAAGAAACCGGTCTGATTATCAATACTGGCGTTAAAATTGGCGAAATTAAGGCCGGTAAAAAAGACGTAACCGTTCACTGGAAAGATGTAGCAGGTAGCGAGCAAGTCAGCGTATTTGATAAATTGGTTGTGGCCATTGGTCGTGTGCCAAACACATCTGGCCTGAACGCAGATGCCGTTGGCCTGAAGCTAACCGAGCGCGGCCAGATCGAAGTCAACGACGATTGCCAAAGCAATCTGCCTCATGTTTGGGCGATTGGTGATGTGGTTCGTGGCCCGATGCTGGCACACAAAGCGTCTGACGAAGGCGTGGCCGTAGCTGAGCGTATTGCAGGCCAGCATCCACATATTGACTTTAACAATATCCCTTGGGTGATTTACACCAGCCCAGAAATTGCATGGGTAGGGCAGACCGAAGAGCAGCTTAAAGCCGCAGGCGTTGAATACAAGAAAGGTCAATTCTTGTTCTCCGCCAATGGCCGTGCTTTAGCGCTTGGCGAAGCTAAGGGTTTTGTTAAAATGCTGGCAGATAAGACCACCGATCGTATTTTAGGTGTTCATATCGTTGGTCCATTTGCTTCAGAATTGATTGCTGAAGCGGTTGTCGCAATGGAATTTAACGCATCGTCAGAAGATATTGCCCGTATTGTTCATGCTCATCCATCTTTGTCTGAAGCCTTGCACGAAGCGGCTTTAGCATGTGATAAGCGTGGTTTGCATTCTTAATTTGTAAATACGTAGGGTGGGTTAGCCTGTTTGGGCGTAACCCACCATGGCGCTAAAGGTGGGTTACGGCATGAAACCGCCTAACCCAACCTACAACATTCTCCTTACAAAGGGTCTCAGATGAATCTTCATGAATATCAAGCCAAGGAATTATTGGCTAAATACGGTCTTCCAGTACAACGTGGCATTTTGGCTCACACTCCAGAAGAAGCGGCTGCTGCATACGACGCGCTGGGTGGCAAATTTGCGGTGGTTAAAGCGCAAGTTCATGCCGGTGGCCGTGGTAAAGCGGGTGGCGTTAAAGTGGTTAAATCCCGTGAAGAAGCCGCAGAAATTGCTAAAGGCTTGATCGGTAAAAATCTGGTGACTTACCAAACAGATGCAGCGGGCCAGCCTGTGCATTCAGTATTGGTTTGTGAAGATATGTACCCAGTTCAGCGCGAGCTATACCTTGGTGCGGTTGTAGATCGCTCCAGCCAGCGCGTGGTGTTTATGGTTTCCACCGAAGGCGGTGTTGAGATCGAAACTGTTGCTGAAGAATCCCCAGAAAAAATCATCAAAGTAACCGTAGATCCATTGGTTGGCATGCAGCCATTCCAAGCGCGTGATTGCGCGTTTGCTTTGGGTTTAGAAGGCAAACAAGTTGCTCACTTCGTTAAAATGATGTTGGGCGCGGCAGAGGCATTTATCGCTAACGATTTCGCGCTGTTTGAAATCAACCCACTGGCTTTGCGTGAAAACGGCGAATTGTGCTGCGTAGACGCTAAAGTTGGTCTTGATTCTAATGCGCTGTATCGCTTGCCAGAATTGCTGGCTCAACGCGATAAATCGCAAGAAAACGAGCGCGAAGTAAAAGCATCTGAGTTCGAGCTGAACTACGTTGCGCTGGAAGGCAATATCGGTTGTATGGTAAACGGCGCTGGCCTTGCAATGGCCACAATGGACATCATCAAGCTGAAAGGTGGCCAACCGGCTAACTTCTTGGATGTAGGCGGTGGTGCAACTAAAGATCGCGTGATCGAAGCCTTCAAGCTGATTCTGGCTGATGATTCGGTGAAGGGCGTGCTGATCAATATCTTCGGCGGTATCGTTCGTTGCGACATGATTGCTGAAGCGATTATTGCGGCTGTGAAAGAAGTAAATGTGACTGTGCCGGTTGTGGTGCGTTTGGAAGGCAATAACGCTGAATTGGGCGCTAAGCTTCTGAACGAATCAGGCTTGAAGCTGACATCGGCTCAAGGCTTGAACGACGCAGCCGAGAAAATCGTTGCTGCTGTTGCCGCACTGTAATACTTGCTGAAAGGAAAAAATAATGAGCGTTTTAGTCAATAAAAACACCAAAGTATTGGTGCAAGGTTTCACCGGTAAAAACGGTACATTCCACGCAGAACAAGCATTAAAGTGTGGCACTAAGGTCGTTGGCGGTGTAACACCAGGTAAGGGCGGCTCACGTCACCTTGATCTGCCGGTGTTCAACACCATGAAAGACGCAATGCGCGAAACCCAAGCCGATGCGACCGTTATTTACGTACCGGCTCCGTTCGCTAAAGATTCGATTCTGGAAGCGATTGATTCAGGTATTCAGCTGATCGTATGCATCACTGAAGGCGTGCCAACACTGGACATGCTGTACGTGAAAAAAGCGGTTGATGAAGCCGGCATCCGTCTGATTGGCCCTAACTGCCCAGGTATTATCACTCCTGGCGAATGCAAGATCGGTATTATGCCTTGGCATATCCATCAGCCTGGCCGTATCGGTATTGTAAGCCGCTCCGGTACTCTGACTTACGAAGCTGTTGCGCAAACTACAGCGCTGGGTCTGGGCCAATCTACATGTATCGGTATCGGTGGCGATCCAATTCCAGGCTTGAGCCATATCGATGCACTGCGCTTATTCCAAGACGATCCTGATACCGATGCCATCATCATGATTGGTGAAATCGGCGGCTCGGCTGAAGAAGAAGCGGCTGAATTTGCTCAGTCCTACGTGACTAAGCCTGTCGTTGGTTATATCGCTGGTGTTACCGCGCCTAAGGGCAAACGCATGGGCCACGCTGGTGCGATTATCTCTGGCGGTAAAGGCACTGCTGAAGAAAAATTCGCAGCGTTTGAGCGTGCAGGCATCGCCTACACACGTAGCCCAGCAGAATTAGGCTCGACTATGCTTGAGCTACTGAAATCTAAGGGTATGATTTAACTCTCTTTAGAGTCAAAGGCCCAATAAAAAACCCCAGAATTGCTTCTGGGGTTTTTTATTGGGCCTTTGACAAGGCACATTGGTTTTTAATGGGCTAATCTGAAGCTAGTGCGGGTTCGATAAGGAATAGATCATGCTAGTTAGGCTTGGCTCATTTATATTTTTATGTTTATTTTATTGCTCTACTCTTTGGGCAGAGGATGTGCTTATTTTTGCCAGTGATGATTACCGCCCCGTTACTTTTCGTGATGAGCAGGGGCGCGAAGATGGAATTGGCACTGCCTTGATAAGGCATTATGAGCGTGTAAGTGGCAATAAAGTCATGTTAGACATGGCCTCTTGGAAGCGGTCTTATTTGATGGCAGAAAAAGGTAAAGGAGGGATTATTGGCTTATCTAAAACTAAAGCAAGGTTAGAGATCTTTGATTTTTCTGAGCCATTTTATGAATCAATTGTTGGCCTTGTGGTAAAAAAAGGCAAAGAATTTCCTTTTAACTCGGTAGCAGATTTAAAAGGTAAGCTTATTAGCGTCACCAATGCGGCAAGCTATGGAGAAGCGTTTGATAATGCTTTGGCAGCGAAATTATTCCAAGTGGATGTAAATTACGCATCCGATATACGCTTAAAAAAGTTGCTTTACGGTAGAGTTGATTGTGCCGTAGTTAATAATTCAGAGAGTAACTTAGATACGCTGTTAAAAAAAGATCCTGATTTATTTAATAAGCGCGATCAGTTTGTTTATTTGAGTAAGCCCCTAGTTCGTGATCCTATTTATCTGGCCTTTCATAAGTCAATGAATATGCAGGTGTTTTTGCTTGAGTTTAATCGTGCAATTAAGGATGCAAAGCAGAAAGGGGTAATTCCTTAATAATTAAATTTCTTTTTAGAAGTTGAAAATAGAGCTAGATATCTAAAGTTATTTTTCAAAATTAAAAATATAATTATGTTCTTTAATCTTAATAATACAGATGCAGTTTTTTTTTATGGCGTCAATAAGCCTCTGAATATTGCACAATATAGTACAAGCCCAATAAAGTATTTTTACAAAACCAAATCACCTTATTGTGTTACAGCCAGCCCACACGCCATTGCGCTTCATCTTCAAGTGCGCTCCAGTGCAATGTGAAATGTCGTTTGCTGATCACGGCTTCCAGTGTAATTTGCCCTACTTTCTGTACATCGTTGGGATTGAGCTCAACTTTGACAACAATAAAGTGCTTCTCACGTTGCTGTGGTGCAAGCGCTGTCCACTTGGTATTGGATAGTTTTTTTGGGTGCCAGCTTCTTGCTGGTTGCGTCATCACTTGTTCTCCATTTGGGCTTAATCAAGGACACAATACAGAATGGGCCACGTCCAATTTTTTGAATTGAGGTATTAAACGTGGCTTATCGCCTCTATCCTTATTTGTAGATTGCAGTCTGCTTTAGGGGGTTAAGCCATTAAATGCAACTTTCAGCATATGCGCCACGATGTCATCGTGAGGCATTTTGCTAAATTTCTGCAGAAACTCGGCGGCAGGATCGCAGGTTCTAGAGTAGTAGCTAAACAAGATCACATCGCTAGGTAGAGCTGGATTTAACTCGCCGGTTTTTTGTGCTGCGGCCACTAGCGTTTCTAGCTGAGCATTGAGCTTCATTACCCGCAGCACATAACTCATATTGCGCATCAGCATGTCACGTACATGCGGGCTTGTGGAGGGTAAAAAGGGCATTCCACCCTCTAATCGTACCCGTAATGCCCATTCTAGCAAGGCGCTTAGCTTTTCTATTGCGCTAAGCGTCTTATCTAGCTGTGCCAGATAATCTATTGCACCATCAATCAAGCGAATCAGTGCCTCACCAACCAAATCTTCTTTAGATTTAAAGTGTTTATAGAGGCTAGGTTTAGATATACCCACAGCGCCAGCGATGTCATCCATCGTCATTAAATCAAATCCCTTGGTGCTGAGTACCGCTGTGGTGGCATCCAAGATTGCGCTTTCACGCAGTTTAAAGGCTTGATCTTTGAAACTTAGTTTACTTAAAATACTCATTGGTAAATTCCGATACTAATTAGTATATTTTTTGCTTATTTAGTAGTAATCTTAGCACTGAAGTATAAAAACACACAGCCACCTTCTTCCTAAACGGTAAAAAAATGACCAGTGCTCGTCAACGCATCGCTATTATTGGCTCCGGTATTTCTGGCTTGGCCAGTGCATACTTTTTGAGTCGTGCGCATGAGGTGGTGTTGTTTGAAGCGGGGAGCTATCTGGGTGGGCATACCAATACGGTGGAGGTGAGCTTAGAAGGGAAAACTCAAGCTTTAGATACTGGATTTTTGGTATTTAATCAAGCTACTTATCCCAATTTAATTGCACTATTTGCCGAACTAGATGTAGCTACTTATGCCAGCGATATGTCCTTTGGTGTTTCGCTAGATGGCGGAAAGCTAGAGTGGGCGGGTACAAATCTGGATACAGTGTTTGCGCAGCGGCAGCGGATTCTATCCCCAAGGTTTATCGGCATGTTGCGTGATATTTTACGTTTTAACGCAGCGGCACAAACCAATTTAAGCCAATCGCTTGCTAATGGAGCCACTTTGGGCGAGCTGATTGCAGTAGGTGGCTATGGCGCGATGTTCCGTGATGCATATTTACTGCCAATGGCGGCGGCGATTTGGTCTAGCTCGCCCAATGATATTTTACAGTTTCCAGCGGCTACTTTTTTACGTTTTTGCCTAAATCACGCGCTATTGCAAGTGAGCGATCGCCCGCAGTGGCAAACGGTAAAAGGAGGCGGGCGAGAGTATGTACGCAAAATTGCCGACACTTTGAATGCAAACAGCAGCGCTGAGATTAGGCTCAATTGCCCAGTTGCTAAAGTTGCACGTCAGAGTGCCGGTGTAACGGTGCATAGCTATGTTGGCGAGGAATTATTTGATGCCGTGGTGTTTGCTACGCATGCGCCACAAACGCTCAGTATGTTGAGCGATGCCAGCGATGCAGAACAGCAAATTCTCTCTGCGGTACGTTATCAGGCCAATATTGCCGTGCTGCATACCGATCCATCCCAGTTACCACAACGGCGCAAAGTTTGGTCGGCATGGAATTACCTTGGCGGTGCCAGTGTGGATGGGCAACGCCCAGTTTGCGTAAGCTATTTACTTAATCAATTACAAAATTTAGCGTTTAAATCGCCGGTGATTGTAACGCTCAATCCTTTCTCGCCGCCCGCGCCAGATTTGGTGCTGGGGCAGTTTGAGTATGAGCATCCTGTATTTGATCATGGGGCTATCGCTGCTCAGCAGCGCTTACCGAGTATTCAAGGCCAAAATCGCACTTGGTATGCGGGCGCATGGACAGGCTATGGCTTTCATGAGGATGGTTTGAAATCTGCGCTACGGGTTGTTCAAGGTTTTGGCCTGGCCCCTGCGTGGACAACACTAGGATGAGTGCTCCGGCCCAAATTATTAGTGGGCAAGTGATGCATCAGCGTGTTCGCCCTGCAAAGAATCGCTTTGTGTATCCGGTGTTTTGCTTGCGACTTAATTTAGCGCGCCTCAATGAAGTCAAGGCCGCGTGGTTTGGTATTAACTGTAGGAGAGCTGTTTCGGTTTATACCGCTGATTATGGCCCCAAAGATGGGAGTGATTTAGAGCATTGGATGCGTGATTTGCTGGCTAAGCATCACATTATCGCCGATGGTGAAATCTGGTTGCATACTTTTCCACGCGTTTTGGGCTGGGTGTTTAATCCAGTAAGTTTCTGGTATTGCTACGCTCAAAGTGGGGAGTTGCATGCCGTGCTGGCTGAAGTAAACAACACTTTTGGCGAAACGCATCTCTATTTGCTTGTAGGCTTTGAAGAAAACGGTATCCAGAGCCATACCCGTATTGAAAGCAAAAAAATGCTGCATGTGTCGCCGTTTTGCGAGGTACGTGGGCATTATCAATTTAGGTTTAAGGATACCGCTAGCACGGCGTGGGTAGGTATCGATTATTTTGATCAAAATGGCCTGCTGCTCAAGACCTCTGTAGGGGGCCATATCCAAGATTTAAACAGTGCAACGCTGCGCCGCGCGCTTTTTGCCCAGCCTTTATTGACGCTCGGTGTATTCGCCCGCATTCATTGGCAAGCCTTCAAGCTTTGGCGAAAACGTGTGCCATTTTTCCGCCAACCCGCTCCACCCAACACTTCTTTGACCGTGTCAGAGGATAAACCATTATGAGTCAATCACAAGCTCTGCAAACGATAAGCCGAAGTGCGCCCACGGCGGCTAAATTGTTTCTGAATCTATTAACCCGCCTGCAGCATGGTCATTTGCAACTGATCACGCCGGAAGGCACGCATCTGATGTTTGGTGATTTGCATCAGCCTCCAAGCGCCACCTTGCAGATTCACGATTGGCGCGCCTGCCAGCGTATTTTACGTGCGGGTGATATTGGTTTTGCCGAAAGCTATGAGGCGGGCTGGATTGATTCGGTAGATTTAACGGCCTTACTGCGGCTGGCGATTCGCAATCAAAATGTGCTGGATAAAATGGTGTTTGGCGGTAAATTGGCAACCCTATGGTATCGGCTTAAGCACTTATTTAGACGCAATTCCCGTGAGGGTAGCCGTAAAAATATTCATGCCCATTACGATATCGGTAATGCGTTTTATCAGCTTTGGCTTGATCCAACTTGGACCTATTCTAGTGCGGTGTTTAATGGCGATTTCGCGCAAAGTCTGCAGCAGGCTCAGCAAAATAAATACCAACGGATTATTGATACGCTAGCGCTCAGTGCGGGTAGCCGCGTGCTTGAAATTGGCTGCGGCTGGGGGGGCTTTGCTGAATACGCTGCACGGCAAGGCATTTATGTGCATGGTGTAACGATCTCTGCGGCGCAACTCGCCATTGCTCAGGAGCGGATTGTACTGCAGCGTTTGAGCTCACTAGCGCAGCTGGAGTTATGTGATTACCGCGATCTGACTGGCCAATATGATGCGATTGTGTCGATTGAGATGTTTGAAGCCGTAGGTGAAGCCTTCTGGCATGAATACTTTAAAGCCGTGGCTTCCCGCTTAAAAGCAGGTGGCAAAGCATTGGTGCAAAGTATCACCATTAATGAAAATGCCTTTGAGCGCTATCGCAGCGGCACAGACTTTATCCAGCAGTATATTTTCCCTGGGGGTATGTTGCCTAGCCCAGAGCGATTTACTGCTAAGGCGCAAGCGGCAGGGCTTAAAACCACCGATCAGTATCATTTTGGCGGTGATTACGCCGAAACACTGCGCCGCTGGGAGGCCGCTTGCCTCAATGAAGCGGCTGCGATTGCAGCACAAGGCTTTGATGAGCGTTTTATGCGAATCTGGATGTTGTATTTTGCCTATTGTGAAGCGGGCTTTGATGAAGGCAAGACCGATGTAGTGCAGTTTCTTTTGCATAAGGATAACTAAAATGCTTAAGGGAATTGCGCTTAGCGTCTTTATCGCTCTGGCTATACCTGCAAGTGCTGCTACTTGGCGCGAGGAGCTGCCACAAGCTAAGGCCTTGGGGAGCGGCGATTTGACTTGGTTTAGGCTGCGGATTTATACCGCTAAATTATGGAGTGAAAACCCGCAATTTAGTCTTAACTCCCCATTTGCGCTTGAGCTGACTTACCACCGCAGTATTAGCCGTACGCAGTTTGTTGAAACCAGCATCGATGAAATCAAGCGTATATTTGGCAAGCAATATAGTACAGAACAGCTTAAACGTTGGGAGGGTGAAATGTATCGTGCCTTTACCAATGTCAATGAAGGTGATCAGCTGGTTGGGGTATTTTTGCCGAATCAAGGCTGCCGATTTTATAACCGCAACCAGTTGCTTGCTGATATTCGCGATCCAGAATTTGCTAAAGCCTTTTTTGCTATCTGGTTTGATGAGCGTACCAAGGATAGCGGCTTGCGTGATCAATTATTAGGCCGTGCAAAATGAGTCGCGCACAGCACTCGCGCTGGCGCTTTATGGCCTATGGCTTGCTTGGCCTGCCGCTAGCGATGGCGGCATTGCCAGTGTATGTGCAAATCCCTGCGTATTACAGCAGCAATTTGGGCTTGGCTTTGGCTAGCACGGGCTGGGTGTTATTTTTGGCGCGGCTAGTAGATACCGTGCAAGACCCATGGCTAGGGCGCTATATTGACCGCCTGCATGGCGGGCTCAATCCTTGGCTCATTGCAGGCGCTGTTCTGTTGGGTTTGTCTTTTTTAGGACTTTGGTTGCCCCCCGTATCATCCGCGTATCTTGGGGCTTGGCTGGCAATTATGTTGGTGATAGCCTACACCGCCCATAGCATGCTCAGTATTGCGTATTTATCATGGGGCGCTCGGCTTTCGGCAGATGAATTTAACCCAAATACGGCGCTACTTGGCGCGGCAGCATGGCGTGAGGGCGCTGGATTATTTGGGGTGATTCTAGCCAGTGTGATCCCAAGCTGGATTTTAACCCAGCCCGCAGCTTCTATTCCTAGCCATTTTGGCCATTACGGCTTGGGTTTTGCTGCTATCTTGGCACTGGCCCTGTTTGCCCTGATGCACTATGCGCCAAGCTGGCAGCGCAAAGTGAGCCCACACTCTAGTTGGTTGCAGCTATGGCAAACTATGCAGGCCAATCAGGGTTTTAAATCTTTACTTCTCCCTTATTTTATCAATGCCATATCAGTGGCTATTCCATCCACGTTGGCGCTGTTTTTTATTAATGATCGTCTTCAAGCCGCCAGCTTCGCAGGTGCCTTTTTAGCCACTTATTTTGTGGCCGCTGCGATCGGGCTACCGCTGTGGGTGATGCTGGCTAAAAAAGTAGGTGCTTTGTGCGCGTGGCGCTGGGGCATGTTGCTGGCGATTCTGGCTTTTTGTAGTGCAGCGTTGCTCGGTGTTGGTGATGATTCTGTTTATTTAGTGGTTTGCATTGCGGCGGGCTTAGCGCTGGGCGCGGATCTTGCACTGCCCCCAGTGCTCTTGGCGCAGATGATTCAGCATGAGGATTCGCCTTCTGCCTATTTTGGAGTTTGGACGTTACTTGGCAAATTGGCCTTAGCGTTATCGGGCTTAGCCTTGCCGCTATTGGCGCTACTTGATTATCAACCCGGACAAGTTGCTGGCCCTGCGTTGGCTTGGATATACGCTGGCTTGCCTTGTGGATTTAAATTGTTGGCATTGTATTTGCTATATCGAATTCATCCACACACTGCCGGAGTAAACGCATGAAAAAATCTTTACTAGCAGCACTTTGCGGCATGCTCACCGCTTGTGCATCACCTGATGTGCAGCAATATCAAAAATCTGAACCCAAGCTGGATTTGGCTCAGTACTTTGTCGGCAGAACGGATGCATGGGGCATGTTTCAAAAGCGCAGCGGCGAAGTGGTGAAGCGTTTTTATGTCGAAATTACTGGCACGCAAAATCAAGGCAAGTTGGTGCTGGATGAACGCTTTAAATATGATGATGGTACAACGCAGCAACGCATCTGGACCTTAGTTCAGCAAGCAGATGGTAACTGGCGGGGAACGGCTGACGACGTTAAAGGCGAAGCAATCGGCAAAATATCTGGCAATGCGCTTAACTGGCAATACACGATGTTTTTACCGGTAGATGGTAAAACCTATGAGGTGCAATTTGATGATTGGATGTTTCTGATTGACAGCAAATCAATGATGAATCGCGCCAGTATGCAAAAATTTGGCTTTGAGCTTGGCCAAGTAACGCTGTTTTTTAAGAAAAGAGACTAATCATGTGGACGCAGATGAACCCCGTGATTCCAAGCTGGCTCAATCAGCGTATTTGGCTCATTGGTGCATCCAGCGGAATCGGTGCGGAGCTGGCTAAACAGGCACTTAGTGCCGGCGCCCACGTTGCTTTGTCGGCAAGACGGTTGCCGCAGTTAGAGAAAATTGCCCAAAGCCAGTCCAAGGCGCATGTGCTTGCTTTTGATGCGAGCGAGCAAACGGCTTGGCCCGCAGCATATGCCGCCGCTTGCGCCGCAATGGGGGGGGTAGATTTAGTTGTTTTTTGCGCCGCCGATTATCGCCCTGAGCGAAGTTGGGAAGTCACTCCTGCCGGTGCCGCACAGACTTTAGCCATTAATCTAGGCGCGGTGTATTCGGGCCTTGCAAGCATCTTGCCAAACATGCTGGCGCAAGGCCACGGCGGGATCGCGTTAGTTGCCAGTGTGGCTGGCTATATGGGATTACCCAACGCTACGGTATATGGTCCAAGCAAAGCTGCACTGATCAATTTGGCTGAAATTTTATACAGCGATTTGCACCCAAAAGGCTTAAGCGTTTACCTGATTAACCCAGGATTTGTAAAAACCGAGCTGACAGCAAAAAATGCCTTTACGATGCCTGCATTGCAAACTTCGGAGCAAGCCGCTACGGCCATTTGGGGCGGCATCAGCGCTGGGCAATTTGAAATTCATTTCCCACGCCGCTTTACACAAGTTCTTAAGCTACTGCAATTGCTACCCTATCGCTTGCGGTTTGCACTTTTTCACCGTTTTTTGAAACTATCATGACTAAGTTGACCGCATTACTAGATTGGTACAGCCAAATTAGCCCACAAACATTGCCGCAATTAGGACAGTTTTATGCGCTTGATGCGCGTTTTAAAGATCCATTTAACGATGTGCAAGGTGTGGCGGCTATAGAGGCTATTTTTAGTCATATGTTTGCTACCACGGACAACCCGCACTTTATTATTGCGGAGCGGATTGAACACGGGCAGCAAGCATTTATCACTTGGACATTTGAATTTAATCTGCAAGGCAAGCCTTACCATGTCAGCGGTGGCTCACATTTGGTTTTTAATATGGATGGCGATGTCACGCTTCACCGCGATTATTGGGATGCTGCGGAAGAGTTACTGCAAAAATTGCCGATTGTCGGTGCCCCCATTCGTTGGCTACGCCGTCGGTTTAAATGCCAACAATCAGCACTGCTTAGCCATCATTTTCACCTCAAAGATCTTATTAGCTAATATTTGGCCACTGTCGCAAAACGTGGATTGGCGTAATCGTGAATAAATGATTGTCCCCTTGTCGTTGAAGATTAACTTAGCAACGGCTTGGAGTGCTGTTCTTTTGTCTTTGTCCGTAAAAATGGCGAGATAAATAAAAATCTCTTTTGAATGTTGTAAATTCAAACAAAGCTACGACTATGATTGTTGGGCTTTTTATTAAATTAAGGTTTAAATCCATGCAGTAAGTAAGGGTAAAAATTCGCTATCTAATTCAAAAATGGGTCCTTCTTTTGCTGCTCTGCAGTAATGTGCTACATGCCGAGGAGGTGATGATCTTTTTTTATGAGGATTACCACCCGTAAGCGATAAGGATGCTCAAGGTAAGCCTGTTGGGCCTGCCTGTGATGTTTTGAAATATTAAACTTAGATTGGAAGTGAATCGCACCGGGTTTCGCAGAGGCTCCAATTCTTGAGAGAATGGCGCCATGAAGAAATCAACTCACTTTTCCCCCGAAGTCCGTGAACGAGCAGTTCGCATGGTCATTGAACACCTTGCTGAATA
>JBDKJX010000020.1:0-59885 GCA_039796405.1 Pseudomonadota bacterium
CCCGCTTGTTCCTCGCTTCGGCGTGCTTCAGGGGGATTTAAGCCCCATGCCGAGAGCGTGGGCATTGTGTTTTTTCGGTGTCCGCTAATGAAAAAACGATTTGGTTAGCGCACATGGGGTTCCTCCCGCCCTACGATGATTCGAAGTGCATGCCGCCATACTTCAATACATGAGTCGCACTTTAAGATTGTTGCTCTGCCATTGCCGGTGCCACGGCTGGTGACGGGTTGAGTGCAGCTAAGACTTGATCGCGGGGGCCGTAATAGCGCAAGGTGCCCTCATTCATCACCAGTAATAAATCGACCACGGCCAGCACATGGGTGCGGTGGGTAATTAGTACGATGGTGGCACCGGCTTCTTTGGCCTTGATGATGCCTTGCACCAAGGCGCGCTCGCCCAGCTCGTCCAGATTGGCGTTGGGTTCGTCCAGCACAATCAGGCTGGGGTTGCCGTAGAGGGCGCGGGCTAGGCCGATGCGCTGGCGCTGGCCGCCAGATAATCCTGAGCCGCCTTCACCAATCGCGGTGTCGTAGCCTTTGGGTAGGCGCAAAATCATTTCGTGTACATCAGCCATTTGCGCTGCAGCGACGACTTTTTCGCTGTCTATTTCGCCAAAGCGGGCGATGTTTTCGGCGATGGTGCCGGAAAACAACTCAACGTCTTGTGGCAGATAGCCCAGATGCGGGCCAAGTTCGGCTTTATTCCAAGTGTAAACATCCACGCCATCTAGCCGCACTTTGCCCATAACAGTCGGCCAAATCCCAACAATTAATCGGGCTAAGGATGATTTACCACTGGCACTCGGGCCGACTATGCCTAGAATCTGCCCAGCGGCCATGCCAAAATTCATGGCCTTAATCACCATATTTTGCGTGCCGGGGATCATGGCCGATACGTTATCAACTAATAGCTGGCCGCTAGGACGGGGTAGGCTCATGCCTATGCTGCGGGCAGGGAAGGTGGCCATGAGTTCTTGCAAGCGGGAATAAGCCGAGCGCACGCCAATAAATTGTTTCCAAGTACCAATCGCCAATTCAATTGGCGCTAAGGCGCGGCCCATTAAAATAGAACCGGCTATCATCGCGCCAGGTGTGGTGGAGCCATCAATTACCAGCAGGGCACCCGCTCCTAAAATTAAAGATTGCAAACTAATACGGGTGAATTTGGTAATCGCCGAAATACCACCGGCTTTATCGCTGGCCTCGCCTTGCAGGGCTAAAAATTTGCCGTGGTGTTTATACCAGCGCTGCATTAATCCATCCAGCATGCCCATGGCTTCAATCACTTCGGCATTGCGTAAATTATTATTAGCAAAGCGAGTGGCTAAATTGGAATGGGTGGTCGCTTCGGCAATGGGTTTTTTACTGACTAATTCGGTGATATAGGCAAGCCCTGTTAAAAGCACCGCACCCACTACGGCTAGCCAGCCCAATAAAGATCCGAGCATAAATAATACGGCTAAATAAATAGGGGCCCAAGGCGCGTCAAAAAAAGCAAATAAGCCTTGGCCGGTTAAAAATTGCCGAACATTATTTAAATCAGCTAGTGCAAGGCCTGCATCACTATTACCCGCTCTTAAATTACGCTCAAAAGCAGCGGTAAATACTCGCGCATTGAGTTGCGAATCTAATTTGCTACTGATACGCACCAATAGCCTAGAGCGCACCATTTCTAATAAAGACATTAAGCCATACAGCCCTAGCGTAATCACCGTAATCATCACTAAAGTGGTTTCATTTCTGCTGGCTAATACGCGGTCATAAACTTGCAGCATATAAATGGAAGGCACCAGCATCAGTAAATTAATAAAGAAACTAAAAATTCCCGCTACCCAAAAATGTTGGCGCAAACCGTGTAATACACTGGCCAATTCAGAGCGAGGCTGCATTTGCTTTTTCATGTTATTTCCTTTTAAAAAAGGTTACACATTTTCTGTATTATTTTGGGGGGATTCTAGGGTCAGTAAATACTCTGGCCATTCATCTTCTGCACTGGATTGGACTTCTTCAGCTAAATCTAAAAAAATAAAATTAAGCAAATAATGGGAATGGCTATTGATAAGGATAATTTCTCTTAAACGTTGCGAGCTAAAACTGCCAATCACCTCTGGGGGGAGTTGCAATTGAAAGCGCAATCGCCCCTCTAGCGTAAACATCGACAAAATATTGTCTTTAATACTTAAGGTGTGGCGGTCGAAATAAACGGGGGCAGAGGGCAAGAAAAACAATTTAGGCAAGGGCGATTCTGCGGGTAGATTTTTCCATTTGCTGAGAGGGTGCTCATACAAAGTGCGATAAGCTCGGCAAACGGCATAAATGGCATTACACGCCATTTGCGCGCCTAAATTAGGCAGCTGCTCACGCAATGCTCGGTAAGCTAAATGATGTAAGGTAACGCGGTGCCAGCAGCGGTGCTCCTGCGCAATGGGGGCTACTAAATTACAACCATTACAAAACTCAGCCTGTAGTGCCTGTAGCCTTTGCTGCTGCAGGTCCGTTGTTAAAAGAGGGATGGAGTATGTGATGGGCATAATCATCACTCTAGGAAAGATTTCTCCTATATGAAATGCCTATATGAAGTTTTTTATTGACGTTCGTCGGGAAGGATGAATGGTAAGTTGCAGGAAGTCGTTATGTTTTTTGTGTAAGGTTGATTTTAAGCAGGGCTGTTGATTACTGATTTACTGCTGTATTGCTTGCAGTTTTGAAGCATATATCAGTAGGGTCTGGCTTAAATAGTGGCTATTTCTGTGCTGTATGCTTATTTTGTCAGGGTTCTTCATGTTAACTCCCGTTTTTTATAGGCATTTAGTAAGTTTGGTGTCTGTATTACCCCACAGAGATACGGCAATGCTTGTATATTCCTCTTCTTTCTATAAGCTGTCTGTAGTTTAAGTGGATGTGTATGTATTGAAGCAGCTTTAAAAGGATCAGTAGCGTGACTAGAAAAGCGGACTTTATATTGGGTTGCTTGTTAGGCCTTTTTGTTGCGATCTATTTTTATGGTATGAAAATAATTGATCCATATAATATTCAGTGGCTTTTAAAGGGGGGAGATTCTTATCAACATTTTATTGGCTGGGCTTTTTTTAAAAATGATATTTGGCGCTGGCCACTTGGATTTAACCCAAATTTTGGTAGCGAAATAGGGGGGTCTATTGTATTTACAGACTCAATTCCTTTACTGGCTATATTATTCAAGCTGATATTAAAAGATTTTAGTGAGCCATTTCAGTTTTTTGGTATTGCAGTAATGATTAATTACATGCTAACCGGTGGCGTGCTGGTTCTTCTTCTTAAGAAGTTTATTAATAATTTACCTGTATGTTTAATGGTTAGTTTGTTGCTGGTTTCTTCAACGGTGATGAGCACCCGGGGTATTGGTGCGCACGGGCATGAATCATTAACTGCACACTGGACTTTTCTATATGCAATGCATTTGCTACTGGCTCAGGAGGGCAAGGCTTTCCCCTCTGTTAAATGGGCTGGGTTGCTTGTTGTTACCTCATTAATTCATTTTTACCTGCTGGTGATTTGTATTCCGTTTTATGCTGCTGCTCATGTTTATCGTTTTTACTTAATAAATGATAAATCAGAAATTAAAAAAGAAATAACAAAAAAGATTTACGGCATTGTTTTAACAATCATTATCTTGCTTGGCGTTATGTATATAGCCGGTTATTTTGTTATGCCTGTGGGGAATGCCAGTACGCGTGGTTATGGAAGCTACCCGGCATCATTACTTACTTTTATTAACCCTGCATCTGCAGCATGGTTTTTAAATACAGGGGTAATTAGTTCTTTATCCCGTATTTTTCAAGGATTTCCATCCGCAATTACCGGGCAGTATGAAGGGCAGGCATATTTTGGCCTGGGGTTAATTATGCTTATTGGTGTTTCTTCTTTTAGTTTGTTAAAAAGAAAAGTATCTCTGGTATGGGCAGTACCAGTTGCAATAGTCTGTTTTTTACTGTCATTGGTTGCGGTAAGTCATCATATATCACTATATGATCAGCAATTTATTATTAGTATGAATCCCATACTTTCCCGTATTTTTGGTGTTGTGCGCTCTAGCGGGCGGCTGATCTGGCCAATGTTTTATTTGATGGTGATTATTGCTGCAGTTATTCTGGCCAGAAATTTTTCTGTTGTTAATCAATATATTATTTTGCTGCTTGTTATTCTTTTGCAGTTTTTTGATTTGTCTCTCTGGCATGATAGTTTACGAAAAAGAAATAATGATTATTCCTCCGTATATATTGATAATCTTATAAATAACAAAGATTTTAGCAGGATGATTGCTGGCTCAAAAAAAATTGTTCTTTTGCCTGCCGATTATCTGGATGATTTTCAGATCTATGCATGGGAGGCTGTTCGGGCAGGGATTTCAATTAACTCCGGTTATTATGCACGTTTACCTTCGTCAGACTATTTTAAAAAAATAAATGAAGCTCATTTAAATGAAGTCAGAACCTGCAATTTAATCCCGCATGTTTTATATATTATTCGCGAGGTTGACGTGGAGGTATGCCAGGCCAGAGATATTATTTATGCTAAATCACATAATGCTCTATGGATGATAAAAGGAGGAAATAACTGATTTTTTGTGGAGGAAAACACCAGCTAGATTATAAAATTATTACTTATATCAGTTGTGTTAATGGTGTTTTTTTATCTGTGATGATTAAAGCCGATTAATGATTTTTTTTGTGGTCAAGATGAACAACTGGGGTAATGTTTTTTTACAAAAGTCATTTTTAGAAAATAATCAGAGGCTGATATGATTTCTATTGTCATTCCATTTTTTAATGAAGAAAAAGGTTTGTATCATACTATTGATGTGATTGTCAGTGAGCTGCGGCATTTGGGCAAGCCCTGGGAAATAGTGGCAATCAATGACGGAAGTATTGATAAAACCCTTGTTTTGCTTCTGGAATGCCAAAGCCGGATACCCGAGCTGGTTGTGGTTGATTTATCCAGAAATTTTGGTAAAGAGGCTGCACTTACCGCTGGCTTTGCTCATGCACGGGGTGCCGCGGTTATTCCGATGGATGCCGATCTGCAGGACCCTCCCGAGTTAATTGCTCCCATGGTTTCAAAATGGGAAGAGGGTTTTGAGGTGGTTTTAGCCCGAAGAAGCGATAGATCCAGTGATAGTTTAAGTAAAAGATGGACTGCTGGTTTGTTTTATAAAGCAGTTAATAAGATGTCTGAAGTAAATGTGCCGGACAATGTCGGGGATTTTCGCTTGCTGGATAGAATGGTAGTGGATGCATTGAATTCTTTACCGGAAAGCCGGCGTTTTATGAAAGGTATTTTTGCGTGGCTGGGCTTTAAAACAGCAATAGTTAATTATAAACGGGCAGAAAGATATTCCGGGGATACTAAGTTTAATCTCTGGAAACTTTGGAATCTGGCAATTGAAGGTATTACTTCGCTATCGATTACACCCTTGCGTATTTGGAGTTATATTGGTCTTATTATTGCTTCGTTATCATTTTTATATGCTGCATTTATTGTGTTACGCACCATTATTCATGGTGTTGATGTTCCGGGCTATGCATCGCTGATTACTTTATTTTTATTTTTCTCAGGATTACAGCTAGTTGGTTTGGGTATTATGGGGGAGTATTTAGGCCGGGCATATATAGAATCGAAACGTCGGCCTCCTTATATTGTACGAAAACTATATCTTTCCCGGTTAAATAGCGAGTATATTAATCAGCCAAGGATGTTTGATGCGGCATCTTCCTAATTTAGAGTAAGAATGAAGATTATAAAATGGCTGGAGAGTATAAAACAGCTGCTAAAATTTGGTATTGTTGGCCTCGCGGCAACCGGCTTACATTTATTGCTCGCATTGGTGTTGCTTTATTTTGGTGTTAATGTCTATCTGGCTAATTCGGGTGCTTTTCTGGGGGCATTTGTATTGTCATATATCGGGCATAATTACTGGACTTTTTCGATGTCCAGCTGGCACCCCGGCACACTGCTTAAATCTTTTCTGCTCGCAAGTATCGGCTTTTTAACCAATAATATTTTACTTACTTTCTTGTTGAAAATAGCGATGTTTAACGAAGGGATGGCTTTATTTTTTTCCCTATTGCTTGTGCCGTTATTGAGCTATTTTGGCAGCCGTATATGGGTATTTAAAAAAAATAAATTACTCT
Organism: Pseudomonadota bacterium; assembly: GCA_039796405.1. Lineage (GTDB taxonomy): Bacteria > Pseudomonadota > Gammaproteobacteria > Burkholderiales > Chitinibacteraceae > Iodobacter. The sequence continues at coordinate 6,170 of JBDKJX010000020.1, forward strand.
AAAAAAAGATCCGCCCCAATTAAAGTAATGGCTTCTGAAAAAATAAATGGTGATCGAAATAACGACCACCATTTATTATTCGGTATGCTTAAATCATTCGGCTTTAAGTGTTTTAAGTTTTGCTACACCAATACCACATCAAATAACTCTTGGCTATAGGCGTTTTCTACCTGCAGGTAGATGGGTTTTTTGATGAAGTCAGCCAGTTGAGCAAGGTTGGCGGATTCTTCATCTAGGAACATATCGATCACGCTTTGTGAGGCGAGGATGCGATATTCTTTGGCGCTAAATTGCCGCTCCTCACGCAGGATTTCGCGCAGGATTTCGTAGCAGATAGTCTGTGCGGTTTTGATCTCGCCGCGCCCTTGGCAGGTGGGACAAGTTTGGCAAAGCACATGGGCTAGCGATTCGCGGGTGCGTTTGCGGGTGATTTCAACGAGGCCAAGGCTGGTAAATGGGCTGATGGTTACCTTGGTTCTGTCGCGGCTCATGGCTTTTTTTAGCTCGTCCATCACTGCGAGTTTGTGGCCTTCGTTATCCATATCAATAAAATCGACAATAATAATGCCGCCCAGATTACGTAAGCGCAGCTGGCGGGCGATCACTTGGGTGGCTTCTAAATTGGTCTTGAATATAGTGTCGTCAAAAGAGCGCGTGCCGACAAAGCCGCCGGTATTCACATCCACCGTGGTCATGGCTTCGGTTTGATCGATGATTAAATAGCCACCAAATTTTAGATCGACTCGGCGCACCATGGCGTGTTCGATTTCTGCTTCTACGGCGAATAATTCAAATAGCGGCCTATCTCCTGAATAGTGTTTTACTCTGGGTAAAACATCAGAAACAAAGGAGGCTGCAAACTCGCTCATCTTGGCAAAGTTTTCGCGTGAATCTACGAGAACTTCTTCGGTTTCGGTGTTAACCATATCGCGCAGTACGCGTAATTGCAGGGATAAGTCTTGAAATAACAGTGATCTGGCGGGCAAAGTGATTGATTTTTGCTGGATATCGGCCCAGATTTTATCGAGATAATTAATGTCAGCGGCAAGCTCTTCATCCGTGGCATGCTCGGCCGAGGTGCGGATAATATAACCCTGATGCGCGGATTGGCTGAGTAAGGATTCAAGCCGCTTACGTAGCTGATTGCGTTCGCCATCTTTATCGATACGTTGGCTAATGCCGATGTGTTTTTCTTGCGGCAGAAACACTAAAAAGCGCCCAGCAATGCTGATTTGGGTAGAGAGCCTAGCGCCCTTTGTGCCGATTGGGTCTTTGGCGACTTGCACCAGCACCGGCTGGCCTTCGTGCACGATCCGCTCGATACGCTGCGGCTCGTTGGGGTTTTGGCGCTGCTCGATCACATCGGCAATATGCAAAAAAGCGGCACGCTCTAAACCGATTTCAATAAAGGCGCTTTGCATACCAGGTAAGACGCGTTTCACCACGCCCAAATAAATATTGCCCACCAAGCCACAGTGAGCCGATCGCTCAATATGAATATCTTGAACCACACCATCTTCAACGGTGGCCACGCGGGTTTCTTGTGGGGTGATGTTGACGAGGATTTGCTCTTTCATTGGGAGTCCCGGTTTTTATTTATTTGAGTATCGGCATGAGGTTTGCGTGTGTTTTATAGCTTTTCGTCTTCGGTATTGCTGCTTCGCTACGTGGCAAAAAACCGTCGTTTGCAAAGTTGTCATTACACCTTAAGTTTTTTTCTTTAGCAAAGGTAAGCACATATTCATTAACTCATCCCAAACCTCGCCTTTAGCCACGCCCTTATTCATTTGATCGATAAGGGCGGCTTGGGCGAGGGCGGCTTTGAGCTGAGCGGCTTTGACGCGGGCGAGCGCGGGCTCGACCAACTTTTGTTTTTCGCCCCAGATACGTAATTCTTTAAATAATTGTGCAGACGGCGTGCCGCGCTGTTTACCCAGCCCTAGCCGGTATAGGGTACGGATTTCTTCCGCTAGCGACCATAGTACCAAATGCGGTGCCTCGCCTTCGGCGCGCAGGCCTGCCAACATGCGGGCAAAGCGGGTGGCGTCTCCTGTTAAGAGCGCCGCACCAAGCTGAAATACATCGTAGCGGGCCACATTGGCCACCGAGGTTTGCAGGTCTTCAAGGCTGATTTCACCCGCAGGGTGCAGTAGGGCGAGTTTTTGTATTTCTTGAAACGCCGCGAGTAAATTGCCCTCAACCCGATCGGCTAAAAATTGCAGTGCTTCGGGGGCGAGTTTTTGCTGCTGGCGGGCTAAGCGCCGGGCTATCCATTCGGGTAGCTGGCGGTGCTCAATGTTCTTGGCTTCAAGTACCTCGCCTTTGGCAGATAGCGCTTGAAACCATTTGCTGTTTTGGCCGGTTTTATCCAGCTTAGGGCAGGTGACGATGGTGATGGTGTCGGGCGGTAAATTGCTACAATAGGCTTCAATGGCCTTGCCACCATCGGTGCCTGGCTTGCCAGTGAGGATGCGTAGCTCGATTATTTTTTTATCGGAAAAGAGCGAAAACGAATTGCCCTGCATTTCGAGTGAAGACCAAGCAAAGCCTGTTTCCACCGTGAGCACTTCACGCTCGATGTAGCCTGTTTTTTTGGCGGCATCTCTGATTTGCTGTACGGCCTCTAGCAGTAGCAAGCTTTCATCTCCGTGCAGGGTATAGAGTGCGGATAGCCCCTTGCTGAGCTGGCGCGGCAAGTCGTCAGGACGCATCTTTCATCCTCGGTGCGTATGGGTCAGGGAACATTCTGTACTTTAGCGAGCGCACTGATACGCCGCAGGATTTGCTGGGCGGCATCTTGCTGCATATCGGCAATCAGTAAAGAGGCTTCGGCATCTTTACCTAGGCTATTGTTTTCGTCGTAGCTGTAATCGCGGTTGAGCTGTAATTTGCCATTTTCAAGTAGCTGGCGCTCACCGGCTTGTACGCTATAGGTAATGCGATAGAACAAGCGATATTCGCTAACGCGGCCCGCGTTATTTACGGTAAGCACTTTTTGCTCGGTGCCTTCATTAATGACGTTAATCACAACGGCAGGCTTATTTGCGCTGAGCGTTACGCCAGGTAAAGAAGCTAAGCTTTGCTTTAGCTGCAGGGCGACGGCGCTCTCGCCTAATACAGTGGCCGTGGTGTATGGAAAGGTGCCAGGCCCTGTGCCGCGCAAGTGAAAGCCGCATGCGCTAATAAAGCAGATTAATATCAGAGAGCTGAAAGCTTTTAGCATTTTTCTCGCCAGTTTAAAGAGGTAGGGCGGGTTAGGCCGCAGACCGTAACCCGCCATAGAGCATGGGGTTTACACCACAATACTCACTAAACGCCCTGGCACTACGATGATTTTCTTCGGTGTGCCGGTTACAAACTTCTGTACGTGCTCATGCGCCAGCGCAAGTGCTTCGATCTCTTCTTTAGGCAGATCTTTGGCAACTAAAATACTGCCGCGTAGCTTGCCGTTTACCTGAATCATCAGCTCAACTTCATCTTGCACCATGGCGGTTTTATCCGCTACTGGCCAGCTTTGTTTCAGCAGTACGGTGCCAGGCACCAGCTCGCTCCAGATGGATTCGCAAATATGCGGCACGATAGGCGAGAGCATAATTACGGCGGCTTCTAATACTTCTTGCGCCAGTGTACGGCCTGTTTCATCGGCCAGCTGGCCTTTAACGGCCATGGCGGAGTAAGTATTGAGTAGCTCCATAATCGCAGCAATCACGGTATTAAATTGCTGACGGCGGCTGTAGTCATCACTCACTTTAGCAATGGCGGTGTGCAGGGCAAAGCGTAAGGCTTTTTGCTCCTTAGAGAGCTCCCCGCTCACAAACTTCGCCATAACGCCGCCACTAATATGGTCGTAAGAAAGTTTCCACAGGCGTTTTAAGAAGCGATGCGCGCCTTCTGCACCGGCATCCGACCATTCCAAAGATTGCTCTGGCGGGGAGGCGAACATCATAAACAGGCGGGCTGTATCTGCACCAAACTGCTCGATCAGCTCTTGCGGATCAACGCCGTTGTTTTTGGATTTAGACATTTTTTCAACGCCCGCCACCATTACCGGCAGGCCATCGGCCTTGCTGGTGGCCGAAATCATTTTGCCCTTGGCATCGCGCTCGATCTCTACATCGGCAAAGTTAATCCACTCTTTACCACCGTTATCCATATCGCGGTAGAAGGTTTCGCACACCACCATGCCCTGCGTGAGCAGCTTTTTAAATGGCTCGTCGCCAGAAACCAAGCCTTCATCACGCATCAGTTTGTGGAAAAAACGTGCGTATAACAAATGCAAAATAGCGTGCTCAATCCCGCCGATATATTGATCAACTGGCAGCCAGTGGTCCGACGCGGCTTTATCAACGAGGCCTGTTTCACATTTTGGTGAAGCGTAGCGGGCGTAGTACCACGATGATTCCACAAAGGTATCCATGGTGTCGGTTTCGCGCTTGGCTGCGGCTCCGCACTTAGGGCAGGTGGTTTCATAGAAGCTTGGCATGCGCGCTAAAGGCGAGCCTGCACCGTCTGGAATCACATCGGTTGGCAGTACAACGGGTAGATCTTGCTCTGGCACGGGCACATCACCACAAGTTTTGCAGTGAATGATAGGAATCGGGCAGCCCCAGTAGCGTTGACGGCTGATACCCCAGTCGCGCAGGCGGTATTGCGTTTTGGGTGCGCCCGCATTTTGTGCTGCTAATTTAGTTGCCATTGCATCGTAAGCTTGCTCGAAATTCAGGCCATCAAACTCGCCTGAATTAAATAACACGCCGTGCTCACCGTAGGCGTCTTGCCAAGGCGCTGCCACATCACGCCCTGCCGAGGTTTCAATCACAGCCTTAATCGGCAGATTGTATTTATGCGCAAAGGCAAAATCACGCTCGTCGTGCGCAGGCACGGCCATTACCGCGCCAGTGCCATAATTCATCAGTACATAGTTGGCAACCCACACCGGCAGTAAATCGCCTGTCAGTGGATGGCGTACTTTATGGCCGGAATCCATGCCTTTCTTTTCCATGGTCGCCATATCGGCTTCAGCCACAGAGCCACTTTTGCATTCGGCAATAAAGGCTTGTAAGTCAGCATTGCCAGCGGCAGCTGAAGTTGCCAGTGGGTGCTCGGCTGCAACGGCTACATAAGTTGCGCCCATCAGGGTATCGGGGCGAGTGGTGTAAACGGTGAGCGAATCGATATCGTTTGACGCGGCAGCCAGTGGGAAGGTCACATCCATACCGCGTGATTTACCAATCCAATTGCGTTGCATGGTTTTAACTTGCTCTGGCCAGCCATCAAGCTGATCCAAGTCTTGCAGCAATTGCTCGGCGTAATCGGTGATCTTGAAGTAGTACATCGGGATTTCGCGCTTTTCAACCACCGCGCCAGAGCGCCAGCCGCGCCCATCCACCACTTGCTCATTGGCCAGTACGGTTTGATCAACCGGATCCCAGTTTACCGAGCCATTCTTTTTATAAATCACGCCTTTTTCAAATAGGCGAGTAAATAGCCATTGTTCCCAGCGATAGTAATCTGGCTTACAAGTGGCGATTTCACGATTCCAATCCACAGCCAAGCCCAGCGATTTAAGCTGGGTCTTCATATATTCGATATTGGAGTCAGTCCAAATGGCGGGCGCGACGTTATTTTTCATCGCGGCGTTTTCGGCAGGTAAGCCAAACGCATCCCAGCCCATAGGCTGCATCACATTAAATCCATTCAAAGCATGGAAGCGTGAGAGTACATCGCCTATGGTGTAGTTACGCACATGGCCCATGTGTAGCTTGCCACTTGGGTAAGGGAACATGGATAGACAATAGTATTTAGGCTGACCGGCCTTTTCGATGGCCGCAAAAACCTGATTTTTTTCCCACTGCTGCTGGGCTGCAGCTTCGATGGTAGACGGTGTATAGAGCTCGATCATGCCTAAGAATCCAGTTGTACTTTCACAAAGCCGATGATTATATCCCGAATGTTTGTATTTCGGGCTTCATAAGGATGTTGATATGCGCTTAGCTATAATATTTGGCTTACTCCTTAGCTCTTTTGCTTATGCACAGCCTGCTAGAGTGGAATCGGTGCAATTGCCTGCATGGTTAGAGCGGGCGGGGCAGAAAAAACCCTTGGCTCCCGATATGTTGTTGTTATCGGCGGATAAAATCATGACAGGTGCAGGAGCCAGAGTTTATTTACAGCTACCTGAAGGCAGTCGAGTAAAGCTTGGTGAGAATGTAAACATGCAAGTCGATCAGATCAATGAGGCGGATGGCAAGAATGGCAGTGTGTTTAAGGCCGCGCTCAAAATGGTGACGGGCGCATTTAGATTTACCACCAATGCCTTAAGTAAAACGGCGCAGCGCGAAGTGAATGTGAGTGTTTCTACCGTGACTGCGGGGATTCGCGGTACGGATTTATGGGGCAAGGCGGACGTGGATAAAAACGTGGTTTGCTTGCTGGAAGGAAAAATAGCGGTAGGGGCAGAGGGCTATCCGCAGGTGGAGTTAAATGAGCCTTTAAGCTTTTACGTGGCGCCACTGCAAGGCGAGCCCTTGCCTGTGGGCGCGGTAGACCCAGAAAAACTTAAGTTGTGGTCAGCCGAAACAGAAATAGAGGGGCAAAAAGGGGCGCTCATTGAAAAAGGTGGCTGGCGAATTGTGTGGGGTAAATACGCCAAGTTGGATCAGGCTTTGGCTTTGTTTGATAGCCTGCAAGTGGCGGGTTATCCAGTAAAAATAAGGAGCCAAGGCAAGCAGCACCATGTGCTACTGATGGGCTTGGCCACTCAGGTGGATGCGCAGGCGGTAGTGAGCAAAGTGCACGCAACGCTGGCAACGCCGCTGGCTCAGATTAGCCACTGATTAGATATACGGGTGTGGTTTATTAAGGGCACTGCTTTCAGTGTCCTTGGTTTTTATGAGGCTCGATTCAAAAGCTTGCTGAGGCAAAGTCAGCTTTACATGTGTTTGGGGATAAAAAAAGCCGACCTAAATAGGTCGGCTTTTTGTGGGCTAAAAAAATTAGCCAATAAACTGACGAGCATTGCGGAACATCCGCATCCACGCGCCGTCGTCGTTCCAATCACTTGGGTGCCATGAGTTTTGCACGGTGCGGAATACACGCTCTGGGTGCGGCATCATGATGCTGAAGCGGCCATCGGCAGTGGTGACACCGGCAATACCCTGCGGGCTGCCGTTTGGATTAGCTGGATAGGCTTCGGTGGTTTTACCGTGGCTATCCACATAACGCATGGCAACCAGCACTTTGTTGATATCGCCCTGCTGGCTGAAGTTGGCAAAGCCTTCGCCGTGAGAAATCACCACTGGCATACGGCTGCCTGCCATTTCGCTGAAGAATAATGATGGGGATTTAGTCAGCTCAGCCATCACCAAGCGTGCTTCAAACTGCTCGCTTTGATTACGGGTGAATTTAGGCCAGTGCTCAGCACCCGGAATAATACCGGATAGATTGGCCATCATCTGGCAGCCATTACATACGCCTAAACCAAAGGTATCTGAGCGGCCAAAGAAGGCTTCAAACTGCGCACGGGCGCTTGCATTAAATAGAATTGATTTTGCCCAGCCTTCGCCAGCACCCAGTACATCGCCATAGCTAAAGCCACCGCAGGCGGCTAAGCCTTGGAAGCCTGCCAGTTGTACACGGCCAGAAATCACATCGCTCATGTGTACGTCAACGGCGGTAAAGCCTGCTCGAGTAAACGCGGCAGCCATTTCTACATGGCCATTCACGCCTTGCTCACGCAGCACGGCGATCTTAGGGCGAATGCCGGTTGCAATATACGGCGCGGCGATGTCGATATTCTGATCAAAGCTCAGCTTGGCGAATAAGCCTTTCTCGTGCTTATCACTAAGGCGTGCATATTCTGCATCGGCACCGGCTGGGTTATCCCGCAGGCGCTGAATGCGCCAGCTGGTTTCCGACCACGCTTTATGCAGATCAATGCGCGATTCTTCAAGCACCAAGCGATTACGCGCCTTGATCTTTAGCTTGTCGTCGTGGTTGGTGCTACCAATCACATGCAGCTCAGAGCGGATATCTACGTTAGCAAAGGCGGCAATCACGGCGGCAGTATCAGTGCGCTTCACTTGCAATACCGCGCCCAGCTCTTCGTTAAACAATACGCCCATGACGCGTGCATTGGCATCGCGAGCCACGTCTTCTGCCGTGATCTCATCTTGCTGACGCTGGCGGCGGCGACGCTCGATGCACAGTTCATCAATTTCTAAAGTTACGCCAATATGGCTGGCAAACATCATTTCGGTGATCGTGGCAAACAGGCCGCCGTCGGAGCGGTCGTGGTAAGCCAAGAGCTTGCCTTCGGCATTTAGCTGTTGCACGGTTTCAAAGAAAGATTTTAGATGCGGTACGTTGACGATATCGGGGGCGGTATTGCCAACTTGCTTGTAAACCTGTGCCAGTGCCGAGCCACCCAAGCGGCATTTTCCATCGCCAAGGTCAATCAGAATCAGATCAGTATCTACGCCGGTTTTTAGCTCTGGAGTCAGTGTTTTTCGAATATCTGTAACCGGTGCAAATGCAGAAATGACTAAGGACAGCGGTGCGACCACTTGCTTAGCGTCCCCAGCCTCATCCCACACGGTTTTCATTGAAAGCGAATCTTTACCGACTGGAATCGATACGCCCAGTTCGCGGCACAGCTCTAAGCCAACGGCTTGTACGGTATCGTAAAGATTGGCATCCTCCCCGGCATGGCCAGCGGGGGCCATCCAGTTTGCAGATAGTTTTACATCGGATAGCTGACGAATTGGCGCAGCGGCAATGTTGGTCAGCGCTTCACCTACCGCCATACGGCCAGAAGCTGGGCCTGAGATCAGCGCCAGCGGCGTGCGCTCGCCCATCGCCATGGCTTCGCCAAGATAGCTATCGTAAGCCATCGCGGTAACTGCCACATCGGCTACCGGCACTTGCCAAGGGCCAACCATTTGGTCGCGAGCGGTAAAGCCGCCCACGGTGCGATCGCCAATATTAATCAGGAACGATTTATCGGCAACGGAAGGCAAGCGCAATACGCGGTAAGCGGCTTCTTTTAGCTCTAAGTCAGAAGCGTCAAACACAGCCAGCTCAGGCGTAATGCGGCTCACATCGCGTGTCATTTTTGGTGGTTTGCCGAGTAAGACATTCATCGGCATATCGACAGGCTTGTTCTCGAAATGATCGTCAGCCAGCACCAGATGCTTTTCATCGGTGACACGGCCAACCACGGCAAACGGGCAACGCTCGCGCTCGCAAATGGCTTCAAATGCCAGCAAATCTTTAGGATCGATGGCCAATACATAACGCTCTTGGCTTTCGTTCGACCAAATTTCCTTAGGCGCCATGCCTTTTTCTTCGATATTAACTTTGCGCAGATTAAACACTGCACCTTGGCCTGCGTCGTTCACTAGCTCAGGGAAGGCATTAGAAATACCGCCCGCGCCTACATCGTGAATCGACAGGACTGGATTATTTGCACCCAGCTGCCAGCAGCGATCGATCACTTCTTGCGCACGGCGTTGGATTTCTGGGTTGCCGCGCTGTACTGAATCGAAATCCAGATTTGCCGCATTGTCGCCTGTCGCCATCGAGCTGGCCGCGCTGCCGCCCATACCAATCAACATGCCGGGGCCGCCGATTTGGATGAGGAGCGAGCCATCAGGCAAGCCGTTTTTCTTAACGTGCAGGGCGCTGATATTGCCCAAACCACCGGCAATCATAATCGGCTTATGGTAGCCACGACGCTCGCCGTTTAGGTCTTCTTCAAAGGTGCGGAAGTAACCACAGATATTCGGGCGGCCAAATTCATTATTAAATGCGGCTGCACCAATCGGGCCTTCGATCATGATATCCAGCGCGCTGGCAATGCGATCTGGCCTGCCGTAAGGCTGAGCTTCCCAAGGCTGCTCGGCCCCCGGAATATTTAAGTTGGATACGGTAAATCCTGCCAAGCCAGCCTTAGGCTTAGAGCCACGGCCCGTTGCGCCTTCGTCGCGAATTTCACCACCCGAGCCGGTTGCAGCGCCAGCAAACGGCGAAATAGCGGTTGGATGGTTGTGCGTTTCCACCTTCATTAAAATATGCGTTTGTTCGGTGCTGAATGCGTATTCGGCGCTGCCTGCTTGCGGGTAAAAGCGGCCGATTTCTGCGCCTTCAATCACCGAGGAATTATCCGAATAAGCCACGACTGTGCCCGCTGGCGCGGCTTTATGCGTTTCGCGGATCATGCCAAACAGGCTGTAATCTTGTTTTTCGCCATTAATAATAAAATCGGCGTTAAAAATCTTGTGGCGACAGTGCTCAGAATTAGCCTGTGCAAACATGGTGAGCTCAACATCGCTTGGGTTACGGCCCAGCTTGTTGAAGTTTTCTACCAAGTAATCAATTTCATCGTCGCTCAGTGCCAAGCCAAATTCGCTATTGGCTTTGACCAGTGCGGTTTTGCCACCACCCAAGATATCGACAGTCAGAAAAGGCTTAGGCTCAACGTGGCGGAATAGCTCATTGCCCGCTTCCAAGCTGCTAAAGACTTCTTCAGTCATTCGATCATGAATCAGCGGCAAGAGCAGATTACGCTCGGCATTAGATAAAGCTTCACCATTACTCTTGCTTACATAAAACACAATGCCGCGTTCGATACGGGCAATGTTGCTTAAGCCGCAGTGTTGGGCGATATCGGTGGCTTTAGACGACCAAGGAGAAATCGTCCCCAAGCGTGGCAAGACCATAATCAAGCTGCCGGCAGCGAGCGCTGGCTGGGCTGGCTCACCGTAATGCAGAATTTTGCTGAGGATCGCTTGTTCATCATCGCTCAGCGCTGCGCTGCGTTCGGCAAAGTGCCAATACTCAGCATAAATGCGGGCGGTGACGCCATGAGTGGCTAGGGCGGCGGTCAGTTTTTCGACCCGGAAAGATGAAAGCGCGGTACCGCCGCGCAATTGGAGAACGTCAGCCATGTCTTTGATCTTGTCTGGAAAGCCTCGGGAAGTCGCAATGATACCCAAAAACGACCTGATTTGCCTTGAATATCGGCGACTGTTTGCTAACTATATGGAATTTCTAGCAGGATAGACTGACGAAGTAAAGTATTTATATTACGTTTGCTTACTGTTAGTTTTTATTAATATTTATATATTCTGAATTAACTAACTGATGTTACGCACCCATTATGAAAAATCAATGGGTTAGGGTTTTCTCAATCAGCTGCAGAGCGCATTCCACCTAAAGGCCTGCGTAACATCAGTTAACTAATGGTTTAGGGGACTTCCATCAATGGCTTTGTTTGGAATATAACAAAACCCAGCATTGCGGCTGGGTTTTGTGTATGGGTAAGCACTTGCTGTAGTTTTAGAACTTATAGCTACCACTCATGTAGAAAGAACGCATCATTGGGTCTGTATAGCGTGGGTCATAACCATTTTGATGCCCGTTACCTGTACGCAAGCTCATTGGTGGCTCGGTATCAAAGATGTTTTTCACGCCAGCACGGATTTCAAATGCTTTGTTTACAGTGTAAGTGCCTTGCCAATCCATCGTGGTGTAGGAAGGAACTTCTAAGGTAATCATTTCATTTTGACCTGTAGCAAGATTACGTACCTCTGCTTCAGTATCGCCGTAGCCTGAACGGTAGTTGACCGTGATTGCATTATTAAATGCACCTGTTTTTAAGGCTACGTTGAGTTTCATGATATTACGGAAGGACACGGCATTGTTTTCGCCGGTGTGGCCTAGGCTATCTGTCCAATCATTATCCGTACCTGCACGAGTGTAGGAGGAGTCAATCAGATATGTACCTGCCAGCGAGCCACTTAGCGTTCCAAAGTCAAACTTGTAATTGCCGTTAAAATCCCAGTCTATCCCTTGGGTGTGGGACTGACCGATATTCATGGACATGCTCTTAAAGGCCCAGTACATATCACCTGTGCTGGCTTCTGCGCTCGGGGTAAATAAGCTGGCGTATTGAGCTGGGTCCTTCCAAGCAAGATCTTGGCTTACCGCAGAGACTTGGTTAGTGATTTTTACATCCCATAAGTCAGCGCCAAATGAGAAGTTAGATGTTGGTTCGAAGCGGAAGCCAATGGTGTATTGCTCTGATTCTTCAGGCTTGAGTTTTTCATTGCCACCAGAAAGCATATCGTATTGGGCAAGTTTCGCCGGTTTGCAGTATGCAGTATCTGGGAATGGGCATGCTCTGGAGGTCGTTACGCCATGAGATACTAGCGGTTGGCCAATATCCAGCATATCTGGCGCTTTAAAGCCTGTGCCAATCGAGCCGCGAATCAGGAAAGACTTAGTAGGTTGGTAGCGAGCAGATAGTTTATAAGTGCTGGCTGCCATGTCTTCACCCATGGTGGTTGTGCTTATGCCGTTATCAATTTTATTAATATTGTCATAACGTACGGCCGCACTCACTTCTAGGTCTTGAATTACTGGCAGTAATAGCTCGGCAAACAGGCCGTAAGTCGCACGATGCAGATCGTAGGCTGGAATATCATTAAAGCCATAAATTTTACCGTTTGCTGATGGCGATTGCTCATAGCTGTAATCACGGTAATCCACACCCAGACCTAAGTTGGCAGCACCGCCCGGCAGGGTAAATACTTCACCTGAGGTTTTTGCATCAACACCTTTCAGCGTGGTTGACGCAGTACGGACCGCACCATTAAAGATGGAGTCTTTGATGAGTTGTTTGGTGGCTGTTGATTGGCTACCAATCGGTGCAAATGGGTCAAATGAGCCATTTTTTAGCATGTCGCGGAATTCGGCGTCTTTCATGTAACCGCCGACATAACGCTCTTCCAGTGCATTCTTGGACCAAGTCAAAGTTGTATTCCAGCTCCAACCTAATAATTCACCTTCGGCACCGGCTACAAAGTGATTGGAATCAGTCAGCGTTTGGCTATCACGTGTGCCCCAATCGTAAGCGCGATAGGTGGCGGATATTTTTTTAACATCAGCTTTTTGAGGTGAAGATAGGAATGGCTCAATTGAATTTTTATAGTAAGCAGAATTTTCATCAATGGTCAGTGACACGGGATTGGGCGCAATACGTGCCGTTAAGTCATAGCGTGAAAGAGCCATATCCCCGAAGAATGTAAGGTTATCATTGACCTTGAATTTTACATTGGAAAACAAAGTGTCACGTTTTGATTCTGGGTAGATTTCAATAGTATTAACGGAGTCAAAACCACATGCATCTTCAGTGCTTAAGCTCTTAAAATTTAACTCGCCGCAGCTGCCCGTTTTGAGAAATCCAGGATTAAATGTTTTATTAGGGTTCTTTTTAGAATCATTAAATTGAACCGTGGCATTGGCTGGAATCGATGATGGGCTGGTTCTATCAAAAACATAGTTATTACCGTTAAAATTTAACGGTAAATATGATGTTTTAGCAAAGTCGCGATCTTTGGCTTTTAGTGCGGTTTGCTCGTCGTGACGATAGGATAGCAAAACGTTAAAGCGATCTTCATCCAAATCACCAAAGCCATAGCTAAAGGAGGTATTCCAGGATGAGCCGTCGCCCGATTGCTGTGGTGCGTTATAGCTGGCGTCTACTTGACCACCTTGCAGATTTTTCTTGGTAATAAAGTTAATTACACCAGCAATAGCATCAGAGCCGTAAATGGCTGAAGCGCCATCGGTCAGCACTTCGATTCGTTCAATGGCGCTCATCGGAATGGCATTCAGATTCACTGCGCTACCATCGCCTTGTGGTGCGATACGGCGGCCATTTAATAATACCAGCGTGTAAGCTCTACCAATATCATGCAGCGAAGCATTCACATTCCCGCCAGAGTTCGTTCCCGCAGCCGTTGCCGCCACAGAGAAGCCTTGCATCGCAGGAATATTCTGTAGCAATTCAGCCACGTTGGTGGCACCTGAGCGAACGATCTCTTCTTTAGTAATTTGCTGAACCGGCAAAGCACCTTCTTTTACGATGCGCTTAATACTTGAACCCGTTACTTCAACGCGTTGTACTTTATTTGGCGAGTCTTCGGCGGCTGCAAAAGAGACGTAGCTGATGCTAGCTAGCGCGAGCGCTAAGGCTTTGATTGGGAATTTCATCTCTGATCCTAGGTAACGACTTTGCTTTTTTTGGAGACGCTTGTAAGTAAGCGATTAATCCGATCGTAACAATTACCCAGTAAATATTCCCGTTTTAAGCGTGAGCGCTTGTTATTTGTTGCGCTTTTATGACAGTAGGAGCAATGAAGTGGCGTGAAGTGCCTGCTAATGCAGGCGTTTGGGTTGCTTGTGCTCTCTGTCTGCCCTTAGTAATTCCGCAATACAAGCAAAGTCCTTGCTGTTTTCGTGTTGTGAATGCTTCTAAACTCTTTGTGCGCTATTGAGTGCGATGTTTTTAAAAAAACCAAAGAGACGGGAGATAAAATGGCGCAGCCAGCGGGTGCACAATTGCAGCTAAAGTGGGAATGCCTGACTAATCATTACGAGGGAGACCATTTTTTAGCCGAACTCACTATTACAAATCTTTCTGATGTGGCGTTAACTGGGCAAGATTGGGCGCTGTGTTTTAATAGCTGTCGCAAGATCAAGCCAGAGAGCGTGCAAGGTGGCTTTCGGGTTGAGCATGTGAATGGCGATCTTTCCCGTTTTATCCCCTCTAGAGAGTTTGCAGGCTTAGCAGTGGGCGAATCGGTGGTGATTCGCTATCAAGGTTTGCTATGGGTGATTAATGAAACGGACGCTCCGCTGGGCTTTTATATTGTTTATCAAAACGAAATAGCCGAAGCGATAGGCGATCCTGAGATCGTGCCATTTAGCCGGCCAGAGCAATGCAATCGCACTTTAGGCGATCAAGTCCCGACTATGACTTCAGCATTACGCTTTGAAGAAAATAAAGCACTCACTCTGCTGGCGAGTCATGCCGTTGGCAAAATTACGCCAACCCCATTAGAAGCCAGCTGGACTGCAGGTGAATTCCTGATTAATGCGCACACTTTGATTGTGCACAGCGAGCCACTGGCTAAAGAGGCGGCGTTTTTGCGTGCTGTGCTACGGGATGTGAGTGGGGTAGAGCTGCAAAGAGCTCGCTCCGGCGCGGGGATTACTCTAAATATTGGCGCGATTAGCGTGGCAGAAAGTGGCGCGCCGCTAGAGGCGTATCTATTAGAAATTAGTGCGGCCGGCATTGTGATTACCGGCGCTAGCCCAGCAGGGGTGATGAATGGGATTCAATCGCTGCGTCAGTTATTGCCGGTGAATAGCTATCAGAATCCACAAGCTGAGCTGGCTGTGCCACTGGGCCGAGTACTGGATGCGCCACGTTTTGCTTATCGCGGCATGCACTTGGATGTGGGGCGTCATTTTTCTAGTAAAGAAACGGTGCTGCGCTTACTAGATTGCATGGCTTTATATAAGTTAAATAAATTTCACTTTCACCTGACTGATGATGAAGGCTGGCGCTTAGAGATTCCATCTTTGCCGGAGCTCACCGAGCTTGGCTCATTGCGCGGGTTTAGCGTGGACGAAAAAACCAGCTTATTGCCTAGCTTTGGCTCTGGTGCCGAAGTGGCTGGCTCTGCGGGAACCGGCTTTTATACCCGTGCCGAGTTTATCGAAATCTTACAATTTGCCACGGCTCGCCATATTGAAGTGATCCCAGAAATCGATGTGCCAGGCCATGCCCGTGCTGCGATTAAGGCGATGGAGCTGCGTTATAAGCGCTTAAAAGCGGCTGGAGATATCGAGGCGGCAGAAGCTTATTTACTGAGCGATTTTGATGATGCGTCAAAGTATGAATCGGTGCAGTTATGGCATGACAATGTGATGTGTATTGCTAAGGAGTCTTGCTATCGCTTTATTGAAACCGTGTTGGTGGAAATGAAGGCGATGTTTGCCGAGGCTGGCGCACCACTCACCACGATGCATACCGGTGGCGATGAAGTGCCGCATGGCGCGTGGGAAGGTTCGCCGCTTTGCCAAGCCTTTATGCAAGAGCAGGGCATGACATCGATTCAAGCGCTGCAAAATTACTTTTTAGCGCGTTATCGCACCCTGCTACAAAAACACAATCTGGTGTTTGGAGGCTGGGAGGAAATTGCCTTATCTAAGCAAGATGGCAAGCATGGCCCCAATCCTGAGTTTATTGAGGCTAAGTTCCAGACCTATATCTGGAACAATATTTGGGGCTGGGGGCAGGAAGATATTGCTTACCAATTAGCCAATGCGGGCTATCAGGTGGTGCTGTCTAATGTGACCAATCTTTACTTTGATTTGTCTTACGCCAAAGACCCGCAAGAGCCAGGTTATTACTGGGGCGGCTTTATTGAAACGCGTGGTGCTTATGAATTCTGCCCGCTGGATATTTACACTACCGCTACGGTTGATTTATTTGGTAAGCCATTAGATGCGAAAAAAGTGGCGCAAATGCAGCGCTTAACGCCAACAGGTAAGCAAAATGTCTTGGGGATTCAGGGCCAGCTCTGGGGTGAAAATACGCGCAATCAAGCGCGGGTTGAATATTTGGCGATGCCACGGGTGATTGCTTTGGCAGAGCGTGCGTGGGCAGCAGATCCAGCTTGGACTTCGCTTGCAAATAAAGCTGAGCGCGATGCCAAAATGGATGCCGATTGGAACCAGTTTGCCAATCGCTTAGGCCAACGTGAATTGCCCCGCTTGGATGGCTTTTTAGGCGGTTATGGCTACCGCATCCCGCTGCCGGGCGTGCAATGCACAGATGGCTTAGTTGCTTTGAATGTGTCCGCGCCAGGCTTGGCTCTGCGTTATACCTTGGATGGCAGCGAGCCAACAGCAGCATCTACGCTATACACCGCGCCCTTTGCTGCCAGCGGGGAAGTCAAAGCTGCCGCATTTAGCCGCAGTGGGCGTAAAAGCAGAACTGTTGTAATGTAGGGTGGGTAAGATTTTTACCCGTTCTTAGGCCATCAGGTGGGCGGCTAGAAAGCGTAATGGGCCGCCCTTACACCCGCCTATTTCGCCAATGCAGCCTTTAGTAGCTCTTCTATTTGCTGAACAATGGCCGCTTCTTTATCGGCGTCATATTGTTTAATGGCTGGGGTATGAATATGGCCGACTGGGATTTTTGCCCCTAGCTGATCGCGTAAACGCAGGCTGCGATAGGAAATCTCATTAGATAAATAGCCACCGCCAGAGCCTTCTACCGATACTTCTTTTGCCAATTCGGCTAGATTTTTGGGGCAAAAATCTTTTTGCCGTAGGCTGCTGATGGTGCAGTTATCGTGAACACTAAATGGTTGTTGCACGGCCAACATCGCTTTGGCAGGCAGGCCAAATTCTACAAACTCTGCACCGGCCAGCGCTGAGCCTTTCAGTAGCGGTAACACTGGGGTTTTTAGCGTGCCGCCGGTTTTAATATTTAAATTATCAGGAAAATCCGCCGAGCGGCGCAGGCCCGGATAGCGCTCTAAATCAAAATCTTTGCGCCCCATGCTGACGGTCACGATTAAATCTACGGGCAATTTAAAATAGGGCGTAAGCAGGTCTTCTACAAAACCGGCATCAAAATCAGCAAAGCGTACCGGCGCAATTACGGTTTCAATTTGCGCCTGCTGGCCATTCACTTCAATAAATTTTCCATCCAGTAGCAGCGCGGCTAGGCCTGATGGATTGCTTTGATTGATGTTTCTATCGAGCAAGAAAGGATCAAAGCCCGTTAGCAAGATGCGCTTCACCCCTTGGGTGTAGCGAATATCTTGAATACCACGGCTGCTTTGCTCAAACAGGACTAACCAGCTATTTCGCTGCGCCGCATTGGCATCAAAGCCCATCTTGCCATCACGGATTTGCTGGGTCATGGTAAGGCGTGCCCAGTAAAGCGGCCTATCGTCCGTGGTTTGCCGCGCTTGTTGGCGAGCATTGTTCCAAAGCACCTGCCCAGCACTGATTAATAACGTGTCTACTTCTTGGCTATTTTTTGCTGTGGCTAAGCTACTGCTCAGCTTACTGATTTGAGTCTCAAAAGGGGCGAGCAAGTGTGGCATAGCCGTTTTTGCTGCATCTAAGCGTTTTTCTTCCACACTGGCCGCAAGGCTATGGGTGCTAACAATCAGGCTAAGGCAGAGGCAGGCCGCTTTTAATCTCATTTAAGTTTGTCCGCGATGATAAGTATTGAGTGCGAAAGCATAAGCTTATCGCTCATTTGATCGATATAAAAAAACGCCTAGGCTCACATACTGTTGTATGTAAGCGCCAGACGTTATCGTGCACGGCATGCCGTGCCCTTTTAATGCAATTAAGCAGCTAAGCGTGCAGCCACTACATTCCAGTCAACGAGCTTCCAGAAACCTGTTAGATAGTTAGGGCGGCTATTGCGGTAATCAATGTAGTAAGCGTGTTCCCACACATCACAGGTCAACAGCGCAGTGTCAGCGCTTGTTAGCGGAGTAGCTGCTGCAGAGGTGTTTACGATAGCGAGGGTGCCATCGGCTTTCTTAACCAGCCATGTCCAGCCAGAGCCAAAGTTGCCAGCAGCAGAAGCATTGAAAGCTTCTTGAAACTTAGCAAATGAGCCCCATACGCTATCAATAGCCGCAGCTAAATCACCATCAGGAGCGCGGTCTACAGCTTCTGCATTTGGCTTGAAACCTAGCCAGAAGAAGGTGTGGTTCCAAACTTGCGCAGCATTGTTGAATAAACCACCAGCAGGGGCTTTTTTAACGATTTCTTCAAGCGACAATGATTCGTTCTCAGTGCCTTTGATTAAATTGTTTAAGTTGGTGATGTAAGTCTGATGATGTTTGCCATAGTGATAAGACAGCGTTTCTGCTGACATAAATGGAGCAAGAGCATCTTGTGCGTAAGGCAATTCAGGCAGTTTGTGTTCCATCGTGATCTCCGATTGGGTATGTTTTTAGGCGCGAAACAGCTTTGATTAAATATCGGGACTATCCCTGCTAATTTCAAGTTCTACGCGATAGCTTAATTTTTATCTTGGCTATAATTTGCCAGCTTTCTGGCAAATTAAGTCGTTAATCTGTATTAAATGATTGCTACACCGCATATGTTTACATTACGTTTGCCGCTGTTTTTCGTGCAAACTAATTTATGCGGTGGTAACACTCGGTTTTGGGGCTGGCGGCTGCCTGTGGTATCTTTCGCCGTCTGCAAAAGTTGTCGGCAAGACCGGCTTCAGGAATTTAAAAATGACTATTCTTGCTCTTATTATTGCTCTGGCGCTGGAGCAGTTCCGGCCATTATCTAATCGTAATCTATTCACTTTGGCTTTTGTACGCCTCGCAAATCAATTGGAGCGTGGCCTTAATGCGGGCGAATATCGAAATGGTGTAGGCGCATGGCTGGTATTGGTGTTGCCTTTGCTGATTATCTCGTTTGTGGTGTATGCCCTGTTGTGCCGCGTAAATGCGGGCTTTGCTCTGTTTTGGAGTGTGGCGATACTTTATTTGACTATGGGGTTCCGTCAGTTTAGCCATGCGTTTTCTGGTATTTCTAAGGCCTTGCAGGCGGAGGATTTAGACGCTGCACGTGCCTTGCTTTCAGATTGGAATGGTCAACATGCCGCAGAAATGAGCGCTGATGAAGTGTCTAAAGTGGCCATCGAGCAAGGCTTGGCCGATTCTTACCGCTATGTATTTGGTACGCTGTTTTGGTTTGTGGTGCTGGCTTGGTTTGTGGGGCCGGCGGGGGCGTTACTTTACCGCGCGGCTAGTTTGCTGGCGCAAAAGTGGGGCCGTAGCTCAGGCCCATTTGGGCAGTTTGCAGTCACCGCGCTTGAGCTTCTCGATTATCTGCCGGTGCGTTTAACCGCCGCCAGCTTTGCCATTATGGGTAATTTTGAAGACGCTGTTTATTGCTGGCGCACCCAAGCTCAATCTTGGGCAGATTATATTGATGGCGTTTTATTATCGAGCGGAGCGGGGGCGATTGGCGTGCGCTTAGGCGACACCTTGCATCAAGATCACACCGTTAAATTTCGCCCAGAGCTAGGTGTTGGCGATGCAGCAAGCCCAGATTACTTGGCTAGCGCTGTGGGCCTGATCTGGCGCACGGCTATTTTGTGGGTCGCCATCGTCCTGTTATTTAGCCTAGGGTCTTGGCTAGGAGCCGTTGCTGTTTTGTAAGCTTAGCTTGAGTTTATTCATAGGAGTCTTAAATGCCTAGCATTCAGATTGATCAAGCGATCATAAATGTGAATAATATTTTTTGCGTTGCCCGTAATTATGTTGCGCATGCAGCGGAAATGGGGGCCAGTATTGGCACGGAGCCGGTGGTGTTTATCAAGCCTAATTCTGCCGTGCGGCAGTCTGGTGAAGCGCTACAACTCCCTGCTTGGTCTAAAGAGGTGCATCACGAGGCCGAGCTGGTGGTGGCAATTGGCCGTGGGGGTAAGAATATTGCGACTGAGGACGCTCTGCAGCATATCGCTGGCTACGCGTTAGGATTGGATTTAACCGCCCGTGATGTGCAAGCAAAGGCCAAACTAAACGGTATGCCGTGGACTTTATCTAAAGGCTTTGATGGCGCAGCTGTACTGACCAAATTTGTACCCGCCAGCGCAATCAGCAATCCTACTGCGGTGACGTTTTCTTTTGAAATTAATGATGAAATTAAGCAAGAGGCCGACACGAAGCTTATGGCGTTTGATGTTGCTACTTTGATTGCTTGGATTTCTAGCCGGTTTACCTTGCAAGTCGGCGATTTAATTTACACCGGCACGCCAGAAGGCGTAGGCCAGATCCAATCGGGCGATCGATTAAGGCTCAGCTTGGGCGAGCTAATCGACGAGACGTTTGTGGTGGCTTGATTAGGTGTTTGTATTAACGCAAATCTTGCAGCACGGAGGACACAGAGCGCACGGCGCTTCTTTGTGCTCCTCCGTGTTTTTCTAAACTTCGTGGTGCAAGGTTTGTGTTTGGTATTTGCTGTGTTTTAAACCGCGGCTAAGCTGGATAAATCCCAGCGTGGCTTCACAGCATAACTTCCCGCCGCCGTTGCAAATTGCAAGCGTTGTGCACCAGCAAAGGCGATCATTGCGCCATTGTCGGTACATAATTCTAGCGGCGGATAAAACACCTCAAAGCGGCGTTTTTTAGCGGCTGCGTCTAGCCCCGCACGTAGTTGCTTATTGGCCCCAACTCCCCCTGCAATTACTAAGCGATTCATCCCCGTTTGCTTTAGTGCGGCTAAGCATTTCTTGCTAAGAACCTCTACCACGGCCTCTTGAAACGCTGCGCAAATATCGGCTTGAGTTTGTTGATCCAGCTCGCCCTGCTTATTTGCCAGTTGCAGCACGGCAGTTTTTAGCCCGCTAAAGCTAAAGTCCAGATTGCCTGAATGCAGCATCGGGCGGGGCAGTGTGAAGCGTTTTGCATCGCCTTGTTCGGCCAATTTAGATAGTGCTGGTCCGCCAGGATAGCCAAGGCCTAATAATTTAGCCGACTTATCAAAAGCCTCACCGGCGGCATCATCAACGGTTTCACCTAAAATTTCGTACTGACCAATTCCACGCACGGCCATGAGCTGGGTGTGCCCACCAGACACTAATAGCGCTACAAATGGAAACTCAGGCGCGGGCTTGGCAAGGAGCGGGGAAAGCAAGTGCCCTTCTAGGTGGTGTACGGCGATCACAGGCTTACCTAGAGAGAACGCCAGTGAATTAGCCACTGAAGCGCCGACCAGTAGCGCACCGGACAGTCCTGGCCCCGCGGTATAGGCAATGGCATCGATATCGGCCAGCGTTTTGCCTGATTCAGCCAAACAAGCCGAGGTGAGCGGCAGGGCGCGGCGAATATGATCGCGTGAGGCTAGCTCCGGTACCACGCCACCGTATTCGGTGTGCATGGCAATTTGTGAATGGATTTGATGCGCCAGCAGTCCTGCCTCGGTGTCATAGAGCGCAATGCCGGTTTCATCACAGGAAGATTCAATGCCTAATACCAGCATGCCAGCGTACTCAAAAAGTGATGTAATCTGCCATCTTAACGGCCTGATGCAATTATATAAAGTGCCATTTTTAAACGCAGTCATCGTGCCTCCCCGCATGTTTATGGGGGGCTGTTGCAGATTGGGCTTTGACATGTGGCTCTAGTTTATGGATAATGCTACGCCTTGATTGATGTAAACGATTCTGGTCTTTTTTTGAGATCATCGTAAAACAGGATTGCTCGATGCCTAACGTACGCGTAAAAGAAAATGAACCGTTTGAAGTTGCGATGCGTCGCTTCAAGCGTGCTGTTGAAAAAACTGGTTTGTTGACAGACCTTCGCTCCCGCGAATTCTACGAAAAGCCAACGGCTGAACGTAAACGCAAGCAAGCTGCTGCTGTAAAGCGTCAGCACAAGCGTCTGCGTAGCCAAACACTGCCACCAAAGCTCTACTAAGAGTTTTATAGCAGCGCATGCCTAAAGGTCGCCTAGAGCGGCCTTTTAGCATTTCTATTTCATTCACGGAGTGAATCTATGAGCCTAAGACTGCAAATCCAGAACGATATGAAAACCGCGATGAAAGCAAAAGAAGCTGACCGCCTTGGTACAATTCGTTTGTTACTGGCCGCCATTAAACAGCGTGAAGTGGATGAGCGTATTGAGCTGGATGATTCGGCTGTGACTGCTGTGATTGAGAAAATGCTCAAGCAGCGTAAAGACAGTATTGGGCAGTTTGAAGCGGCAAATCGCCAAGATTTGGCAGATAAAGAAAAGCAAGAAGTGGCGGTATTGATTGAATATATGCCGCAGCAGTGTTCCACAGAAGAAATCGCAGCAGCGGTGGCGAGCGCAGTGGCTAGCCATGGTAAAACCCCAGCAGCAATGGGTAAAATTATGGCGGAGCTGAAAGCGGCACTGGCAGGGCGTGCAGATATGTCTGAAGTATCTAAGCTCGTAAAAGTGGCAATGGCTTAATTGATGGCCTCTGACCTGTGAGTCAGAGATTAGAAAATCTGCATTTAATTTTTAGACTTAGATGTAGATTTTTAGTTGGTTTTTTGTTTCTAAATGGTCCATCAGGGTTGGAAAAACAACAAGATGGCAAAAATACCTGACGATTTTATCCAAGATTTACTTAATCGCGTCGATATTGTGGACGTGGTTGAGCGCTATTTGCCGCTGAAAAAAGCCGGCCAGAATTACAGCGCTTGTTGCCCTTTTCATAAAGAAAAATCACCCTCGTTTACGGTGAGCCAAACCAAGCAGTTTTATCATTGCTTTGGTTGTGGTGCGCACGGTTCGGCAGTGGGCTTTGTGATGGAGCATCAGGGTATGAGTTTTCCAGATGCCGTGCGGATGTTGGCTGAATCAGTGGGCATGCAAGTTCCAGTGAGCGACGCACCCATCAGCGAAAAAGCCAAGGCCGCGCCTGGTATTTATGACGTACTTAAAACCGCCATGAATTATTATCGCGCCCAGCTTAAAACGGCACCGGCGGCGATTGAGTATTTGAAAAGCCGTGGGCTAGAGGGGCGAACTGCTGCCCGCTTTGGGCTGGGATTTGCGCCAAGTAACGGGCAATCGCTTAAAGCCGTATTTGCAGATTATGAGCATAACGCCGTAATTAAACACGCGGGCTTGGTCGCGGAAGAAGAAAACACCCTGCGCCGCTATGACCGATTTCGCTCACGGGTGCTGTTCCCGATTTTAAACCAGCGCAGCCAAGTGATTGGTTTTGGTGGGCGGATTATGGGCAATGGTGCACCCAAGTACTTGAATTCGCCCGAAACGCCCGTATTTGAGAAGGGTAAAGAACTATATGGCTTGCCACAGGCCAGAGCTGCGATCCGTGATCGTGGCCGTGTGCTGGTGGTAGAAGGCTATATGGATGTGGTGATGCTGAATCAGCATGGCGTGGAATACGCGGTGGCCTCCTTAGGCACTGCATGCACACCAGAACATATTCGTAAGCTATTGAAGCTGGCCGATGAGGTCTATTTTTGCTTTGATGGTGATAAAGCAGGTAAGAAAGCCGCTTGGCGGGCGCTAGAAAATAGTTTAGAGCAACTGGTAGACGGTAAAAAACTAGCGTTCCTCTTTTTGCCTGCCGAGCATGATCCTGACTCTTACGTGCAAGAATTTGGCCAACAGCGCTTTGAAGCGGCCTTATTGCAAGATTCTGTGCCACTGGCACAGTTTTTACTGAAAGAATTATCTAGCCAAGTTCAGTTGGAAAGCGAAGAAGGGCGGGCTAAATTGATAGCCTTAGCGGCTCCAATGCTCTCTCAGGTCAAAGCGCCAGCCTTTGGAATGATGATTCGTAAACGCTTGGCCGAGTTATCTCGCTTAGAAATGAGCGAATTAAGCACCGTTTTGGATGGCGGCCCTGTAAGATCTGTGCCGGAATATTTGCCCGCTGAAGGTTATCAGGGCGAATCGGCCCCAGAGCCTTACGGTCAGCCGTGGGTACAGCAAGTCGTTCAGCCAGAAAAACGAGCTTGGCAAGCCAATTGGCAGCCAAAAAGTAAGTGGAAAGGGCGAGCAGGTGAAAAAATTCCTGCCAGCCAAATGCCAAGGCCCGCACCCAGGGCCGCACCGACTGGGCCGGTGCATAAATTGATTCAACTGGTGTTGGCGCACCCAGATTTAGCACGACGCAGTGAGCCAGTCTGGCAGACATGGCCAGAGACCGAAGCAGTTGGTTTGGCACAGGAGTTGCTTGATAAAATTTGTAATTATCCTTTGCTGGGTAGTTTGCAACTCGTCGAGTCATGGCAAGGAATGTTTGACTACGATGTACTACATCGTTTGCGTATTTCTGGCGGAGAGTATTTTGATAAGGCTTCCGAGGCCGAGCTTGAAGAGCAATTGGCCGCAACGCTAAAAGCGGTAGAAGTCAGTGTGATTCGCCCGATGATGCAAGAGCGTTTTTATGCTCTGACTTATAAGCAAGCGAATGGTGGACTAACAGAGGGAGAAAAACTGGAGTTTGCAGCACTCGTATCTCACCGATAAACGGCAATTGAAAACGTACGATTGTTTGCTGTGCATACAAAGCGAACCCTAGCATTACCATGGGTAATAAGGGTTCTGGGCAGATAGCCATACGCAGTACAAACAGCTTAGCGTTTTGCAGTAGCAGTAAGGTGGATGCACTTATGCCGAAGAGTTGTCATCAATTTGTGATACAATCTACGGTTTTCCCGAACATACCTGAACTCGAGAGTCATGGCGGCAGATCAAGAAATCGACAAAGACGACCAAACGCAAGCTGATTTGCGTGAGGCCAATCGGCCCTCCGAGGAGAAGGCCGACCCCGAGCAACGTAAAGCGAAGTTTAAAACGCTGATCGTGCTCGGTAAAGAGCGCGGCTATCTAACCTACGCCGAGATCAACGACCACCTGCCAGATGACATGCTGGATGCCGAACAAATCGAAGGCATCATCAGCATGATCAGCAATATGGGTATTCAGGTGTATGACGAAGCGCCGGACGTTGAAGATATGCTCATGTCCGATGCGGCGCCATCTGTGCCCGATGAAGACGCTGCTGAAGAAGCAGAAGCAGCGCTATCTTCCGTTGACGCAGAGTTTGGTCGTACTACTGACCCAGTGCGCATGTATATGCGTGAAATGGGGACGGTAGAGCTCTTAACCCGTGAAGGCGAAATTGAAATCGCCAAACGGATTGAGGACGGTCTTAAGCACATGATCCAAGCGATCTCGGCTTGCCCAACTACGGTTGCCTATATTTTAGGCTTGGTAGAAAAGGGCTTGGCTGATGAGATCCGCATTGATGATGTGATCGACGGCTTTATTGATCCTAACGCAGACGAAAACACCCCACCGCCAATCGAAGTGATTGAAGCGGAAGCAGAGGATGCTGACGAAGCGGCAGAGATCGAAGAAGAAGGCGAGGAAGACGACGGTAGCGCAGCCGCTAAAGCCAATCTTGAGCTATTAAAAACTCAAGTGCGTGAGCATTTTGACATCGTGCGCGAGCACTTCGACAAAATGATCAAAGCGCTGGCTAAAGAAGGCGCGCACGGCAAAACTTATCTGGAGCATCAGCAAGCGATTGCTGGGATCTTCCTGATTACACGCTTCGGTGCTCGCCAAGTTGAATCGCTTTGCGATCAGCTACGCGGCATGGTGGATGAAATCCGCAGCAGCGAACGTGAAATCATGGATATCTGTACCGTCCGGGTAAAAATGCCGCGTGATCACTTTATCAAAACCTTCCCAGGTCGTGAAACAGATACGACATGGGTAGTGGATGAGATCAACTACGGGCACAAATACTCCGCTATTTTGGCGCGCTATCAGCACGCCATTATGGAAAAGCAACAAACTCTGGCTCAGCTGCAAGTTAACGCAATGATCCAGATTAAAGACCTGAAAGAAATCAACCGTCAGATGTCGACGGGTGAGGCTAAAGCTCGCCGTGCTAAGCGTGAGATGATTGAAGCCAACTTGCGACTGGTTATCTCGATTGCTAAGAAATACACCAATCGTGGTTTACAGTTCCTTGACTTGATTCAGGAAGGCAATATCGGCCTGATGAAAGCGGTAGATAAGTTTGAGTATCGCCGTGGTTACAAATTCTCGACTTACGCAACATGGTGGATTCGCCAAGCGATTACACGCTCGATTGCCGATCAGGCCCGTACTATTCGTATTCCGGTACACATGATCGAAACAATCAACAAGATGAACCGCATTCAGCGGCAAATCTTGCAGGAAACCGGTATTGAGCCGACTCCTGATGAGCTAGCTGATCGCATGGAAATGCCGGAAGACAAAATCCGCAAAATCCTCAAGATCGCTAAAGAACCGATCTCGATGGAAACGCCGATTGGTGACGACGACGATTCCCATTTGGGCGACTTTATTGAAGACGCAAACAATTTAGCTCCAGCCGAAGCCGCTATCTACGCAGGCTTGCGTGAAGCGACTAAGGAAGTGCTAGATACACTTACACCACGCGAAGCAAAAGTTTTGCGTATGCGCTTTGGTATTGATATGAATACCGACCATACACTGGAAGAAGTGGGTAAGCAGTTTGATGTAACGCGTGAGCGTATCCGTCAGATCGAAGCCAAGGCCCTGCGTAAGCTTCGCCACCCGACTCGTTCAGAAAGACTGAAAAGTTTTGTTGAAAGTCAGGCTAGTGAAGGTTAGAATAGCGCCTCTTTTCGAGTCTCCTCGAAAATAAAAGAATGACGGGCCTGTAGCTCAGTTGGTTAGAGCAGAGGACTCATAATCCTTTGGTCCTCGGTTCAAGTCCGAGCAGGCCCACCAACTTTATGTTAAAGAAATGCCCAGCTTAGACTGGGTATTTTTTTGCCTGTCTACTCTGCCGTGTCCATCTCAGGTTGATTCTTTTCTCCCTTTTCTTCTACTAGACAAGTCACTAGCAGCCTATCGGACTTAAGACTGATCTACTACGGAAAAGCCGGATTTGGCCATATTTCACGCATTTTCTCGTTGAATAGCCAGCTATTCGCCTCAAAAACCCGCGAAATCTGTCTCAAACCGGTCTTTCCCTCGCTACGATCGCTTAAGTCCGACAGGCTGCTAGTAAAATTAATTCAAGAATGTACTTATCTGTAACATTGTCGGTTACGCAATAGATAGTCGAATGATGAACGAGCTGGTGAGGTATTCAGGACGAGGTAGTCAATATTGCGTGCATTACTTTTGATGGCGAGGGGCAATGGCAAACTTTGGGAAGGGAACTGCTATGACAATGTACCAATGGACTGCTTTTGTTTGGGGGGGGCGCTAAAGAATGAATTGATAAAGGGCCTACAAAACACGAGCAAATGTACAGGGTTAAATCATCTAATATAATTATCGAAATTTCTTATAGCAGGATTTGCCGCCATTCGTGCTTGCACAACGAAGCGCCAGAAATTTGCTAAGTCATTTGAGTTGGCCGTTAAAACGCAGCCTTCAAACGAAGTATTGGCTGATTGATGTGATGTCTCTGGGGCTGGCTCCAAAGCGGGCTATGATCATGCAACAGATTGCTCATCTGGTTGGATTTGCCGCTCATCGTGCATCGCCTTAGACATCGCTGAGAGTGCCAATTTGATGGTGCGCAGACGTACTGTGTTTTCCAGCACCTCCTACCGACTACGGGACGCGATTTTGCACAATGCCTATCTAGCCTGAGTGATCTGCCACCCTTCAATGGCATTTTCCGGCCCAGCCCTTCGGGTTGGCTACATTTTTGGGGCTGCACGGTGTTAAAAGACGCTCATGGTACTGGTACCACCTCACGTCTTTTGCCTTGTTTAGCCCCAAAAATGTGCAGCCAACGCAGCCGCGAATGAAACGTTAGCAGACCCTAGTGCCGTATTTATTATTTAATTATCGTGGAATTATTCAGCCCGCTGCTACTTAAAAGAGCTGCTGTACAGCTGCGGCATTTCTGTAAATTGAGTGGCAATCTATATATAAATAACTGAAGCTAAAAAATAAAAGGCCGCAAACCATTAGGTAGGCGGCCTTTATTATTGTGGTTACAGCCTAATAATCCAGATGTTGTATATATACAAAAAACGAGGAGGTGATTATGACAAAGTATTTAACCCACAAAATATGTGATTTGGGTAATATGCAGCGATTTTTTTGAAAAATTACTACATAATTACATCTGCGATGTTATGGAAATTATGCTAAGTAATGATAACGTCATTAGGGATGTGCAGTATTGATCAATAAGTATGGCTAGTTTAGACGATAAAAAGAGAATAATTACAATTTTTTCATAAAATTAGCGCGTAAATGTAAGTTTAAACTTAATTATTTAGTAAGCTATTGAGGGGTAAGGATTGATGGGTAGTTTATGCATGTATGTGTTGCATTTTGTGTATAAGCAATGTGTAATATTTAGCAAATAATGCAGTAAGTTTAAAAGACAGGTAAACTACACTAATAAATAAATAATAAAAATGTAATAAAGGGTGTTGTACGGTAGGACATTTGCAATACTACTGATGTATCTTCATTAATTATAAGATGATTAAAAAAGTAAGGATGCAAGTAATGTTGTTTCGTGCCTGCCTAATTGGGGTTTGCTTGGTCGATTATGTGCAAGCTGCTTATGGTCCTGAAGATATCTTTAAGTTGACAGCAGATGTTGCATATCAATACGACAGCAATACATTTAAGCTAGATGAAAATAAAGATAATTTACAAACGGATAAACATAAAAAAAAATCTGATTCAAAATTAGAAACGCGTTTAGGTGCAAGTTTGGATTTAGTTTTATCTCGCCAACTTGTTAATGTAGTGGCTGATGTAAATCAGATTAATTATAGTAATTTCACTGATTTAAACCGCAATGAATGGGGTGTAAATTTAATTTGGAATTGGGTTGTAGGTAGTATTGCAACTGGGCAGTTAAGGACAAGCACATCAACACGCATGGCTTCATTTGAGGATAGTATTCTTGGCTCAAATAGCAATAGCGTTTTGGATATGCAAAGGCAAAATAGCATAAATTGGCAAGGCGCATTGCAATTAAAAAGCACCATTGCCATTCTTGGCTCTGCAATAGTTAGTACTGAGCAACATGATATAAAAAATTATATTGATGCAAAAAATGAAATGGCTAGCATAGGATTGAGATACAGTTCAATAAAAGGTAATTATATTTCAGTTAAGCATAGCTGGCGAAAGTATGTCTATGATCAAGATTTATTTTTTAGGGCTGGCTTTACCGAACAAATTACCTCACTAGATCTTGCCTATGCGCCAGATAGTAAAGTAGATATAAACGCTTCTTTAGGAATGAGTCGTTGGGTTTCTGATTTTAATAATGAAAAAAAATACACTCCGCAAGGTGATTTAGGCCTTCTTTGGCGGGTTACAGATAAAACACAGCTAAGATTCAGCTACGGTGAAAAATTTGCAGAGTTTACAAGCGGTGCAGGACGAAATTTAGATCAGTATATGAATTTCAATGCCCGATGGAATATGTCAGAAAAAATAAATTGGAATCTTGATTTTAACCAGCGTAATCGCAGTATTCAGGTTGCCGGAAGTAAATCAAGTAGTGAAGAAGAAACAAATAGCGCACGCTTAAGTGTTGGCTATAAAGCATTACAGCAGCTAACAATTAATAGCTATTTGCAAACAGAGAAGCGGAACAGTAGCTCGAATAATGCTGATTATAAATATTACCAAATTGGTTTGAATGCCACGCTGGTTTATTAAGTGTATTAATAAACGATAAGTGCATTAATTTTTAATTAATCAATAGTAAACTTATCTAGAAGGTTTATATTACTGTGAATGATACAGCCAAAAACATAGACCAATATATAGATGTAAGCCAATTAGAATCGAGTATTGTGTCTGCTCCAAGTTTGTTAGCAGATCGATTCCGCGAATTTTCTAATGCTGCGCCTTTTATTAGCTTTTTTAAGTTGTTTATCGATCCAGTGCTGGTGGTGGTAACACTGTACTTATTATCTCTGCCCTTTGATGTTGCAATGGATGGGTATGAATTTATTTTAGGCGCACTTGCATTTTTACTAACCGCCCTTTTGCTAGATGGGATGTTTTTATTTATCCCTGGTTATTCTAGATCATGGCATGGGCTTGGGCGTTTTATCGTGGAATGGTTAGGTGTTGTGATAGGCTTAATATTGATAGGGCGAGTCTCTGGATTTATAAATTATTACCATCCTCCATTTGTAATTACATGGTTTATTGTCGCACCAATTGTGCTAATTGGTGTGCATGTGGCGATCCGAGTTTATGTGTTACGGGTCGATTCGGGTGAAAATGCAGAGCACAGTAAAGTTGTTGTTGTTGGGGTTAATCAACCAAGCCAGCTTTTAGTTAAAAATATTAATGAAGAACCCTTTTTAAAAATGGATTTCATTGGATATTTTGATGATAGGGCCGTAAGCAGGCTGCCAAAAAGTGCATCAGAACATTTAATCGGCGGCTTGGATGCTTTACCTCAATTTATTAAGCTGCATGGCGTAAAAAAAATATTCATCTCGCTACCTATGAGCTCTCAACCACGGGTTCTGGATTTAATTGACGAGCTAAAAGATAGTACGGCATCAATTTACTTTATTCCCGACTTATTTGTTTTTGACTTGATTAATGCGCGCTTTGATAACGTGGCTGGTATGCCAATTGTGGCTATCTGCGAAAGCCCTTTTATGGGCTTGAATGGCGTAATTAAAAGAATTAGCGATATTGTATTGTCTGTACTGATTTTAATGATCATTTGGCCTGTTTTACTTTGCGTTGCTATAGCGGTTAAATCTACATCTGCTGGGCCAGTGTTTTTTAAGCAACGCCGCTATGGTGAAAATGGCGATAGCGTACTGGTCTATAAATTTCGATCAATGACGGTAATGGAGGACGGCGATAAGGTTATCCAAGCAACTAAGAATGATCAAAGGATAACTGCAGTGGGTGGCTTCTTGCGTAAAACATCTTTAGATGAATTACCGCAATTTATTAATGTATTGCAAGGCAAAATGAGTATTGTAGGGCCAAGGCCACATGCCAATGCACATAATGAGCAATATAGAAAATTAATCAAAGGCTACATGATTCGGCATAAAGTAAAGCCCGGTATTACAGGATGGGCTCAGGTAAATGGCTTTAGGGGCGAGACAGATACATTAGATAAAATGCAGAATCGCATTAAATACGATTTAGACTACTTACGTAATTGGTCTGTGTGGCTAGATTTAAAAATTATCGTTTTAACTGTTGCTGTAGTGCTTCGTGACAGAAATGCGTATTAAATTTAACTTAAAAAAATATTAAGGAATTAAAATGCCGAAAACAGCTATCAAACCAATTGTGTTAACTCTTGCGGCTGTGATGTTGCTGTCTGCGTGCGGTGATAAAGAAGAAAAGAAATCACCCAGCCAAGTTTTGGCAAAGGTCAACAAAACTGAAATTACGGTTCATCAATTAAACGGTCTGCTTGGACAAGTACAAAATGCTAGTCCCGCTATTAAGCAACAAATGCTCGATCAACTTATTGATCAAGAGCTGTTGGTGCAAAAAGCAACGGATTTAAAGCTAGATAGAGAGCCTAATATATTGCAAGCAATTGAAGCGGCTAAGCGCCAAATTTTATCGCAAGCCGCTGCAGAGCGTGTATTAGGCAAAGCGGAAGAATTAAAGCCTGAAGAAATTGATAAATTTTACAATGAAAATTCTGCTTTATTTTCCGAGCGAAAAAATTATGAGTTTTTAGTGTTTAGCATTGATAAAAAATCATATACCGATGAGATAATTAAACAGCTAGATAAAGTAAGCAATGCACAACAGGTAAAAGCCACTTTAGATGCTGAAAAAATTGAATTTAGTGAAAATGAAGTTAAACGTACCGCAGAGCAATTACCATTAGCCTTATTGCCAAAATTTTCGGTGATGAAAGTTGGCGATATTATGACAATGCCAGAAGGCGATAAAGTGGTGTTGTTGGTATTAAAAGAAAGCATTTTAGTCCCTGTTGCTAAAGAAAATGCCGCACCACTCATTAAGCGTTATCTGCAAAATGATAAAGCCCAAGTGGATGCCAAAGTGAAGATCAAAGCATTGCGTGATGCAGCAAAAATTGAATATATCCAAAAATTTGTTGAGACCAAGCCCGAGGCCGCAAGCAGCACGTCGAGCACGGATGATGGATTAAAAGCCGGTTTGAAAGGGCTAAAATAATGAAAGCAAAGCTTGTTATCGCCTTGGTTTTTGCATTTTTTTATAATGCTTTTGCCATTGCTGCACCTAATGCTGAATATCGCCTTGGGCCTGGCGATATAGTTAAAATTAGTGTTTATGATCACCCTGATTTAACAACAGAATTGCAGCTAAATGATAAGGGGGCTGTTGCATTCCCCTTACTTGGTGAGATCAAGCTATTGGGACTGCAATACACCGAGGCAGAAGCTTTAATTGGTGATTCACTTAAAAAAGGGGGATTTATTAATAGCCCTAATGTAAGTGTTTTAATCTCTCAGTACCGTAGCCAGCGGATTGCTGTGATTGGTGAAGTGAATCGATCAGGGCGATATGCGCTAGAAGGGGCTACGGGGCTAGTAGATTTGATCGCGATTGCTGGCGGGCTAAACCCAAATGCGGGTGACAAAATTATCGTGTTGCGTGGGGCAGAGCGTATTGAATATAGCTTAAATAAATCGATGAAATTATCGAATGAAGCAAAGCGCAATATGCCCATCGTTAATGGTGATGTTGTTTACGTGCCTCGTGCTCAGCAGTTTTATGTTTATGGTGAAGTAAATCGCCCTGGTGTGTTTCGCATGGAGCCAAAAATGACGGTGATGCAGGCATTGGCCGTTGCAGGGGGATTTAATCCACGTGCATCTCAGCGCAGGTTAGAAATTCATCGCATTGATCAGTTTGGTGCGGTTACGAAAGTAGAGGCTGAATTGAGTGATTTACTCGTAGAAAACGATACTATTTTTGTGCAAGAAAGCCTTTTCTAATCTAATCGTGATAGAGCAAATTTAATAATGACACTCGAACAGTTTTTAAATATCCTACGCGCTAGAAAGCTTATTGGAGTTGCTGTATTTACTACGGTTATGTTAGTAACCCTGATTATTAGCCTGATATTACCAAAGCAATATACGTCTGATGCTGCTTTGGCTGTAGATATTAAAGCGACAGATCCAGTTACGGGGCAGCAGGTAGCCGGATTTTTAGCCCCAAGTTTTATGGCAACGCAAGTTGAAATGATTGCTAGTCAGAATGGGGCATTAAAAGTTGTGGATACGCTGGGGCTGACAAACCTGCCAGAAGCGCAGGCGCAATTTATTGAGGCCACTAAAGGGCGTGGTGACATTCGGAATTGGTTTGCTGAATCTTTATTAAAAGGTTTGGAAGTAAAACCAAGCCGTGAAAGTAATGTGATTAATTTATCTTATACAGCAACTGACCCACAGTTTGCAGCTACTTTAGCAAATGCCTTTACTCAGGCTTATATTCGTACAACGATTGATATTAAAGTGGCATCGGCCCAGCAAAATAATATTTTTTTCCAAGAGCAATTGAAAACGCTTCAAGCGAATCTGGAAAAAACTCAGCAAAAACTATCTGAATATCAGCAAGAAAAAGGCATTGTTGCCACTGATGAACGCCTTGATATTGAAATGCAGCGTTTAAATGAAATATCTAGCCAATTGGTAGGGGCTCAATCACAAACTTTTGACGCTCAAGCCCGGGCACGCGGTGGCCAAAGTGCGCCAGATGTTTTAAATAACCCACTTATTCTACAATTAAAAGGCCAATTATCGGCTCAGGAAGCAAAATTAAAAGAATTGGCAGAAAAAAATGGTCCTAATCATCCACATTATCGCCAAGCATTGGCAGAAGTAACGGCAACGCAAAGTCAATTAAATGATTTGATGGTTCAATATTCGGGTGGCTTAAGCGGGGTTGCTGGTAATTCACAATCACGTCAGGCCGCATTAAATGCAGCAATGAAAGCACAGAAAGGACGTGTTTTAGAGCTGAAATCAGGCCGTGCCAATATTGATGTGCTGCAACGTAATGTAGACAACGCCCAGCGCAGCTATGATCAAGCCTTGCAGCGTTTTAGTCAGACGATGCTAGAAAGTCGCTCTGATCTTAGCAATATCACTATATTGAAATCCGCCATACCACCACTAAAACATTCCAGCCCTAAAACGCTATTAAATTTAGTGCTATCTATATTTGTTGGCACTTTATTAGCGGTGATTGTTTCAATGGTTGTAGAGCTATTCGACCGTAGAATTCGCAGCAAAGAAGATATTGAATCCATTCTGGGTATTGCTGTGCTTGCTGATTTACCTATACCCGCGGTCAAAAAGAAATCGTTTCGCCGATTGGCGGAGGTAAAAGCGTGAATACTATGGTTAATAAAGAGGAGCTATCTGCCGCGGCATCTGTGGGAAATATCGGTAAGCAACTGCTAGATTCAGGTAAATTAACAGCCAGCCAAGCTGAAAAAGTATTATTAATGCAAAAAGAAACTAATTTGCGTTTTGGTCAGGCTGCAATTCAACTGGGGTTTATTACTGAAGCAGATATTCAATCCGTACTGGCGCATCAGTTTGCCTATCCTTATTTAAGTGCAGGCCAAAGTGAAATTGATCAGCGTATCTTGGCTGCGTATCAACCTTTTGATCCTAGAGTTGAAGCACTACGCAGTTTGCGTAGCCAGCTTTTGCTGCGTTGGGTAGAAAGCGGCAATAAATCGATTGCACTGGCTTCTTATGATGCAGGGTTAACGGCTGATTTGCTGGCGGCTAATTTGGCTGTGGTGTTTTCACAGCTGGGTGAGCATACCTTATTGGTGGATGCTAATTTGCGCTCCCCACATCAGCATGCCTTATTTGGGCAAACAAATCGTATTGGTTTGAGCGATGTTTTGGCTAATAGAGCGGGGCTAGAGGCGATACAAAAAGTCGGCGATTTGCGTGATCTATCCGTGCTTTCTGCAGGAACACAGGCACCCAATCCACAAGAGCTGCTTTCACGAGATTCATTTAGCCAGCTAGTAGGCGAGCTTGCCAATCAGTTTGATGTGGTCATTTACCACACTAGCCCATTGATGAGCGCCATGGATGCTCAGCTCATCGCAGCCAGAACTCAAGGAGTTGTCTTGATTGTAAATCGCAACCAAACAACGGTTAAAGGCCTAGCACAAGCCCGTGAGCAGCTGGAGTCTACTGGTGCAGAGATTCTAGGCTGCGTGCTTGCTACGGCTGAAGAGTGAACAACATGATGGCCTATGCACATAATCCGCGCGAATTACTGATTAAAACTGGGCCAGTATTGATTGGCTTAGCTGCCATGTTTATTCCGGCATTTTGGTGGTTGCTAAACCATATCTGGGGGGAAGAGAGCCAAGCCCACGGCCCCATTGTATTGGCGATAGGGCTATGGCTTTTCTATCGTAATAAAGATGGCTTAATCTCCGCCTGTATTGAGGGAAAACAGCAGCCTGTATTCGGCGGTATTTTGTTACTTTTAAGTTGCCTATTATTTATTCTAGGTAAATCACAATCGATTGATTTGGTATTGGCCTTTTCTTTTATTGCGGTGCTTTCTTCATTATTGCTTCTATTTGGTGGCTGGGCAGCATTGCGCTTAATGTGGTTTCCATTGTTTTTTATGCTATTTATGCTGCCTTTGCCAGGCGCTTTGGTGACGGCACTTACTTTGCCAATGAAAATGGCGGTTTCTTATGTTGCAGAAGCCTTGCTATATCATGCGGGCTATCCCGTTTCGCGTACTGGGGTAATTATTCAAATAGCACAATACCAAATGTTGGTGGCAGATGCCTGTGCAGGCTTACATACGCTATTTACTCTTGAGGCGATTGGTTTATTGTATTTAAACTTAATGGGGTATAAATCTGTACCTCGGAATGTTTGTATTGCATTAATGGTTGTGCCGATTTCCTTTACGGCCAATACAATTCGTGTGATTACTCTTATTTTGATTACCTATTATTTTGGCGATGCCGCAGGCCAAGGTTTTCTGCATGGCTTTGCAGGTTTTGTATTATTTGGGGCCGCGTTATTTTTGCTAATGTCGTTTGACACCTTGCTTGGCTGGATCATGAAAAAATGTGGTATCACTGATGCAGGAATTAAAAAAAATGCTTAATTTAAAAAAAAACAAATATGCATTGGTTATTGCTACAGCTTTATTTTTATCGGCAGTTTTAGGCTATACACTCACCCCAAAAAATGCGATGGCCGATACGAAGCCAAAGATAGATTTAGAAAAAGCCATACCTAAAGCCTTTGCTGACTGGACACAAGATACACGCGTTGTGCCCATTAGTACAAATCCAGAATTACAAGAAAAACTGGATAATCTATATAGCCAAATAGTAAACCGTACTTATATTAATGCTAAAGGCGAGCAAATTATGCTTTCTATTGCCTACGGCAGAGATCAAGGTGGGGATGGCTCACAAGTACATAGGCCAGAGTACTGTTATCCAGCACAAGGGTTTGAATTAAAAAAAACGCATGATGGAAAATTAAAATATAAAAATGATTATATTCCGGTGCGACGATTACTAGCTGTAAACGGGAGTAGAACAGAGCCAATCAGTTACTGGATTACCGTAGGGGAAACTGCACTGCGCTCTGGCTTTGATAGAAAATTAGCTCAAATTAGCTATGGCTTAAAAGGTACGATTCCGGATGGTTTATTATTTAGGGTGTCCAATATTTCGACAGAAATAGATGCTTCGTATCAGCTGCAAGAAAAATTTACTAATGATTTATTAAATAATGTTGATAAACAAACCAGAATTAGATTGGCTGGAAATTTAAATGGAGAATAATATGAGTAAAAGAGTTGCACTAATTACGGGTGTTACAGGGCAAGATGGATCATATCTTGCGGAATTACTTTTAGAAAAAGGTTATGAAGTACATGGAATTAAGCGCCGTGCTTCATCTTTTAATACACAGCGTGTTGATCATATTTACCAAGATCCGCATATTGAAAATAGTAGTTTTAAATTACATTATGGTGATTTAAGCGACTCATCTAATTTAACCCGTATTTTGCAAGAAGTGCAGCCGGATGAAGTTTATAACCTTGGTGCGCAATCGCATGTAGCGGTGAGTTTTGAATCGCCAGAATATACCGCTGATGTTGATGCAATGGGCACATTACGCCTATTAGAAGCAATTCGCTTTTTAGGTTTAGAAAAGAAAACACGTTTTTATCAAGCTTCCACCTCAGAGCTATATGGCTTGGTGCAAGAAATCCCGCAAAAAGAAACCACACCATTTCACCCGCGCAGCCCATACGCCGTGGCTAAAATGTATGCCTATTGGATTGTGGTGAATTATCGTGAAGCTTATGGTATGTACGCATGTAATGGCATTTTGTTTAATCATGAAAGCCCGCGCCGTGGTGAAACCTTTGTAACGCGCAAAATCACCCGTGGCTTAGCGAATATCTCCCAAGGTTTAGAAAAATGCCTGTTTATGGGCAATATCGATTCCCTGCGCGATTGGGGCCATGCCCGTGATTACGTCAAAATGCAATGGATGATGTTGCAGCAAGAAGTAGCGGATGATTTTGTGATTGCTACTGGCGTGCAATATAGCGTGCGTGATTTTATTCGCATGGCTGCTGGCGAACTAGGCATTACGCTGCAATTTGAAGGGAAGGGCGAGAATGAGAAGGCCTTTGTCGTTAAAATTGAAGGTGATAATGCGCCTGCATTAAATGTTGGCGATATGATTATGCAAGTCGACCCACGCTATTTCCGTCCAGCAGAGGTGGAAACATTATTGGGCGATCCAACAAAAGCGAAAGAGAAATTAGGCTGGGTGCCTGAAACAACCTTGCCCGAATTGGTAAAAGAAATGGTGGCATACGATCTTCAAAATGCCCGCCAGCATGCCCTATTAAAAACACATGGTTATGCCGTTTCTGTATCTTCTGAGCGTTAAAAAAATCGGGCACTTTAGTGCCCGGTTATTTCTATTAAGTGAAAAATAAAATGTCCTATATTCTTCCTGATCAAAAAATATATATAGCTGGCCATCGTGGCATGGTGGGTTCTGCGATTGTGCGTGAGCTAAATAAATTAGGCTTCACAAATATTGTAACCCGGACCCATTCAGAATTAGACCTAACTAATCAAGCAGCAGTTGATGCTTTTTTTATAGCAGAAAAGCCTGATTTCGTATTTTTAGCTGCAGCAAAAGTAGGCGGCATTCATGCCAATAATGTTTATCGTGGCGATTTTATTTATCAAAATTTAATGATTCAAAATAATATCATTCATGCTTCTTATGTAAATGGCGTAAACCGCCTGATGTTTTTAGGCTCTAGCTGCATTTACCCTAAAGATTGCCCACAGCCAATCAAAGAAGAATATCTATTAACCGGCCCGCTTGAACAAACGAATCAGCCCTATGCTCTGGCTAAAATTGCAGGCATTGAAATGTGCTGGAGCTATAACCGCCAATACGGCACTCAATATTTAGCCGTTATGCCGACCAATCTCTATGGCCCTGGCGATAATTATCACCCGGAAAACAGCCATGTTATTCCGGCGTTGATTCGTAAAGCGCATGAAGCCAAACAAAACGGCGCAAAAGAAATGGTGGTATGGGGCAGTGGCACTCCAAGACGTGAGTTTTTATATTGTGAAGATATGGCGGAAGCGTGCGTATATCTG
Organism: Pseudomonadota bacterium; assembly: GCA_039796405.1. Taxonomy (GTDB): domain Bacteria; phylum Pseudomonadota; class Gammaproteobacteria; order Burkholderiales; family Chitinibacteraceae; genus Iodobacter. Next base: position 45,260 of record JBDKJX010000020.1, read on the forward strand.
CTTAATCTGCCTAAAGAAAAATATAAAAAGCAAATTAATGATCAGCAACCTCCCCTGATTAACATCGGTACAGGCGTGGATATGACGATTCGTGAGCTTGCCAGTACGATTTGTGAGGTGGTGGGCTTTAAAGGCGAGCTGGTATTTGATGCAAGTAAGCCAGATGGCACGATGCGTAAATTGCAGGATGTAAGTAAATTAAATGGAATGGGATGGCAGGCTAGGATGCCATTTATTGATGGCCTTGTTAATGCTTATACTGAGTTTTCTAATCATATTTAATTTAAAAAAATAGATATTTTTGTATTTTAACCTTAGTTAAAAACTTGTGACCTGTACATTTAATGATTAAAAAAATATTTGGTGGATTTTTTATTAGCAATGCAGTTCAAGCTGGACTACAGTTTTTAATGATCCCCTTAATCGTTCGAGCCTTAGGTGTGGAGGAGTATGGTAAGTGGGGCTTATTTGAACCTGCCATTTATTTATTTGCTCTGATTGCACAAATGGGGGGTAACTGGGGAATATTAAAGTTAGTCAATGTTGATAAAATTGATGTAACTGCAGCACTACGTGTATGCCTTGAGTTAGCGATAGGCCCAATGTTATTCGCAATTACTTTAGCTTGCGTTTGGGGGGGGGTACAGTTTAAATTCTCTTATGCTATTTTACTAATGCCTTGGGTGATTGTTGCGGAAGCGGCATTAGGATTAGGTTTAGCTGCAGCACGGGCTAAATTGCTTGCCCTACCTTATATGTTAGGGATTATCAGTAAATTTGGAATATTAGCATTATTTGCATTTATAAATATTACCGGTAAGTCTGTATTAGTAAGTACCGCAGTGCAGTGGCTAGCCGTCTATGCCGTAGCGGTTACAATTGCAGCAGTTTTAGCTAATTACCAAATTTTGAAATGCAATAAAACATTACCAGTTGATTTTGCGGATAAAAAAATATTTAAGCGCAGTGCAATGAAGTATGGTGTGCCTATGCTAATTTCAGCTATTTTTGCCACTATTTTAAATAATGCAGATCGCTTTATTGTTTCTTCTGTACTAGATAAACAAACTTTAGGGCACTATGTTATTGCACTAAAGTTAGCCGGTGTGCTTAATTTTCTAATTACACCGGTTGCATTATGGTGGCCAACTGCTCGCTTTCAACATATTGAAGATCCAGATCGTGGACAGGCTTTTTTTGCAAGTATGTCAATTAAATTCACCGCTTCATATTCATTGGCTGGGGCATTATTATGCTTAGCATCTCCTTGGATTTTACCTTTATTGGCTCCAGGGGTTCATATTGATGCTAGCCTGCTTTTACCTCTTATACTTGGTGTAGTAATTCGGGCGATTGAACCTTGCTTAAATATTGGGTTGTTACAAGAAAATAAAACACATTTATTGATATATACCACAGCACTAGGTGCAATTATACAAATAATATTAGGTTTAATTTTGGTTAAATTTTTTATGGCGCAAGGCGTTGCATGGGCTTTTTTTATTGCTAGTTTATGTAGTCTTGGGCTTATTCATTATATTTCACAGAGAATATATAAGCTTAAATTTCCTTATTTAAAATTATTCTTTTATTCATTTATTCCTTTTGTTTTTGCTTGGAAGGTCTCGCTGTGATTTTTTTTAATAATTTACATTGTTGATGTGCTAACTTTTATGAAAGATTATTATTTTTGGAAGGAGTTATATATTTTACAAAGGTTGAATTTAATCACTACTGGTAATATATTTTGAATAATAATGAATTTTCTCAGTCATTTTTAGTTCCTGTTTTTTTATTTGTATTAATGATGGGGGAGTTTCGGGTTTTTTCAGGAATTTCTGGTATGGTCAGCTTTACCATACTTGAGATTGCAGTTTATATAAGTATTTTCTATTTGTTTTTGGCTATTGTTGCTAATCCAATACATGGGGTATTAGTGTGGAAAATTGCATTTAAAGAGTCAAAATGGGTAATGATTTATGCGTTTGTTGCTGGAGTGGGCGCATTTCTTTCTCTGTTAGCTGGTTCTGCAGTTGGGCTTCAATCCTTTAAAGATCTTTTGCCCGCATGTATATTAGTGCCAATTTTAATTATTTTTACTAAAAACAAAAAACAGTTACTTATCTTGTTTCGATTATTGATTTTACTTGGAATTATTAGTGCAGGTTTAGGTGTTATGCAAGGGTTACTAGGCTGGCCCTATATTATTGATGTGGATGTTAGCAAATTAGGAAAAATGAGTCTTGATGGTTCAATTTTAAAAACTAATATTGCAGTAGGTTTTTTCCGTCATCCAAATGCTCTTGGATTATATTTAGTTGCACCTGTATGTGCACTTGCGGTTTTAACTATTTATGTAAAGAAATATATAGCTAAATTTTTTTGCTTAATGGGGCTGTGTTTGTTTTTTACCACTTATTATTACGCTCAAGCCAAGGGTGCATTTTTATGGAGCTTAATTGGTGTGTTTTGTAGTTTTTTATACATTGTGAAAGGACAAAAAGCTGGGCGATTAATCGTTATTTTAATACCTATCATAATTTTTTCCATGGCATATATTTCTTTAAATTCAAAAGAACAAACGTTATCAACAATGGAAACTAGGTATCAGCTATGGCAGTCTGCATTTTATGTGTTTTCTAATGAAGGGTTGAAATTTTTTATTGGATCAATGCAAAGAGATATGTTAATGGCTAGTAATGTTTTTACGTTTGGGAAGTTTATATACCCCAATGCACATAATACATATTTAAATATAATAATAAATTATGGTTTTTTCTCTTTAATAGCTTTTTTATTTACAACTGTTTTGATTTTAATTGGTGATAGTGAAATATCTGATGACAAAGAGCTAAATTATGTTGTTTGTGGTGTTAAAGGGGGCATAATTGGCTTGCTGGGAATTTATTTCTTTGAGCCTGCTGCAGAAGGTGTTTTGACACAGTCTCAATTTTTCTCATTAATTGGGCTTATTTATATAGCAAGAAAAATCAGAGGAAGCTTATAGTGAAGAATGTTGCAATTTATAGAACGGTAATGCCAATTGTGTCTGAGTCTTTCATAATAGAGCAAGCTCGTTCGTTAATTAAGTATTCTCCAATTTATGTTTGTAGGGATTTGAATTCCCCTATTGCCGCTGACTCTCTATCAATTGATTCCAATTCTAAATTTTCTAGAGTTAAGTATACATTTAGCAGAACATCAAACACATTTGTGCGTGGATTAGGGATAAAAAAATTATCCCTTATACATGCTCATTTTTTACCTGATGCTGTAATGATTATGCCAACTGCTAAACAATTAGGTTTACCATTAATTGCAACTAGCCATGGTTTTGATACCCAAATGAGCCGCTGGTCTCAGTTTAAAACCCTTCGGCCAACTAATTTTCAATTTTTATTGCATGAGAAATATTTATATAAAAATGCAGATGCTTTTATTGCCGTATCTAATTTTATGCGTAACAAAATGATAGCTAGGGGTATTCCTGACGATAAAATCTTTACCCATTACATTGGGATTGATACAAAAAAATTTTCCCCTAGCAAGCAGCAAAGTAAATTTATTTTGAATGTTTCACGCCATGTTTCATGGAAAGGCGTAGAGGTTTTACTTAAGGCTTTCGCTCAAGTTCCTGAAAGCTTAGGCTGGAAATTGCTTCAAGTTGGGGCAGGATACGAGACAGTAATGTTAAAAAAACTGGCTACTGAATTAGGTATTGATGGTCGAGTGGAGTGGTTAGGGGCGCAACCGCATGATGTTGTGCAGCGTTTAATGCAAGAGTGTAGCTGCTATGTGCAAGCAAGCTTACCTGATAAAAATGGGCAAACTGAAGCATTTGGGATGGTTTTACTTGAGGCGGCGGCTTCAGGTGTTCCTGTCTTAGTTAGTAGGAGTGGTGGAATGCCCGAAGGCGTAATTGACAATGAAACAGGATATTTGTTTGAGCCTGGAAATTTCAATGAACTGGCTGAAAAGTTAAATTATGTACTGGCTCAGTCAAATGAGTGGAGAAAAACAATGGGGCTAGCAGGGAGGGCATTTGCACAAAGCTTAGATATCCGGAGTCAGACACTGCTTTTAGAGAATATTTATGACCAAGTTATTGCAAATCATTCAAGCAATTAGATTATTCGTCCTGCTAATATTCTCCGTATTTTTTTTGCAGTCGGCCGTTGCCGTTGATGAGCCATTGATGCTAAACAAAAGCAACGCGGCTTCTTTATTAGCCATTCCTGTTAATAAAGTATCTGCCAAATTAGTGCAAGGAATTTCAAGCGAATACTTTGGCATACATGTTCATAGACCAGTTTTAAATAAGAGCTGGCCACTTGCTAATGTACGTAGTTGGCGATTATGGGATGTATATACGGGCTGGAAAGATATTGAGCCGAAAAATGGTCAATTTGATTTTGTTAAGCTTGATGAAATTGTTGAATTTAGTAAAAAAAATAATATTAGTTTGTTATTGCCATTAGGAGTTACGCCAGAGTGGGCTTCAAGTCGGCCTAGAGAAAAATGTGCATATGGTTTTGGCTGTGCAGCTGAACCTGCGGATATGATGCATTGGCGTCGATATATTAAAACCGTTGCTAATCGTTATAATGGCGTTATATTTGATTATGAGCTACTTAATGAAGTGAATTTAAAGCCTTTTTGGTCTGGTAGCCTTGACGTACTTTTAGAAATGCAAAAAATTGCTTATGTGGAATTAAAAGCAATTAATCCAAAAAATCGCTTAATTGGCTCAAGCATGACAGGAAATTCAGAAAGTGAATTGTCCAAATGGGATGAGTATTTGGCGCTGGGGGCGGGTAAATATCTAGATATTGTTTCCTATCATTTATACGTACCAAAATCTAATCCAGAAGTAGCCTATGGCTTGGTTGAACGTCTGTATCAGATAATGGCTAGATACAATTTGAAAAATAAGCCTTTATGGAATACGGAGTCGGGCTGGCTTATTGAAAATTTATCCGGCCCTGATATTACTAATTCATATAGTGCCGAGTGGCTACGGCTTGACCAAGGAAATGCTATTGCAATATTATTACGTGCAAATATTCTAGCTTTAACACAGGGCGTATCGCGTTTCTATTGGTATTCATACGACCATACAGACATGGGTTTAACTGAGCCAAAAAGTAAGCATAAAAAAGCAGCGGCATTCGCGTATCAGAACCTTGCTTTACAACTTACGGGTAGTAAAGCGCAGGGATGCAGTATTGATCGCTCTGTGGTTTGGATATGTAAATTTACTAATAGTACTAATTTAGCTTTTTTTTATGTTTGGACTACGGATGAAAGTGTTAATAAAATTTCACGTTTGAAGATAGGAGAAGTTGAAAACAAAACGACGTTTCCACTGGGTGAGAGTGTGCCAATAATTGGAGAAGATATAACTATTTCTAAAATACCTATATTGCTTAAATAATATTTTTTAATTTTTTATTATAAATAAAATAGTAGTGTTATTGAGTGTACAATACATTGTTGTGTTTTATGGTTAAATGGAATAGGGTGGTTTTTATATAAAGGCTCTGTGTTTTACTTAGGTTAGGTTGATTTATGATTACGTTTAAATTCCTGCGCTGATGTCCATCCTCAAGATTTGCGATTTGCTATGTAAGTGTGCCTTGAAAGTTAGTTTCTTTATCCCTATTGAGCAAGTGTGGGTCAAGAGGTGTTAAGTGCTTCGAAAATTAAGTTGCTGGATCAAAATTGTGAGATTGCGAGTGGTAAGCTTGCTCTTGAAAATATGATTGGGCATAGTATTAATAGGTTTTGCTATCTGGGTGGTAAGTATGTTGCCAAATTAATTGATGCAGTTAAACGTGCAGAATTTTCTTACGCAAGAACCGTAAAAAACTCTCCATTTCATTTGGGGCATTTCGTTGGGCTACGCTAACCTTTTTTATTTATATAAAAAACAGCTTGAGCAGTTTAGTGATAGTGATACCGTATTCCATCTTTGGAGGCGTATGAGCTAGAATTTTTTATCTTTACTTGCACAAGAGTTAAATAATAATTATTAATTTTTCCTTTTGATGCACGCTCACAGTATTCAAATAGATAAAACTTCGTTAATTTGTGTTAAATTAGCGAATGAAGTCACTTGGCGCTTATTTAACTTGAAATTAATTATGACTAAAAACGACCTTAACTCCTTATCAATCCCTACTGTGGTGTTTGTGCAAAGGCGCTTACCGCATTATCGATTGCCTTTTTTTGAAGCTTTGCGCCAGGAGCTTGAAATAAGGGGGTGTAAGTTTAGATTATTACACGGTATACCAAATAAGAATGAATTAAGTAAGAATGATTCTGGTGAATTATTATGGGCTGAAAAAATACCTACTCATTATTTTTTCTCAGGCAGAATTTGCTGGCAGCCTTTTGCTAGCAGAATTAAGGATGCTGATTTAGTTATTTGTAGCCATGAAAATAAACTTATTTTTAATTTAATTGTTCAATACTATTATACATCTATTCGTATGGCATTGTTTGGGCATGGCGCAAATCTTCAAGGTAATCCACATAGTTGGAGTGAAACGATTAAACGTTTTTTTGCTAAAAGAGCGGATTGGTGGTTTGGCTATACGGCCATGAGTTTGCCATTAATCAACCGTTTTTCTTTCCCACCTAATCGCATTACGATTGCTAACAACTCAATTGATACGCAGAAAATGTCAGAACTTTTTGAAGGTATTAACGATAATGAAAAAACATTGATCCGAGCTCGCTTAAATATTAAGACACAGAATGTCGGTATTTTTATTGGTTCGTTTTACGATGAAAAGCGTATTGATTTTATGCTGGCTGCTCTGCTTGCCATAAAAAAGGCTACTCCTGATTTTGAAATGCTCATTGTAGGTGATGGTGAGCAGCGTGATTTGGTCATTCAATTTTGCGAAGAGCACCCTTGGGCTAGATATATGGGCTTGTGCAAAGGAAAAGCGAAAGTAGATTTATTAGCGGTTTCTTCTGTAATGATCAACCCTGGCTTGGTTGGGCTGGGTGTTTTAGATTCATTTGTATGCGCTGTGCCGATGTTAACCACGCATTGTGGCTTGCATAGCCCTGAAATTGCGTATGTTAGTAATGGGGTTAATGGGGTCATCACCGGCAATACTTTAGAAGAATATGCTGCGTCCGTTACAACGCTGCTCCATGATGAGCAAGCTCTAAAGGTAATGCAGCAGGCTTGCTTAGCAAGCGCTAAAGAATATAGTGTCGAAAATATGGCTAGAAATTTTGCGGAAGGAATTATGCAATGCCTTTCTCAGCCTATTTATCGAGGTAGCAGGTAATGATGCGTGTCTTAATGGTGCATAACGCTTATCAACAAAAAGGAGGTGAAGACTCCGTTGTTGCAAATGAAATAGCGTTGCTAAAAAAATATGGCCACGATGTTGAAGTTTATTTTCGCCATAATGATGAGATTGTTAACCAATCCAAATTATCATTATTAACGCAAACCATGTGGTCTAAAAAAACATACAGTGAATCTTTAGATCTCTTAAATAAAATTAAGCCTGATATTATTCATGTGCATAATACCTTTCCGCTAGTTTCCCCTTCTTTATATTGGGCTGCGCAAAAATTAAATGTACCTCTGGTGCAAACACTACATAATTTTCGTTTGTTATGCCCTCAAGCTACTTTTTTACGCAAGAGTCGTGTTTGTGAAGATTGCGTAGGAAAGGTGCCGTGGCGAGGTGTGATGCATCGTTGCTATCGGGGATCTCTTGTTCAAACTGCTGCTTTATCTGGGATGCTAACAATTCATCGTTGTTTAAGTACGTATAAAAATAAAATAGATCGTTATATTGCCTTAAATGAATTTTGTAAGAGCAAGTATATTCAGGGGGGAATTCCTGCTGAAAAAATAAGAATTAAACCTAATTTTGCTGATGATGTGGGGGTAGGTACAGGGCAGAGAGATGGTTTTTTATATGTTGGCCGTTTGTCTCCAGAAAAAGGTGCCCGTATTTTTGCAAGTGCATTTAATACAAAGCTGCATGGGCGTTTGGCGGTTATGGGGGCTGGGGAGGAATCGGTTTATTTAACAGGCATTGAGCAACTGAATTTGCTTGGCCCGCAGGCTCCACAAGCTGTTAGAGCTGCAATGCGCAAGAGTACCGCGCTGGTCTTACCGAGTATCTGTTATGAAAACATGCCGATGACCCTAGTAGAGGCTTATTCGTCAGGTTTGCCTGTTATTGCTAGCCGCTTAGGCCCACTATGTGATTTAGTGACCGATGGTCATACTGGCCTGCTATTTAAGGCCGGAGATGTAGCTGATCTTGCTGAGAAAATGGCTTGGGCATATAAAAATCCTGATGCTATGGCGCAAATGGGCCGAAATGCACGTGCAAAATACTTAGCTGAATATACCGAAGATATTAATTATCAAATATTAATGAGTATTTATAATGAGGCGATCGCTGCATGTCTGAAATAATTGATAGGCCCTTGGTGCTAAGACAAACTACATCTGTTATTGGAGCATCTATTGATGTGCTGGACTGGGATACTGCTTTGCAGCGAATTAAGAGCTGGGGTAGTAGCCGCGAGTCTCGTTATATTTGCATATGTAATGCGCATTCTGTAGTGACCACTACGAATGATCCAGAATTTTATTCTGTAGTTAAAAATGCGGATATGGCAACATCAGATGGCGCACCTGTTGCTTGGTTAATGCGTAAAATGGGCAGCCATGAGCAGCAGCGTATTAATGGCCCAGATTTGATGTGGAAATACTGCACAGAGGCTAATCGCCAAAATGATTGGCCCGCCATTTATTTATACGGTAGTAGTGAAGATACTTTAGGTATTTTGCAGCGTAAATTGAAGTCTGAATTCCCCGCTTTAAAAGTTGTTGGTGCTTATTCGCCACCTTTCCGTGCTTTATCGCAGCAAGAAGAGTTGGATATTATTCATCATATTAATAACTCAGGTGCTGGTGTTGTGTGGGTTAGCCTAGGCTGCCCCAAACAAGAAAAATGGATGGCGGCGCATCGGGGTAAAATAAATGCGGTAATGATTGGTGTGGGGGCGGCATTTGATTATCATGCTGGCACTATTGTTCGTGCTCCGCTATGGATGCAGAATTCGGGATTAGAATGGCTGCATCGTTTATGCTCTGAACCGCGTAGATTGTGGAAACGTTATTTTGTTACAAATACCATTTTTGTTATTAAAGCGATTCGCCAGCTTATCAGTAAAAATTAATTATTTTAATTGGGAGTATTCTTATAAATGAAAATCACAGTGATAGGCTCTGGCTATGTCGGTTTAGTCACCGGTACTTGTCTTGCTGAATATGGCAATGACGTGGTGTGCTTAGATGTGGATGCAAATAAGATTCGCATCTTGCAAGAAGGCGGCGTGCCAATTTTTGAGCCTGGCCTTGAGGAAATGATCAAACGTAATGTATCCGCAGGGCGTTTGCGCTTTACCACCGATATTAAAGAATCGGTAGAGCATGGCACGATTCAGTTTATTGCCGTGGGTACACCGCCAGATGAAGATGGCTCGGCTGATTTAAAATATGTGGTAGCAGCAGCGCGCAGTATTGGCCGCTATATGCACGGCTATAAAGTGATTGTGGATAAGTCTACGGTGCCGGTGGGAACTGGGGATAAAGTTAGAGCGGCCATTGGTGATGAATTAGCTCAGCGTGGGGAGCAAACCAGCTTTGCCATTGTTTCTAATCCCGAGTTCTTGAAAGAAGGTGCGGCGATCGAAGATTTTATGCGCCCAGATCGTATTGTGATTGGTACGGATGATGATACAGCCAAAGATTTGATGAATTCTTTGTATGCGCCTTTTGTGCGGAACCATGATCGTATTTTATTTATGGATGTGCGCTCGGCTGAAATGACTAAATACGCTGCGAATGCCATGTTGGCAACGCGTATTTCATTTATGAATGAATTGGCTAATTTATCTGAAGTGATGGGGGCTGATATTGAGTTGGTCCGAAAGGGGATTGGTTCTGATCCACGCATTGGCTATCACTTTTTATATCCAGGCGTAGGTTATGGCGGATCGTGCTTTCCTAAAGACGTGCAGGCTTTACAGCGCACGGCGAATGAACATGGCATTAGTTTAAAAGTTTTAGATGCGGTTGAAAAAGCCAATCAAGCGCAGAAATCAGTCTTAGTAGATAAGATTGTTAAACGCTTTGGTAATGATTTAAAAGGCAAACATTTTGCGCTGTGGGGCCTAGCGTTTAAACCCAATACCGATGATATGCGCGATGCGCCTAGCCGCGTGATTATTGAATATCTACTGAGCCATGGCGCAACGGTAGCTGCACATGATCCGGTGGCTATTCACGAGGCACAACGTGTTATGCCAGATTGGCAAGGTTTAAGTTATGGTGATAGCCCAATGGCCGTATTACCGGATGCCGATGCGCTGGTGATTGTGACTGAATGGAAAGCATTCCGAAGCCCAGATTTTGCCGATGTAAAAGCTCAGCTGAAAAATCCATTGGTATTTGATGGCCGTAATTTATACGACCCTAAAAAAATGGAAATAGCAGGCTTTGAGTATTATCCAATTGGGCGTCAGCAAGTAACACGATAAGCCGTGTGATAAACCGTCTTGTATGATCTTAGATTAAATAAGGCGGTTTTTTAGCGTTGTAAATATTATTTTGCAAGGTGATCGATAGCCGCATGGTGCTTGTCGGCAATACGCTGCGTGGTAATCAGCTGCTGGCTTATTTGCCTCCGTTATTTTATTTTTTAATAAAAATTTGATGGAATTTTCATGTCAATTACTCCAGTAATTTTGTGTGGCGGCTCTGGCAGCCGTATGTGGCCGTTATCGCGTGGTGGTTATCCTAAGCAGTTTTTAAAATTGCATGGTGATCAAAGCCTGTTACAGCAAACCACAACACGGCTAACTGGAATGGCGGATATTGCAGCACCATTACTGATCAGCAATCAAGAGCATCGTTTTCTGGTTGCTGAACAATTACGTGCGGTGGGCATGGGGCACTCACGTGTAGTCTTAGAGCCAGTGGGGCGCAATACCGCCCCTGCGGTGGCGGCTGCGGCGGTCATTGCACTGGAAGATAACCCAGATGCGATGTTGCTGGTGTTGCCATCAGATCATGTGATTCAGTTTGGCGAGGTGTTTCAAGCCTTGGTGGCGCAAGCGGCTAGCGTGGCAGCAAGCGGTAAGTTGGTTACCTTTGGGATTACGCCAACCGAGCCTAATACCGGGTACGGCTATATTCGCCGTGGTGATAGTTTGACTGGCGATGCCTATGCAGTAGCGGCTTTTGTAGAAAAGCCTGACGCTGAGCGCGCTGCTGGTTTTGTGGCTTCTGGCGATTATTACTGGAATAGCGGCATGTTTATGTTCCGTGCTGATGTCTATGTGCGTGAGCTGGCAGCCTATCAGCCCGCTATGCTGGCAGCGGTGCAGGCTGCCGTGGCTAAAGGCGTGCGCGATTTAGACTTCCTGCGTTTAGATGCTGATGAGTTTGCGGTGTCTCCTGCGGATTCTATTGATTATGCTGTGATGGAAAAAACCCAGCATGCGGCGGTGATTACGGCGGCTGGCTTGGGTTGGAGCGATATTGGCTCATGGTCGGCGCTGCGCGATGTTACTGAGCAAGATGAGGCGGGGAATAGCGTATTGGGCGATGTGATGCTTGATCGTGTTTCCGGCAGCTATATCCGCAGCGAAACGCGCATGATTGCGGCGATTGGCGTGCAGGATCTGGTGATTGTTGAAACCGCCGATGCGATTTTGGTGGCGCATAAAGATCATGTGCAGGATGTTAAAAAAATTGTTGAGCGCTTAAATCAGGCGGGCCGTAGCGAGTCGGTAACGCATCGCCGTGTGTATCGCCCTTGGGGTAGTTATGAAGGGATTGATGCCGGTTCGCGTTTCCAAGTGAAGCGAATTGTGGTTAACCCCGGCGCTTCTTTGAGCTTGCAAATGCACTATCACCGTGCCGAGCACTGGATTGTGGTGAAAGGTACGGCCAAGGTGGTGAATGGCGATCAGGTGATTTTACTTTCTGAAAACCAATCGACGTATATCCCGCTGGGCACGACTCACCGCTTGGAAAACCCGGGCAAGATGCCGCTAGAGCTGATCGAAGTGCAGTCTGGCTCTTATCTTGGTGAAGACGATATCGTGCGCTTTGAAGATGTTTATGGCCGAAGCAAATAAAGCGTTAGCCAGCAGCCCGCTGGCTTTTGCAGATTTTTTGCAGGTGGTAGAGCGCGCACCACTGATCTCAATTGATCTAGTGGTGCAAAACTCAGCTGGGCAAGCTCTGCTGGGCTGGCGCACTAATCAACCGGCCTGCGATCACTGGTTTGTTCCCGGTGGGCGCGTGCAAAAAAATGAAACACTGGATGCGGCATTTTTGCGTCTTACTCAAGCCGAGTTGGGAATTGCCTTGCCGCGTAGCGCACGGCAATGGTTGGGCGTTTACGAGCACTTTTACGATAGCAATGCCGGTAGGCTCGATGGTTTTGGTACTCATTACGTGGTGCTTGCTTACACCCTGCAACTAGATGAAGCCGACATGGCTTTGCCGCTGGGTGAGCAGCATTCTCGTTACCGCTGGGCCAGCAAAGTCGAAATTATTCAAGACCCCGCCGTACACCTGCATTCCCGCGCTTATTTTGAGTAGGCACATTGGTGATGTAAAACCTGAAAACCCAAATCCTGTGTGCTGCAAGGTTTGGGTTTTATTACTTCGAGCAAACAATGACTCATTTAACTTGTTTTAAAGCTTACGATATCCGAGGCAAGCTTGGTACTGAGCTGAATACTGATATCGCTTATCGCATTGGCCGCGCTTATGGCCAGCTGCTCAAGCCTAAGCGTGTTGCACTGGGTGGCGATGTACGCCTGACCAGCGAAGAGCTGAAGTTGGCGCTGGCGAATGGGCTGATGGATGCCGGTAGCGATGTGGTTGATTTAGGCATGACCGGCACCGAGGAAGTCTATTTCGCTGCGTTTCATTTGGATGTGGATGGCGGGATTGAAGTGACTGCCAGCCATAATCCGCTCGATTATAACGGTATGAAGCTGGTGAAGCGCGGTGCGGTGCCGATTAGTGGTGATACCGGCCTGCGTGATATTCAAAAATTGGCCGAATCCGCGGATTTTGCCGCCGTGGCAGTGCGCGGTAACATCAGCTCGCTATCGGTTCTGAATGTTTATATCGATCATTTGATGGGCTATGTGGATTTATCTGCCGTGCGTCCATTAAAGATTGTTTTGAACGCGGGTAATGGCGCGGCTGGACATGTGGTCGATGCACTCGAAGCGCGTTTTACTGCTGCTTGTGTGCCGGTTGAATTTATTAAAGTGCATAACCAGCCCGATGGTACTTTTCCAAATGGCATTCCTAACCCGCTGTTACCAGAAAACCGTGCAGATACTGTTCATGCGGTGATTGCCCATAAGGCAGATCTGGGGATTGCTTGGGATGGTGATTTTGATCGTTGTTTCTTGTTTGACGAGCGCGGTGATTTTATTGAGGGCTATTACATCGTTGGCCTGTTGGCAGAGGCTTTCTTGCAAAAGAACCCTGGCCAAAAAATCATCCACGATCCACGTTTAACCTGGAATACCGTGGATGTGGTGCAAGCCGCAGGTGGAGTGGCAATTCAAAGCAAAACCGGCCACGCGTTTATTAAAGAGCGCATGCGCCTAGAAGACGCCGTTTACGGTGGCGAAATGAGCGCTCATCATTATTTTCGTGATTTTGCTTATTGCGATAGCGGCATGATTCCGTGGTTATTAGTGATCGAGCTCATGAGCCGCCGCGAGCAAAAATTGTCCGCCATGGTGGAGCAGCGGATTGCGGCTTATCCATCGTCAGGCGAAATTAACCGCAAGCTGACAGATGCCAAAGCGGCGATTGCTCGTGTTTGTGCAGAGTATCAGGCGGATGCGTTACGGGTGGATGAAACCGATGGGATAAGCATGGAGTTTGCTAACTGGCGCTTTAATCTGCGTTCTAGTAATACTGAGCCGGTAGTGCGCTTAAATGTAGAATCGCGCGCAGATATGGCTTTAATGCAGCAGCATACTGAGGCAATTTTGCGTCTTTTAGACGCTGAATAAGTGCTGGCTGGCTTAAAAACACCCCGAGGTGATTTCGGGGCGTTTTTTTATGGCTTAAAAACGATTAAGCCGCTTTACGACGACGTGCTAGCAGGGCAACCAGACCTAAGCCCATCAGAGCATAGGTTTTTGGTTCTGGAACCGGCGCTGCGTTCAATGTTAGTGTGCCTGTGCCTTTGTAGCCAGAAGTCGCTAGGCCATGAAAGCTAACAGTGTATGAGCCTGCGCCTAGTACAAAAGACTTAATTGGGGCGTTGATTTCTTTAGTGCCAGACAAATTGGTGTAAGACCCCAAGGAAAATGTGGAGACAGGGGTGTTCAACGATGTCAGCACGGCGCTCAGATTGTTGATTGTTGAGTCGCCAGCTGCTGTAGGGCGAACTGACCACCAGCTGAATCGCACCGGGTTTCGCGGAGGCTCCAATTCTTGAGAGAATGGCGCCATGAAGAAATCAACTCACTTTTCCCCCGAAGTCCGTGAACGAGCAGTTCGCATGGTCATTGAACACCTTGC
>JBDKJX010000021.1:0-58097 GCA_039796405.1 Pseudomonadota bacterium
CCCGCTTGTTCCTCGCTTCGGCGTGCTTCAGGGGGATTTAAGCCCCATGCCGAGAGCGTGGGCATTGTGTTTTTTCGGTGTCCGCTAATGAAAAAACGATTTGGTTAGCGCACATGGGGTTCCTCCCTCAGAGATACCCGCCCGCAGTACGAAATTAGGCTACAGATAACTGAGCTCGTAAACACAAGTGCGAGAGGGATTTTCTAAGGTGCTAATGCTTTATTGAAGTTAATTTATATCTTCCCATTGCCCCTCTCCTCACACAATTAATTTATAGCAATCATTCACAACAGCACAATGGCTTCGTTCCTCACTTACGCACCTTCGCAAATATCACGTTCAAAAATATATCGTCATTTTTCCCAATATATAACAAGGCTTTGATAAACCCATCGCCTCAATATATACAACTCGCCAATATGATCTCAAACCGCCTACACCGTAAAGCCGGTGTAAACCCTGCAAGGAATAGATACGATGGCATTTTCAGATATTTTTAAATCCAAATCAGCAGGCCCCAGCTCTAGTGAAACAGACACGGCAGCCCACACAGAGCAAGCCCCCGAGCCTAGCGATCCCCCCATAGCCGCTGCAAATTCAGTAGAGAGTTCAGGTTCAGGTTCAGGTTCAGGTTCAGGTTCAGGTAGCAATGATGCACCCTCGCTTGCCACTCCAAGCAGCCCTAGCACATTAAGCATGATGACGCAGCACTTGCTACAAGATAAACCTGCCAGCAACACGGATGCGCTCAATAGCCAGATTGTGCAGGCAGTGCAGCTAACCAATAGCGAAACAGCCGCCTACGCCCCCAGCCAAATCGCCATTGCACCCAATATGATGATCACCCAAGCCAGCGGGCTAATTGCTCAGGCAGGGGCTGTTTATTTTGATAGCACCAGCAAAATGGCTCTCGCTAGTAAAAGTATGCTGCTTAAAAATATGACTGAAAAATTGGCAAAAGAAGATATCAAGGGTGCAGCTGAAGACGCACTAGGTATATTACTGAATGACTTATTAGTCGGTACTGCCGCTGCCGTCGCCGCTGCATCGGGCGCACTCGAAGCCGAATCAGCCGCATTTGCACTCGATAAAATAGATAGCAGTATTGCAAAATATAAAGCAAATTTTGGCTAAATAACCCACACCTCCCTAATAGCCAGCCTTTGCGCTGGCTATTTTTTTTCACAAGCAGATCAAGCCACCGTCCATCTATATAGCCCTTAGCTCGCCAAATAAAAGGGGCTGCATTATTTTTATAATATTTAATTAATTATAGGGCTTTATATGAATAAAGAGTTGGCATCGATCCATACGGCATTACATCAATTGCTTGGCGATAGCCTTAATCAATGGGCTCACTCCCTCTGCTTATCTTCAGATCCAAAGGATGATATTGAGCACTGGCGATTAATTCATGCATTGGTAATTGCTCGCAATGTATTAGCCCCACTCATAAGCAGTGAGGAGATAAGTAATAAAGGCGTTATCAACCATCCAGAGGACATTCATTATGGCTGATCCGATGCTTATACCCAGCTTGCTCCCAGAATTGCAGCAATTTGCCGAGCAACTATTGCAGCATCCCTTAAATCAAGAGGAAACCCAATTACTGCTACAGTTTCAGCAACAATTAAATGATAAAGCACCGAACGACGATATATCGGCGAATCAACAGGCACGCCAGCAGGCCGAGCATATCGTTGCAGCAGGCCGCGCTCAAGCTGAATTAAGCGTTAAAAATATCCTGCAATCAATTCAAAATAGTTCTAACAAAGCTTTGCAATTACAGCAACAAGAAGAACAGGCCATTGCCAAGCTAGTAGAAGGGGCACGTTCTTTAACCGATTTGCGCCCCTCTGCCCTCATGACAAAAGGTGCATCCGCTTCTAGTCAAATGGCTCTGGCACAAATTGCTGATCGCCTTGCCATGCTCGCCAAGCAAGAAGTAGAAAAATGCTTTACACAGTTTTTTGGCCCGCTGAGCCAAGAATTAAAAATGGTGATTGATCGATTAAATGCCGCAGAAAAACAAGGGCCAGCTACGCCAGAGCCCACCAGTACGACCGATCCAAATCCAGCGGCCTCCCCCCAAACGACTCACGCGTCAACAAATCAATAATCTTTTTCACATCACCCACTTTGCTGCGTTCCTATCCATACACGGCAATTGCTGTGCTAAACCTTACAGGAGTAAACAACGATGTCCTTCCCGACTTCAGTTAATGACCAAATCACCGATGCTGTAACTCAATCCAATGTCAAAGTATTGGGTGAAGCACCTGCTATGGCAATGGGCACACTATTTCAAACCATGGCTCATTCCACTGGTATTTTGTTTGAGAACTCGATTTCTGCTCAGCAACAACAAAATACCCTCGCACAAGCTGCAGCCAATATGGGTGTGATGCAAATCTATAGCATGGACACCATGGCCGGTGCTGGGGCAACTGAAAAAGTGGGCCAAAGCGGTGTTGCCGATAACCTAACCAGCTTAATGACCGTTTTGCAGTCGTTTCGCCGTTAATTAAGCAAACATTTATGCCTTATCTCAGGCCAATGTCTGCATAAAGGATTTCAATAATGGCAAATACAGCAGTCAATAGCCAAATCACTGACGCGGTCACTCAGACCAATGTCAAAGTATTAGGCGAATCTCCCGCGATGGCAATGGCCACGCTATTTCAAAGTATGGCCCACTCAACCGGCATTCTATTTGAAAATGCTATCTCTGCTCAGCAACAGCAAAACACATTGGCACAGGCAGCTGGCAATACGGGGGTCATGCAAGTTTATAGCGTAGACACCATGGCGGATGCTGCTGCCACGGAAAAAGTCTCTCAATCAGGCGTAGCAGACAATTTGACCAGCATGCAATCCGTAGCAGCAAGCCTTGGCCAGCGATAACTTAGTTATTACCCCATTCAAGATTTATTACATCAGGAGCATAAACAATGGCATTCCCAACTTCAGTCAATAACCAAATTACAGATGCAGTAACCCAATCTAACGTCAAAGTTTTGGGCGAAGCACCAGCAATGGCCATGGGTACGATTTATCAAACCATGGCTCACTCCACCGGTATCTTGTTTGAAAATGCCGTTTCTGCGCAACAACAACAAAATACATTAGCACTGGCTGCGGCTAACCAAGGTGTAATGCAAATTTACAGCGTTAATACGATGGCAGGTGCAGGGGCCACTGAAAAAGTGGGGCAAAGCGGTGTGGCAGATAATTTAACCAGTTTACTCACTGTTTTAAATTCATTTAGCAATCGTTAATACCTCGTAGCACTAGCGATAATAAGGGATTTAAAACCATTTTATATCCCCTATGTGTACAAACACCCCTGCACAGCTCAGGGGTGTTTTATTCAATGTTAAATAGGCCTGCGTAAGGTAATTTTAATCCGTTACCCTAAACTAAGTTACAAGGCCATAAAAAAACATACTTATGCTTCGCTTACCACACACGATATTCTAATTTAGTTTGGCTTGCTTTAGCATAATTATCTTAACAAAAATACAAAGGGACTTTTCAATGAGTCAATTAAATCAGGCCGAGGCAAATCGAATTATTACTAGCGCAGAGCTGGTGCAATTAGGCCAAATTGTTGAAATAAATAATATGGCAATCCGTTGCAATAAAGGAAATATTTTTTCTGGTGGAGATGGTTTCAACCTAAGCACAGACCAATATCCCTCAAATATAGATTATGCAACAGCGCTTTATGCCTCTATCTGTTTTGCCCAAGATACTATTCACACTAAATTAAGCGACTATTCTCTTTTATTACTGATTAAATGCGCACTTGGTAGTGGTGAAACCTATAATTACCAGCAGGGGCGTGACACCTACACTACGCTTCCCAAATGCCATGGTTTAGGAGCTGATACCGCCTTGCTACGCGATTGGAGTATGGATGACAGTGCGATCATTCTTTCACGCAAAGTAGTAGAGCGTATTCTACTCACTAGCTAAATCACTCTGGGTGCTAGGAGAGTATCTCCCGCACCCAGCTCAATTTTAGTTTTTAGCAAAATCAAAAAAAGATGGCCCCAAATAAATCACCGCACGATTGAAAAGTCCCACACGTCCCCCATAGGCAACTGATATCCCTTTAGTTAAGGGCTTTCAAAGCCAGCCATTTGCGATACACCAAGAGTGCAACTTGAGCATCATCAGCGGCATATTTCATTTGCCGCTCATTTAAAGGTGAGGCCGCCCAGTTGGAGGTACTCACTTTTTTGGATTTTTGTAAGCGCATGCCAAAAAATTGGGCCACCGCCGTTTTCGCCCCTAAATCCCCTGCGCCGTTTTCACGCATGGCTTTGGATAAATCTAAAACATGATTTGGCGTAATCCCTAGCTTGGCGTGTAAGCGTTTGTGGTCATCACTTAAGCCAAATCCTACTTTTAAAATCTGCGGGGATTCCAGCAAGGCCTTTACTACCGTCGTAGTTTGGCCGGCATGCAAAATGGGGAATAAAAATACTTGGGTATCACTTGCTAGCTGAATAAGGTGCGGGCCATTGGATTGTTGGCCTTTAAAAAACACAGGCTTGGATTCGGTATCAAAGCCCAATACATCGGCGTTTTGCAAAGCAATCAAAGCTTGCTCTGCATCTTGCAAGGATTGCACCAGATGCACATGGCTAAGCAAAATACCGGGATAGGGCGGGAGGATAATGTCTGGGTTCATAGG
Source organism: Pseudomonadota bacterium (assembly GCA_039796405.1). Taxonomy (GTDB): domain Bacteria; phylum Pseudomonadota; class Gammaproteobacteria; order Burkholderiales; family Chitinibacteraceae; genus Iodobacter. The sequence continues at coordinate 4,703 of JBDKJX010000021.1, forward strand.
CAGTTAGCTAAAAGCTGAAAATGTATAAAAAACAAAGAGACTTTCTAATCGAGTAGATCAAAAGAAAAAACCAGATAGCGCCCAACTATAACTGAATGCCAACAAACTAAGCATGCTGTAAATCAGCATCCCTTCAAAACAAATCATCATTTTAAAAAATAATAGCTTTTTTAAAGATAACTCTTTCAACACAATGGCACATTTACCAGCTACAAACAATAAAACTGACTACTCATGTAACAAAGGAGAAAACATGTTTGATATTGTGATTATTGGCGGTGGTGCGGCAGGCTTGGGCGTGGCGCAAGCTATTAATAAACGGCAGAAAGGGTTAAAAATTGCGATTGTGGAGCCGGCCACACAACATTTTTATCAACCCGCTTGGACACTCGTGGGTGCTGGGGAGTTCGATATTAAGCAAAGCGTTAAGCCCATGAGTCAGGTCATGCCACTCTTTGTAGAGTGGATTCAATCAGCGGCAAAGATATTTCACCCAGATAAAAATAGTATCACGCTAGAGAATAATAATATATTGCAATACCGCGCTTTAATTGTATGCCCCGGTTTATGCTTAAATTGGTCTGCTATTGAAGGGTTAGAAGAAACACTGGGGAAAAATGGGGTCACTTCAAATTATCGCAGCGATTTATCTCCTTACACATGGCAATTAGTGCAGCAATTAAAAAGTGGCGTGGCTTTGTTTACGCAACCAGCCATGCCAATTAAATGTGCTGGCGCGCCACAGAAAGCCGTTTATTTATCTTGCTCACACTGGGAAAAACATAAAATACTCAACAATATTGAGGTGCAGTTTCATAATGCAGGTGCAACGTTATTTGGAGTGGCTTATTTTATTCCCATCCTTAAGCAGTATATGGATCGCTACCGTGTTAATTTAAATTTCTCTAGCACCTTAACAAAAGTAGATGGCACAAATAAGATTGCTACTTTTGTCCATATTCATCCCAATGGCAGTATTGTTTCTACCGAAGTCGCCTTCGATATGCTGCATATTGTGCCACCACAATGCGCCCACCCTTTTATTGCAAATAGTCCGCTGGCCAATGCGGCAGGCTGGGTAGAGATAGACTCTCATTCCTTGCAGCATAAACGCTATGCAAATATTTTTTCATTAGGCGATGCAGCGTCTAGCCCCAATGCCAAAACGGCCGCAGCCATTCGTAAGCAAGCTCCGGTTGTTGCCATTAATATCATCAGTTATTTATCTGGGTTAAGCAGTAAAGCTATTTATAATGGCTATGGTGGCTGCCCACTTACCGTAGAAAATGGCAAAATTGTATTGGCTGAATTTGCCTATAACGGCGTGCTTGATCCTACATTTAAATTTCTGGCTCCGCATATTCCAAGAAGGTTTAATTGGTTTATCAAACGCTATCTATTAGCCATTGTGTATTGGCATGGGTTATTACGAGGCAGAGAATGGCTAGTTAAAACAAAAATAGAATAATAAATGATTAAAATCGGCGAAGGTATTTAACATCATCTGCTTGCTGCCTAACCTTTTTATCACACGAAAACGATAGCCCATAAGGATCTCTATGCCCCCCCTCTGTTTGTATTCGCCACTATCATTGCCAAATCCAATCATGCCCAGCAAGTCGCCGATACAATTTGCTTAGCCTTAGCGCCTTCTCGACAAGAAGAAGGCTGCCTTCGCTATGATTTGCTGCTAGATCAATCAAAACAATCATCGCCTTATCATTCAAGAGTAATGGCAAAATAAGGCAGGGCTTAATGAGCATATGCTCACACCCCATTTCAAAACCTTAGTAGAGTACATTGCGCCTTTAGCAAGTATTGCAGTAAGGGAATTAAGCTTATTGGCTTAATCCATACCGGCTAGGCTTGTGATTTTATTAAGCTACAGGCAGATTTTCTACGTTGCCTAGTGCCTTTGCTGGAGGTGGCAATAAGCGGCTCTCCGCAAAATGGATAGCAAACAATCATAGCCGCATGATCGACAGGCGCTCTGCATAAATTTGATCCTGTTCCTCCCACCAAGCACGCTAAACTAGCATCTGCCTCTTCACCCCTGCCTGAAAGACGATATGGAATCTGATTTAGACTTACTAACCTTGATAAGCAACTGTGCTTTTCTTTGTACTCTGCCTCGCTGGTGATGACCAAAGCTTATAAGCCGCTGCTAGAAAAAATCGGTCTCACTTACCCGCAGTATCTGGTGATGCTGGTGCTATGGCAGCACGACAATATTTTGGTTAAAGACATCGGTGAAGCACTTTTTCTAGATTCAGGCACTTTAACGCCGCTGCTTAAACGTATGGCAAGCGCCGCTTTACTGACTCGTCAGCGCGATAAAACAGACGAGCGCCAGGTGCGTATCATCCTCACCCCTCATGGCAAGGCACTTAAAGAAGCAACTCAAACGATTCCTGCGCAGCTTTTATGCGCCAGCGGGCAAAGTACTGAAACGCTGATGCAGCTACGCAGCCAATTGGCCCAAATCCGTGATGGCCTAAACACACAGCGCTAAAAAACGTGTTTCTGCTGGCTATACCCGCCATCTAGCCCCCGCCTATTCCCTTCTGCAGGTTTTTACACAATTATTCCAACGCCACCCGTGGCAATATCGAAGTCACACTCACTATTCTTTAAACTAACGATGACGATAAATCTGACCTAGGCATTCTGATTGCTGGCTGTTTGTTTTGAATCAAACATTTCCAGCGGCTTTTTTAGCAATAAGACCCTTGTCCAGAATCGTCCCCTCCTCCTTATGGGCTCTCTCTGCTAAAATCCTTCATTAAACTTTGGCTTTGATAGGATATTCGAGCATGGCAGGTCATTCTAAGTGGGCAAATATTCAGCATCGTAAAGGTCGTCAGGACGCAAAACGCGGCCAGCTCTTTACTCGTCTGATTAAAGAAATTACCGTGGCAGCCAAAATGGGCGGCCCGGAAATTGAAACCAATCCGCGTTTACGTCTGGCCATTGATAAAGCCTACGACGCAAATATGCCTAAAGACAATGTACAGCGCGCGGTTGAGCGTGGTTCGGGCAATTTGGAAGGCGTAGATTACGTTGAATGCCGTTACGAAGGCTATGGTATTGGCGGCGCAGCCGTGATGATCGATTGCCTAACCGACAACCGCGTGCGTACCGTGGCCGAAGTGCGTCATGCCTTTGCCAAGTGCGGCGGCAATATGGGTGCAGATGGCTGCGTATCGTTCCAGTTTAAACACTGTGGCACACTGATTTTTGCCCCAGGCACGCCAGAAGACGTGTTGATGGAAGCCGCACTGGAAGCCGGTGCGGATGACATTATCACCAATGACGATGGCTCCATCGAAGTGATCACCCCGCCTTACGAATTTATCACCGTAAAAGACGCGCTAGAAAAAGCCGGCTTTAAGGCAGAAATGGGCGAAGTGACCATGAAACCACAGGCAGAAACCGAGATTCTGGGTGACGATGTGGCAAAAATGCAAAAACTTTTAGATATGCTAGAAAACCTCGACGACGCACAGGCGGTTTACACCACTGCGGTGATGGACGAAGAAGATTGATTATTGCTAAGGGCTAAAAAAATCGGTCACACCCATGCGGTGTTTACATGTTTTTTCCCTCCGCATATCAACAATGAAAGCCCGCTCTAACGCGGGCTTTTTCATTCATGCGCTATAAAGATCAGGAAACATTCTGACGAGCGCTTCATGCTGCAACGTTTCTCCTACCTTTCAATTTTTGTCTTACTCAGCAGTTTGCTGTTATTGGATTACGGCTGGCTGAATTTTAGCGCAGTGATTGATGATAGAAGCGGCGACTGGGTGCTAGAGAAAAACGCCAGCCGCCGCAGCGCATCCCCCGATATTGTGATTATCGATATCGATCAGAAAAGCCTAGAAACCATGAATGAAGTAGCGGGCAGCTGGCCTTGGCCCCGCGCTATCCACGCCGAGCTACTGAGCGCGATTGCCACACATCAGCCCAAAGCCATTGTGTTTGATGTGCTATTTAACGAGCCCGATACCTTTCGCGCCGATAGCGATCAGCTCTTCAGAGACACCGTTTTACAGCTGCACAATCTTTACCTGCCCAGCACACTGCTGGTGGATGGCATAGGCGCAAGGCTCGCCGATTTACCCGCCATTTATGGCCTACAAAAAACACAAAACGCCAAGCCAGATGCGCGTGCACCGCTGCTCTTGCCCCTTGTACTACCCCCCGAAACTTGGCGCGGCGGCCTGATTAATTTTAAGAAAGACCCCGATGGAATTGGCCGCCATTATTGGGTTTTTGCCGAGACCCAAGGCTGGCGCATCCCCTCCATGCCCGCCCGCCTTGCAGCAGATTTCAACTGGCCACAGCCCCAAGGCAGCGATATTCGGATTAATTGGTCACAAGCGCATAAACACATCAGCTATAGCGATCTCTATTTTGATTTCAACCGCGAAAAGCCGCAGCGCCCCGCCCATGAATTAAATAACAAAATTGTCATCATCGGCACCGCCGCACCAGGCTTGCAAGATTTACGCCCGACACCGCTTTCAGCCAACTTCCCCGGCGTCGAGATTTTAGCAACGGCCATTGATAACTTACAAAAGGGCGACTGGTTGCAAACGCCTGCTCGTGGCTATTTTGCGCCGCTGGGCTTGGCCTTAATGGCCATGCTGTTTTTCGGCTTTCAGCGAAAAATCAATACCCTTTATTTAGGCGGCGCTTTGCTGCTGATTACCTTGGCTGGATTAGGTGTTTTTTGGTTGGGCTTAAACCGCAATCAATACTGGCCGATTGCCGCCGCCACGGCTTGGGCTTGGGTCTATTACTGGCTAGCGGCGCTGTTTGCCTATCTGGCTGAAAAAGCCCAACGCGAGCAGGCGATCAATTTATTTGGCCGATTCTTGGATCAGCGTGTGGTCAAGCAGCTTGTTTCTCAGGGGGAAATCCATAGCAGCCAGCAGGCAGAATCGCGCGAGCTCACCATCTTGTTTTCTGATATTCGCGGCTTTACCACACTGTCCGAAACGCGCACGCCAGAATATATCGTCGACCTGCTCAACCGCTACTTTTCGCAGCAAGTCGAGATTATATTTCGCCACGGCGGCACTTTGGATAAGTTTATCGGTGATGCCATTATGGCGTTCTGGGGCGCACCGATGAATGATAGCGAGCACGCCAAACACGCCGTTGCCGCCGCCATTGAAATGTCGGCGGCACTGGTCAAATTTAAAACCGAGCTAACCGATTTAGGCGCTGACTTTGATATCGGCATTGGCCTGCACACCGGCCCCGCCGTGGTCGGCTTTATTGGCTCGGATGCGCGCTTGGATTACACGATTATTGGCGATTCGGTCAACCTAGCCTCACGAATCGAAGGCCTCACCAAGGGCATCTCCCGCGTTTTGGTATCTGACGCCACGCGGCTGGCCTGCAATGAGCATTTTCTATTTGTACCGCACGGCAGCTTTCATGTGAAAGGCCGCGAGCAAGAAGTCGAGCTGTTTGAACCCCGTTTAAATTCGTAAGGAAAACATCATGAAAAAACGACTATGGCTGCTACTTGCCCTAAGCAGCGGCGCTTGGGCTGAGCCCGCCAGCGTGATTCGCGATTCTGATTTACGCGACAAGCCTTTTCTGGACGCCACGGTGATTGGCCAGCTTAAAAAAGACAATGTGGTGGATATCCAAATGCGTCAAGGCGCATGGATGCAGGTCAAGAGCGATAGCAAACTGGTCGGCTGGATTAAATTACTCAATGTCAGAACAGGCAAAGCAGGCGAGAGTAGCACCAGCTTCGCCTCATTAAACCCATTTAAAACGGGCTCTTCTGGCAGCACCGTCACCACCGGCGTAAAAGGGCTATCCGCCGAGCAGCTGCAAAATGCCCAGCCCAATCCTGAAGAACTTAGCAAGCTAAAAAACTACACGGCAAGTGACTCTGATGCGCAAAAAAGCGCCGCTAAAGAAAAGCTGATCGCACAAGAAGTGGCGTATATCGCCATGGAAAAAGCACCTAGCAGCGATGACAGCAACACAAAAAACAGGAGAAACTAATCATGCGTATCCGTCTAATGATTTTGACCTGCTTATTTCCTACTGCTGTTTTTGCCTTCGATTTTGGCAAGCTAGACCTCAGCAATCTGGTTGATGCCGTAAAAAACACCGCTGACGCTATGCACAAAGCCACGCCTGCCGAGGAACAAGAAATCGGAGCAAGTTCGGCCTCGCTCTTACTAGGTGCAGCGCCCTTAGTGGCCTCGCCAGCCTTGCAGCAATATGTAAATCAAGTCGGCATGTGGATTGTGAAGCAATCAGAACAACCCAATATGGTCTTTCACTTTGGCGTAATAGACAGCCCAAATATCAACGCCTTTACCACACCCGGCGGCTATATCCTGCTGACCAAAGGCCTATTTGATACCTTTCGCAATGAGGCAGAACTAGCCGGCGTATTAGCCCACGAAATCACCCACACGCTCAAACGCCACCATATGCAGGCGATTGAATCGGGAAAATGGCAAAAGGTAGGCGGCAATGTCGCCAAAGCCGGTGCCGATAATATGAAAAACAGCACCGCCTCACAACTGGTATCGCTCAGTAGCCGAGGCGCTCTGGAGCTCTTCGTTCGCGGCTTAGACAAAGGGGATGAATTTGAAGCCGACATCGGCGGCATGGTTTTGGCCGCCAGAGCAGGCTACAACCCCTACGGCTTAGTCTCGGTATTGCAAACACTAGGCAGCATCAATCCAGCAGAGGGCACAGTAGCGCTGATGTTCAGCACCCACCCCAGCCCAAGCGACAGGCTCAACACCATTGAAAACGTCATTGGTGACAAATTAGAAAATTACGCAGGAGGCGTAGAAAGTACCAAACGCTTTCAAACCATTAAAGCATCGTTAGGTGCGGCAAAAAAATAAGCCCCACCATGTAGGTCGGGTTAGCAGCCTTATCGCGTAACCCGACAATGGCCTCACCACCTAAGCCGACATGGCCAATCAATCCCCCTTTCTCAACACAATAAGTAAAATCCACAAGTAAGTAAAAACACGTGCTGCGCTACGCCTCGCCGTATAATCTGCCTACCTTCTTTGGGAAAGCCATCCATGCAGCCTTACGTAACCCGCCGTGCAACCTTGTCCACACGCTTACCTGCTGGTGTGGTTATTGTGCCCAATACGACAGAAATCATTCGAAATGCCGATAGCACTTATCCATTTCGCTATGATTCGAGCTTTTATTACCTCACTGGTTTTAACGAGCCTGATGCCGTTTTTGTACAAGTCATCAGCGAAGAAAACACGCAAAATATCCTGTTCTGCCGCCCTAAAGATTTAGAACGCGAGATCTGGGATGGCCATCGTCATGGGCCAGAAGAGGCCAGCAAGCTGTTTGGCTTTGATGCCGCTTATTCAATTCAAGAGCTCGATAATAAAATGATCGAGCTTTTACAAAACCAGCCCCGTATTCACACCCCTTTTGGCCACAATGCCGCCTGGGATAGCCGAGTTAGCCGCTGGGTAAACGGAGTACGTGCCAAGGTGCGTAGTGGCGTTACGGCCCCCAATGAAATCCATGATGTGCGCGGCACGATCGCCGAAATGCGCTTATTTAAAGATGAATTTGAACTAGTGAATCTACGTAAAGCGGGGCTGATTAACTCTGCAGCTCACACCCGCGCCATGCGCTTTGCCCGCCCAGGCCAAATGGAATACGAAGTAGAAGCCGAAATTTTGCACGATTATTATCGTCAGGGTAGCCGCTTTCCTGCTTACTCCAGCATTGTGGCCGCAGGCGAAAATGCCACCTGCCTACATTACGGTGAAAACAACAAACGACTTCAGGATGGCGATTTAATCCTGATTGATGCCGGTTGCGAGATCGAAGGATACGCATCCGATATCACCCGTACTTTTCCAGTGAATGGCAAGTTTAGCGGCCCGCAAAAAGACGTTTACGAAATCACCCTAGCCGCACAATACGCCGCGCTAGACGCTTGCCGGATTGGCCAAAGCTGGAATGCCCCACACGAAGCCGCAGTACGGGTGCTCACGCAAGGCATGCTCGATTTAGGCTTACTGCAAGGCTCACTGGATGGGGCCCTTGAATCACTCAGCTATAAGCAGTTTTATATGCATAACACCGGCCACTGGATGGGGCTAGATGTGCATGACGTAGGCGCTTACAAAATCCAAGGTGAATGGCGCAAGCTAGAAGCGGGCATGGTCATGACGGTAGAGCCAGGCTTTTATATCCGCCCAGCCCCCAATGTACCCAAGCACTTTGAAAACATCGGAGTGCGTATCGAAGACGATGTACTCATTACCCCAAATGGCATGGAAAACCTCACCGCCTCTTGCCCTAAAACCGTAGCAGAAATTGAAGCGGTAATGGCGAGGTAGTTAGCTGATTTATAAAGTGGGTGTACCCACACATTGCAGCTATGCATTCGCGTGGGCAAAAAAACGTTTTGCCCATGCTAAATCCACGCACTTTATTAAAGCCACAGAATATTCCCACCCTTATTCATGGGCAAAAAGCTTGCATCGCCCTACAATAGCCACCGTGATTCAAGCTTTAGGTTTTAACCATGCTTTTAGAAAAACTTCCCCTGCATGTAGACGTGCTGATTGTTGGTGGCGGCCCTGTGGGCACGCTGGTCTTGCAAAGACTGGCGCAAGCGGGCATTGATGCCTTGCTCGTTGATGCCAAACCTAAAATCGACGCTGATCCACGCGCCCTAGCACTCTCTTGGGCCAGCTTTGAGGCGCTTAATCGGGTGGATTTATGGGGGGAAGATTTAAACGCTACGGCCATTAAACACGTGCATATTTCGCAACAAGGCAGCATAGGCCGCACCGAGCTAAAGGCCGAAGAGCTGGGCCTGCCTGCACTGGGTTTTGTAGTGGCTTACGATAAACTCGCCAGCCACGCTTTTAATACGCTCAGCAAAAGCCCAGCTAAGGCCGCATTAGGCTTTCGTGTAAACAGTATCAAACGCCTTGCCCGCTTCGCCCAAATCAGCGTAAGTGGCCCTCATGGTGAAGAACAGCTCAGCGCTCGTTTAGTGATTCTTGCCGATGGCGGCCAGCTGATTAACCAGCTTGATGACATCAAGCAAACGATTAAGCCTTATCAACAGCACGCTATTCTGGCGAGATTAACCCCACTAGAACCGCATTGCGGTATGGCTTATGAGCGCTTTGCAGACGATGCCACGCTGGCGCTACTACCCAATGGATCAGACTTTATGTTGGTTTGGCCGCAATCGCCAGAGCTTGCAGCCCAGCGCCTAGCCATGAGTGAGAGTGATTTTATCGCCGCAGTCATGCAGCGTTTCTCTGGACGTATTGCGGGGTTTTCTAGCGTAGGCTCAAGAGCCAGCTGGCCTCTAGCGCTTAAAACCTTAGATTCTGTAGTTGGGCAAAGAGTAGTGCTGATCGGCAATGCAGCGCAAACGCTACATCCTGTAGCTGGCCAAGGGCTAAATCTGGGGCTGCGCGACGCAAGCACTCTGGCCGAGCTATTAATCTGCTCCGGCCAAGATGAATTAGGCGAGCCCAAACAACTGGCCCGCTATGCACGTTTACGTAAAAAAGATGCTGGCTTGGTCACCCACTTTACCGATGGCTTAATCACCCTTTTTGACCAGCCAGGGCCGCTGCTTAAACATGGCCGAAGCTTAGGGCTGATTGCGATGGATCAGATGGATAGTCTGCGTAAAGGCTTTACCAAGCGGATGGTGTTTGGTGCCAGATAAAAATCCTGCATAAATTATTAAAACCAGCAGCGTGTCAGATTGAGAGCTGACACGCTGCAACTACCCGAGAAAAAACTGTGGCTTTTCGCTTCGCTTTTAGAGCCCATCCTTGTTACAAGCATGCTAAAAAAGCATGGCAGATCATAAATCTGCATACATAATTCAATGTACGTATTAATTTATGAAAAAAAATACTACAATTATCTATGGGTAAATATTGTATAATTTGCAATAATGATTCAGTTACTCAGTATTTTATTTTCATAAACAAACAACATAAATTTAATATTCGTTGTTAAAAAACATAAAGCTCAACAATAATTAAAAATAAAGTGCAATTATTAATTAATAAATGACTTGTGAATAAGACTATCAGCTTAAAAAGTAAGATATATTTAAAAATTAGCTATTTTAATGGAATCTAAAAGTGGCTTTTTCATTTATCCGCAAAATCATTGCGCCAAATACCTCAGGCAATACCTCCTCAGAAAACGAGAGTGAGACCGCTCCCATCGTTGCAGAGGAGTCTGGTTTTGACTTAAGCCAGCTCAGTATTGAAGTGATTGATAACGATTCACTCCTCACCCCCATCCAAGAAGAAGTTGCCATGCTGCACGCCAGCGGCCAAAGCATAGCTGCTGCAGATATTCTACACTCAGAACTAAAAAAAATAGCAGGATTACACCAAACTGAAGCATGGCTCATGCTTTTTGAGCTTTTACAGCAAAATAATGATAAACAACAGTTCGATAAAGTAGCCCTTTTATTTGTTTTAGAGTTTGAAAAAACACCCCCAACCTGGCACCAACATTCGGCAAAAGCCAGTAACGAAACACAAAACTATTATCAGTTCCCTGCCATCCTTAACCATAATAATATCGATAAAGAACTCATCGCCTTCCAAGCCGCCCTACAAACATGTAGTAGCTTGCGTATTGATATGGCAAAAATCAAAGAAATAGACACTATTGCAGCGGCAGAGCTGCTCGCAATTTGGCAGCGCAGCGTTAAAAATGGCATCCGCTTACAACTATTAGGCAATCACGAGATAGAAACCCTGCTGCGCAGCCGTATCCAAACAGGCAGAGCGACTCCTGCTGAAGCACCACTGTGGCTGCTCTTGATTGAGCTACAGCAAATCCAAGGTTTACAGGATGAATTTGAAAATTTAGCCGTTGATTACGCCATCACCTTTGAAGTCTCGCCCCCTTCTTGGATCGAGCCTAATCAGCATGCTACGCCTATCTCAACGCCCCCAATTAAGCCCGTCAAAAAGCAAGATCGTTTATATATTGAAAGCGATATTCTAAATACTAAGCCTGAGCAACTTACGGCCATTCGTGATTACACCCAAGAAATCGCGTTCCCCGTGCTTGATTTTAGCGATGTACGCCGAGTAGATTTTGACTCCGCAGGGCAATTGCTGGGTATTTGCATGGATAAGCCACAGCAAATCACCCTTTGCAATGCCAATGCATTAATCGTTGCCTTGTTTCGGATTATGGGCATTACTGAGCTCGTAACGCTATCTAGCTAATAGCGAATCCCAAGCTCCCCCGCGAAAAGGTATTTCTTGGCTACAAGCACAATCATGCTTGTATTTTGCAGCCCAAGCCGCCATCTGCCCCTATATGCTTATTAAGGATGCTTAAGATGGAACAATTTGATGGCACCACGATTGTCTCTGTACGCCGTGGGGATTTAGTTGCAGTAGGCGGCGATGGTCAGGTCACACTGGGGAATGTAGTTATCAAAGGCACGGCACGCAAAGTGCGTAAGCTTTACAACGATAAAGTGATCGTTGGCTTTGCAGGTGGCACGGCAGATGCTTTCACCTTGTTTGAGCGCTTTGAAACAAAACTAGAAAAGCACCAAGGCCACCTTACCCGCGCCGCCGTAGAGCTAGCAAAAGATTGGCGCACCGATCGCATGCTTCGCCGCTTAGAAGCCATGCTAATCGTGGCCGATAAAACCGCCACGCTAATTATCACCGGTAATGGCGATGTGCTAGAGCCAGAGCACGGCATTGCCGCGATTGGCTCAGGCGGTGCATTTGCGCAATCTGCAGCCAGAGCACTCCTAGAAAACACCGATTTAGCCCCCGATGTCATCGTTAAAAAAGCGCTAGAAATCACCGGCGATATTTGTATCTATACCAATCAAAACCATACAATTGAGACAATGTAAGCTAAAGGTTCAATTGGCGTAGCTGGCACTCAGTGAAACGCAGCCCAACAATTCTATTCAGAATGTTGGGCTTCACATGCTCAGCACCAACCTACTCGTTACATTAATACTTAAATACACATCATGCATTAAGCATACTCACTTTCATCTAGCCAATTCTTCCCTTTAAAAAATCCAATGGCAATCATTCAGCCGTAAATCATGTTGTCCAACAAAATGCCCATAGCAAGCTATAAAGAGATGTAAATTTAGGCGGCGATCCATCATGGCAAAACACTTTTCTATTGGCGAACTACGCGTTATTTTGCTAGAGCCATCTCCAGCGCAAAATAAATTGATTACCACCAAACTAAAACTACTTGGCATTGGCGATATCATTGCTTTTGAGCAGGGCTCGCAAGCGCTAGCCTCCTTAAAAGTAGATAGCAGCCCTAATCTGATCCTCAGTGCCATGTATTTAAAAGATATGACAGGGATCGAGCTACTTACCCAGCTGCGCAACAACCCCGATACGCAAGACATCGCTTTTATTTTAATTTCTAGCGAAACCCAGCCCAAAGTATTAGAACCGCTTCGGCAACTTGGCGCTTGCGCAATTATCCCTAAGCCATTTACCTCAGAAAACCTAGACCATGCGCTTTGTGTATCGCTGGATTATTTATCCGAAGATTTAACGTTAGATCAAGACGATTTAGAGCTGGATATGCTGCGCGTATTGTTAGTTGACGACTCTAAAGCCGCGCGCAATTACATGCGCAAAGTATTGGAAAACCTAGGCGTGCGTAATACTAATATCAAAGAAGCTGGCAATGGCCATGAAGGAGTACAGCTTTTAGAAGAGAGCGTGTTTGATTTATTAATTACTGATTACAATATGCCCGAAATGGATGGCAAAGAATTAATTGAGTTTGTGCGTAAAAATAGCTGGCAAAGCAATATTCCCATCCTAATGGTTTCATCCGAAAGCGATGGTGGCCGGCTTGCCGCCGTTACTCAAGCAGGCGTATCAGGCATCTGCGATAAGCCTTTCGAACCATCCGTAGTACGCGGCTTACTTGAGCGAATCTTACGAGAGCAACAACCTTAGGGACTGTTCACGCTTACTTTACTTTGGGAAAAGCCAAAACATCGGCTTTAGTCCTCACAGCTTTAAGCTGTTATATAGATTCTCTAGCTCAGCAGTTGATGATTTTGCTTTAAACCACGAACAATCTATCGAACTGAGCATCAATCGGCTGAAAAACTACCTCAGCGGCCCATATTTCATCTTTTTTTTGACCAAAACACGTTTAGCGGCTCAGCATGGCCTTCAAATCCGGCAAAATCTAGCCTCGTTGATGAGATTTTTCGCTTTCGACCGCCTAAGTCCGCCAAGCTGCTAGAATGTCGCCATGTTGCATACACTTACAATCATACGTCAGCTCAATGCTGATGAATTCACCTCCGGCGAAGCGATTGCCAAACAATTGGGCGTCTCACGCTCGGCTGTTTCAGCCGCGCTTAACCGCAGTGCCGAATTTGGTATTGAGCTAGAGCGGCGCCATGGCGTAGGTTACAAACTCACCCAGCCCATTGAATGGCTAAATGCCGAAAGCATCAAACAAGCGCTTAACAGCCATAGCCCATTTAGCCTGAATTTAATCGATGAAATTGAATCTACCAACCGAACTTTACGCCAAGAATGCGCCGCTGCTGGCTCAGTATTGGCCGCAGAATGGCAAACGGCGGGCCGTGGCCGCCTAGGCCGCCACTGGGTAGGAAGCTTAGGCGGTAGCTTATTGTTTTCTGTGGTGTGGCGTTTTAATGGCGGAATCAGCCGTTTGGCTGGCTTAAGCCTTGCCGTGGGCATTGCTCTGGCCCGAGCATTAGAAAAACAAGGCTATCAAGATATAGGGCTGAAATGGCCCAATGATTTGCACTGCGCCAAAGGCAAACTGGCGGGTATTTTGATCGAGCTATCTGGCGATACTTTAGGCCCCGTAGATGCGGTGATTGGGATTGGTCTTAACTTACGCCTATCCCAAAGCGAACGTCTAAACGCCAATCATGCCGCAGACTTAAGCGATTGCAGCGGCCCCAGCCCTGCACGCAACCTGCTTTTCGCCCGTATTTTAAATGAGCTAGGCGAGCTATTACCAAGCTTTGATCAAGGCGGCTTTGCCCCCTTACGCTCAGAATGGGAATACCGACATATCTGGCAGGGCGAGCAAGCAAGATTAATTTCACCAGACGGCCAAGAAAGCAGCGGCAAAATCATTGGCATTGCCGATGATGGCGCCTTGCGCATCGCTGGGGAAAATGGCTTGCAAGTGGTTTATGCTGGCGACATTAGCTTACGTAAGGTGGCCGCAGCTTGAGCTTACTACTAATAGACCTTGGAAATAGCCGAATCAAATGGGCCTATGGCAATCCGCCTTGGGCCTCTGTGGGACATAGCTTGACCGCAGATGTAGCGCAATTGCTTCAGCAACTGCTCACCCTGCCCCGCCCTGATGCCATTCATGGCTGTACGGTTGGCCAGCCCGCTGCGGCCCTTTTGCTAGAACAATTTTGCCAGCAGCAATGGGGCCACAGCATTCAATGGCTAAAAGTAAACCGCAGTGCTTTGGGAATACACAATGCCTATCGCCATTTAGAGCAACAGGGGCCAGATCGCTGGGCAGCAGTACTCGGCGCACGCAGCTTATTTCCAGAGCGCGCTTTAGTGATTGCTAGCGCGGGCACCGCGCTTACTGTGGATGCACTCACCGAAGAGAACGAGTATCTAGGTGGCATGATTTTGCCCGGATTAAGACTGATGAAATCTGCCCTTGCCCAAAAAACAGCAAGGCTCACTTTAAGTGAAGGGGCTTTTCATGATTTCCCGCGATGCACCACCGATGCCATCGAAACGGGCTGTATTAGCGCAATGGCGGGTAGCATTATTGCCATGCAAACGCGCTTAGCCCAGCGAGGCGATACACCGCTTTGTATTATTTCTGGAGGCGATGCCGCCTTGATCGCGCCCCATTTACCTATTCAACCCATTATCGCCGAACAGCTCGTCCTACACGGGTTAGCTGCACTTGCTCAGGATATTCATCAATGAAATGGTTGTGCGCACTGCTCCTTGCTGCCAATTTAACCCTTTGGGGCTACAACTCATTACGAACCAAGCCTGTCAGTACCCGAGCCAGTGCACAGATTAATGCCGATAAAGTAAAACTGCTAGCTAGCCTGCCCGTGATTGTGGTTAATCGCCCGAGCCCAACACCGGAGCCTGAAGCCGCGCCACTCTCGGCCCCCATACCTACTCCGAGCCCAAGCCCGACTCCAACACCCCGCCCCGCCCCCCCCCCAAAAACCACGGTATGCATGCGCTGGAGTGGTACAGGGCAAGAGCAAAGCGACAGCATGCGCCAGCGCCTTAAATCGCTCGGCTTAGCCAGCAGCGAAGCCAATATCAGCGGAAAAGTTTGGGTCTATATTCCACCACAAACAGATCTTGAGCTGGCTAACCGTAAAGCTCAGCAACTTAGCAGCCAGGGCGTGCAAGATTACTACGTGATTAATAATGGTGGCAGATGGCAAAACGCCATCTCACTCGGCGTATTCAGCAGCCGCGAAGGCGCTGAAAGACGCTTGAATGAATTAAAAAACCAAGGGGTAAGATCGGCAGTAGTAAGAGAGCGTGACGACAGCCCATCCCATACCGTATTTACGCTGCGTAAAATCAGCCCAGAGCAGCAACAAAAACTAGAAAAGCTCAATAGCCAGCTAAAGGGTGCGCAACTGCAAACCAGCAATTGCTCTTAATAAAATGACGAAGCGGCTGGGGCAACTTCCACCTCAGCCCAACACGGTGGCAGCAGCCATGGGGCGGCGGTAGCTATAACGGGCAGGTAGCGCTCCCGCATCAGTGCAATGCTATCGTCGGCGAGCAGCTCAGGCAAATTGCCTAATTCATCGCTACGCGCAAGCAGGGTTAGTTCGCGGCAAAATTCGCCCTCGGGCACGGGTAAGCATTGCACTGCACCCGTTTTAATGCCGCCATGTAATAGACATCGCGGCGTGGTTAAAGTCCAGCCTAGGCCTGCTTTTACCATTTGCAAAATCGCGTAGGAATTATCCAGCTGCATGCGCAGTGGCGGATGAATGCTCCAGGTTTGCAGCTGGTTTTCAATACTGCGACCAATCACGGTGGATTGGTTGTAGCGAATAAAATCCAACGCCGCCGCCAGCGTGCGTAAGCTATTCACAGGCCCTTTAAAATCAAGCGGCAGCACTAAAATAAAAGGCTCGCGCAATAGGTGGCGGCGAAAAAGCTCTGCATCCCCGCTCACCGCATCGTCAGTCAAAATTAGATCAACTCGGCGATTAAGTAAGGCATCGGCATGCAGATGCGATTGCCCAGTAACCATCGACCAATGCCCAGTTCGGCGCTTAATAGCCGCAACCAACTCTTTGCCCACGCTAATCGCTAACGAATCCACTAAAGCAATCCGCACATGCTTAAGCGGCGTGGCTTCCTGACGGCGAAACTCTAGGCTCACGCGGCGTGCATCGCTTAATAAGCGCTCTGCCTGCTCATAAAAACTTACGCCCCAATGGCGTTAGCATGGGGGAGCGCTGCGAGCGATCAAGGAGCTGCACATGCAATTGCACTTCAAGATTGGCGATGCTTTGGGAGACGGACGACTGTGTCATCCCCAGCCGCTGCCCCGCCGCGGTCATCCCGCCCGCCTCAACAATCGCGGCGAAGACTTCCAAGCTTTTTAATCAAACCCAATCGGACTCGCAGCCATGCTGTTTCCATTGAGCTAGTTTTACTTGCTGATTTTTTTTGCCGCAAAACCCAAATCTTGCCCCCAAGCAGCACAGAATTTCACAGAGAAAAATGATTTAAAACTAGGGTGAAATATCCAGAAGTGCGGCGCAAGCTTAGTTTTATCTGTGTACTCTGTATTCCCTCACACTGCAGGTCTACCTATTTTTTGATCCACAGTCTTGAGGCTGGGCGTGTTTCTGATGCCAACGCGGGCACAACATCCTGCCTATCCTAGGAAACCTTTTCAATTCAAGAGAAAGCTTAAGCCAAACCTAGCCAATCCCTACCACACAAAAAATCGCTGTATAAACGCGCCTCTGGGCTGCCTGCCTCAGGGTGGTAATCATAGCGCCAGTTGACCACCGGGGGCATAGACATCAAGATGGATTCGGTGCGCCCACCTGATTGCAGACCAAATAGGGTGCCGCGATCAAACACTAGGTTAAATTCTACGTAGCGGCCACGGCGGTAAGACTGCCAATCACGCTCACGCGCGCCGTATTCGGCGTCTTCGTGGCGCTCCACAATCGGCACATAGGCGGGTAAAAAGGCGTTGCCGACGCTTTGCATCATGGCAAAGCTAGCCTCAAAGCCAGCGTCGTTGTAATCATCAAAAAAGATGCCGCCAATGCCACGTGGCTCATTACGGTGTTTTAAGTGGAAGTAACGATCACACCAAGCTTTAAACTCTGGATAAAGTTGCGTGCCAAAAGGATCGAGCGCGTCTTTACAGGCTTGATGAAAATGCACAGCATCTGCTTCTAGCCCGTAATAAGGGGTGAGATCCATACCACCGCCAAACCACCACACATCTTGATCGCCTTCTTTATAGGCTCGGAACAAGCGCACATTCATATGCACGGTAGGGATATAAGGATTACGTGGATGCAACACCAGCGATACGCCCATCGCTTCAAAAGCACGTCCCGCCAGCTCGGGACGACCGGCGCTGGCTGATGGTGGCAGAGCATCGCCCATCACATGCGAGAAATTCACCCCGCCGCGCTCAAATAAGTTGCCGCCTTCAATCACCCGCGTCATACCACCGCCGCCGGCTTCTCTTTCCCATTGATCGGTATGAAAAGTAGAACCATCGAGCTGCTCTAAGGTGGCGACAATATTTTGTTGCAAACTGAGGAGGTAATCTTTAACGGCAGTTGGATTCATTATTATCCCTATATTTTTGTGGGGGCACGGCATACCGTGCCATTAATGCCACGCAAAAAACAGGCTGCCCCTTGAGGCAGCCTGTTCATCATGGGCATACAAGCCCGCATTAAGCCGCTTGTTCCGGCGCATCATGCTTAATTTCTTTGATCCGGTTATCGCCATCCACAAACACCAGCTGCGGGTGAAAGTTAGCGATTTCGGCTTCTTCAAACTGAGCAAAGGTGGCGATAATCAGTAAATCACCCACTGCAGCTCGGCGCGCTGCAGAGCCATTGACCGAAATAATCCCCGAGCCACGTTCAGCCTTAATAGCGTAGGTAGAGAAACGCTCGCCGTTATCCACATTCCAGATATGAATCTGCTCGTGCACCAAGATATTGGCGGCTTCAAGCAGGTTTTCATCAATCGCACACGAGCCTTCGTAATGCAGCTCTGAATGAGTGGTGGTACAGCGATGAATTTTCGATTTAAGCAGGGAGCGTTGCATGATGTTTCTCCAGCCCGTTTCTGGGCAGGGCTGTTTCAGAAGGGATCAGATTATAATCCCAGAAACAACGATTGGACAGGGTAAGGTTTAAATCAATTGACGCAGCGCAGCAATTGATAATATGGATGCGATTCAAATTCAAACAGCACATTTAGCCTCGATAAATAAAACAGCCATCTAGCAAAAACTCACCATCTGACACACGGGCATCGGGAGAAACACGGTCAAAATTTAATTGCTGACCATCAACCACCACCCATGCAGGGATAGGCTTTGCCTGATAGCTACCGATCACTTCAATGGCACGCTGAATATTTGCGGGGCTTATAACTCGAGGCGCTGTGCTGGCAGCCAGCGGTGTAGTTTCAACCTCACGCGGCGCAGCAGCGGCTTCAATTTCGGCTGCTTGCAGCGGCAAATTACGTAAATACAAATTAAAAGCAAATTGCGGCAAGATCAGCCGACGTACTTTTTTTTCATCATCAATAATGCAGCACACACCGAACTCTGCATCGCATTTAGGGCAATGCGCTTTGGCTGCGATAGCAATATGGTTTTCTACCAAACGCGCAATGCCGAGCATATCATTGGCTTGTAACATTTCTCCACAGCTCACGCAGGGCTTAGAAAACTGTTTAACCAGCGCACCATTTTTAAATTTTAATGGCAGACATTGCTTAAGACGTTGATTAGGTAGCATTTATGATCATCATGGTGTGTTAAACAGGGAGTGGGGAGTAGAGAGTGGGGCACAAAATTCAACCCCCACCCCCGCATTATCCCCGCTTTTAAATCAGTGCTATACGACTTTGAAAATGCGAAGGGGTGAGTAAAGAGTGAATCACGAATACTCTCTATTACTCACGCCCTACTCCCCGCCTTTAAATCGTTGCCATACGCGTTTCAAGCAGCAGCTCTAACAAATCAATTTTCATCACTTGTAGACTGACCGTTGTGCCCGCCGGTAGTTCCGGTATGCCTGCACGAATCACTAAAGGCATGCCATCTACCCGCACCAAGTTTTCTTTTATGACCACGGCAGTCATTTCGCGTTTTTTCTCTTGCTGCAACCAACGCAAACACCAGTACCGTTCCATCTTATCTTGTAATTCGGCGTAAGCTGCATAAGCAGTGTCAAAACTCCCGATAATCGAATACAACTCGGCGTCGTTCTTTTGGAAACGCGGCTTGGTATTACCCAGCAAAGCCAAAAGTTGCAGCTGATTCACGTAATCCACAGCGCGGCGTAAAGGGGAAGACGCCCAAGAGTAGCACTCCACACCCAGCCCAATATGCGGGCCCGCCTGCGTGGTGAGGCGCACACGTCCACCATTTTGGCCACGATAAATACCCGCTACTTGGCCCTGCATCAAATCCTTGCCCCAAGTGCTGTTGGCCAGAATCATCAACTCGGCAACCAGCTTATCCATGGGTGCGCCACGTTTGCGCGGCACAATGCGCACACGTTTTTCGCCATTAATATCATCAATATAGAAGCTGTAGTCAATTTTAAGCGGCGCGCTTGGATCAGCCTTACCACGTCGCCCTTCTAATGCACCCGCCAGATGCCAAAGGAAGGTGATTTCTTCTTTCCAAGGGAAATCAGGCTCATCCGCTTTACCCGCAGTGTTTTCATTAAACACCGGCTCCAACTGCTCATGCCGCAAATTAGCAGCAATCGGCACCATCTCTACTACGCTGCGATGTGAAAGCACATCAAAGCCCTGAGACAACTCTAAATACATGCTTAGCGCGGGGCAGGTTCTCCCTTCTTGCAGGGTAAACACATCAACCACTTCGTCTGGCAACATAGTGATCTTATCACCTGGCATATACACAGTAGATAAGCGGTCCAGAATGATTTTATCGACATCAGAACCCGCTGCAATCCCCAAAGCCGGTGCGGCGATATGGATGCCCACCTGCCAATTGCCATTGGGAAGGCGCTTCAAGCTAAAAGCGTCATCAATCTCGGTGGTGGTGGAATCATCAATACTAAAAGCTTGCACATCGGCCACGAGTAAATCTGTAGGGCAGCTTACTGGCTCGGTTGCGGCAAAGCCTCGGCCTTTGGGGAAAGATTCAGCCAAAAAGCCATCCAGCAGATACGCGCCCACATCTGGAATCGCGCCGATTTTTTCCATCAGGCGTAGCGGCGAGGTTTGCATGGCATCGCTGGCTGCGGCGAGCGTTTTCCACTCAAGGGTGTTTTTATCTGGGCGATGCAATAACTTGCTAACCAGCGGAATAAACGAAGCAGGCAAAGCGCCCGCTTGCAGCTCGGCCTGCCAAATGGCCATTTGCTCGGCTTCTTTTTTCTTTTTTTCGACCCCGGCCAAGGCCGCTTTTAGATTTTCTTCAGGAGCAGCCTTATAGTGGCCACGCCCCTTACGGTAAAAATACATAGGCGCTGCGTGCAAACGAATCAACGCTGCCGCTTGCTGCTGCACCGAAGGGTTGGCACCAAAGTATTCTGTGGCGATCGCGTTAAAAGCAAACTCATCCGCGCCGCAACATTCCCACAGGAAATCGATATCAATTTCATCCGCCGCAGCCTGTGCCGCTTTTAGGAAATCATCCAAGCTAATTCGCTCAAAGCGCAGCAGCACATTCGCCGCCTTCACTTTAAAACGCTTACCACGGGTATCTTCAAGCATCAGGCTAGCCGCCTGCTCTTCCTTAATCGTGGCTACCTTGAAATTACCATCTTCCTCAAAAAAAACATTCATTCTCAAGCCGCCAGCATTCATTTATTGATTTAGCCGAGCATTATAACAAGGTCCGCCCTGTGTCGCTTGCTAGTGATAAGCCTGCCCTCATCAAACCAAAATCTTAAACCACAGAAAAAAACATAAGAAAAACTAGGTTCTCTCTATGAAACTCCGTGGCCTCCGTGGCTCAAGATTTGGGTTTTGTGAATTACTCCGCCCCGCCCAATTGCGCCAGCAGCTCAGTTTGGTGCTCGTTGACCAAGGCTTGCGTGAGGTCGTTCATGTCGCCGTCCATGATGTAATCGAGCTTGTAGAGCGTCAGATTAATCCGGTGATCGGTCATGCGGCCCTGCGGGAAGTTGTAGGTGCGGATGCGCTCGGATCGATCCCCCGATCCCACCAGCGATTTACGCTGCGCGGCTTCTACAGCGTGGCGTTCGCGATCTTGTACGTCTTTAATGCGGGCGGCCAGCACCGATAAAGCGCGAGCTTTGTTTTTGTGCTGGCTGCGATCATCCTGGCATTCAACCACAATGCCGCTTGGGATATGTGTTACCCGCACGGCCGAATCGGTTTTGTTAATGTGCTGACCACCGGCACCGCTGGCGCGGAAGGTGTCGATGCGCAAATCAGCAGGGTTGATGTAGATTTCTTCTGCTTCGTCCGCTTCGGCCATCACCGCGACCGTACACGCCGAAGTATGAATCCGGCCCTGTGTTTCGGTAGCAGGTACACGCTGCACACGGTGCGCGCCGGATTCAAATTTCAGCCATGAATAAGCACCAAAGCCCACGATGCGGGCGATAATTTCGCGGTAACCGCCCAGATCAGATTCACTGGCGGACACCACTTCTACTTGCCAGCGATTACGCTCGGCAAAGCGGCTATACATGCGGAATAAATCCCCTGCAAACAGTGCCGCTTCATCCCCGCCCGTACCGGCACGGATTTCCAAAAAGATATTGCGCTCGTCATTAGGATCTTTAGGCAGCAGCGCTTTTTGCAGCTCGACTTCCAAAGCTTCGATGCGCACCTTGCCTTCTTTGATTTCTTCTTCGGCCATATCCTTCATATCAGGATCGCTAAGCATTTCTGC
Source organism: Pseudomonadota bacterium (assembly GCA_039796405.1). Taxonomy (GTDB): domain Bacteria; phylum Pseudomonadota; class Gammaproteobacteria; order Burkholderiales; family Chitinibacteraceae; genus Iodobacter. The sequence goes on from JBDKJX010000021.1 coordinate 26,897, forward strand.
TGCGCCGGCCATATCGGCTTCAATCTGGGTAAAACGATGATACAGGGCCACCACCGGCTCTAATTCGGCACGCTCTTTGGTGAGTTTGCGATAGCTATTCATATCGCGAGTGGCTTCTTCAGTCGCCAGTAAAGCATCGACTTCTTCAAGACGGTCGGCAAGTTGCGCCAATTTGGCAGCAATAGAAGGTTTCATTTCAGTTCCAAAGTATTTGTATTTAGGCCTTTTAAGCCCAAATCTTGAACCACGGAGGACACAGAGAACACGGAAAACATCTTGACGTGAATTAAGCACTTTTTACCGCAGCTTAATCCTTCTCGGTTTTGTTTTTCTCCGTGAGACTCCATACTCTCCTTTTACTCCGTGGTTCAAGATTTGGGTTTAAAGCGTTGTTTTATATTAATGATGACTAGCTAGCAGCGCAGCTACTCGTGCAGGCGGTATAGGCGGCGTACAGTGGCGAGGGTGTTTTCTTGATCTTCGGGGAGCACATTATTTAAAGCCGCCAGCGGGGCGTGCATAAATTTATTCGCCATTTGCCGCGAAAATTCTTCCAATACCGCTGCGGCATTTTCGCCTGCGGCTAATTTTTTATGCGCTTTTTCTAATTCATGCCGCGCAATTCGATCGGCGTAATCTTTTAAATCACGGATGGTAGGCACTAGGGCCCGGCTAGCTACCCAGCGATGAAAATCTCCTACCCGCTCGCAAATAATCGCTTCGGCGGATTCTACTTCGCCCGCCCGAGACTCTTGGCCTTGGCGCACTACTTCGGCCAAATCATCCACCGTATACAGATAAACATCGGATAAATCACCTACTTCGGCCTCTACATCGCGAGGCACGGCTAAATCCACCATAAACATTGGGCGGCGCTTACGCTCTTTGAGTGCTCGCTCTACCATACCCTTACCCACAATTGGCAAGGGTGCGGCGGTAGAGGTCACCACGATATCAAATTCGGCTAATCGAAATGGCAAATCAGAAAGCAGTATCGCCTCGCCACCAAACTGATTAGCCAGTGCTTGGCCGCGCTCAATGGTGCGATTGGCCACGGCAATATGCTTAGGATTACGCGCATGAAAGTGCGTAGCGCAGAGCTCGATCATTTCGCCTGCGCCGATAAACAGCACCTTACAGGATGCCACGGAGGGGAATAATCGCTCCGCCAAGCGCACCGATGCAGCGGCCATAGAAACCGATGCAGCGCCAATGCGGGTTTGCGAGCGCACTTCTTTCGCCACAGAAAACGCACGTTGAAACACACCATTGAGCAGCACACCCATCGTGCCCGCATCACGCGCAAAGCGCTCGGCGTCTTTAAGCTGGCCTAAAATCTGCGTTTCGCCCAATACCATAGAATCTAAACCACTGGCCACCCGAAACGCGTGCGTTGCCGCCTCGCCACCATTAAGCAAATACAAATGCGGCTCAATATCTTGAATGCTATGCCCACGCGTTTGTGCCAGCCATGCCAAAACTTGCTGTGGATCACGCGTATTGCAGTAAAGCTCAGTGCGATTACAGGTCGACACAATGGCCGCCTCTGTCACGCCATGCTCCGCGCTGAGCATCGCGAGCGCGGTCGGCAATTCTGCTGGGGTAAACGCAAGCCTCTCCCTGACTGCTACAGGCGCAGTATGGTAATTCACTCCGAGAACAAGCAGGTTCATAGGGATTTATCAGCAGCGAGCGAAAGAAAACCGCCCATTTTACCCTGAAACGGTAAGCAACTCACTGTGAAGTGGCGAATGCCATTCTGCATAATTCGGCTTGACCTTTTAGCTAAAGTTTTAATTGCCGATTTACCGCTATAAAAGCAAAAACAATATTGGCAACAAAAGTGAGCAAGTAGCACGCAAACATAAGCGATACAGCCAGCATGAGTTCATGGATTAAACGGCAAGCTTGCGGCCTTATTCGGCCTGATATTCAAATAAATCGTAGCCCATTTGCTGCTCTATTAGCTTACCTACTCGCATCAGCATTTCGCCATTTACAGTTAAGACAGATAGCTCACGCTTGGCAATATAACAACCCTTGGGCGTGAGCATCATGGCCGATTGTTTTAAAGCAGGGATTTCAGGCAGCAGCAAGCCAGGCTGATATTCCACCCCTGCTAAGCCTATCGTTGGCTTAAACATCACGGCAGAAGCACGCACGGTCATAATTTGCAAACCAATTTCAAGTTCATGACTATTCATTTGCTGCAACCACCGCACCGATGCAATCATCCAGTTTTCGCTACCCTGCGCGCGCAGTGCCACGATTTCTCCGGCCCGTACCCGCTCAACGGGAATATGCTCTGCGGAAACAGCGTAACCACCTGGGCTTTCATTGACCACTTTCCAGTGTGTAATCGGTAGTTCTTCATTGGCGCTTCTCGGCTCTGCGTCTTCCAGTAAATTTTCTTCTGGCTCGAGCAGTGCATGGCCTGCGTTCACACACAGCACAGCAGCACGAATGCCAATACAAATATCCACTGGCGTATCAGAGGTGATTCTTTGGAAAATTCGCTTGGCAGAAATAGTCCACTGCCTGCAAACCCGGCGCAAGATTTCCATCCACATCAAAACTTTACTGCGATCACTCGCCAAAGGCGCTTTGACTTCTAAAGCCACCAAGGATTTATGCAATTGCCGCACTAATTCTGAAGTATCCAGTAAGACTCCTCCGCCTAAATATCCTTCCATCGTGCGCGCGCCAATATATTGCGGCGCCTTATCTTCATCCAAGCTAACTAGGAAAAAACCAGCCGAGCTGCCCAATTGGGATACCGGTTGAAAATGCGCATAACCCGCATAATTTTCAACAATCTCAATGACTTTATCGAGCTCAAGCCCAGAAAAACGCTGCGGCTCAGATAAAGCCAGCAACAAAATATATTTATACGTACGCGCCACGCTTGGGGCATTTTTGTCGGTGGTGGCTTGCTCAATCAGTTGTGACTCAACGGCATAGCGAAAAAGCTTGTGCATCTCTAGCCAAATACCCTCAGGCATAGGCATATACACCCGATAACTAAGCTGAGAGAGACGATAATATTGCGCTAATATTTTTTGAATCAGCACTGGGGCCAGCTTGGTATTGCCAAAGGCAAAACGTTTATCCAAGCGATCGGTCAGGGCAACTTTATAACCATCTGCCAATTCCAAACACAGACGACGCGCCAATAAGGCGGCCGTTTGCGCTTGATCTTTTAATGGCAAACCTGGCACGCGATAGACCAGCTCCAAACCACCTGACAGCAGCTCCAAGGCGGTAGCGTATTCATCCAGTAATTTAATTCTATCGTCAGGGGCAATTTTTACCCGATTACACGCCGTCAGTGCATCACACATCTGCCGACCTGCCCCAAGTGGATTGGCCATAGGCAAGGCAATCAACCACTCACGTAGCCGCTTGGGGTTCGTTTCCACACTACTTGCGAGACTAGGATCGCAATCCGGCAATTTAAGCGACAGCAACATCAATAAACTCCGACTTCTCTTGTTCTGCAGCATCAAGCGCTGCCAATGTACCCGCTAATAACTGCGTCGCTTCTTCGTCAGTTACGCAATAAGGCGGCATAAAATAAACCGTATTACCAATCGGCCTGAGTAATAACTCTTGTGCTAATGCTGCGGCAAAAAAGCGTTGTGCAAAGCCAGGTGCGGCATCGATCACATCAAAGGCCCAAATCATCCCTGTGCGCCGATAATGCCTTACCCTTGGATGCGCCGCCAGTGGGGAAAAAATGACATCCCAACGCAGCGCTTTACTGGTATTACGGGCAATAATATCGTCTGCTTCAAATATATCTAACACCGCCAAAGCGGCGGCACAAGCCAAGGGATTGCCGGTATAAGAGTGCGAATGCAAAAATGCTCGGCTAATATCATCATGATAAAAAGCAGCATAGATTTCATTCCTAGTCAGCACCACAGCCAAAGGCAAAAAGCCACCGGTAATCCCCTTAGAAAGGCAAAGAAAATCCGGCTTAATATTGGCCTGCTCACAAGCAAACATAGACCCTGTTCGGCCAAAACCCACGGCAATTTCATCGCAAATCAAGTGAATACCATAAAAATCACACAGAGCACGGGCTTTTTGTAAGTAAAGCGCGTCATACATCGCCATCCCTGCTGCACCTTGCACCAGCGGCTCCACAATCAGCGCAGCAATTTCTTGATGATGCGCGGCCAGTGTGGCTTCTAGCGATTGGGCCGCCCGTTCGGCCACGTTTGCTGCCGATTCACCTTCTGCTGCTTGGCGTGCATCAGGATTCATCACTACAAAATTGTCACGCACTAAAGGTGCGTAAGCCTCTCTAAAAATAGGCACATCAGTTACAGACAAAGCCCCTGCCGTCTCACCGTGATAGCTATTTTCTAGGTACACGAAACGATTTTTTTGCAGTTGATTTTGGTTACGCCAGTAATGCACCGACATTTTTAAAGCCACTTCAATCGCCGAAGCGCCATCAGAGCCATAAAAAGCATGGCCTAAACCAGTCAGTTTGGCTAAGCGCTCGGATAACTCCACCACGGGCCGATGTGTAAACCCCGCCAGCATGACATGCTCTAGGCTATCCATTTGCTGGCTAATCGCCGCTTTAATTCTTGGCTCGCCATGGCCAAATAAATTTACCCACCAGCTAGAAACCGCATCCAAATAACGTTTGCCGTCCACATCATAGAGCCATGCCCCTTGGGCGCGGGCGATTGCAATCAACGGAAAACTTTCGTGCCGCTTCATTTGCGTACATGGATGCCATACCGCGGCTAAGCTTCGTGCCAGTAAGTTAGAGTGATTCATAGGAATTTATAAAGCTTCGAATAAGCTATTTTAGCTCAGACTGCTCAATACCCCAGCAAAATCCATGTTGGCCACGGCGATTAAAATTAAAAAAGGCGAGCACCGTGGCTCGCCTTTGTCAAACTATCCAATAAATCAGCACACTACAATACTTTTGAAATACTGATTTTATAATTACACCCAACGCCGGTTACCCCTTTCGCTACGATAAGGTGGGTACTGCTCACCCCCCAATTTACCCAGCCAGCCCACGGGTGCCCTCTGCTCAGGCAACTTAAAGCCTCGCCCTATCATCAACTTATCCGGTGCATTACGTAGCAACGGGCTGTTATAGCGCAAGGCTCGATTCGGCACGCCTTCAGCCATAATATGGTCCTAGCAATACGGTTGTTAACAGTGAACTAAAACAAGCCCCCTGCGATGCAGTAGCCGATCACTGGCCATGCTGATTGGTTTTGGCATAACCGCAGCTCGCCTGCATATTAAATCATCGGGCTTGGGTTAAAGCGCCATATTGCAGAATAAGTGGAACTTCCAAAGTTGTTAATTTCTGCTTCAGTAGGTGCAGAAGTATCTTCGCCTAGCGCGGCAAAAGGTACCCAAACGCTGCTGCGACTCTACATGGCCGCAAAGGTAAGCAACTGATCTTCTAACACCCAATGAAATAAGCAAGGTTTCTGAGCTATTTAGGGCGCGATTACCTACTAGCGTGCCCTACAGTTGCTTCTGGCCGTATACCGAGACATCAGTAAACAAATGAGGCCCAGCTCACTAATGACCCGATTTGCGTAACTCTTCTTTCACTAGCGCTTCTACCCGTGGCAAGAGTTTGTTTTCTACTTCGGCGCTCATATCTGTGATTAAACGCTTCAGTGTCTCTTCATAAAAGCCATTCATCAAGCTGGCGAAATGCTGCCGAGTAAGTTGCTCTACCTCAGTCGCAATTTCAACGCCCAATTGTGCGGCAACGGTGGCGCTTAGCTCTGCAATCGCACGCTCACTCAGAGGCGGATCCTGTGGCAAGGGGGCGGCGACTACTGGCTCGGGGATATCCAGCACTGGCAAATCAAAAATCTGCTCATCACTCCACGGCACTTCAGTGACCTCAATCTGCATTGATGGCTCAGTAGCCGCTGGCGTAGGGATAAGATATTCCTGCTCTGGAGCAGGCTTTATCTCTACAAAATCCACATGATTGCCCCAAGGATTGACTTGGGATAGCGCATCCAAATCAAGCAGGGGCAAATCCATAAATTCTTCAAGGACTTCAGGGACATCTAGCGCAGAAATCTCTGGTTCTGACTCCAGTTCTAGATTGAACGATGCGAGTGCTAGCTCTTCTGCAGGAGCAACATCAGCTTCGGTTTCTTCTAAGGCCTCAGTCAGTACTGGAATATCGTCAGCCTCGTCCAAGAGCACAGGAATGGCTTCGGAATGAGAGGCACCACGATGGCGCGCCAGTAGCGCATCCATTTTATCAAACAGCGGGGAAGGATCAGTAGCAGCGTTCATCCAGCCCTATCCATCATATCAAAAGAAGTGGGCTTAAAGCCTTGTGCCACATAGGCTTTCCAACGCTCACGTGCAAGGGTACGTGCCTCATCATCCAATGAAACCACTTCCATAACCCTCTGGTAGCGCTCAAAACCTGGCGCTAAGCCGTTGGTCCAATTAAATAAGACATCGCGAACAGGTAATAGCTCAGGGCGGTAATCGAGCAAAATTGGCGTATCCGCAGCAATCGCATCATCAGCCAAGCAATGCGGCAGAAAACCCGTTTGCGGCACTTCCCACAATAAGCCATCCAAAGCCGAAGCCGCAGCTTGGCTGCTGGTCAGGATATTTATGCTCAAACGCTTCGCTAAGGCTTTGCTTACCAACTGGCACAGCGCATGCTCACGATTAGGGACATTAAAATAAAATGAGATTTCAGTCATAGGCTTAGGGTCTGTTGACGTTTCATTTACAATTGCGCTGAGCTGGGAAACGGCCAGGCACAAGGCGTGTGACGAAGGCAATAATGGGTTATTGTCGAGGAGCATAACGCAGTGAATGGCCATTTCCCAGCTCAGCCCTTCGGGTTTAGCCCATTTTTGGGGCTGCACGGCGTTAAAAATCGCTGATGGTACTCGTACCATGTCGCAATTTTCTCCTTGTTCAGCCCCAAAACTGGGCCAAACGCAGCCGTGAATGAAACGTCAACAGACCCTGGCTTATGGGGATAGGGGCAAAACATGCGGTGCCCTATGTGCATTGAATTCAGCCAATATCATACAGAGTGAATCGCGAGGGGAGAGTGAAACTCGCCAGATTTACGCCTTAAAAACGAAAATGGCGGGGTTTACCCGCCATAAAATAACGATATCACCTTAGTAAAAGCTGTATTTATTGGTGACAATCGTTTTAGCTAATATACATAGAGGCACCGCAAGCCGCACCTCTCACATCTAAATTAACCGTTATTTTTTCTTAGCAGCGGCACGCTGAGTTAAGAATTCTACCAACAATGGCACAGGGCGGCCAGTTGCACCTTTGGCTGCGCCAGATTTATGTGCAACGCCAGCGATATCCAAGTGAGCCCAAGTGTATTCTTTGGTAAAGCGGCTTAAGAAAGCAGCGGCGGTAATAGAGCCCGCAGGGCGGCCGCCAATATTCGCCATATCCGCAAAATTGGATTTAAGCTGTTCTTGGTAGTCATCCCACAATGGCATACGCCACGCTTTATCACCCGTTTCACGCGATGCTTTAAGTAAATCATCCGCCAGTTGATCGTCATTAGAAAACAAGCCACTTGCAACATGGCCCAAGCCAATGATGATTGCGCCCGTTAAGGTTGCAATATCAATCACCAATTCTGGCTCGTAACGCGCCACATAGGTCAGCGCATCACACAGGATCAAACGTCCTTCAGCATCGGTATTCAGAATCTCAATCGTTTGGCCACTCATCGAGGTAACGATATCGCCTGGCTTCACTGCATTGCTAGATGGCATGTTTTCACATGTTGGGATCACGCCCACCACATTAATGGCCAAGCCCTGCTCAGCAATAGCGCGAATCACGCCCATTACCGTGGCAGCACCGCACATATCGTATTTCATTTCGTCCATTTCTGGACCAGGTTTCAGCGAGATACCACCCGAATCAAAAGTGATGCCTTTACCCACCAATACGATAGGCTTTTCTGATTTTTTACCCCCTTGGTATTCAAGGCAAATCAGCTTAGGCGGCTCAATGCTGCCCTGTGCCACCGACAAAAACGAGCCCATGCCCAAGGCTTCCATTTCTGGCTTTTCTAGCACCGTACATTTCATTTTGTAGCTGGCGGCCAATAAATGCGCAGCATTAGCTAAATAAGTAGGGGTACAAACATTGCCTGGCAGATTACCCAAATCACGGGTTAAGTTCATGCCGTGACCTAACGCCACCCCAATTTGCAAGCCTTGCTCGGCTTTTTCTACTTCAGACTTTTTGCTTACGGCAATATTTACAGATACCAGAGCAGCGGGTGCATCTGGCTGCGATTTAAACTGCACAAAGCGATACCCCTCAAACACCAATGCCTGAGCAACAATGGCAGCGGCATCTTTTAAACCCACAGCTTTAGCAGCAGCAATGGCTAAAAAGATATCGGCAGAAGTTGATTTACCAGCCAGCAAAGCCTTAGCAGTGGCAAGCGCAGCCTTGCGTAGCGCTTCGGTATCTAGGGTTTTTTCGCTACCCAACTGCACCAGCAAAACGCGACGGCCTGGCAATGGAATATATAAAGTGGAGCCCACGGCCTCACCTAGTTCATTGCATGTTTCTGCCAACCAACCATCGTGATCCAAATCTGCAGCAAGTGCGGATAAGTGTGTACCAAATACAGGCAGCACCAGACAATCCGCTGCGGTTTTTTCGGGTACGGATAGATTTATGCTAAATTCCATTATTGCTTCCTATTTCTAAGATGAACAAGTGGTTGAAAAGGACATCAGCGTTTTGCTACTCGTTAAAAAATGGCAATCAAGCCAATTACTCGCTAAAAGTGCCGCAAAAACCTCAATCTACACGGGTATACTGCGATTTTTGTTAGGCCTAGGGCTGGTTACTGCGTTTTTTTATAATGGGCAGTTAACTGCGCATGCTTTGAGAAAAACCCAAGTTTACACTTGTAAATAAGGTTTTTTAGGCATTTTGTAATGTGAATCTAGGTTTCGCCACATTTCTGTAAAAAAAGTGGTACATAAAGAGCGTTTGTGTGCTCAATTATTTCCTAGCTGTTGGACAAATCCAAAGCTCCTCAAAAGTCAAAAACGCCCATGTTGTTTCGTAAAAGCCTAATTCAAGAAATGTCCTGGGTTGCCCTTGGAACATTTTTTGTGCTGCTCATGCTGATCATGACCACGCAAATTGTACGCCTGCTCGGCCAAGCCGCTATTGGTGCTCTCGCTAGTTCTGCGGTTTGGGCCATGATGGGCTTTGCCGCCGTGCGTTACTTACCCATCCTGCTGTCGCTGATGTTGTTTTTCTCGATTCTGGCCGTATTAACTCGGATGTGGAAAGACCACGAAATGGTGATCTGGTTTGTCAGTGGCCGCTCCATTGTTAACTTTATCCGCCCAGTGCTCGAATTTACCCTGCCCGTAGTGGTGCTGATTGGTTTGCTATCGATGGTGCTATCACCTTGGGCCTTAGAAAAAGGCCAAGAGTACAAAGAAAAATCCTTATCACGCCAAGAAGTCACCCAAGTATCCCCCGGTGTATTTCGCGAATCCCCTGCGGCTGATCGGGTTTATTTTGTGGAAAACTTTACTGGCGGTAATGGCAATAATGTTTTTGTACAGCTGCGCCGTGATGACAAACTCACCGTAATTTTGGCGGAAAAAGGCGGCCTCTATCTAGATAACGATGGCTCACGCTGGCTATGGCTATCCCAAGGCCGCTCTTATGAAGGCCTACCCGGTACAGCATCATATGAAACCCTAGAGTTTGCCTCGGCCAGATTACGTATCGAAGCGGGTGAAACACCCCGCTCTAGCCCCACCACCCAAGCCACCAGCACCATCGCGCTTTGGAAGAGTAGCCTGCCCGAGCACAAGGCCGAGCTAGCTTGGCGTTTAGCGATTCCTATTTCAGCGCTGATATTAAGTTTGGCCGCCATTCCAATGGCGTTTTTTAATCCGCGTGGAGGACGCGCGGCCAATTTATTAGTCGCAGTATTTGCCTATTTCTTTTATTACAACTGCATCAATATTGCCCAAGCATGGATAGCAGATGGCAAGATCTCATCCATGCTGGGGATTTGGCCCCTACATGGGCTGGCGGGATTGATTACCTTTGGTTTATTTATATGGCGCAGCAAGCTGAGGGGAAATTAATATGAGCCAGTTGTCTCGTTATCTGATGCGCGAATTATCTTTATTTATATTATTCGCGCTGATTGGCTTATTGGGCCTTTATACCTTTTTTGACTTAATCGCCGAATTAGGTGATTTAGGCGTAGGCGGCTATGGCCTAAAAGACGCGCTGATTTATGTTGCCCTACGCACACCCGCCAATGCTTATGAGCTACTGCCGATTGCGGTACTGATTGGCGGCATTTTTGGCCTATCGCATTTATCGGGCTCATCTGAGCTCACCGTGATGCGTGCTTCTGGCGTATCGCTACGACGCTTATTACTTTGGCTGTGCTTAATTGGCACCTTTTATGCCACGCTCACTCTACTTTTAGGAGAGTACATTTCTCCTGCGGGTAATCGCATGGCGAATCAACATCGGCTAGCGGCCACGCAATCGATGTTAGTAGGTGATTTTAGATCTGGGGTATGGATTAAAGATGGCAAGCAAATCGTAAACATCGCCGAAATGCTGCCTGATCTAACCGTAGTACATGCGCGGATTTACGAATTTGGCCAAACACTCACACTAGAAAAAATTATTGAAGGCCATAATGGCCGCTTTCAAAGCAAGGACAATTGGACGCTACAAAAAGCCACCGTTACTCAGTTTTTACCCGAACACGCAGGCGTTTTACTCAGTAAACCGGGCACATTTAATTGGCAAACGTCAATATCGCCCGCCATGCTGGCCGTGCTGCTGGTAGAGCCGGCACAAATGTCGGCCACCTCTTTAATGAGCTATATCGAGCACTTAAAGCGCAATAAGCAAAAAACATCGCGCTATGAATTAGCGCTGTGGGGCAAGTTATTTTACCCCCTCGCCTGTTTATCTATGGTGTTGATTGCTCTGCCCTTTGCCCAAAGCCAAAGGCGCAGTAGTAATGTTGGGGTACGCATTTTTATTGGTATTGCCTGTGGTTTGGTTTTTCACTTTTTAAACCAAATTGTGGTTTATCTAGGCGATTTATATAGCTGGCCACCACCGATCGTAGTGTCGATTCCCACCCTACTGTTTTTATCGGCTGCGGCATTCATGTTATGGCGGCAAGAACGGCGTTAAAATCATAACGATTAGAAAAGCACTCAGCCAATATGACAAAGCCATTCTCTGGGTAGCTTAAAAATGCAAAAACGTCGCAAAAAGACGGCAGCAATAATAAAGAGCCTAATGCACTGAAAAAAATGACGAATGCGTCACATCACTTAACGACCATCGACGCGTGGGCAAAAGCCCACCCTAGAATAGGAGCTTTCCATGTATGTTTTACTCACTGGTGGCGCGGGCTATATCGGCTCGCACACTTATATTGAATTAATGGCCGCGGGCTTTAAACCGGTTATTTTTGATAATTTATATAATGCTCATCCAGAAGTATTAAACCGAATTGCCACCATTACCGGCCAAGCTGCCGAGTTTATAGAAGGCGATGTCCGTGATGCCACCGCTTTAAAAGCATTATTTCAACGCTATGACTTTAACGCCGTGATTCATTTTGCTGGCTTAAAAGCCGTTGGCGAATCCGTAGAAAAACCGCTGATGTATTATGATAATAACGTGGTTGGCACCCAGCGCCTACTCGAAGCGATGGTTGAAGCGGGGGTTAAAAACCTCGTATTCTCCAGCAGTGCCACGGTATATGGTGACCCCCACACCGTGCCCATTACCGAAGATTTCCCATTATCGGCCACCAATCCTTATGGCCGCTCTAAGCTGATGGTTGAAGATATCGTGCGAGATATTTTCAAATCCGATACCCGCTGGAACTTTGCCCTGCTGCGTTATTTCAACCCCGTTGGCGCACATCACTCCGGCCTAATTGGTGAAGACCCACAGGGCATCCCCAATAACTTAATGCCTTTTGTAGCCCAAGTGGCCGTGGGTAAGCGTGAAAAGCTATCCGTGTTTGGCGATGACTACCCAACGCCAGACGGCACTGGTGTGCGTGACTACATCCATGTTGTCGATCTAGCCCGTGGCCATGTGAAAGCCTTGCAAAAACTAGCCACAAACCCAGGCCTTGTTACCGTTAACTTAGGTACAGGCCAAGGTTATTCAGTGCTGGATATGGTGAAAGCCTTTGAAAAAGCCTCTGGCAAAGCCGTGCCTTACCAAATTGTGCCACGCCGTGCTGGCGACATCGCCGCCTGCTACGCCAATCCAGCATCCGCGCTCGCCGTATTAGGCTGGCAAGCAGAAAAAAACCTGGATGATATGTGCCAAGATAGCTGGAAATGGCAAAGCCAAAATCCAAATGGTTTTAACTAAGGCTCACAAGATATAATGAGTATCGAAAATATCGTAGGTGCGCTGCTTGCTGCGCCCGATATTGAATAGAACAAAGTGATCAACAGCCCTTATAATTGTATTTTTTTAAAGCATTTTAGAGCTTGGAGCGCTATATCAATCCCTAAAAACTCATTGCTTCCAAAAAGGCGTATCTCAACGATCCGCCTTTTTTATTGCTCTAAATATAGCTTCAAGCCCGCATACTTTAGCTTTACCACACGCTAAATTCGCCATTCTTAATCATTATGTAATATGATAGATAATTTAAATTAAGCGAGCCCCTCGTTTCAGCTTAATCATATTTACAGCCGCATCTAAACAATTACTAAAACAATAGACCCATGAATTTAAATGATCCCGCCGTCTTGCAACGCACCACCGCCCTTAGCTACCGCAATGGGCATAGTGGGCAAGTGTTTGCTATTCTTGCTGCAAGTATTTTATTTGTTGCCCATCGAAGCGATCATTCAATTTATATTCTCACAGCATGGTGGCTTACTACCTGTGCGTTAGCGCTCTATCGCCTCTCTGTGTTTAAGCAATTTGCAAAAAATGCATCTCAGCACCACTTTAGTTATTGGCGACGAAGTCATTTAATTGGTGTGTGTCTTACAGGCTTAGTTTGGTGTGCTGGAGGAGTGTACTTTATGCTCAGCAGCACCATTTTACTCAAAATGCTTACTGCCTTTGTTTTTTCTGGATTAGTTGTTGGCTCTTTACCTATTTTAGGGCCGATGCTTCCTGCCATGCGTGTTTATGCTTTTTTAATGGTATTGCCCATATTAATTAATGCCGGCATCCAGCCAACACAAATGGACATGCTATTAGGTGGGATGAATCTATTCTTCTTTTTTACTCTGATGAAAAGTGCGAGCTCTTATCACGATACTATCGTAGAAAGCCTGATTCTAGAACTAGGCCAAACTCGCCTTGCTGAAGACTTGGCCAAGATGCGCAATCAAGCTGAAATGGCAACACGATCTAAAAGCGAATTTATCGCGAATGTTAGTCATGAAATCAGAACCCCAATGAATGGCATATTAGGTATGGCGCATTTATTAGCGCAAAGCCCTTTATCAACTAAGCAAAAAGAAACGGTTGATGTTATTTGCACCTCGGCAGATTTACTCTTGGCGCTGGTGAATGATGTACTCGACCTATCTAAAATAGAGGCTAAATGCCTAGAAATCTCTGCTCAGCCTCTTCACTTTGCCAGCTTAATCAATGAAACGCTCAATATGTTTAAGCAACCAGCCCAAAGCAAAGGGTTGAATATCGTTTTACAGCATAAAGGCAGTATTGATATTACCCTGCTTGGCGATGGTCTACGTTTGCGGCAAGTATTGGTTAATTTATTAGGCAATGCCGTTAAATTTACCCACCAAGGACTAATCAGCTTACATATTAATATAAAAGAAATAGCCACAGATTATCAAATAGATATTGCCGTTATTGATAGCGGGATTGGTATTTCGGCAGATCGCCTGCCTTATATATTTGATGCATTTGTGCAAGCAGATGGATCTTCAACCCGAGAATACACCGGCACGGGTTTGGGCCTAACGATTGCACGGCGTTTAGTACGCGCCATGGGAGGAGATTTAATTGCCACATCTCAACTTGCCAGTGGCTCACAATTTCAATTTTCCTTACGCTGTCCCAAAGTAGTAACGCCTATTATTGAGATAATCAGCGCAGACAAACCACTGCAGCAAAGAAAACTAAGGGTACTCTTGGCCGAAGATAATCCTACTAATCGCTTGGTGGCAACACGTTTATTAGAAAATGAAGGGCATACCGTATTTAGCGCCGAAAATGGCCAGCTTGCATTAGATTTTCTAAAAAAAGAAAAAGTAGATTTAATTTTAATGGATATGCAAATGCCCGAGATGGATGGCCTAGAAACTACGCGTAAGATTCGCGCCCACTCCAATCCATTTATTAGCCAGTTACCGATTATGGCGCTCACTGCCAATGCCCTAGAAGAAGATCGAGCCTTATGTATGGAAGCAGGGATGAATATATTTTTAACTAAACCATTACGCCCTGCTTTATTAAAACAAGCAATGCTAGAGTTAATGGAAGAGCATGGATAAAAGTGATCCGCTAGATCATTGCACAATAAAACATATGATAATGCTTCATCCCTGCATTATGACGAAATCTGTTTTTTTCAAATCCCCCGTTGCACTTACTCACTATAACTCGCCAACTGCTGCAAGGTATCAAACATCTGCTGCAGCTCTTGTGGGATAGCATCTGCACCGGCAATTTCCGCTGCTTCAGCAATTTCTAGAGCCATACCAGGCTTGGAGTGGTAACGCAAAGCGCGCTGAATGATTTCTTCGTCAGGGCGCGGTGGAGCGGCGTCCATAGCAGCTTGGTGCCAATGATTAAGCGGGCCTTTGGGCTTAGCCGCATTACGGTAAGTATCGGCAAAGCCGTTATCCCATAGATAATGCTCGATATCGCGGCAACTAATGGCGGTGATATGCAGGGCATCGGGCCTATCATTGAGCAGGCTGCGGGCCTTGGCAATATAGCGCTGACCCGCTTCATCGCCATCGGCAATCAAGTGCCAGACGATGCCTAAGCGATCAGCAAATTTAATCAAAGGTGTGAGCCCTGCCTGGGCAAACTCCACGCAGCGTATGCCTTCCATTGGAAAATTCACGCCGTAAATCCGCGCTAGCTCTGGCATCAGCCAAAACTCTGTTTCACCTTCAACCAGCAACCAAACTCGGGCAAACATGCTGCTGGCACGGTTGGCGCGCACATGAAACGCCACTTTACGCGCATCACTGGCCGATAGGGCCTGCTCCCCCAGTTGATAAACGTGCACATGCTGACGGCGGCGCACCAAGCGGCGCAAGGCTTGGTGTGGAAAACTGGCCAGCAAATCGCCATGATTGGTGGTAATCAGTTTTTGCAACGGCAACTGCTCAATCAAGCCCCACATCATGGCCAGCTGGATTGGGTGCAAGTGGGTTTCTGGGTCTTCCATCAATAAAATCGGGTGTGCTCCCTGCTGCAGAGGCAGATCGCCACGGGCATTAATTAAAGCGCCCAACAACATCAACAGAGCCACCCGCCGCTGACTAGAGCCAGCCCTACCGGCGATGTCTAATAGGCTATCGTCATCACGTAAATTAAACGGGGTGCTGGCAATTTGCTTGGCAAGACGTTGCAAAGGTACGGGGGCTTGCAGCAGCTCAGCGTGTTCAGAAAGAAAAGCCTCCACCGCATCCAGCCCTTGAGTCAGCTCCTGCGGGTGTAGCTGATGGGGTAATGTTAGAATGCGCTCAAATACGGCACGCACTGCGGCAGATGCGGGCTGGGGCGGATCATCTGATCGATTTTTTTGCGCGAGGCGTGGATGCTCCAACCAATCGGTGAGCTGCATATCGCGAAAGCGCAACACTGGATGATGGCGGATCAATAACACCGTCAGCGGATCACTATCGGCATGCGGCCTTTCTGCTCCCTCTTTATCCACAAAGCTGCGGTGACTACGCACCTCGCCGTGGCCATAACGCTCGGCCGAAAAGCGCAACGCCAGCCAAGTGCAGCCCGCTTCATCCTGCCAGCTTAAATCCTCTAATGCAGGGTCTGGCAAAGCAGTTACGCCGTCCCCACAAAAAAACAGCGTGATATTTAAGCGCCGCGCAATCGTTGCCCGAGTATTAGCCACGCGGTGAAAATCTTCATGAGTAAACAAAATATCCAGCGGCACGGCCTCGCTTAGGCAGCGGGTAAGTGCGGTAATCAAACTGGTTTTGCCCCAGTTGTTCTCGCCAAACAACGCGGTCCGTTCCCCCTCTAGGCTCAGATCAATCTGGCTAATTCCGCGAAAATTAGTGATTTGTAAGCGCAAGAGATGCATGGTGGCTTCCAGTGTCAGGCTTGATAAAAGCCTACACAACATCCGCCTGACTAGCCAAACAAAAACAACATACAGTCGCCATTTTTTTAGCGTCTTCGGCGCGTAAATTTTGCTGCGGGCGCCCCCGCGTGTGCTTCCCTTGCTTGAACGGTCAAGGAAGGAAGCAAAGAAGGCCGGCTGGCGGGTCCAGCTCGCTGCCTCGCCCCCAAGCGATCCCCCGCCCCGCTTGTTTGGAGCTTACGTGCTTCACGGCAACTTTTAAGTCCCGTGCACTGGGAAGTGATAAATAGTCATAATGGTTGAGCTTGGAAACACTCGAAACTCAAAAAAACAACTCAATTTAACTTAATGTTTTCCTCTGTGAAACTCCGTGTTCTACGTGTCCTCTATGATTCAAGACTTGGGTTTTAGCCTGCATAAAACTCCTTACTCTGTAACAATTGCCGCCAAAGGCACTCTCAGTTGCATCAATACCCGCAGCAGGGTGCGGAACATAAAGCCGTTAAAAAATCCATAAATCAGCGCCACACTCACCGCAAAAGCCGTGTGCGTTGCTAGCTCTGGATGCATGGCCATGATGGCTTCAGCGATATATTTACTTAAGAAAATACCCATCATCAGCAGCAAAGGCATACCACTGCCCTTCAGACTTACGGTGTAATCGCTGGCATTAAAACGTGCTAATTCAGGCTTGCCGATCAGCCATACCATTGCGGCAGCAATCAGCATGCCTGAGAGCCAAAAAATCCAAATAATAGGCTGATTAAAATGATTGACCATGCCGCTAACAGACAAGCCCAACATCAATAAAGGAAACAAAACCACCTTGCCTAGAGGCAAAACCTGATCTTTCAAGCCGTGCATTCCCATCAGGATTAACCCGCCAAATACAATCCAAACCCAAGTCGGTGTATGTGCCAAGGAGTTGATTCATTTTGCTGATTCCTGTCTTAAGAATTAATGACATTAAAATATAAACACAGATCAAACCTGACACGCCAATGCGATAAAGTGTTGTTATATGGGATAAAGCGTTCTAAATAAGGATGGGGTAAGCCATTGCAGAGGGTGAACAAGCAGCAAGAGCCTATATACAAACGGTTAATAAGCCAGCACCTGCCAAGTACTTAGCCGCGATGCGGTACAATCGCGGCTTCATTTTTTAATATGCGCCGCTATGTCGCTCGATTCTCGCCTTAAATCCAATATTTTTGCCCTGTACTTGGTGCAGGGGCTGAATTATTTGGTGTCGTTTGTCACCTTCCCTTTTCTGCTGGTGCAGCTGGGTACAGAAGGCTTTGGGGTGATGAACTTTGCTTTTGCCTCGATTCAGTACGGCGTTTTGCTGACTGATTTTGGCTTCAATCTTTCGGCCGTGCGTGATGTGGCACAGGCAAAAGATGATCCAGTAAAAGCTGCGCGTATTTTCTGGCGGGTTACTTGGGCCAAATCGCTGCTGATGATCGCCTCCAGCCTGCTGTTGTTAGTACTGACCTTTACCTTGGGCAGTTGGGAGGCGCATTCCAGTATTTTCCTTTGGAGCCAGCTTTATATTGTTAGCTCGGTGCTATTTCCTATCTGGTATTTCCAAGGCCTTGAAAAGCTACAGCTAGCCGCGGGGCTGATGGTGTTAGCCAGAGCCGCCACGTTGGGATTTTTACTGATATGGGTGAGCGGCCCGCAAGACGTGGCGTTGGCGGTTATTTTGCAAGCCACACCGCAAATCTTGGCCGGACTGCTATGGTGGTTTACTGGCCTTGGCGTAGCAAAACCGCAGTGGGTGCGGGTGCAATGGCACGAACTAAAAGACGCATTACGCGCCAGCTGGCCGTTTTTTCTGTCTGCGATTTCTACCAGTCTTTACACCACCTCTACCACCGTTTTACTGGGGATGTTTTCGGCCCCCTTACAGGTAGGCTTGTTTGCTGCCGCCAATAAGCTGGTTTATATCGCCCAAGGCTTAATTGGCCCCTTGGTTCAAGCCACCTATCCGCGCATTGCCAGCTTGGCCGTGAATGATAAGCCCGCTGCCTTGCAACTGATTAAAAAATCCTTCCACATACAGGGCGCGGTGGGGCTCGCTCTAACGCTAGGGTTGGCGCTGTTTTTGCCGCTCTTTACGCCGCTAGTGGTACAAATCTTTGGTGCTGATTTCGGCTTATCACGTGCGTTTCTGGCCTTAAGTAACTCGCAAGACGTGATGATCTGGCTCTCGCCGGTGATCTTGCTCGGCGCAGTCTCGCTGGTATACGGCCAACAAACACTCCTCGTGTTTGGGTTTGAGCGCTATTTCAGCCGAGTGCTGGTTGCAGCAGGCCTCTTGAATGTGACATTAATGTGCTGGTGGGTGCCAGGTTCGCCCCAAGCCGCATTACGTGCGGCGCAAAGCGTGCTGACGGTGGAGGGCTTTATTGTGTTGGCATTCTGGTGGCGGGCAAGAAAAATTTATACAGAGATTAAACCGCTATGACGCCTCTTCCCAAAGTCAGCTTTGTACTGCCCTGCTATAACTCCGCAGCCTATTTACAAGCCACACTGGATTCAATCAGCCAGCAGAGTTTTAAAGATTTTGAATGTATTGCCGTTGATGATGGCTCAAGCGACCATACCTTATCCATACTGCAACAGCACGCCAAACAAGACCCGCGTTTTGTGATTATCACGCGGGAAAACCGCGGCCTGATTGCCACGCTAAATGAAGCCATTGCGCTGGCTAAAGGCGAGTGGATCGCCCGCATAGATGCGGATGATATTTGCCACCCGCAGCGTATAGAGAAACAACTCCAGCGCTTGCAAGCCACCGGCAGCGATGTGTGCGGCAGCTGGATTCGTTTTTTTGGCGACAAAAGCGGTGAGTGGATGACTCCTAGCACAGATGGCGCAATCAAAGCCATGCTGTTATTTAACTCCGCCTTTGCCCATCCCAGCGTGATGGCCCGTACAACGCTATTAAAAATGTATCCTTACCCGCCACACGCCGTGCATGCAGAAGATTACGCGCTTTGGTGCTTGCTCGCCGAAGTGGGAGCGCGCTTTACCGCCGTGCCAGAAGTGCTGCTGGATTACCGCTGCCATACTGGGCAAATCACCCAAAGTAAAAAAGACCAGCTACACAGTACCGCTCAGGGCATACGCAGCAAATACGCCGCCCGCGCCCTGCCCGCCGCCCTGCAAAAAAACGCTAGCCGCTTTATAGAGCTGGCCGAACCTGCTAGGCAGCTTTCCCGCACAGAATTTAACTGGATGTGTCATTTTTATCTGCAGCTGGCCGCTGCTTGGCCAGCAAGCCGCGATATCTTAGGCGAAGTCTGGGTAGATACATTGCAACGCACCTCAGGTAGCAACCTGCTTCTGCTGGCTAAAATCCACTCATTAAGCAAAGCGCTGCCGGTGCCTGCCAGTGAGCGGCCTAAACTAAAACGTCAGCTGATCCGCTGCTTTGTTGGTGACACGCTGTGGCAGTGGCTTAAACGAGTAAAAAAATCATGACGCTTTGCACCATGAGTCCCACTCGCTCCCCTAGCCCTCTGCCAAAACGGGAGAAGGCGATATGCTTGCTTGCGCCACATTTTTTGATTAGAGCCCGCGCATGAAGATCGTTTTCTTAGTCAGAGACCTAGGTCTTGGTGGGGTTGAGCGTTGTGTAGCGCTGGTGTCGGAGGGGCTCATTGCCCGTGGCATGGATGTCAGCATTGTGATGCTAGGCGGCAGCCGTAATCTGTGGTCAGCGCGCACTGGCACAGCTAAAGTCATTGATTTATCCAGCGTTTGGCAGGGTAAAAAACCGTGGACGTGGCTGGCTGGCTGGCTGGCAACAAGACGAATTATCAAAGACGCTGATCTGGTCATCCCCGCCACTTTTTTAATGCCGCTCTATATGGCTTATGCCGCAACACGTGGATTAAAAAATACCCGCATCATGGGATGGGTGCATGGGCCGCTCTATGAGCTAGACCAATTTGCCACCATGAACCCTTTCCACCGCCACGCCTGCCAGTTTATTTACCGGCGGCTGGCCGAGCTGATCTTTGTCTCTGAGCACGCCAGAGACTCGCTAGCACGTTGGTTAAAGCAGCCGATACAAAACGGTTGGCGGGTGTTGCCTAATTTTGTGGATGAAGGGGTGATAAGTACTACATCAGCATTTGAGCCGCGTGGGCAAGATACGCCGCTTTGCCCTCCCAACGAAAACCATCAATCGTTATCCACCAAGCCATTGCAGCTCCTCTTCGTCGGCCGTATCGCCAGCGAGAAACAACCGCATTTATGGCTAGATACCTTAGCCAGCCTGAATCAGCGTGCTGTGCAGGCTGAGCTGACCATTGTTGGCGATGGCCCAATGGAGCAATGGCTGCGCAGCGAGGCAAGCCAGCGCAGCCTTGCCAGCCAGATCCACTTTGCCGGTCACCAAAGTCATGTCAGCGCTTACTTAGCCAGCGCCGATGTGCTGCTACTGACTTCCAGCTTTGAAGGCTGCCCGCTCGTTGTACTAGAAGCCATGCCACTGGGCGTGGTGGTGGCATCGACCAATGCCGGAGGGGTGTACGAGTTATTTGGCAAACGCCGTGCCGAGTTTGTAACCGACACCGCCAGCGGTGAAGCACTGGCAACGCTGATCATCAGCCAGCAGCGCCCAGAATTATCCACATGGCTGAAACAGCGCGCAAAACACTACTCCGCCAGCCATATCCTGCAACAATGGATAGATCTGTGTAAGCAATAGCATGAGCACACACGGCTACCACTTGAACCATAGAAAACACAAAGTTTCATTAAGCAACAATAAGCCTTAGGCAATGAAACCGAGTCTTATGATTGCCCAGTGCGCTGTATGCCTACAGAATTGCTTTTGAAGTTTTTGATTTTTATTTAATGATTTGATAAAGAGATTTTTATGCTTAGCTACCGCCACGCTTTTCATGCAGGCAATCATGCCGATGTGCTTAAGCACTATATCCAAACGCAAATTTTGTCTTACTTTAACCAAAAAGATAAATCCTACTGGTATATCGATACCCACTCTGGCGCGGGGGTTTACTCGCTCACTGAAGGCTACGCCACCAAAAATGCGGAGTTTGAAAGCGGCATTGCTAGGCTGTGGAATCGTGACGATCTACCTGAATCCCTCGCCGAGTATGTCGATGTAGTACGTGCGCTCAACCCAGATGGCAAGCTAAGCCTCTACCCCGGCTCGCCCTATGTAGCCGATCAAATCCTGCGCCCAACCGATAGATTGCGCTTATTTGAGCTGCACAGCTCAGATAGCAAGCTATTGCAGGCCAACTTTGCCGAATCGGGCCGCCGAGTCGCGGTGATTGCTGGGGATGGCTTTGCTGGGATTAAAGCCGTATTACCGCCACCACCACGCCGTGGCGTAACGCTGATTGATCCGCCTTATGAAGATAAAAATGACTACGACTACGTCATTGATATGCTGCACGAGGCACTCGGCCGCTTCGCCACAGGCACCTACGCTATTTGGTACCCCCAATTGCAACGTGCAGAAGCGAAGCAGCTGCCCGAAGAGCTAAAAAAAATGGGGGTAAATAGCTGGCTGCATGTGGCGCTATCAGTGCAAAGCCCATCTGCAGATGGCTTTGGTATGCACGGCAGCGGCATGTTTATCCTTAACCCGCCGTGGACTCTAGCCAAAACCCTGAGAGAAACTATGCCCTATTTGGTTAAAGTACTAGGGCAAGATAAGAGCGCTAAATATATTCTGGAAGAAAAAACAGCCTAAGTGAATAGCACGCTGTATTTCGGTTGCGCCCTACAATCTGTAGGATGGGCAAGACGCTTTATCTTGCCCACGCAGCCTTCCTAGGCTGCTCAATCTAAACCAGCACCCTATGCCCAAAATAAGCACTCTTGCCGACATGGCCCCAAATCTGAAGCCATGTTGGCAGCGGCGGGGATCACTACTAGTTTAAGAGCAACTTGATTTGGGCGCGGTTAAGATCTGTCTTAAAGTCAAAAAATCCATCCCCAAGCCAGTCTAAACCTGCTTTACGCCCTAGAAGGTGCAATCACGGGTTTGCCTTAGCAAACGGCTGCCAAAGAGTATAAAACCAGCTTGCTGCTCGCACTAGAGAGCCAACAGCAACTTGAAAGGCAAACCTTTAAATAATAATAATTCTCATTTGTTTTGTATCTGTACCAAAGCCATATATACTAAACCCAGTAACGCTTACCACGCAGAGCATCATGGCCATTTGCATAACAGACCTAGAGCCCCTTCGCGATTACCTCTACCGCTTTGCGCTATTTCAGCTGCAACACAGCAGCAGCGCCGAAGATGTAGTGCAGGAAACGCTGCTAGCCGCACTAGAAAAGCCCGATTCCTTTCATGGCCAATCGTCCTTAAAAACGTGGCTAACCGGCATATTAAAATTCAAGATTATCGATACTCAGCGCCGAATTTACCGCGACCCTCTATTAGTCGCAGCAGTGGATGGTGAAGAAGATAATAGCGATTTTGATGTGCTATTTAATCAAACTGGCCACTGGGGAAGCGACGCGCCACGGCGCTGGGAAAAACCCGAAGCCAGCTTAGAAGACAAACAATTCTGGGCCACCTACAGCCGCTGCAGCCAGCTTATGCCCCGCCGTACTGCGATGGTATTTGCCATGCGTGAAGAGTTAGGGCTGGAAATTGAACAGATTTGTCAACAATTAGAGATTACTGCGACTAATTGTTCAGCCATGCTTTATCGCGCCCGCATGAGCTTACGTCTTTGCTTAGAAAAAAACTGGTTTGGAAACACACCATGATGAATTGTCGCCAAGCATCCATTTTATTATCAGCCCAACAAGATGGCCCTCTCACATTGAGCCAACGCAGCCGCTTGCGCCTGCACTTATTGCTTTGTAATAAGTGCCGAAACTTTAATCGCCAGCTACACTTTATGCGTGATGCGGCCAGAGCCCCGGCTCATTGGGAATAAATCCGCCTCATAAAAATATTTTTATCTTTTTGTGTCAGAAATAAAGCACCTGCACGACAGAGTCTGCAGGTGCCCAAACAGCACCCCAATCAACTACATGGAGCTATACCGATGAAAACGTCCCTGATGCTATCTTCCGCCCTTGCCGCCGTGATTGGCTGCGCCGCTATCAACACCGCCAGCGCAGCACCTAGCGCCGATGAAATGAAAAAAATGGAAAAATGCTATGGCGTTTCCAAAGCAGGCCAAAATGATTGCGCGGGTAATAGCCATGCTTGTGCTGGCATGAGCACTAAAGATATGGATAAGAGCGAGTGGAAAGCCGTTAAAAAAGGCACGTGTGAAAAAATGCAAGGCTCCTTAATGGCACCTAAGGCTTAAGGAATCAGCATCATGGCTACACTTCCCATCCAAGCTGGGCTTGGGCTTCGCTCGCCGCATTTGGCCGAAGTTCTTGCTACACGCCCCAAGGTAGCTTGGTGGGAAGTCCATAGCGAAAACTACTTTGGCGGCGGTGCAGCACCCGCCGCCTTAGAAAAAATTCGCCATGATTACCCAGTCAGCCTGCATGGCGTAGGGCTTGGGCTGGGTAATGCCGAGCCCCCAGATGAGCGCCATTTAAAGCAACTAACGGATCTTGCACAGCGCATTACACCCGCCGCTATTTCAGAGCATTTAGCATGGAATCGCTTTGGTGACGTTTGGTTTAATGATCTCTTACCCGTGCCGCGCTATGCCGGCGTGATCGATACCCTCTGCAACCATATCGATCTGGTACAAAGCCGCTTAAAGCGTATTATCTTGCTAGAAAATGTCTCCAGCTATATCGCCTTTAGTGATGAAATGCTCAGCGAGGCCGAGCTATTGGCAGAGCTAGTAGCGCGCACCGGCTGCGGCCTGTTACTGGATGTCAATAATATGCACGTAAATCAGCTTAACCATGGCATTGATGCCAGGGCCGAGCTGGCACGCTTACCGCTACACCGAGTTGCCGAAATCCACGTAGCGGGCTTTGAATACTGCGATGGCCTAGTCATTGATACCCATGGCGCACCAGTTTGCAATGCCGTGTGGAAGCTGCTGGAAGACGCGCTTAAACTTA
Organism: Pseudomonadota bacterium; assembly: GCA_039796405.1. Taxonomy (GTDB): domain Bacteria; phylum Pseudomonadota; class Gammaproteobacteria; order Burkholderiales; family Chitinibacteraceae; genus Iodobacter. The sequence continues at coordinate 51,291 of JBDKJX010000021.1, forward strand.
CCGGCCCCAAGCCCGTATTGCTGGAGCGCGATACCAATCTGCCCACGCTTGAAGGCTTACTCGATGAATACGGCGTATTGCAAAGCCAAATCGCTAAACAATCCATCGAGGCATTGGCATGATCTACGCTAATGCATTAAAAGATTTTAGCCAAATCTTTAAACAGCCGGATTATCTGCCAGCTAATATTACGGCCCAAAGCCAGCCTTATTTAGATGTATATCGTAATAATATTTTAGCTAATCGCCGTGCTAATTTAGCCAGCACCTATCCCACTATCTTGCAATTAGTGGGCGATGAGTTCTTTGCCGCCTTAGCGGCTGAATATATAGCCGAAACATCGGCCTACTCGGGTAATTTGCATGATGATGGCGTAGATTTTCCAGCCTTTTTAAGTATTTTTCCTCATGTAGCCGATCTACCCTATTTAAACGATGTAGCCAGATTAGATTGGGCTATTCATCAGGCGCATTACAGTATTGATCTGGCCCCAATCGATATCAGCCAATTACAGAGCTATACCGCAGAGCAATTTGGTCAATTAAGACTTATATTACATCCAGCCTGTGCCGTGATTCAATCGACATTATGGCCCATTTACCAAATTTTAATGATGCACCATGGCGAAAGCCCAGCAAACCTGCAATCAGGTGGCGAGCAAGTTTGGGTATGGCGGGATCATTGGCAAGCGCTCACACGTCATGAAGCCCAATTTTTAGCGCGCTTATTGACTGGCGACTGTATTGAAACGGCGATGCTGGCGAGTAATAATGACGCTAGCCCCCTCTTAGCCCAGCTATTTAGCTGTGGCTTGGTATGCCAAATACAAAGATAAACCTCTTTTATTTAAGGTGATTCAAATGAAAAAACTAATATGCCACCTTTACGGCAGCTATCGCTGCGCTGAAAAATTATGCCTTGCCCATATCGCACCTATATTTAATTTAGGCTTACGCTTTTATCTGGCACAGGTGTTTTTTATGTCTGGCCTGACTAAAATCCGCAATTGGGAAGGCACTTTATTTTTATTTAATTTTGAATATCAAGTTCCTCTTATTCCACCAGAAATCGCCGCAATCATGGGCACAGGTGGTGAGCTATTGCTACCCATCTTACTGATTAGCGGCACGCTAGGGCGATTTGCTGCAGTGGGGCTATTTGTACTCAATGCCGTTGCGGTTATTTCATATCCTGCATTACTGCCTATTGCGATTAAAGATCATTATCTATGGGGAGTATTGCTACTAGTATTGGCGATTTATGGCGCAGGAAAATGGTCGATTGATGAATATTTAAATCGGCGCTGCAGCTCAAATAGCTAAGATAAATCTACTCTTTTTTTCACATGGCTACTTTTTTGCTCATTCAATTACCGCGCTAGTCTGTTACAGCTGTGTGTTCAGTAGTTTTGCACTGCATTCTTGTCTAGATTTAAAGCCATGAGCAGTGAGGACAAAATCATGGATATAACGCAATTGCGCTTACTGGTTATTGCTGCCATAGGCTTAATGAGCAGTACGCACAGCTTAGCAGCAGCACTAGAGATCCTTGTTGAAGATGCTGCAGAGCCTTTCTCCAGAGCAGATGGCACGGGTTACGCTAATGATTTGGTGGTTGCCGCCTTTGCCGCAGTGGGTATTGAAGCAAAGCTTAAGGTAGTACCGTACTCCCGCTGCAAAAAAATGGTGCTAAATGCCAAAGCTGCCGCTTGTTTTAATATGGCTTGGGAGCCTGCTATGGCAGGGAAAATTAAATTTCCTAGCGTACCGCTTTTTACCGTTACCCCCATTTATTTTCAAAATAAAGCCCACCCGCTCAGCGCTAAAAGTGAAGCCGAATTAAGCGTAGGTTTGAAAATTGGCGTGATAAGTGGCTATGAATATCCACCAAGTGCCAGTCAATTACCTAAGCGCGGCATAATTTTTGTTCAGGGCCCAAGCGAGCAAATCAATTTAAAACAACTCGCGCTTGGTAGCCTTAACGCGGCCTTAGTGATGGCCAACGAAATACAAACCCCGCAATATTGGGCCGAAAACGCGGGGGTAGCCGCCCAAATTGAAACCACCTTCTTTAGCAGCAAACAAGATGTGTTTATTGGCTTTAGCCCTCAACATCCCAAAGGATTATGGGCATTGAAAAAATTTGAAGAAGGCTATAAAGCCATTACTGATAATGAAAAAATAAAGCAAATAAAAGCCAAATGGCTGCCCCAAAAATAAGCCGAAACAAGCGCGCGGGTTTCGGCTGCTAAGGGTTTGATTCACATCTCTGTGCCATTGTGAATCAAACGCCAACAGGCTCTTATTAAATTGCCATAATCTCTTCAAGCAAGAGCGCTAACTGCGCTTTAGTTGCCGCCGAAACAACCGTCATCGGCATGCGTAATTCCTCATGAATTAAGCCTTGCATCGCTAAAGCCGCTTTAACGGGTGCTGGATTAGGCTCGGCAAACGTAATTTAATCAATGGCCGTAATTGCTGATCAATTTTTCTAGCGGCAACTAAATGACCCGCTTGAATATACTGCCGCCAAAAGCGCTGTTGTGATCATTTTGATTGGGGCCGTAAGGGGCGAATAGCTGCCAGCATGATTAATCCCCCAGTAACTGAACCTGCATGGCTTTTAACAGGGGAAAGCCCTGATAAAGCCGCGTGGTCCAGCGCTGGGAGAAATCGTTCATTTCGTCTTAGTTAGTCACTTGATACTTAGGCGGTAAGAACAGTGCTGCAATTTGCGGTGTGCGCTTTAGTTTAGATAAAGGCGCATCTGGCATGCTGTCATAGCTTTGTGCACGAGCACGGCTACTTGGCGCTGCGTTTAGGTTGCGAGTTAAAGCAGCAACGGCAGGGGAAGCAGGCGTTGGCTCGCGGCGAGGCGCAGGAGCCACTTCTAGTGGTGTAGTGCCAGGAGAAAACCCCGGTACCGAAATCAAAGGCAGATCACGTTTGAGCATTTTTTGAATGCCAAGGTAAGCTTTCTCTTCTTCTGGTGCCACCAAAGAAATGGCGATACCCGTAGAACCCGCGCGACCAGTGCGGCCAATGCGGTGCACATAGTCTTCTGGATTGGTTGGCAGCTCAAAGTTAATCACAAAGGGCAGCTCGTTAATATCTAAGCCGCGAGCCGCTACATCGGTGGCCACCAATACTTTAAGTGTGCCGTCTTTAAATGCAGCCAATGTTTCTAAACGGGATTGCTGGGTGCGATCGCCATGAATGGCTTCGGCAGAAAAACCTGCACGTTTTAGCTCGCGGCCTAATTGCTCTGCGCCAATTTTAGTACGGCAAAATACGATCACTTGGCTCATATTATGCGTGCGGATTAAATGGGCAACGAGGGCTTTTTTGCGGCTATTTTCTACCGGGTGGAGCTCTTGTTTCACCGATTCATTGGCAGAATTTTGGCGCGCCACTTCGATGACTTCAGGGTCGTGCATAAAGTCTTCGGCCAGCTTTTTGATCTCTGGCGCAAAAGTTGCGGAGAACAATAGCGTTTGCTTGCGGCTAGTGCAAAGCTCAAAAATCTTGCGGATATCTAGAATAAAACCCATATCCAACATGCGATCGGCTTCATCCAAAATCAGGATTTCAACTTGGGATAAATTCACCGATTTTTGCTGAATATGATCCAGCAAGCGCCCTGGCGTAGCGACTAAAATCTCTACGCCTTCACGCAACTTAGGAATCTGCGCCTTGATATCCATGCCGCCAAATACCACGTGGCTGCGCAGTGGCATATGTTTGCTATAGGTGGTAACACTTTCAGAGACCTGATCGGCCAGCTCACGCGTCGGCGTTAAAATCAAAACGCGGATTGGGTGGCGAGCTGGGGATGCACTGGTATTGGCGTGCTTAGCGATCTTAGTCAGAATCGGCAAGGTGAACGCAGCGGTTTTACCGGTGCCTGTTTGTGCGGCACCAAGCACGTCGCGCCCAGATAGAATAACAGGGATGGCCTGCGCTTGAATCAGCGTCGGATGTTCATAACCTTGCTCGGCGACTGCCTTGAGCACTTCCGGAGCCAGCCCGAGCGATGAGAATGTCATGCGTGTTTCTTTCCGAAAAATTAAGAACAACGTTCCAATTTACACGAAGCCAGCCTCCCTGCATACCCTAGCTGACAAAGGGCCCGCAGCTAAGCAGGCTGCCAGCCCGCCAATCAGTTAAACTAGCGCCATTTTAAATCTGACGAGATAAAGCCATGTTTGATCACGCTTCTCAATATTTAAGCACCGTGCGCGACTTACATCGCTTTGCGGTCAGCCGTTTCAACGCCGCCGAGCTGTTTTATGGCCACGGCACCGATAATGCTTGGGACGAAGCCGCCTATTTAATCTTATCCACGCTTAAATTGCCGCTTGATCGCTTAGAGCCGATGTACGACGCCAAGCTCTTGCCCGAAGAATTAGCCCAAGTGCTCGATATTCTTAAACAGCGCGTAGAAACCCGCAAACCCGCCGCCTACCTTACAAAAGAAGCGTGGCTGGGCGAGTATAAATTTTTCGTGGACGAGCGCACCATCGTGCCGCGCTCATTTATTGCCGAGATTATCCGTGAAGGTGGCTTAACGCCGTGGATCGAATACCCAGAGCTCATCCACCGCGCGATGGATCTGTGCACTGGCTCTGGCTGCTTGGCGATTGTGATGGCCGATGCCTTCCCTGATGCCGCCATTGATGCTCTGGATTTATCCCCAGATGCGCTCGATGTGGCAGAAATCAATGTGCTGGAATACAGCCTTGGCGAGCGCATTGATCTGATGGATTCGGATCTCTTTAGTGCGGTTGAAGGCGAGTTATATGATCTGATTATCTCTAACCCGCCCTATGTAGACGCGCATTCGGTAGAAGAGCTGCCACCCGAATATCTGCACGAGCCAGAAATGGCGCTGGGCAGTGGCGAAGATGGCTTAGATATTACCCGCCGTATTCTGGAAGAAGCCACCCGCTTTCTAAACCCGCTTGGGGTGTTAGTCGTAGAAATCGGCCATAACCGTGACGAGCTAGAAGCCAGCTACCCAGACCTGCCATTTGTATGGCTAGAAACCGAAAGTGGCGATGGCTTTGTATTCTTGCTGACGCGCGAAATGCTGGTTGAAGCAGGGATGTAATGGTTCATTAGGGTGGGTACAGCCTACCCACCCTAAGTTTTACATCGTTATTAAACTAATCGCTGCAATAAATCAGATGGCGCAATATATAAGGTGGTTCTGCCATCTTTAGTAGGCAAGAGCAGTTTATATTCCGCTAATTTATTTAAATAAGTGCGGGCAGAATTATCTGCGATGCCATAATCGCTGGCGATTTCTTTTACAGAGAAATAACGCCCTGGTGATTTATTAGCCTTTTTAATCACATCTTTTTGTACAAAATTAAGCAGCGGGCTAAATTTTGATTTTTCTAGCATCGCCACAACCTGATAAAACTCATCGGTTTTTTCTTCTAAATATTTTTTCAGCTCATCAAAAGCCTTGATAATAATATCTAGCTGAAAATCAATAAAATAAGTTAAATCATTTTGATCTGTTTCAGTGTACAAATAAGCTAGACCATACTCCTTAGGGCTATCTTTAAGTAGTTTACTGATCGAAATATATTTAAATAAATTATATTCATTTTTTAGCATAAACCAGTAAAATAAGGCCCGCGCAGTTCTGCCATTACCATCTCTAAATGGATGCTCAAAGCCCAGCATAAAATGCAGAATAATCGCTTTAACCACGGGGGCAATAAAATCACGGCCATTCACGCCAGAATGATCGCTATTGGCAAAATCACAAAGGGCTTGAAGCCGCTCAGGGATTAAATGATGGTGAGGTGGCTGGTGGGCAATGCCACCGTTACCGTCTTCCACATAAATATCATCTGCATCCCTAAATTGGCCTGGTACAACATTGTTTTCCGTGGTGCCTAGGGTGGCGATTCTATGAAACTCTAAAATCAAATCAACCGTTAATAATTCTTTGTATGATTTCTCGGCTTTTTTAAGCAAAAAGAAATTATTCAGAATCATTCTTTCATCTTCATTCACTGGCGGCCTTTCTTCCTCCAGCATTTTTTTAGCCACTTCACGCGTCGTTGCCGCGCCCTCTAGCTGAGCACTGCTAATCGCTTCTTCCATAATTAAGGACGACACCAAAAATTTTGCCTGAATCTGCATCGATGCCGCAGCGCCAGCCACCACCCCCACCGTGCCCCCCGCTGTTTTAATCACTTGGTGCAATCTAGCCTCAATCGAATTAGGCGTGCAGTAGCTAAAAGACTCGCCCTGCTCGTCTTTTAAATCGATCTCTTTGAGCAGCATAAAGCGCTGAAATTTAATCGCAAACCAAATATTTTGCGCTTCATCCCTAGGAACCCGCCATTTTAGTTGGTTCCAATGCAGGTAGCGCCCTTGGCTATCGGTTAAATCATACAGGGGTAAATACTTCTGAATCTGCGGGAAATCCATACCCCCCAATTCAAATGTAGGCGCTCTTTCTACCTTAGGCTTAGCCACAATCTCAAATCCATAAATTTGCGTTAATAGAAGGGATCATGACAGGGTGAAGGGGAAAGTCAATAGAGCGCTGTGGTAGCGCGGTTGGTGATTTCATTTCAGTGCCTTCGGCACGTTGATCTTGGTGCGGATAATCAGCTCGGCGTGCTTCAAGGGGACTATTAAGCCCGATGCTGAGATCATTGGGTAATCCCCCCATTTTTAAGCTCACTTAGAAGTAGAGGCTAGGCATGTAATGCCAGTTTTTGTTTCGGGGTGATGCCGCCCAATCCCATATGCGGGCGCTCGTTATTGTAAATCCAAAGCCATT
>JBDKJX010000022.1:0-57604 GCA_039796405.1 Pseudomonadota bacterium
CGGCCTTCTTTGGCTTCGTTTCTTGGCCGCGCAAGAAAGGAAGGTCCAGCGGGACGCCCGCAGCTAAATTAACGTGCCGAAGGCACTAATAAAAAAGGCTTTTGACTTTGGTTAGCGCGTATGGGGTATCACCCGCCCTACATCATCGTAAAGCCCCTTCAACGAAGGTAAGTAAATATGAGTATCGAAGTCAAAAACATCGCCAAGCGTTTCGGAGCTTTTACCGCGCTGGATAATCTAAATTTAGAAGTGAAATCGGGCGAGCTGTTGGCGCTGCTTGGGCCTTCGGGCTGCGGCAAAACCACGCTGCTGCGGGTGATTGCTGGCCTTGAAACGCCCGATCAAGGGCAGATTTTATTTCATGGAGAGGACGCCACCGATACCCATGTGAGAGAGCGCCAGGTTGGCTTTGTTTTCCAGCACTACGCGCTGTTTCGCCACATGACGGTATTTGAAAATGTCGCCTTTGGCCTGCGTGTTCGCCCCAAGAAAACCCGCCCATCAGAAGCCGTTATCAAAGAAAAAGTCCATGCCTTGCTCAATATGGTGCAACTGGATTGGCTGGCAGATCGCTTCCCTGCGCAATTATCCGGCGGACAAAGGCAGCGAATTGCCCTAGCCCGAGCACTGGCTGTAGAGCCTAAAGTCTTGCTGCTGGACGAGCCTTTTGGAGCGCTCGATACCAAGGTACGTAAAGAGCTGCGCCGCTGGTTGCGCCGACTGCACGATGAAATGCATATCACCAGCGTATTTGTGACCCACGATCAGGAAGAAGCACTGGAAGTGGCCGATCGCGTAGTAGTGATGAATAAAGGCCAGATCGAGCAAATTGGCACGCCAGAGCAGGTTTATGACACCCCCACCACACCGTTTGTTTACCAGTTTTTGGGCGATGTAAATCTTTTCCACAGCCGCGTTCACGAAGGCTGGGCAGAAGTAGGCGGTGCACGTTTTGCAGCGCCTGATGTTGCACAGGCTACCGCCACGGTTTATGTTCGCCCACATGAAATTGATCTATCCCGCCTTGCAAATCAAAACGCCATTGCAGGAAAAATCATCCATGTGCGCTTGCTAGGGGCAACGGTAAGACTAGAAGTCGCCATAGCCAACGCAGAAATCGTAGAAGTAGAAATCACCCGCGAGCGTCAGCAAGAGGGGCAATGGCAATCAGGAGAAAGTGTTTTCCTTACGCCAAGAGAGGCGAAAGTCTATCCAACTGCGGCTTAAATTACTAAAAAGCCCATTGATAGCCTGACAAAGCAATGACTCCTTGCCCATAGCTAAGGCCAGAGCTAGGGTGAAGAGTCATTTTGCTGCGCTGCTATCATGCTAATTGAACCCGTTTGGAATACAGATCATGAGTGGATTGCCCTAAGGCTACATGCAGAGCCGACCCAACTGGCAACCCTCGCCCCACTTTTTGCTGAAACTATACTGGCAAAGCTGCCTTGCCTATGGGAAAGCTACGATGGGTTGTTTCCTGCTGATTTAGCTGAGCCGCATCCTTTTGTAATTTTGCTCAATAATAATGAGCTTGCTCTGTCGACTCCGCAGGCGGCACGTCGGCTACTCAGTGCTCCCAGTGAAGACCTTGGCCTCATCGCTGGCGTGCAAACCCTCCCAAGCCAGCTCCCCCCTAAAGTGTGGCTAACCGGCACTTGGCTTCTGGCCCCACAAAAACCCGACAGCCGCCCCACCCCCAGCAAGCCGGTTTTATTAGAGCTACTTGGCCTAATCGTCAGCGATGCCGACACCCCCGCCATCGAAGCCGTAATCGCCAAAGCACCACAATTGGTGTTTAGCTTATTAAGATTGGTTAACTCAGTGGCCGTAGGTGGTAGCACCCATGCAGAAAGCCTGCGCCAAGCGATCGCTATCTTAGGGAGGCGGCAATTACAACGCTGGCTACAGCTCTTGCTTTATGCCGAGCAATTTGGTGCTGATAGTGGCACGCCACCACTGCTGCTCTTAGCCGCACTGCGCGCCAAGCGGCTAGAAAACTGGGCGGGTAGCAGCGCCCTGCCCAATATCAAACCCGATGTGGCCTTTATGGCTGGCATGCTCTCCTTGCTAGATCGCCTATTTGGCCAAACCTTAAGCGATATTCTGGATCCACTCCCGCTCAGCCCAGAGTTGCGTGCGGGTTTGCTGGCAGGCGAAGGGCCGCTTGGAAATGCCATCAATGCACTTGCCGCAATGGAGGCCGGTGATGAAGCCGTGCTCAGCAATTTGCTAAGCGACACCCAATCTAGTGCGTGGATGCAATCTGAGATTAGCGCCTGCCAATGGGTTAGAAAACTAATGGCATCCGCCACATGAATAACGAGCTAGATAGCGAATCCGGTATCTATGCGGCGCTTGAAGCGTCGATCATTACTATGGATTTGGAAGGCTATATCACCGGCTGGAACCGTGGTGCCGAGCTATTATTTGGCTATCTAGCGGATGAAGTTTTAGGCAAACATATTCTACTTTTGTATGCGGATGCAGAAAACCAAGGGGAAGAAGATTGTTTTAACGAGGTCATCGCCAATGGTCATGCCGAAATGGATGTTAAACGGCGGCGAAAAGATGGCAGTGATTTCTGGGCGCATCTTCACCTCACCTTGGTACGCAATAAACAAGGCCTAGCCACAAGACTTATTGCTTATGTACGTGATATCAGCAGCCAGCTCGCCAATGAAGAACGCAGCCGGCTTTATACCCGAATCTTTGAATACGCCCGTGAAGCCATTGTCATTACCGATAGTAATCGCCTTATTCTGAGCGTAAACAACGCCTATTTAAAGATTACCGGCCGCAATATGCAAGAAGTGCAAGGCACCATGCCTAGCTTTTTAAATAGTACAGAGAAATACACCTCTAAAGCCATTGAAAACACACTTAAATCATTGGGGCATTGGGAAGGCGAATTATGGGATCAGCGCGCCAATGGAGAAGCCTTTCCAGCATGGCTAACCATTAGCGCGGTACACACCAACTTGGGTTTCATTAGTCATTATTTTGCGGTATTTTCTGACCACACAGAAAAACGCCAAACTGAGGCTAAAATCCATCAGTTAGCGTATTACGATACGCTAACGAGTCTCCCCAACCGTGCCATGCTATTTTCCTTACTCGCCCAATCTTTATCCGAGGCAAAACGCAAACAAAAACATGGCTCATTATTATGCTTTAACATTAATGGCTTCAAAAATATCAATGATTCATTTGGTCACGCCTCAGCAGATATTTTGTTGGCAGAATTAGCAAAACGCATCCGTCTTGCCCTACGAGAAGAAGACGTTGTGTCCCGCTTCAGTGGCGATGAATTTTATATTGCCTTATTTGAAATAGAGCAAAGAGAAGATGCCATTTTAGTTGCTCGTAGAATTTTACAATCTACCGCCGCGCCATTTTATTTAAAGAATCAAGAAATTGTTTTGATTTGCCATATTGGCATTACTATTTATCCAGATGATGGCTATGGCGCAGAAACACTGATCAACAACGCCACCATAGCGATGCATCGCGCTAAAAAAAACAATCAAAATTATTTATTTTATTCTACGGAAATGAACCGCAGCTCCTTAGACAAAATCAAACTCGAGGCCGAACTTCACCACGCGCTAAACTTAAATCAATTTGAGCTTTATTTTCAACCACAGGTTGATTTTCCTAGCAAAAAAATCATGGGTGCAGAGGCTTTAATTCGCTGGAAGCATCCACTAAAAGGAATGATTCCTCCCTCTAACTTTATCCCCTTTGCCGAAGAAACAGGCTTAATCGTTGCCATTGGCAGCTGGGTGCTTAATGAAGCAATTAGCCAAATTGCCGAATGGAAGAAAGCGGGTCTTTCACTGGATAGGCTCGCCGTTAATTTATCCGTCATGCAATTCAACCCCCAATTACCGGAAGAGATTGCAACCATTTTAACTTACCACAAAATATCTGCTGAATTAGTCGAGCTAGAGTTAACAGAGAGTTTATTAATGGGCAATGGCCAATCTGACGTACTTAACCAATTGCATAGCAATGGCTTTAGCCTAGCGCTAGACGACTTTGGAACCGGATATTCCAATTTGGCTTATTTACAAAACTATCCAATCGATTATTTAAAAATAGACCAATCTTTTGTGCAAGCTTTACCAGATAATTTGCATTCTGCAGCGATTGTTCGCTCCATTATTGATATCGCTAGCAATTTAGGATTAAAGCTCATTGCCGAGGGCGTAGAAACCCAATCACAAGCCGAATATCTTTCCAACTTAGGCTGCAATTTAATCCAAGGATATTACTGCTACCGCCCCATGAGTGCAGCAGACTTTACGCAGCTGCTTATTACGCAACAAAGCGAAATAACTAAGCCTGCCTAAGCCTATCACCAGCTCTAATGACTATTACACAGTAGCAAAAATAACTCAATCTTGAACCACAGAGAACACAGCGCGTTTAGCTCAATGAAAGAGGGGATAAATCATCATTTTATTGGGCTTTCACTGCTTACGAGGCATTTAGCAAAACCACTTTCTGTGAAGCTCTGCGATACAAGGTTTTACAAGCAATTTAAACTAGATGACAGACACAGTTTTCGATCGCTTACACAATTAAGCTCTGCTTCAACAAAGCGAATTTTACCTGCCCAGCCTTGCCATCCTTTACGATTTCCCAGCCTTCCCGATCTGGCCAATTAGCTGTTTCTGCATAGATAACAGCCCCTGAATTAAGCACACGGGGCAGTTTTGGTAATACTTGCGCTAAAAAATCTGATGCAAAGGGAGGGTCTAAAAACACCACGTCAAACCGTTCCGCCGTGCTATCTAAAAAGCGTAGCGCGTCGCCCCAAATCACCTCAATATTGCTAGCCCCAAGCAAGTTTTGATTATTTTTTAGGCTAGCGGCCACGTTTTTGGCTCGCTCTACCATCACGACACGCTTGGCATTCCTTGATGCAGCCTCAAAACCGAGCGCGCCGCTGCCAGAGAATAAATCTAAGCACGTCAGATTGGTGCACTCTTGGCCTAGCCAATTAAAAAGAGTTTCACGCACCCGATCTGGCGTAGGCCGTAGGCCTTCTGAGTCAGGAAACTTCAATAAACGGCGTTTATAGTCACCGCCAATAATACGAACCTGGTTTTTGAACTGTGCGGCCATGTTAAAATCCTAGCAATCTGTAATTAAATAGCCCAGCAGCCTGTAAATAAGATAAGCCACTTAGTGGTTTTTCGCAGAAAACAGACTTTTTTCGGCAGGCTGCCCGCATTTTCCGCCATCTTTCGGAATCCCCGCAAACTCATGTTCAGTTTTTTTCGCAAAAAAAAGCCGGTTGCACCGGTTACACCAGAATCACCACTGGTGGTAGAGCCTGTTCAAATCGACACGGCACCTATCAATCAAACGGCTGAAGTTGTAACTGACTCGGCTCCCGCTCCCTCTGCAGCCCTTATTCAGCAGCATGAAGCCATCGCCATTGAAACGGTGATAGCAGAGCCAGCCGCAGCCCCTTTTCAGAGCGTAGAGCCTGAAGCCGTTGCTCCTGCTCCTGCTCCTGCTCCTGCTCCTGCTCCTGCTCCTGCTCCTGCTCCAATTATTGAGGCGGCTGAGCCTCAAGCCAAGCTTTCTTGGTCTGAGCGCCTAAAAGCGGGCTTAGCTAAAACTCGTAATCGTCTCGGTAAAAGCTTAGCGGGCCTATTTGGTGGCGGCCAGATCGATGAAGATCTGTATGAAGAGCTGGAATCGGTGCTGCTCACCGCCGATATGGGTATCGATGCAACACAACATTTGTTAGATGATGTACGAAATCGTGTAAGCCTTGCAGGGCTTAAAAATGGCAGTGAGCTAAAAGGTGCATTACAAAGCTCCCTCACTGATTTAATCAGCCCACTACAAAAACCGCTGGATATTAGCACCCATAAGCCCTTTATTTTGATGGTAGCTGGCGTAAATGGTGCAGGTAAAACAACCAGCATCGGCAAATTAGCCAAGTATTTTCAAGGCCAAGGCCTCAGCGTTTTACTCGCCGCTGGTGATACTTTCCGCGCTGCGGCACGTGAGCAGCTAGTAGTGTGGGGCGAGCGTAATGGCGTACAGGTGATTGCCCAAGATGGTGGTGACTCTGCAGCGGTGGCCTTTGATGCAGTAAACGCAGCCAAGGCGCGTGGCATTGATGTGGTGATCGTCGATACCGCTGGCCGCCTGCCTACGCAATTGCATTTGATGGAAGAAATCAAAAAAGTAAAACGCGTGGTGCAAAAAGCCGATCCTACTGGCCCGCACGAAATCATGCTGGTGCTGGATGCCAATAACGGCCAGAACGCGCTCAGCCAAGTAAAATCGTTCGACGATGCACTCGGCCTAACGGGTTTGATCTTGACCAAGCTCGACGGTACGGCCAAAGGCGGGATTATCGCGGCCATTGCCAAACAGCGCCCTATTCCACTGCGCTTTATTGGCGTGGGCGAAAGCATCGACGATTTGCGCCCCTTTATTGCCAAAGACTATGTAGACGCGCTGTTTGATTAAGTATGGATAGGGCACGGCATAACGTGCCCCCACAAACAACTGACTATCTACTCATGAGCCCACATATTTCTTTTCGCATGGCCTGCCTTGCTGATGTGCAGAACTTGGCCGCGCTGACGATTCAGGTATGGCTACATACCTACGCCAAGGATGGGGTTCATCATGATATTTCTGCATATGTGCTGATTGAATTCACTCCTAAAAAATTTGCAGCACTCAATAACAATCCACGCGTAAATAGCAACAATATCCGCGCCATTTCCTTTTATGTACACCAAGCTTTTGTTCAGCATGGTGTAACATATTTCGAGTTTGGCGGTAATCAGTACGAAAACAAGGTGCTGGTGAAGCATCTAAAAGCGGTAGACATCAAACAGATGTAAAGGCATGCCGTGCCTTTACAGAGAAATAAGGGCTCCTATGATCCAGTTCCAGCAAGTCAGTAAGCGCTATCCTGGCGGCTTTGATGCCGTAAAGAATTTAAGCTTTGAGATACCAAGCGGCGAGCTGGTGTTTTTAGCGGGCCATTCCGGTGCAGGTAAATCGACGCTATTAAAGCTGATTGCAGGGATAGAAAAACCGAGTGGCGGCATTGTTAACGTCAATGGGCAAAATATGGCGAAGATGAACCGCAGCTCCCTGCCCTATATCCGCCGCCATTTAGGGCTGATTTTTCAAGACCATAAAATCCTGTTTGATCGCACAGTATTAGATAACGTCAGCCTGCCGCTCGACATTATTGGCTTTAATCATAAAGAAGGCCGCCGCCGCGTTTTGGCCGCGCTCGATAAGGTCGGTCTCACCGGCAAGGAAAAGCTCAATCCCGTTTCGCTATCGGGCGGCGAGCAGCAGCGATTATGCATCGCCCGTGCCGTGGTGCATCGCCCCGCCATTTTACTGGCCGATGAGCCAACCGCTAATTTGGATAGGGATTACGCTCACGATATCTTGGAGCTGTTTAAATCCTTTCACCAAGTGGGTGTCACCATTGTGATCTCCGCACACGATGAAACCCTGATGGCAGATTATGGCCGCCGGATTTTACGTTTGAAAAACGGTCAATTTTCAGCCTGAGGCGATATGAAACACTGGTTAAGACTTCATGGCCAATCACTGGCCCGCACTTTAGGCGCATTAGTTCGCCATCCTTTTTCAAGTGCACTTAATCTACTGGTGATTGGCATTACCGCCGCGCTGCCTTTAGCGCTCTGGCTGGTTATTAGTAGCGTTTCTAACGTAGCGAGCCAGATTCATATTGAGCCGCAAATTTCGATTTTTATGCGCGATTCCGCCACCAAAGAAGACCTGAGCATGCTCGCTGAGCAGTTAAAAAAAGACCCACGTATCGCCAGTAGCCGGTTTATTGCCAAGGACGAAGCACTCAAAGAAATGCAGGCGTCCTCTGGAGCCGCCAATTTACTAGCAGGCTTAAGCGAAAACCCACTACCTGATGCTTTTATATTAAGTAGCAAAGATGGCCAAGCCGCTAAGCTAGAAGCCTTGCAAAAAGACTTGCTAACCCGGCCTGGCGTGGATGAAGTTCAGCTTGATTCGGCATGGGCACATCGTTTAGAAAGGCTTCTCGCCTTAGGCCAAACGTTATTCGAAGTGATTGCAGTATTGCTTGCCACGGCCCTAATGCTGATTACCGGCAACGCAATTCGAATGCAAATCTTAACCCGCAAGGAAGAAATTGAGGTGGCGCGGCTCATTGGCGCAACGGATGCCTTTATTCGTCGACCATTTATCTACTTTGCCATGATGCAAGGTTTGCTGGGTGGCCTATTTGCTTGTGCAATTGTGGCGGGTATTTTGTCGCACCTAAACCCGGCGGTGCTTGAGTTAGCCAACGCGTACGGGCAAAAATTTAGCTTATTGTCACCAGACTTTAGTACTGTCGTCATAGTATGTGCCCTATGCACGCTGCTTACTTTTATCGGTGCATGGCTTGCGGTATGGCGACATTTGCGGCAATTTACCTAAAAAACTTAAGAAACGGCACTGGGCCATTCATTTACGCTATGGATAAGATAGGAAAAATTGCCGTGCCTCACCCCCCTATAATGTGATTGAATCAAGTGAGTGAATAAATGAACTTCGTCATATCTTGGCACTCTCACAATGCGAGTGCTAGAATCAACGAGTGTTTTTGCAAGGAGAGGTTTAAATATGGCAGCTGCACTTACACTTCCCGTACTGTCTAGTGGAGACAGCATCGAGAGCTATATCCAGCGTGTAAATACGGTGCCTATGCTCTCACAGGAAGAGGAAATTAGCCTTGCTGAGCGCTTTCGCCAGGAGAATGATCTGGAGGCAGCTAAGCAGTTGGTAATGTCCCACCTGCGGGTCGTGGTATCGATTGCGCGCGGCTATTCTGGCTATGGCCTGCCACAGGCAGACCTTATCCAAGAAGGCAATATTGGCTTGATGAAGGCGGTAAAACGCTTTGAACCAGGCCGTGGCGTACGCTTGTTTTCCTTTGCCGTGCATTGGATTAAAGCTGAAATCCACGAATATGTACTGCGTAACTGGCGCTTAGTGCGCGTTGCCACTACCAAGGCTCAACGCAAATTATTCTTTAATCTGCGCTCCATGAAGCCAAGCTTTGCCGCACTCACTACCTCAGAAGCGCAAAAAATCGCCGATGATTTGGGCGTAAAGCGCGAAGAAGTACTGGAAATGGAAACGCGGATGAGCGGCCAAGATATCTCGCTGATCTCGGACGACAACGATGACGAAGGCTACGCGCCTATTGATTGGCTAGCCGATCACGACAGCGCACCGGACGCCACACTTGCCCGTCGTGCTACCGATAAGCTGCATACCGAAGGACTGCAAATGGCACTGGCAAGCTTAGACGAGCGCAGCCGCCGGATTGTAGAAACACGCTGGTTAGCCGACGAAGGTTCCTCTTTAACGCTGCATGATTTAGCTGCAGAGTTTAATGTATCGGCCGAGCGTATCCGCCAAATCGAGGCCAAAGCCCTCAGTAAAATGAAGCAGGCGTTATTGCCAGCATAAAAAACGGAGCCAGCGGCTCCGTTTTTTTGTACCTTAATTATTGGAATAAAACATAAAACCAAGTCTTGAACCACGGAGGAAAACTGAAATGCAACAAAACTTCCTGTCTTGGTTTTCCTCTGTGATCTCCGTGGCTCAAGATCTGGGTTTCAATTTTTAGTACTCAAAACAGCTTCTTCAAATCCATTCCCTTATACATTCCCGCCACTTGATCGCCGTAGCCATTAAACATTAAGGTTTTGCGCTTAAAAAACTCGCCAATACGCCGCTCAGTGGCTTGGCTCCAGCGCGGATGGTCTACTTCAGGGTTTACATTGGAATAAAATCCATATTCATTTGGCCCCGCTTTATTCCATGAAGTTTGTGGCTGTTTGTCAGTAAGGCGAATTTTTACAATGGATTTAGCACTTTTAAAACCATATTTCCACGGCACCACCACGCGGATGGGTGCGCCATTTTGATTGGGTAATACTTTGCCATACAAGCCCACGGCCATAATGGTTAATGGATGCATCGCTTCATCAATACGTAAGCCTTCGGTATAGGGCCAATCCAACACCGCTCTTTGCACGCCAGGCATCTGCTCTTTATCTGCTAATGAAATAAACTCAACATATTTAGCTTTAGAGGTGGGATTAACCCGCTTTAGCAACTCCGAAAGTGGGAAACCTACCCATGGAATCACCATCGACCAGCCTTCTACACAGCGCAAGCGGTAAATTCGCTCTTCAAGCGGCGCTATTTTTAAAAGCTCATCCATAGAAAAGGTGTGTGGCTTATCACACTCACCTTCAATAACGATATTCCAAGGCCGCGTTTTTAGCTTGCCCGCAGTTTGAGCAGGATCATCCTTGCCCGTACCAAATTCATAGAAATTATTATATTGAGTGATTTGCTCAAAGCTGTTTTTGTCGTCTTTAACCGAGAGAGGGCTCTTACGATAAACCAGCTCACCCGCCGCTTGCGCAGGCAAAGCCGCCGCCAAGCCCAAAGCCGCAGCACCGGTCATCAGTTGCCGGCGGTTTAACCAAAGCGCTTCGGGGGTGATTTCAGAACTTAAAATTTGATCAGTAGGGCGAATGAGCATGGTGTTCTCCTAAAATTTTTTAGTCGGATAGAAGCATCATGGCTGACAGTAGTGCCAATAAATATTATTGAGTACTCTATTTTCCATGCAGGCAAGCGCAGCCCACTTAAGCATCCTACTTTAGGCATGAGCATTTTAATATACTTTAAAAAACAAGGCTGTAGCGGCCCCAAGCAGTAAAACAACGGCCGCAATTCGCATGCTGCGGTCTATTTCTGAGCGCATTGACGGGCGAATCCGCTTCCAAAGCGCATAAACCAGCAAGCCTAGCAAACAGATATTCAATATTTTTTCTTTCATTTCTCGTAATAATTAGTCTTGCGTGGAAAATACGCACTATTGCATACAAATGTTAAAGCTTTACATTAAGTATTTAACTTTAATGCTTGCTTATAAAAGATAAAACAAGTGGAAAATGCACACTGGGTATTTTAGAGCTAAGTGATTGTATCAAAAGAACAATTAAAAAACGGGCGCTTGTGCGCTCTTTTTTTTTACTCTATAGTGGGAAGTAGTGGGTAAAAGTGGGTAAAAGTGTTGTTTTAATCCTTACAGAACGGATAAATATACATGTTTGGCGGCGTAGCCTCAGTAAATCTCGATAGCAAAGGACGATTGGCAATCCCTGCCAGGCATCGTGACGTGCTCGGGACACACTGTGCGAATCGTTTGGTGATTACTGCCGAACCATCGGGCTGCTTACTGCTTTATCCAGAACCTGATTGGTTGCCGGTACGCGACCAACTTAATCGTCTTTCTGGCGCTCAGATGCCTATTCGTCGTTTTATCGTTGGCCATGCCGAAGAGATCGAACCGGATAGCGCTGGGCGCATTTTAATTCCGCCTCGTTTACGCCAATTGGCTGGCCTAGAAAAGGAAGTGGCCCTCGTGGGCATGGGTAATAAATTTGAGCTGTGGGATGAAGCCCGTTGGGCTGCCCAAGTTCAGGCCGTTATGGATATCAATCCCGACGATCTGGCGAACCAAATGCAAGGCATTGTGCTTTGACACAGATATATATCAGAGCCCTTAAGGCTCTCAACAACGCTATGCAGGACTTTGTGCTTTGACGCTTATCCACACCACCGTTTTATTAGAAGAAGCGGTGCACGCTCTGGCTATCAAGCCAAATGGTACTTACGTTGACTGCACCTTTGGTCGCGGTGGCCATTCGCGGCTCATTCTCTCCAGACTAGGGCCCGAAGGCCGTCTGATCGCTTTTGATAAAGATTTAATGGCGATTGCCGAGGCAGCAACCATTACGGATCCGCGCTTTACCATCGTTCACGAAGGCTTTGTGAATTTGCAGAAAGAATTAAACCTGCGCGGAATTGATGCAGTGGACGGCGTGCTGATGGATCTAGGCGTGTCATCCCCACAATTAGATGACGCAAGCCGTGGCTTTAGCTTTCGTTTTGACGCACCGCTGGATATGCGCATGGATACCACCCGTGGCACAACGGCGGCCGAATGGCTGAACCTAGCCGATGAGAAAGAAATTGCAGAGGTAGTAAAAGACTATGGCGAAGAGCGGTTTGCTAAACAGGTTGCAGCAGCGATTGTTGCAAGTCGAGCGGGAAAACAGATTCTCACCACTGGGCAACTCTCCGAGATTGTTGCAACAGCCGTCAAGAGTCGCGAGCCGGGTCAGAACCCGGCGACACGTACCTTCCAAGCTATACGGATTTACATCAATCGCGAACTTGAGGAGCTTGCGCTAACCCTGCCGCAAGCTTTGCAGCTACTGAATACTGGTGGGCGTTTCTCGGTGATTGCTTTCCATTCCTTGGAAGACCGTATCGTTAAACGCTTTTTACAAGACGCCGCACAAGGCGACAAGCTGCCATCGCGCCTACCCGTGCGGGCCGCTGATATTGCCGAGCCACCGGTCAAAATCATTGGTAAGCCGATCCGTGCCAGCGACAAGGAAGTGAGCGATAACCCGCGCGCGCGCAGTGCCATCTTGCGCACGGCAGAGCGGACGGGTATTGCGCTGTGACTCGTTTGAACCTTTTTTTGCTCTCAATTTTAATTGTGTGTGCGTTGGCGCTTATTACCAGTCAACACAAGGCCCGCAAGCTTTATAGCGAGCTACAAAAAGAGGCCGTACTGAGCCGTAAATTGGATGTGGAGTGGGGACAATTACAGCTTGAACAAAGCACTTGGGCCATGCATTCACGTATTGAAACTGAAGCTACACAAAAATTAAATATGCAAGTTCCAGGCCCAAGCCGTACTCAAGTGATTTTACCGCATGGTGAACGCGTCGCTAAACCGGTGTCGGAATGAAATTAGCCCGACCTAAACGTGTGGCATCGCAACCACGCCAACAACGTTTCGCGCAGCCGCCAAAACTAGAACGCTGGCGAGTGTGGTTTGTAGTGGTATTTTTGCTCAGCTTATTTGCAATTTTGCTAGGGCGCGGCCTGTATTTGCAAGCTTGGAATGAAGGTTTTCTGCAAGAGCAAGGTGACGCTCGGTATATGCGTAACCTAAGGCAAGCGGCCAATCGTGGAATGATTACCGATAGAAATGGCGAGCCACTAGCAATCTCTACGCCAGTGCAATCGATCTGGGCCAGCCCACGCAGCATGACGCTCTTGCCAGATGGCCAAGAGCGAGCTGCCGATTGGGAGCCTAAATCAGAGAAAGACCCGGTTCCAGTTTCAAAAAGTGAAATTAAAAAACTGGCCACAGCATTACAACAGCCCGTTGAAGACATTACTAAAAAGCTAAGCTACTCACGTAAAAATGCAAAAGGTGAAAGCGTTAAGCCTGATTTCCTATGGCTAAACCGGCATATGTCACCCAATGACGCCAAAACGGTGATGGCGCTGAATGTACCAGGCGTCTATACGCAAACCGAATACCGCCGCTACTACCCTGCTGGCGATGTGATGGCACAAATTGTGGGCACTACCGATATCGATGGCAAAGGGCAAGAAGGTTTTGAGCTCACCCGTGAGGCGATGCTGGCAGGCAAATCAGGAAGCCGCACCGTTATTCGTGACCGACGTGGTTATATCGTTGAAGACGTTTCTACCATTGTTCCCGCCAAAGACGGCGAAACATTGCAATTATCCATCGATCGTAAGATTCAATATCTGGCGTATCGGGAGCTTAAAAAAGGCATTGAAGCCGCCAGTGCAGTAGCGGGTGCAGCGGTGGTACTAGATGCAAAAACAGGAGAAGTACTGGCGCTGGCTAACCTCCCCTCTTACAACCCCAACAGCCGTGAGCGGGTTGATTTAGGTAGGAAACGCAATCGCGTGGTTACCGATACTTACGAGCCAGGCTCAACAATGAAGCCTTTTATTATTGCAGCGGGCTTAGAGCAAGGTGTGATTAAACCCAATAGTGTGGTGATGACCACGGGCTCTATGACCATTGGCCCAGCCACTTTTAAAGATACTCGCAACTATGGGCAGCTCAACCCTGAAGGCATTTTAAAGCACTCCAGTAATGTGGGGGCGGCCAAAGTAGGCCTGATGATGAGCCGTGAAAATTTATGGACATACTTTAATAACTACGGATTTGGTGCATCAACCCATAGCGGTTTTCCAGGAGAAGCATTTGGGCGCGTCCGGCCTTGGAAAACATGGCGGCCAATTGAGCAAGCCACCATGTCTTTTGGCCACGGTCTTTCGGTAAGCCTGATGCAAATGGCGCGTGGCTACACCGTATTTACCAATAGCGGCGAGATGAAGCCGATCACCTTTACCAAGATGATCGCACCTAGCCCAGGTAAGCAGGTTATTTCTAGCAAAACTGCTGATTTAGTTAAAAACATGCTAGAAGCCGTGACTCAGCCTGGCGGCACGGCCACTAAAGCCCAAATTGTTGGCTTTAGAGTGGGCGGTAAAACGGGTACAGCACGCAAGATTGTGAATGGTCAGTATTCAAGAGAAAAGTACGAAGTATCGTTTATTGGCTTTGCACCGGTCTCCAACCCTAGGCTGATTGTGGCCGTCTTGGTGGATGAGCCGTCCACAGTGGGTAATCGATATTACGGCGGCTGGGTTTCAGCACCAATTTTCCAAGAAATCATGGCTGGCAGCCTACGTATTTTGGGCGTACCGCCTGATGCGCCGATGAATAATATTTTGCTACCAGGCCTGGATGCTCCAGAGCTAAGAGAAGAAACGTAAATAGCAATGGACACGGTAATGACACGCTATGCCGTGCCCCCCCCACCACCAAAAAGGAAGAAACATGAAAGCTGTGAGTTGGAACCTCCCTTCTCTCGACCTTCCAGCGATTGATGCAATCGCATCAGGGGCACGCCTCGTGGTGGACAGCCGCAGGGTGCAAAACGGCGATGTTTTCTTAGCCTTTCAAGGTGAAGAGGCTGATGGGCGTAGCTATATCGAAGCCGCCATTGCCGCTGGGGCCGCCGCAGTCTTATGGGAAACCGATGGCTTTGAGTGGAATCCAGATTGGAAAGTAGCCAACCTTGGCATTGCAGATTTGCGTGCGCAAGCAGGCATTGTGGCCGCGCACTTACTGGGCAATCCATCGCAAGCGATGTTTGTAACCGGCATTACCGGCACGAATGGCAAAACCTCGATTGCCCACTGGCTGACCCAAGCCTTTAACCTGCTCGGCAATAAAGCGGCCATGCTTGGCACGCTGGGCAACGGTTTTATTGATAAATTAGAAAGCTCCAGCCACACCACGCTCGACCCCGTTACTCTGCAAAGCTGGCTGTCGCGCTTGCAAGGTGAAGGCGCAAGCCATATTGCCATGGAAGTTTCTTCGCACGGGCTAGTCCAAGCACGCGTACATGGCACCGTTTTTAATGTGGCGGTATTTACCAATTTGACCCGTGATCATCTAGATTACCACGGCGATATGGGCAGCTATGGTGCGGCCAAAGCCAAGTTATTTGAGTGGGAAGGCTTAAAAACAGCCGTTATCAACACAGATGATGCATTTGGGCGCGAGCTAGCCTCCACCTGCAAAGCGCCGCGCGTACTGACTTATGGCCTAGAAAACGGCGGCATTCGCGCCACCAAAATCAATTTAAGCCTAAGCGGATTAGAGCTAGAAGTTGCAACACCTTATGGCCTATGCAATATCAGCTCGCCAATGTTAGGTCGTTTCAATGCCAGCAATTTGCTCGCCTGCCTAGCCGTACTCTTGGCCGCCGACGTGCCGCTCGCTACCGCAGCCAATATTCTTGGGCAGATTCAGCCCGCTGCGGGCCGTATGCAAAAGTTGGGCGGCGATGAGCGCCCACTCGCAGTGGTGGATTACGCCCACACCCCTGATGCACTCGAAAAAGCCCTCTCTACGCTACGCGAATCCATGCAGGAAGATGGCCGCTTGTATTGCATCTTTGGCTGCGGCGGCGATAGAGATAAAGGCAAGCGCCCTTTAATGGGCGAGATTGCTTGCCACTTGGCTGATTCAGTCATTATCACTTCAGATAATCCACGCACCGAAACCCCACAAGCGATTATTCAAGACATCGTACGTGGCGTTTCTGGCGTACCAGGCACGGGCCACGCCAATTACATCATTGATTCGGATCGCTCTTCGGCCATTGCGGATGCCATTGATTTAGCCACCGCCAAAGACGTGATTTTGATCGCCGGCAAAGGCCACGAAACTTATCAGGAAATCGCAGGAATTCGTCATCCCTTTGATGATGTGGCGATCGCTAACCGCGCCCTATCAAGGAAGAAAAAATAATGTTGTCTTTGCAAGAAACCGCGCTGGCCCTTAAGGCCGCTTTACACGCTGAAGGTGAGATCCGCTTTGAGCGTGTTACCACCGACAGCCGTGATATTCGCGCGGGTGATTTATTTGTGGCCTTACGCGGCGAAAGCTTCGATGGCAATGCTTTTGCAACTGCGGCCATCGCGGCGGGGGCGGTCTGTGCCTTGGTCGATACGCCCATCGCTGGCCCACATATCTTAGTAGACGACACACTGGCGGCCCTTGGGCAGCTAGCCACCTTTTGGCGCGCACATTTAAAAACGGCCACTGGGCAAATTGTGATTGGCGTAACCGGTAGCAATGGCAAAACCACGGTTAAAGAAATGATCTCTGCCGTGCTGGGCCACAGCGGTAAAAACGCTGTACACGCTACACGCGGCAATCTAAACAACCATATCGGCTTACCGCTTACCCTATTGGCGGCACGTGCAAGCCATCGCTATGTAGTTGCCGAAATGGGCATGAATCATTTTGATGAAATTAGCTACCTCACCCATATCGCTAAGCCAGATATCGCCATTATCACCAACGCAGGCCGCTGCCATTTAGAAGCGCTCGGCAGCGTGGCGGGGGTGGCTCAGGCCAAGGGTGAGATTTTTGCGGGCCTTGTTGCGGGTGGCTACGCCATTATCAACGCCGACGACGATTACGCTCCGCTGTGGCGCGAGCTAGCCGCCGAGCATCCACAAGTTAGCTTTAGCCTCACCAATGCCGATGTCTACGCGCGTAATTTGTGCGCCCATCATACCGGCGCGCAATTTACCCTGTGCACGCCCAATGACTCGGCTCAAGTCGATTTACAAATACCAGGCTTACACAATGTACTCAATGCCTTAGCAGCCGCGGCAGTTGGCCACGCCTTAGCCATAGACGCTGAGGACATTGCCAGCGGCTTAGCCAGCTATGAAGGCACAAAGGGACGCTTGCAGAGCAAAACGGCCTTTAATGGCGCAAGAGTATTCGACGATACTTACAATGCAAACCCAGAATCCATGCGCGCAGCGATTGATGTGCTGGCCAGCTTTGGCAGCGATACCCTGCTGATTCTGGGCGATATGGGCGAGCTAGGAAGCGATGTTGCCGAGCGCCATCAAGAGATCGGCACTTACGCGCAGCACAAAGGCATTACCCGCCTGTATACCCACGGCTCGCTTATGCAGCTTGCCAGCCAAGCTTTTGGTGCTCACGGCCAGCACTTTAGCGATATTGCAGAATTAATCAGCCACGTTCGCCACGATTTATCCCCAAGCACCACGATCTTGGTAAAAGGCTCGCGCTTTATGCGTATGGAACGCGTCGTTGATGGCGTAGTAATCAACAATCTGGAGAAGATGTAAATGTTGTTGCTGTTAGCTCAATGGCTAGGCGAATCAGTTCGCGCCTTTCACGTTTTTAACTACATCACCCTAAGAGCGGTGCTGGCGACCATGACGGCGCTCGGTATCTCTTGGACGATGGGCCCTTGGGTCATTCAAAAGCTCACCGATTTAAAAGTCGGCCAAGTGGTACGTACTGACGGTGTACAAAGCCATTTAATTAAAGCGGGCACCCCGACTATGGGCGGCACGCTGATCTTACTGGCGATTGGCCTCACTACCTTGCTCTGGGGTGATCTGCGCAATAAATACGTTTGGCTAGCACTGATTGTTACGCTCGCCACCGGTGTCATTGGCTTTGTAGATGACTACCGAAAAATTGCACTTAAAGATCCTAAGGGAATGTCGGCCAAAGCTAAATTATTTTGGCAATCACTGATTGCCATTGGTGCAGGGGTATTTCTGGTGCATGCCGGGGGTAGCCTGCCTGCCAATACTGGGTTTGTCGTGCCATTTTTCAAGCAAATCCTCTACCCCTTTGGCGCGGTAGGTTTTTGCATACTGACTTACTTTGTGATTGTTGGCACCAGTAATGCGGTGAACTTAACCGATGGTTTAGATGGCTTAGCCATTATGCCAACTGTGCTGATCTCATTTGCTTTTTGTATCTTTGCTTATGTAGCCGGCAATGTGGTGTTTTCCAAATATCTAGGCGTGCCCTTTGTGCCAGGCGCGGGTGAGCTCGTGATTTTCTGTGCCTCGATGGCTGGAGCGGGCTTAGGATTTTTATGGTTTAACGCCTACCCCGCCGAAGTATTCATGGGCGATGTGGGTGCCCTAGCCCTTGGCGCTGGCCTTGGCATTGTGGCGGTGATTGTGCGCCAAGAAATCGTTTTGCTGATTATGGGCGGAGTATTTGTGATGGAGGCGCTGTCGGTAATGATTCAAGTCGCCAGCTTTAAGCTACGCGGCAAACGGGTATTTAGAATGGCCCCGATTCACCACCATTACGAATTAAAAGGCTGGAAAGAAACCCAAGTCGTTGTGCGCTTCTGGATTATCACCATGCTGTTGGTATTGGCCGGTTTAGCCACGCTGAAGCTGCGTTAATTATTGAAAGACAAGCCTAGGTCTTGAACCATAGAGGAAAAGGAGAACACAGAGGGCCACGGAGAAAAGCAAGAGAATCACACCTGCATTTATCCGTTCTGAAGGTTTTCTCCGTGTTCTCTGTGCCCTCTGTGGTTCAAGATTTGGGTTTTAGCTTTGCTTGTAGACATTGAAGAGAAAAAAATGAATTACCAAGGCAAACATTGCATCGTTGTGGGTTTAGGCGAATCGGGCTTTTCTGCCGCTAAGTGGCTGGCAGCTCAAGGTGCGCGCGTCACCGTCTGCGATACCCGCAGCACCCCGCCTAATCTAGAGCAATTGCATTCTGCCCATAGCCAGATTGAGCTGCGCCTAGACGAGTTCAGCGAAACCACGTTTACCGATGCTGATGTACTGATTGTTAGCCCAGGCGTGCCGCTGGCGACGCCTGCAATTGCCGCAGCCATCGCGCGTGGCGTACCAGCCCTTGGCGATGTTGAATTATTTGCTCAAGCCATTACTGGCTCCAAAGCCAAAGTGATAGCGATTACTGGCTCGAATGGTAAATCCACCGTCACCAGCATGGTTGGCGCAATGTGTAGTGCGGCGGGTTTAAACACCGTGATGGCAGGCAATATTGGCCTGCCGGTACTGGATGCCCTAAGCCAGCACCCTGATGCCGATGTGTTTGTCTTAGAGCTATCAAGCTTTCAGCTAGAAACCACTAGCTCACTGAATGCACACGCTGCAGCGGTGCTTAATATCAGCGAAGATCACTTAGATCGTTATAAAAACCTAGCGCATTATGCCGCCACCAAGGCCAGTATTTTTGCGGGTACAGGCGTCATGGTGCTCAACCGCGAAGATGCTTTCTGCCGTGAAATGAGTCTTCCAGATCGCCAAGTCGTGTGGTTTGGCGCAGATGCCCCCAAAACTGCCGAATATGGCTTAAGCGGTGAGGACTTCACCCTAAGCTACGGCGATGAAGCACTAATGAACGCCGCCGATTTACCGGTAGCGGGCTTACATAACGCGGTAAATGCCTTATCGGCCATCGCACTGTGCCGTGCCATTGGCGTCGCAACGGCCCCGATGCTGGCCGCACTGAAATCATTTACGGGCCTTGCGCACCGCGTTGAGTTTGTTGCCACTGTTAACGGCGTGAGCTACTACGACGATTCCAAAGGCACCAATGTTGGCGCTACTGAAGCAGCGCTCAAAGGCATGACTCGCCCCGTGGTATTGATTGCGGGTGGCGATGGCAAGGGCCAAGATTTCCGCCCACTGAAAGCCGTTTGCGAGCGCATCTGCCGCGCCGTGATTTTGATTGGCCGCGACGCCTCTACTCTGGCCGAAGCCTTAAATGAAGCCCAATCGCAATTTGTAGATTTCGATAACGAACACCTATTACCGATCTTGCAATTGCCAAGCATGGAAATGGCAGTGCAATTTGCCAGCAACTTTGCCGAGAGTGGCGACGTAGTCCTGCTATCCCCTGCCTGCGCTAGCTTAGATATGTACCGCAATTATCATCACCGTGCGGAAGTATTTATTGCGGCAGTGAAAGGATTAGAAAGCTAATGCGCCAACTATTCTCACAAACCGCTATTCGGGTACGCCCAACGATGCTTCGTAGGGATCAAATCCCTGCTCATCCGCTTTGCCTCTTTAAAGGTTTGGGGGACTGATGCGTCAGCTATTCTCACAAGCCATTAAGCGGCTACGCCCCAGTATGAGTGCCTACGATGAGGCGCTGTTCTGGTGCATTACCCTGCTGCTGACCATTGGTTTAGTGATGGTGTATTCCTCATCGATTGCGATGGCCGAGGTGGATAAAGACACCGGCTTTAGTTCGAATTACTTCCTAATCCGCCATGTGGTTTTCTTGGCCGTAGGGATTGCTGCAGCTTTTATTTCGTTTTCTATCTCTACCAAAACTTGGCAGCAATACTCGCCGATGCTGTTTATGCTTGGCATCGTCTTACTGATCTTGGTACTGGTTCCGCATATTGGTAAAGAAGTAAACGGTAGCCGCCGCTGGTTGTCTTTAGTGGTGATTAATTTACAGCCATCCGAGCTGATGAAGCTGTTTGTTGTGCTCTATGCCGCTGATTACACCGTACGTAAAGCCATCAATATGAATGGCTCATTTTTAGAAAGCGTCACCAAAGTGCTATTACCGATGTTTATGGTGATGATGGTGGTAGGCGCTTTATTGCTATTAGAGCCAGATTTTGGCGCGTTTACCGTGATTACCGCCATTGCTATGGGTGCACTGTTTTTAGGCGGATTTAACTGGAAGCTATTTGCGGGGCTGTTTATGTTTTTGGGTGTGGCCTTTGTGGGCTTGGTAGTGAGCTCGCCTTACCGCATGCAACGCGTTTTAGGCTTTTTAGACCCGTGGAAAGACCCCTACGGCAAGGGCTATCAGCTGAGTCACTCCTTGATTGCGTTTGGCCGTGGTGAATGGAGCGGCGTGGGCCTAGGTGCCAGCGTAGAAAAACTCTCCTACCTACCCGAGGCACATACTGATTTTTTGATGGCGATTATTGCCGAAGAATTTGGCTTTATAGGCGTTGCCGTTGTGATTTTACTGTTTTCATTTTTGATTTTCCGCGCCTTTATGATCGGCGTACAAGCCGCAAAATTAGAGCGCCACTGGCAAGCGCTGGCCGCGCAAGGCGTAGGAACTTGGATGGGTGTGCAAGCATTTATCAATATTGGCGTAAATATGGGCCTGATGCCCACCAAGGGACTAACCCTGCCACTGCTCTCGTTTGGTGGCTCGGGCATCGTGGCCAATTTAATTGCACTGGGTGTGCTAATGCGGATTGACTATGAAAGTCGTCAGTTGATTAGAGGGTATCGGTCATGAGTAAACGCACCCTTATGGTTATGGCAGGCGGTACAGGCGGGCATATTTTCCCCGCCCTAGCGGTAGCAAATGAGTTAAAAGAGCGTGGTTGGAAGATTATCTGGCTGGGCGCGGCTGGGCGTATGGAAACCCGCATCGTGCCAGAGCATGGCATTGATTTAATCACGCTAAAAATTGACGGCGTGCGCGGCAAAGGCCTGCTTAAAAAACTCAGCCAGCCGTGGGTGCAGCTCAAAGCCCTCTGCTGCGCGTTTAAGGTGATTTTTGAGCACAGGCCCGATGTAGCCATTGGTTTTGGTGGGTTTACTGGCTTTCCTGGTGGAATAGCCATGCGCCTAATGTGGCTGCCGCTGGTCATACATGAACAAAACGCTGTGGCAGGCCTGACTAATAAAGTGCTTTCAAAAATAGCCAACCGCGTGCTGTTTGCTTTTCCAAGCGCGTTCCCTAACCAAGACGGCTGCATCGGCAACCCAGTTAGGGACGAAATCAAAGCCATGCCTGCCCCAGCAGCACGGTTTGCTGGGCGCACTGGCCCGCTAAAGCTGTTAGTAGTTGGTGGCAGCTTAGGCGCACAAGTATTTAACGAAGAAGTACCCAAAGCATTGGCGCTCTTACCCGAAGCCAACCGCCCACAGGTGACTCATCAAGCGGGTGAGAAACATATTGAAACTTTGCGCGCCAACTATGCCAAAGCAGGCGTGAGCGCCGATTGCCTAGCGTTTATTAGCGATATGGCCAACGCCTATGGCGATGCCGATTTGGTATTGTGCCGCGCCGGAGCACTTACCGTGGCCGAGCTGGCTTGCATGGGTGTGGCCTCGGTACTCGTGCCTTTTCCGCATGCGGTAGACGATCACCAAACCGGCAATGCGCGCTATTTAAGCGAAAACAGCGCAGGCCATTTATTACCTCAAACAGAATTTAACGCAGCCGCTTTTGCAGCTCTACTTCAGCAGACCAGCCGCGAAGCCTGCTTAAACATTGCGACACAAGCTAGAAAACTAGCCAAACCGGATGCCACCTTAAGTGTAGTGGCTGTAATAGAAGAATTAGCCAAGTGACATCATGATGAAACATAAAGTTAAACGTATCCATTTTGTAGGCATAGGCGGAGTCGGCATGAGCGGCATCGCTGAGGTACTGCTTAATCTTGATTTTGAGATCAGTGGTACTGATCTTGGCAGCAATGCCACCACTCAGCGCTTGGCCGCTGCTGGCGCGCAAGTTCATTTAGGGCACTCCGCAGAATACGTTGCCAATGCCGATGTGGTGGTGATTTCTAGCGCGGTAAAAGACGATAACCCTGAAGTGCTCGAAGCGCGTAGCCGCAAGATCCCCGTAGTGCCACGCGCCCAAATGCTGGCCGAGCTAATGCGCTTAAAACAAGGCATCGCCATTGCTGGCACCCACGGCAAAACCACCACCACCAGCCTCACCGCTTCAATTTTGGAAGCCGCAGGGCTTGATCCTACCTTTGTAATTGGCGGTAAATTACACGCCGCAGGCAGCAATGCTCGTTTAGGCCATGGCGACTTTTTAGTGGCCGAAGCCGACGAAAGCGATGCGTCTTTCCTGCTGCTCACCCCGGTGATCTCGGTGGTGACCAATATCGATCAAGACCATATGGATACCTATGGCCACGATTTTAATAATCTAAAGAAAGCCTTTATCACCTTCTTGCAGCATCTACCCTTCTATGGCCGCGCCGTGCTGTGCATTGACGACCCCTATGTGCGCGAGATTTTACCGCAGGTCACCAGCCCAATTACCAGCTATGGCGTCAGCTCCGACGCCATGCTGCGCGCCGAGAATATCGTCGCCCTCGATGGCCGTATGCAATTTGATGCGGTATGGGAAAACGGCGAATCGCGCCGTCTACCGATCACACTGAATATGCCCGGCATGCACAATGTGCTGAACGCACTGGCCGCGATTGCTGTGGGTATCGAAATTGGCGCGAATGAAGCCGCCATTCAATCTGCACTAGCAGGCTTTCAAGGGGTTGGCCGCCGCTTCCAGCGTTACGGCGACATCGCCTTAGAAACCGGTGGCAGCTTTACCTTGGTAGACGATTACGGCCACCACCCAGTTGAAATGGCAGCCACCATTGCCGCTGCGCGAGGGGCATTTCCTGGCCGCCGTTTAGTGCTAGCTTTCCAGCCGCACCGCTACACCCGCACCCGCGATTGCTTTGAAGATTTTGTACACGTTTTATCCACGGTTGATGGCTTATTGCTAGCTGAAGTCTATGCCGCAGGTGAAGCGCCCATTGTGGCGGCAGACAGCCGCAGCCTAGCCCGTGCAGTACGCGTAGTGGGCAAAGTAGAGCCGCAATTTGTAGCCGACATCCAGGACATGCCCACCGCCATTATGGCCGCAGCCACAGACGGCGATGTGATTATCACCATGGGCGCAGGCACGATAGGCGGCGTTCCTGGCAAGGTCGCGGCAATTTAAATAAAAAAACCAAATATTGAACCACGGAGGAGACAGAGTTTCAAAGAAGAGGCCTAAAACCTGAGAAAAAAAAGACTAACCATTTTTTGCTTTCTCCATGGTTCTCCTGTTTCTTCGTGGTTCAAGATTTGGGTTTGAAATTTGTAGGGTGGGCGGGCGTTATGCCCACGCGAAAAACAACAGCTGGATTGATTAAGCAAAATGAATAAATACGGAAAAGTAGCGGTCGTGATGGGTGGCACTTCGGCAGAGCGTGAAGTGTCATTAATGAGCGGCAAAGGTGTTTTGGAAGCCCTGCAAGCACGCGGCGTGGATGCCTACGCCTTTGATCCTGTAACAAAGCCACTTGAAGCATTAAAAACTGAAGGTTTTGATCGCGCTTTTCTGATCTTGCACGGCCCATTTGGTGAAGATGGTACTTTGCAAGGCGCGCTTGAAGTGATGGGCATCCCTTACACGGGTTGTGGCGTATTGGCCTCGGCGCTCGGTATGGATAAGCTGCGCAGCAAGCTGATTTGGCAAGCACTAGGGTTGCCTATTCCTGCCTTTGAAATTCTTACTCCAGAAAGCAATTTTTCAGCGGTTGAGCGCAAGCTTGGCCTACCCTTATTTGTAAAGCCTGCTTGTGAAGGCTCTAGCATTGGCGTGAGTAAAGTAAAAAATGCCGGGGATCTTGCCACGGCGTTTGCAGAAGCTTACAAATACGACAAGATTGTCATTGCAGAACAGTTCATTGGTGGCGGAGAATACACCGCAGCTGTACTGGGAGACCAAGTACTGTCGTTTGTAAAAATTGAGCCTGCTACTGAATTCTACGATTACGAAGCCAAATATATCCGCAATGATACGGTTTATCGCTGTCCTGCCGGTTTGTCCTCTGAACTCAATGAGAAAATCGCTGGCTACGTCAAGCAAGCCTTTTGGGCCCTTGGCGGCCGCGGCTGGGCACGTATTGATTTCTTAATGGACGAAGCGGGTAATCCCTATTTATTAGAAGCCAATACCGCGCCGGGAATGACCAGCCATAGCTTATTTCCTATGGCGGCCAAAGACGCGGGTTTGAGCTATGAGGATTTAGTTTTGCAAGTATTAGACAGCACGCTGGAATAAGAAACTTGATGTTATTTAACCATTTCAGCCGATTAATAAACGCCATTACGATGAGGCTAACCCATGTGGGATAAACCTCAGCTATTAATGTGGTTTGCCAATTTGCTGACGGCTCTGGCTTTATTGCTTTTATTTTATGCTTTGCTGTTTCTGACTGTGCATTCGCCTTTGTTTCCTATTAAACGAATCAAAGTGGATGGTGATTTAGTTCACGTCACTCGCGAGCAATTGCAATACGTGATTAAGCACGAGCTAAAAGGAACATTTTTTACTCTGGATCTAGATAAAACCCGCATAGCTTTTGAAAAGCTACCTTGGGTAAGGCAAGTAACGGTGCGCCGCCATTGGCCAGATCGAGTAGAAGTAAATATTGAAGAGCATAAAGCCATGGCCCGTTGGGGCTCAGTTGGCTTACTCAATAGCTATGGCGAGCGCTTTGATGCAGCTTCAAATGATCAATTACCGACTTTAGAAGGGCCAGATGGCACAGAAAAAATCATGGTTGACGGCTTTGTAGAGCTGCATAAAACACTGTTGCCACTCGGTAAAAAAGCCACTCACGTTTGGCTATCGGCAAGGCGGGCATGGCGATTTGAGCTAGATCATCAGCTCACCATTGAAGTAGGCAGAGACGAGCCAGTAGCAAGAACCGCGCGTTTTGTAACCGCTTACCCTTACTCACTGGGCAGATTAAAACAGCCTTTTGAATATGTAGATTTGCGCTACCCAAATGGCTTTGCAGTTCGTTTACCCAATTTTAAACCGGCAGCAGCCAAGCCGGAAAATCCAAAAGAGGCCGCTTTAGCGCATTAAATAGTATTTTGTAATGGATATAAATTTGTAGCTTGGCGCTGAACATACGAAGCCCAAGCTACACCGATACAAATTTTTATATTCTAACGATAAAGCAATACCAAACATTCAGCGGCATCAGCTTATATAAAGCGCCGTTTTTTAAGAAATAAGCATTGTAAAAAGGTTGTCAGATGACCAGGGATAGCAAAAACCTCATCGTCGGGCTAGACATCGGCACATCCAAAGTGGTGGCCGTGGTTGCCGAGATCAAGGAAGACGGCTCACTCAATGTAGTTGGCCTAGGCTCGGCTGCCTCACGCGGTCTTAAGCGTGGTGTGGTGGTTGACATTGAAAAAACCGTTGCCGCCATCCAATCCGCGCTGGGTGAAGCCGAACTCATGGCCGATTGCAAGATCCGCGAGGTGATTACTGGCATCGCGGGCAGTCATATCAAGAGTATTAACTCTGATGGCATGGTGGCAATTAAAGATAAAGAAGTGACCAGTGCCGATGTAGACCGCGTGATTGAAACCGCTAGCGCAGTGAATATCCCAACCGATCACCAAGTGCTGCATATCTTGGCGCAGGAATACATGATTGACGGCCAAGAAGGCGTTAAAGAACCACTAGGCATGTCGGGTGTGCGCTTACATGTGAATGTGCATATCGTTAGCGGCGCGATGAGTGCAGTGCAAAACATCACCAAGTGCGTGCGTCGCTGCGGCTTAGAAATCGAAGAAGTGGTATTGCAGCCTTTGGCCTCCGCTTATTCAGTGCTCACCGAAGATGAAAAAGACCTCGGCGTTTGCTTGGTTGATATTGGTGGCGGCACCACTGATTTAGCGATTTTCATTGGCGGTGCAATCCGCCATACCGCCGTTATCCCTATTGCTGGCGACCAAGTCACCAACGATATCGCCATGGCGCTGCGTACCCCAACGTCTGAAGCCGAGACCATCAAGTTGCAACATGGCGTAGCGCTGCGCCATATGAGCGATCCAGCGCAAATGATTGAAGTGCCGGGCGTAGGTGAGCGCGGTGCGCGGCAAATGAGCCGGCATACCTTGGCGGAAGTGATTGAGCCGCGAATTGAAGAGCTATATGGCTTAGTTCAACAAGAACTACGCCGCTCTGGTTTTGAAGGCCGCCTATCCAGCGGCATCGTCATTACCGGTGGGGCAGCCATGATGCCTGGCATGGTAGAGCTAGGCGAAGAGATTTTCCATATGCCACTACGGATGGGCACGCCAAAGTATGTAGGTGGCCTAGCCGAAGTGGTGAAAAACCCACGTTATTCCACCGCGGTGGGTTTATTACTCATCGCACGCGAACAACTACAAAAGAACCCCGTGCATCGGGGCAAAGATGGCTCCATGGGGGATATTTTTGGCCGTATGAAGTCTTGGTTTCAAAACACATTCTGATCTATTCGGGTAAGTATCAGCGGTTGTTGGTAAACACCACGGCCGCTTAAATCGGGCAACGCAAGGAGAGCAACATGGCTTTAACTTTCGAAGTGCAAGAAGTTGCACATCACGTCAACATTAAAGTGATTGGTGTAGGCGGCGCAGGCTGCAACGCCATCAATAATATGATCGAGCACGCATTAAGTGGGGTGCAGTTTATTGCTGCCAACACCGATGCACAGGTGCTTAAATTATCTAAAGCCACCGATGTTGTGCAATTGGGCACCACGGGCTTTGGCGCAGGCTGCGATCCAGAAGTGGCCCGCGAAGCTGCTGAAGTGGATCGTGAGCGCATTGGTGAGCTCATCAGCGGTGCTAACCTGCTGTTTATCACCGCAGGGATGGGTGGTGGCACAGGTACGGGCGCATCCCCGGTGATTGCGCAAATTGCCCGTGAAAAAGGCATCTTTACCGTTGGCGTAGTGACCAAGCCTGGCCTTGACGAAGGCTCACGCCAGAAAGTGGCCCAAGCGGGGATCGACGAGCTCAGCCGACACGTAGATTCGCTGATTATTGTATCTAACCAAAAGTTAGAAGAAGTACTAGGCGAAGATGTTACCGTTGACGAAGCTTTCCGTGCTGCCGATGATGTACTGCGTAATGCCGTAGCCTCTATCGTAGAAATCATCCAATACCCAGGCTTGATCAACGTCGACTTTGCCGACGTAAAAACTGTGATGCAAGAAAAAGGCATGGCAATGATGGGCTCGGCTTTTGCTGCTGGCGAAAACCGCTCTATCCGCGCCACCGAAGAAGCCATCAGCTGCCCATTGCTAGATAACATTAACTTCAAGGGTGCGCGTGGTGTGCTGCTAAATATCAGCGCCAGCCGTGCCAGCTTGAAGAAAAGCGAAATCACCCGCGCTCGTGAAATCATCCAATCACACGTAGCAGAAGATGCAATGGTGAAACACGGTGTGGTTTACGACGAAAGCTTGGGTGAGCAGATCCGTATCACCATTATCGCTACCGGCATGGGCAACACCAGTAAGCCACAGCTTTCTGTAGTACCAACGCCGCAGCTAAAAACCGGTACCGACAATCACTCCAGTAGCGAGCCAAATTGGAGCGAATATGATTTGCCACCAGGCTTTCGCCCGAGCGCACGTAGCGCACGCGGCAGCGGGGATGTGGCTACAACAACGCGTAACAACACCTCGAATGTTGATATGGATATTCCAGCGTTTTTACGTCGTCAGGCAGATTAATGGCAATAGAGTGGGCGTGCGCGCCCACGCATAGA
The DNA here is from genome assembly GCA_039796405.1 of Pseudomonadota bacterium. Taxonomy (GTDB): domain Bacteria; phylum Pseudomonadota; class Gammaproteobacteria; order Burkholderiales; family Chitinibacteraceae; genus Iodobacter. The sequence continues at coordinate 28,685 of JBDKJX010000022.1, forward strand.
TTAAGAAGGAAAGGCCTATCAGTACAATTGAAAAGATCAAAACCAGCACAAACCCAGTGCTGGTAAGATTGCGGTCTGCCGATTAACGAGACCAATATGTTCCAACAACGCACTCTGAAAACGACCATCCGCGCCGTTGGCGTGGGCCTGCACTCTGGCGAGCGCGTCACCCTCGTCTTAAAACCGGCCCCGATCAATAGCGGGATCGTCTTTCAACGCGTCGATTTGCCCGAGTCGACGCCATTCAGAGTAACGCCAGCGCTGGTTAATGACACGCGGCTCTCCTCCACGCTCGTCAAAGACGGTGTACGTGTTGGAACAATTGAGCACATCATGTCGGCATTTGCGGGGCTAGGCATCGACAACGTGATTGTTGAAGTCGACGCCCCGGAAATGCCGATTATGGATGGATCGGCGGCTCCTTTTATTTATTTACTGCAATCAGCAGGCATTGTGGATCAGCAAGCGGCCAAACAATTTGTGCGCGTGCTCAAGCCGATAGAAGTGATTGAAGGCGATAAATGGGTAAGGCTACTGCCCCACGAAGGCTATAAAGTGGCTCTCACCATCGACTTTGCTCACCCTGCATTCAAAAAATCCGCCCAAACCATCAAGATTGACTTTGCTAACACCAATTACGTCAGCGAAATCGCCCGCGCCCGCACCTTTGGTTTTATCCACGAAGTAGAATACCTGCGCATGAACGGCCTAGCCCGTGGCGGCAGCATGGATAACGCCATCGTGATCGACGAATACCGCGTGCTGAACGATGGCGGCCTGCGCTTTGAAGACGAATTTGTCCGCCACAAAGTATTAGATTTAATCGGCGATTTATACATCCTAGGCCGCCCACTTATCGCCGCTTTCGAAGGCTATAAATCCGGCCACGCCATGAATAACAAACTACTGCGCGCCCTACTGGAAGACGCTAGCAACTACGAAATTGTCAGCTTTAACGAGCGCGACAAAGTACCCAGCTCCTTCCACGATCTACCGGCCTTAGGAATCTGATGTTTATCGTGCTACGCCTGCTATTTGTCATAGCCGTTCTAGGCATCGCCTACTGTGCGTTCAAATACCAGCGCAGCCAAGATCCAAGCTGGCTACGCATCATTAAATGGATTCTGTATTCCACACTGGGCTTGCTGGTGATCTTTTTTGTAGGGCTGGTGGTGGAGCGGCTGTGGGTGGGGTAGGCACGGCAGATTGTTGACCGAGTTAGATTTATCTACCCGCGCATGCTGCTGATAATTGGGGATTCCTATCATTACAGCTAGAGAATGACGGGTTACGCCTACGACTAACCAGCCCTACAAAGCAGGCTAAAGCATAAAAAAACAAACAAGAGGCACAAAAACGGGCCGCACTCGCCAAAATAGAACGGGCCAAGGAAACGAGAAAGAAAATTCTAGCCGGTTCATTAATGCTTCATCTTATGGCGCAGGAAGGGGAAGAGGGGGCAAAATGGAAACATGCCCTAGGTAGACGCTTGGATGAATGGCTAACCCGTGCCGATGACAGGGAGCTATTTAATATGCAGCCCATTCCAGAGAATACCGACGACAAGAAGCCAAGCTCTAGCCAACCCAGCCTGCTTTAAACACTGCAATAGAGACAAAAACCGATGAAGAAAGTAATCCGAATAGGTGACCCAACCAGTCACGGCGGCACCGTTCTGAGCGGTTCGCCCTACCGTGTTTTATACAAAAAAAATGTAGCGCGTCTGGGCGATATAGTGTCTTGCCCACAAAATGGCCATACTAATTGCGTCATCATTGAAGGTGATCCATCTTGGCTCGTAGACGGTAAGCCCGCCGCACTGGAGGGACATTTAACCAGCTGTGGCGCGGTGCTATTTTCTAGCCTAAAAGAGGTTGATCGTTCTTATGAAGGATCAGGAGCAGCATCTACAGCAATTACAAAAACCAATGCAGCCCCTGCGGCCTTCACCACTAATAACGGTAATAAAAACTGGATTAAGTTTACGCTTGATGAAGTAGGTAGCTGTGCGGGCCTAGAATGCACCGCCCACTTTGACGACGGTACAGAAATGCAAGGAACATTCAATAATGACAATCAGATTTCATTTGCTGATGTATCTGGCAAGCATGTTAGCCGTATCGTTTTCCCAACAACAGCAGACGAGGAAAATCCATCAATAGTTGAATTATTTTTAAATAAAATAAATTAATAACAATCAAATATAAATGGATTTAAAAAATGACAAGTTCGTACCCTGCTTCTGCTCAAAATTCCTCTTCTGAAATTGAATATAATGGGCCTTACCCACTGAATCAAACCCATGACATAAGTAATCCATTAAAACAAAGTATTGAATCATTTGAAGCTGCAGCGATTCGATTTTCAATGGATGCAATTAAAGATGAACATTTTCGTAAAAAATATATAGCCAACATTACACGAATATCGACTCAAATAAAATCAGATGCGTTAGCTGGAAAAATATCCGCCAAAGAGGGTATGGATTTTTGTCAGCAAATGCGAAATAAAATAATGGACGAGACACGAGCCTACACTTCAGCACAAGGATTAGCAGTTGTAGAAAGAAAAAAACCTGTAGGGGCAACTAGAGAAATGCTATTGAATAAGTATTCAGAGAAAGTGTTTAATAAGCAATATATAAATCTAAGTGAAAATCAAAAAGAAAAAGTATATTACTCAATAATAGAATCATCTGCTCGTGACAATACTAAATTCACGACGGGAACAAAAGTAATGAAAATGATGGGGAAGGTTGGAATTTTAGTAACAGCATCATTAGCCGTTGGGTCAATTATTATTGCGGAGAATAAAACAAAAGAAGCAGTTAAACAAGGAGGAATACTCGTCGGTGGAGCTGCAGGCGGGGTACTTGCTGGACTGACTGTCTCAACAATTTGTGGCCCAGGAGCACCAATTTGCGCTATAGCTATCGTCCTTGTAGGAAGTATGGCTGGTGGCTTGGCTGGTGAAGCTGCTGTTGATGGTTTCGATAATGAACTTGAGGAATTTTCAAAGTGGAATATCCATTAAATCAAGAAAAAACCGAGGCTGTATGGTGCGCTCTAGCAGATATTTTCTCTGTGCCATATGAAGATTTTTCATATATTGCAAAAAAAATTAACGATGTAGAAATTGAAATAATTAAGGAAATATTTTTTAATGATGTAGCTCCCGTTTTCGCCTTCAATCTAGTAATAACAACACCAGAATTACTAGGGTTTGAAACAAAATATGTAATTAACGAGATAAAAAAAGAAAAGAAAAAAATACAAAAATCTAAGATTAAAAATACAATTCATCACTTAAATGTATTGTATTTAAAATGGAACCTAAAAGAGTTATGGGTTAAGTTCGAATACGTACTTAACATGGAAAAGAAAAATTAAAAAAAGAAAATAGAGACGCCAGAAAAATGGAAGAAAAAATATGGATTATAATGTCAGAAATTTTTGTTGATATAGAAACAAATTATAAATCAATAGCTGAAGATTTAAAATTAAATGCAGAAGGTATCAGTAACGATCAGTTAAAGAGGATATTTTTCAATGAAGTTGCCCCATACTGCGCTCCAAATATGATGGCAGTTATCCCACCTATATGGACTGGTTTTGCACCAGAATCTTTAATAAAAGGAATAAAAGAAAACAATGAAAAATACAAAAATTCAATATACTCAAGGATAAAGTCGGAGACGTTTAAACTACTTAATAAAGCATATATAAATGAAGAGTGGGAAAATTTAGAAAAATATTTATAATAAAGAAGAAAAATGAGATTCATTAGTAATTACTAAGAATCTCATTTAATAATATCAAAGCACAGGGGATTTATAATGTGGAACAAGAAAGCCCTCTACATCATCGCCTTCACGAAGAAAAAAACGAATTCCGTAATGCAAGCTATCAGTAATAATATCGCCATTGCTAAGATGACTACCCACTAACGCGTGGGTAGAACCATCACCAAACGAACATGCAACACCTGCCCCAGAAATAATCGTAGCCACAGAGCCATCCGGATATTCAACTAAATCTCCTGTCCGAGCAATTGAACAACCATTCAATAAAAAATCAAAACCATTTTCTTTAACCACGCCCCCTCTTGCCGTTCTACTACCAACCGTAGCACCCGCATAACAAGCCTTAATAGGAAGCGCCTCAACACGTGCCCTCTCATCAAGAAGGGCCTGAATCTCAGAGCGACAATGTTCAGGAACAAGACTCATATCTAAATCCATAAGATAACCTTTCGCAAAAAAACCAAAACAGCATTCTAACGACAGCCAGAAAGATTACACAACAGCAATTATTACATAAGAAAAAAGAAAGTAAGAGAAAGTAAAAAAAGTATCAAAAGGCCCCCCCCCGATTCGGGCGGTTACTTAGCATGGTTATTTGGACACCCAATTCAGGATTAAAACACTAAGGCTACTGCATCACCACCCGCCGCATTTTCTGCGCGGTGTAGCTCAGGCTTGCCAGCAAAATCACCACGCAAACCAAGATGGGGATCAGCATTTCTGCAAGGCTCAAGGTTTCGCCATTCAGTATTTTGATAATCAGCTGGTTTTGCGCCAAGAGCGGCGTCCAAGAAAACCATACTGGATCAGCTCCCTGTTTTAACATGCCGATCACCAAAGCCAATGGCGCAAGCAGCATCAACATCGAGTTTCTGGCCTGCGCTTCCTTATGGCTTTTACCATTAATCGCCACGGCGATTTGCAGGGCGGCAATGGCTAGCGCCAGCGGGCATAGCACGGCCAAAAATACAAAAGCGTCTTTGATTGAGAATTGAAAAGCGATTTTTAATACTTCGTTTTTAATTAAAAATAGCGAGGGGAAAATACTCATCACATTAAAAAACAATACACAAACCGTGAGCGTTCCCACTGCCGCCCATTTACCTAAAGCAAAATGCCAGCTCGATACCGGATTCATCATTAAAGGCTCTAATGAGCCACGCTCCCGCTCCCCTGCCGAGGTATCAATTGCGGCATACATGCCCACACCCAGCAGCGTCATGATAAACATAAAGGGCAGCATTTCTTTTAAGCCCGCACTCTGCTGATTTTGTGCGCGGCTTAAATGGCGCTCTTCTACTTTTAATACCGTCAACACTTCTGCCGAAACACCGCGCAATGCCAGATTTAATCCAGCCCTTTCTTGCATAAAGCCCTGCAATAATAGTTTCACTGGCCGCACACCCATTTGGGAATCTTTATTGGCTAGATCGCTGATAATTTCTACCTTTGGTGCAATACCTTGGGCAAACTGGCTAGCAAAGTCTTTAGATAAAAACAGTACTGGCTCGGTGTATTCCTTGCTATGCAATTTTTGGGCGTAATCAGCTGAGGCAGGTTTAATTTCAAAGCCTTGGCGCTGAATATAATTCACCAGCTCCGGCGCGTATTCAGTGCCTAGTACGCGAATAAAGCGTTTCTCATTTTGCTCATCCATTCTGGAATAAGCTTCAGAGCTGATAAATAAAAAAAACGGCATGCCCATTAAAGAAGACAAAATCACCACCAGCATCGTGCGCTTGTCTCTTAATGAATCAACCCATTCTTTTTTAAATATTTCCCAAATCATCATGCGCTCATTTCCAGTTTTTTATGTATTTAAAACCCAGGTCTTAAACCACGGAGTTTGGGAGAACACGGAGTAAACCAACATATAGAATGATTTTATCCGTGGTACTCCGTGTCCTCTGTGGTTCAAGATTTAGGTTTTGTTCGTGCACCTGAGTAGTCACCATTTTTGAATATTTCAAGCAAAGGCCAATTTCACAAACGCGTCTTCAAAATTGCTTTCTGCGGCCTGATCTAATAGCTCGGCTACCGTGCCCTGTGCTACGGTTTCGCCGCCTGCAACGATCACTACATGATCACAAAGCCGCTCTACTTCTTGCATGATATGAGTCGAGAACAGAATGCATTTGCTGCCGCCAGCTGGCGATTTTAGCCATGCCAGAAACTCGCGCAGCGCTCTTGTTGCCAACACATCAAGGCCATTTGTAGGCTCGTCCAGAATAATATTCTGCGGATCATGTACCAGCGCCCTTGCCAGTGCCGTTTTCATTTTCTCGCCCTGACTAAAACCTTCGCAGCGCCGCTCCATCAAGGCGCGCATATCCAGCGCATCGGCCAGTGCCGTGGCACGCTCGTTGGCCTCATCCCTACTCATGCCGTGCAGCACGCCGTAGTAAGCAATATTTTCACGAGCGCTCAGCCTTGGGTACAAGCCCCTCGCATCGGACAACACCCCCATCCGCGCTTGCGTGGCCTGCTTGCCTGCCTCCACCTGCACACCATCGACCAACACCCGTCCGGAATCCGCAGGCAGTAAGGCGGCAATCATGCGCAAAGTGGTGGTCTTACCTGCGCCATTCGCACCCAACAAACCTGTCACCACGCCATCTGCTGCGCCAAAGTGAATATCCTTCACCGCCTGAACCACGCTTTTAGAACGACGCGGCCAAGCGGCCTCACGAACAAATTGCTTAGATAATTGCTCGACAATAATCATAAACTGCCTTTAAAAGACTTCTAAAAACATCAGTTCTGTAGACACAGAGAACACGGAGAAGGGCAAAAAATGAGAAAAAACTTCGGGATAAATGAATCCAAAACCATGCCGGATAAGTGCTGCGGGCTTGGTTTTACTCCGCCTTTCTCAGTGGCTCTGTGTCTACAAATCTTTTTAGGCCAATCACCCCTTAGGCAAGACCCATACCGTAGGCCTTGGGATGGGTTTTACACAGCTTAGGTCTACTTTTTGCGCGTCTTCTGCATTTATAAAGCGATACACCAGATCATCCACGCAGCTTTGCATCAACATGCCGTGGCCAGATTTGCCCAGCACCACGTGCCGAGCCTTGGCTCCCAGCGCTTTAGCGACGTGGGTCGCGTGCTGAGGCGGCGTAACTGGATCAAGCCCGCCGCTCAGTAGCAATACAGGTGCAGCGCTTTTAGGCAGGGTATAGAAAACCGCAGGCACCGTGCCATGCGGCCAAACACCGCAGACTTTGCGGTAGGTTTCGCTGCGAAAGCGGCCAAAATCATCATCCACTACCGGCAAGCGGCCCGCTTCCTCGGCACACCAAACCGAATAATGCATACCTACAAAAATCTTGCCTGCATTGGGCAAAGCCGTCTGCCCGCTAAGAGCCAGCAGCGGATTAAAGCGCCCAGCCTTTGCCTCTGTAATGGCAAACGGCAGGCCCGAGCTATTTAACGGCGAATAGAGAACCGCCGACACCATGCCCAACACAGTATCGCGGCTTATGGTTACGCTACCTTCGGTATTTAAACGGGGGTGCTTTAAAACAGTGGTTTTGGGCATGCTCGCAAGCAGCTCTCGCCAGTTTTGCGCCAGCTTGGGGTAGGCTTGTTGGCATGCTGCATCGCGGCTGCAATCACTAAACAAGCTATCGAGTGATTTTTGTATATCGTTGCCGGATATTGCGTAATCAGGTGGCAACACGCCATCGAGCACCACACGCCGCACCGCTTGTGGATACTGGCGCAAATACTCCAGCCCCACACGTGTGCCATAAGAAACGCCCAGCAGATTAATCGCTGGATAGCCCTCGCTTTTGCGTACCGCTTCTAAATCCTGCACCGCAATGCTAGTGGTAAAGAAGCGCAGATCGCCATAAGGGAGTTTTTGCAGCTGAGCCTTGCAGCTTTTAAGCGCGGCAATGCCCAAATCAGCATCAGCAATCTTGCTTAAATCCTCAGTTTCTGGGCACTCCAATGGCGCGGAGCGCCCCGTACCGCGCTGATCTACAAACACTAAATCACGACGGCGCTGCAGTTTATTAAGTGGCCCTTCCGCCCAGCTGGCGATATTTATCGCGCTTTGGCCTGGGCCACCTGCCAGCATAAACACGGGATCAGCGAGTTTATTACGGTCTTGCGCCTGCAAAACCATATAGTGAATTTGGATTTTTTTACCAGAAGGATCACGAGGATTCAGCGGGCGTTCAATTTGCCCGCACTGTACTTCGCTAGCAAAGCCATCAATACGGCAAGGCTTAGTTGCCGCATGCGCAGAAAAGCTGAATAAGAGAAGGGCGAGAATTAATACTTGCATCGCGATCTTTGTATTAATAAGATTGGTGCAAGTATAACCTAGGGCTTGCCTAAAACGTGGCGAACGGAAATTGAAAAGCCCCTGATCACAGATCAGGGGCTTAGTATTCTTGGTTGCGGGGACAGGACTCGAACCTGTGACCTTCGGGTTATGAGCCCGACGAGCTGCCAACTGCTCCACCCCGCGACGGGTGCCTTGCTTATATTGCATCACTGGTTGCGGGGACAGGACTCGAACCTGTGACCTTCGGGTTATGAGCCCGACGAGCTGCCAACTGCTCCACCCCGCGACGGGTGTCTTGCTTATATTACATCGCTGGTTGCGGGGACAGGACTCGAACCTGTGACCTTCGGGTTATGAGCCCGACGAGCTGCCAACTGCTCCACCCCGCGACAGAGAGAGGCGGACTATAGCCTGTGTAGCGGCTAGCGTCAATGCTAATTCCAAAATTACCGCAAGAAACATGCCATGCCTCGCACCTATCTAGGGTCTGTTGACGGTTCATTCGCCATTGCGCTGAGCCGGAAAACGGCCAGACACAAGGCATGTGACGAAGGCAATAACGGGTTATTGCCGAGGAGCATCACGCAGTGAATGGCCATTTTCCGGCTCAGCCCTTCGGGTTTAGCCCATTTTTGAGCTTGGTCTTCCCGTGAGTACTAATAGCTCGATACGGCGATTAGATGCGGCTTGTGGATTTTTTACATCATAAAGTGCTCGATCCGTCATGCCCACAACTTGCAAGTTGCAAGATATTCTCTACCGACATCGCTAGGTTGCTGGATAAGCACCAATTAGAGAACGCTGCATAATTGGCATTTTTATATTGCATTGAATCAGTAATATGTGGCGATAAAAATCCAGTCCCACAAAAAAAGCATATGAAAAAGCCGCTGTTCATTTGAACAGCGGCTTTTATAATTCTTGGTTGCGGGGACAGGACTCGAACCTGTGACCTTCGGGTTATGAGCCCGACGAGCTGCCAACTGCTCCACCCCGCGACAGAGGGCCTAACTGTACAAGAGCTTAAGCTCGGAGTCAATACAAAAGACATACTAAAAATGATTTACTCATAAATAAAATCTATTAAACCCTGCTTAAGCTCATAAGCAGGGTGCTTGGCAACTACTCAACCAAGTCTTTATAGGCGTACCAAGTTGCGTGCCCTAGCAGTGGGAAAATCACGATCAAACCAATCACCGTAATAAAGCCAACGGCAGTAAGCAGCACAATTAAAGCCGCCCATTGGATCATTACCACGCGATTTTCAGAGGTGGCACGCAGGCTGCACATCATGGCGGTGACGCTGTCGACTTCCCGATCGGCCAGCATGGGAATCGAGATGGCCGTTAAGCCAAAGACCAAAAAGGCGAGTAAGAAGCCTGCCAATGACCAAACAATGGTGAAGGGTAAAAACTCACCAATTAAAGAGCTCAAATAGCCGGACAAACTAACATCTTGTCCGCCGTAAAATATGGCAAATAAAATAGCTGAAAAGCGCTCCCAAGCAATCGCCACCATCGCTAATGCCAAGCCTAGAAAAGCCAGTTGTCCCATATTGGCCAATAAATCACGAATTGATTGCACAAAAGAAGTTGGCCTACCCTCTTCTCTTTCAGACGTCAGCTCATAAATCCCTGCCGCCCCCAAGGGAGCAAGCAGTAAAAACCCAGTAATTGAAGTGGTGAATAAATAAGGATTGTTTATGGCAAGAGACAAGACCAAAGCCCCCACCAAGGTAACAAGCAGGCCATAAACCAAGCTTGGCCCTGGGTGCGACCATAAATCTACCCATCCTCTTTGTAGCCAAAGCACAGGGCTATTGGCTGCTACCTTTCTAATTTTAGGCAGCGTGAAGTGCTGATCCAATACGGCCATATGTACGCTCATGATCATCCTCTCTAGTGATGGCCTTTTTTCGGAGCCGCTTCGTATACATCGAAGCTGGCTCCGCCCCTTGGCCGATGAAAACTGGTGACCACAAAAACAGATGGTCATTTATTTTTTAGTACACCTTTGGCAAGGGCCTTCTAAAAAGCAGACAGGCGGTAAAAATTAGCAGTTTGACGTAAGAAATATCATGATATATCTGACTTGTATATTTCATATCTTCTGCTATGTTATATGAATAAAGATTAAATCTGCGACCGACCCTGTTGTTAAGAGGAAGGCGCTACACCTCGGGAGGTGAGTAATGCGAAGACTTGCATTGGCATTAATGCTGCCTGCTGCTATTGCGCAAGCGGGAAGCATGAATTTTCAGCCTGCTCAATCTGCAATAGCCCATGACATCACCAATCTACACACATTATTGATGTGGATTATTCTGGTGATTTTCTTTCTTGTGTTTGGGGTGATGTTTTACGCCATTTTAAGGCACCGCAAATCACTCGGCCACGCTGCCAAGCCTTTCCACGAAAACACCACGGTTGAAATTCTCTGGACCGTTATTCCAGCACTCATTCTGATTGCTATGGCTTGGCCTGCCGCACGCGTGGTGATCGCCCAAAAAGACACACGCGATTCAGAAATAACCATCAAAGCCACGGGATATCAATGGTTCTGGGGCTACAAATACTTGGATCATGGCGTAGATTTTAAAAGCCGCCTAACCACCAAACAGGATCAAATCAACGATTACCAAGGCAAAGCCAGCCCTAAGGGTGAGCATTACCTATTGGAAGTTGACGAGCCTTTGGTGGTGCCCGTTGGCAAGAAAATCCGCATTCTGACCACCAGTAATGATGTGATCCACTCTTGGGCGATGCCTGCTTTTGGGGTAAAGCAAGACGCGATTCCTGGCTTTATTCGCGACACTTGGTTTAAAGCAGAAAACACCGGCACCTTCCGCGGCCAGTGTTCCGAGCTATGCGGCAAGGACCACGGCTTTATGCCTGTGGTGGTTAAAGTGGTCACTGATAAAGAGTTTCAGGACTGGGTAGGCAAAAAACAAGCCGAAGCCAAAGCTGCTGCCGACGATCCAAATAAAAAATGGACTAAGGACGAGTTGATTGCCCGCGGACGCTCTGTTTACGAAATCAACTGCGTAGCCTGTCATAAGGCCGACGGTAAAGGGGCTGGCCCGTATCCATCGCTAGTTGGATCCAAAATCGCCACTGGGCCCATTGCCGACCACCTGGCAATCGTACTAAAAGGCAAAAACGCCATGCCCGCATGGAATGCTTTATCAGATACCGAAATTGCCGCTGTCGTCACTTACGAGCGCAATAGTTTTGGCAATACCGTAGGCGATGCCCTCTTCCCCGCCGATGTTAAAGCCGCTAGAAAGTGAGGATAAACCCATGACTACCGCACACGACACACTACACACCCCTGCCCACGATCATGCGCACGAGGAGCATCACGCCTCCTTTGTGCAGCGCTGGGTTTACGCCACCAATCACAAAGATATCGGCACGCTATATCTGTGGTTTGCCTTCTCGATGTTTATTACCGGCGGCATTATGGCGCTGTGTATTCGTGCCGAGTTATTTCAACCTGGTCTGCAATTCTGGCAGCCTGATTTCTTTAATCAGCTGACCACCTTGCACGGCGTAATTATGGTTTTTGGCGCAATTATGCCGGCATTTACCGGCCTAGCTAACTGGATGCTGCCACTGATGATTGGTGCGCCAGATATGGCATTTGCGCGGATGAATAACTGGAGCTTCTGGCTATTGCCACCCGCAGCGGCGCTGCTGTTGATTTCATTCTTTGTACCTGGCGGCGCAGCAGCAGGGGGCTGGACGCTTTATCCACCGCTATCGATTCAGGCGGGCATGGGGATGGATTTAGCGATTTTCGCCATCCACCTCTTAGGGCTATCGTCGATTATGGGCTCGATCAATATTGTCACCACGGTGCTGAATATGCGCGCGCCAGGCATGACGATGCTGAAAATGCCGCTGTTTGGCTGGACGATGCTGATTACGGCTTATCTATTGATTGCCGTGGCTCCGGTACTGGCAGGCGCAGTGACGATGCTGCTCACCGACCGGCACTTTGATACGCACTTTTTCAAAGCCGTTGGCGGTGGCGACCCAGTATTATTCCAGCATATTTTCTGGTTTTTTGGCCACCCCGAGGTCTATATCATGGCGCTGCCTGCTTTTGGTATCGTCAGCCAGATTATCCCCACCTTTGCCCGCAAGCCGCTATTTGGTTATGTGTCGATGGTCTACGCCACCTGCTCGATCGCCATTCTGTCGTTTATGGTTTGGGGACACCATATGTTTGCGGTGGGCATGCCGGCCAGCACCCAGCTGTTTTTTATGTTTTTGACCATGCTGATTGCCGTGCCAACTGGGGTAAAAGTCTTTAACTGGATTGCCACCATGTGGCAGGGCAGCATGACTTTTGAAACACCGATGTTGTTTTCAATTGGCTTTGTTTGCCTGTTTACCATTGGTGGATTTTCCGGATTGATTTTGGCGATTGCCCCAGTCGATACCCAAATGCAAGACACCTATTATGTAGTGGCCCATTTCCACTATGTGTTGGTGGCGGGTGCGCTATTTTCGCTATTTGCCGCCACCTACTACTGGCTGCCAAAGTGGACAGGATTTATGTACCACGAAGGCCGCGGCCAGTTTCATTTTTGGTGGTCGATGATCTGGTTTAACGTCACATTCTTCCCGATGCACTTCTTGGGCCTCGCCGGAATGCCGCGCCGGATTCCTGATTACAATATGCAATTTACCGACTTTAACGCCATGGCGACGGTAGGTGCGTTCTGCTTTGGGCTAGGGCAAATCTTCTTCTTATTTAATGTGATTCACACCATCCGTGGCGGTGTGGGCAAGGCTCCGGCCAAACCATGGGAAGGCGCTAACACACTAGAGTGGGAAGTGCCCTCTCCAGCACCACACCACACTTGGGAAACCCCGCCCTCGTTAGAAATGGTCGAGAAAGGCCTAAAAGCTCAAGGCTTACTGGAAGGTCACCATGAGTAAAAACCTACGCACCGCACTGATCACCGCCAGCATCGCCGCCGCCTTTTTTGTGGGCATCATTATTAGGCGTTGGCTGATGGATGTGTGATTTTGTAAAACGCCCACAAGAAGCCCCTACTGACTTTGAAAAGACGCTAAATTTTGAACCACAGAGAACTATGCTTTGTTTTCTCTGTGAAACTCTGTGGTTTAAGGCTCGTACAAATTTTCTAGCGCCCCAAAGGTGACCAATGCAAAGCGCCATCCAGCAAGCCAACCGCAAAATTGCCATACGGATGATGGTGGTGGCCTGCCTGATGTTTGGCTTTGGCTACATCATGGTGCCGTTTTATGGTGCGCTGTGTAAGGCAATGGGGATTGATCAGGCCAATAGCGATTACACCAACCTCAACGCCGCCGTGATCCGCGTTGAGTTTGATACTAATGTGGCGGATAACTTGCCAGCTACGCTGACGGCCTTAGATCCGGTGATGACGGCCAAACCTGGCGGCTTACTTAAAGCGCGGTTTCGCCTAAGTAATCTAAGCGATCAGCCTTTACAAGTACGTGCCATACCCAGCTTTGCCCCTGCCAGATCGGCAGGTTTATTACAAAAACTGGAATGCTTTTGCTTTGATGCGCTCACCTTAGCTCCAAATGAGCAACGCGACGTGACCGTTGTGCTACTGGTGGCAAAAGAGCTACCCGAAGAACTTGGCGCTGCCACGCTCTCATACACGCTGCACCCGGAGCTGAAATCATGATTGCAGCGCTTAAAACCGTACTCGCCGCCTTTTTTGGCGTACGCAGCCGCAAAAATGCCGAAAGCGCTAAATTAAAGCCGCAGCAGATTATTGCAGCGGGGCTAATTTTAGCGCTGTGCTTGGCGCTGAGCGTGTTCTTACTCGTACGAGTGTTGATTGCCACATCGTAGGATGTGGCATGTTTTTTTGCCCTCGTTTACTACTTCATCCTACATATTTGATGACGTTGAACGAATGACGCGTGGGCACCGTGCCCACCCAACATATAGATTTGGAGTAATGAAATGAACGTTGAAAACGGCATCCACGACGCACATTACTTTGTACCCGCACCATCACGTTGGCCGGTGGTGGGCTCACTAGCCCTATTCTGTATGGGCCTAGGCGCAGCATTTGCAATGAATAGCGTTGCAGCCGGTAGCTGGATCTTGCTGCTGGGTTTTGCCATTCTGATATGGATGATTTTTGGCTGGTTTGGCGATGTGGTTAAAGAATCGCAAAGCGGCAGCTATGGTACTCAGGTTGATTATTCATTTCGCTGGGGAATGAGCTGGTTTATTTTCTCTGAAGTGATGTTTTTCGCCGCCTTTTTTGGCGCGCTATTTTATACCCGAACCATTTCCGTGCCTGAGCTAGGCTTTTTCTCAGATACAAACACCCTGCTTTGGTCAGGATTTCATGAAAGTTGGCCAGCCGCCACCGGCCCCAAAGCCGCGCCCTATACCCCTATGGCTGCGATTGGCCTGCCCGCTATCAATACCGCCTTACTACTGACATCCGGCGCAACGCTCACCTGGGCGCACTGGGGATTAATGGAAAACAAACGTGGCCAACTTAAGCTGGGCCTGCTGTTTACCGTCATGCTCGGCACCTTGTTTTTAACGCTACAAGCCGTCGAATACCATCACGGCTGGACCGAGCTAGGCCTAAAAATGAGCTCCGGCGCTTATGGCGCAACCTTTTACATGCTGACTGGTTTCCACGGCATGCACGTTTTAGTTGGCACCATCATGCTTGCCACAATGCTAGTACGAACCATGCGCGGGCACTTCACCCCCGAGCACCATTTCGGCTTTGAAGCCGCCGCTTGGTACTGGCACTTTGTGGATGTGGTGTGGCTGATCTTATTTGTGTTTGTGTACTGGCTGTAAAAAACAACAGACCAGCAAACCCAAATCTTGAACCAAGGAGGATACTGAGAACATGGAGTTTCACGGAG
This sequence comes from Pseudomonadota bacterium, assembly GCA_039796405.1. GTDB lineage: Bacteria > Pseudomonadota > Gammaproteobacteria > Burkholderiales > Chitinibacteraceae > Iodobacter. Next base: position 43,695 of record JBDKJX010000022.1, read on the forward strand.
GAAAACCAAGTTCTTTGAATTTTTTGGGGGTTCAAGCTCCGCAATCTATGGCTCTTCACGGCTCGTAGCACGGGGCTTTTACCCTCCCCTTGAAGCCGCGACACGAGAAACAAGCGGGGTGGGGTAGTCGTTGTGTCGTGTTTGAGCGAAGCGATTTGAATTGACGCCACCTCGATTGTCCGCAGTGAGGGAACCATGCGAAGCGGGGCGCAGACGCCGGGGCGGCCTTCTTTGGCTTCGTTTCTTGGCCGCGCAAGAAAGGAAGGTCCAGCGGGACGCCCTCACCAAAATCAACGTGCCGAAGGCACTATAAAAAAGATCTTTTTAGTTAGAGCACAAATAGAAAACGGCGGGTTACAACCCGCCCTACAAAAGCAGTTCACAAAAACACTCATGCATTGGGATGTATCCACCCCATCCCATAAGCAATCAATAACAAAAGAAATAAAACAATCGACAATCCCACTCGCAGCGTTAGCGCTTTAACCATTTGCGTGGATCGCCCGCCGCGAACCATCTGCAACAGCGCTCGCCCCAAGGTGATCAGAATAATCAGGAGCAGGATAATGGCAACAATCTTCATGGCAAAGCCTCTGTCCACTCAAAATACCAGCTTAACCCAACGCCAGCGGTTTGCGCTTATTTCATTGGCATTGCTGGTGCTGATCACCTTTTGCATGGGCCTGTGGCAGCTGAGCCGAGCGTACGATAAACAAATACTGCTTGATCAGCTTGCAATGCAAGAAGCTTTACCGCCGCTAATTTGGCAAAGCGGAGCACCACCGCTGTACCGGCCCGTGAAGCTCGTTGGCAGTTGGCTACATAGCGCAGAGCTATTACTCGACCATCGCATTGAAAACGGCCAAATCGGCTATCAGGTCATCACGCCTTTTCAACTCAAGAATGGCGACATGCTACTGGTTAACCGTGGCTGGTGGCCGGATTCGCACCCACCGCAAGCTACCTCTAGCAACATTGTCAGCGCCCAGCCTTGGCCCCGCTTTTTTGAACTGGGCCACACCATGCCCAACGGCAATATTTTTCAAAACATCAATCCAGTGCGCTTTGCCACTTGGGCAAAGCAGCCCAAGCCACAGGCCTACGCATTAATGCAGCAGGGCGAAAACGGGTTGATCGCAGAACACAGCCAGCCCGCCATCCCTCCAGAGCGCCACCTTGCCTATACCACAACGTGGTGGGCGATGACGCTGGTGGGGGTTTTTCTTTGGTTTCGTTTTAAAAGGGAAATTTAAAGCCTAAACCTTGCACCAAGGAGAAATACACCAGCAAGCTAAGCACGGCTTAAGTAGGCTATTTACTCTAGGTTTTCTCTGTGAAACTCCATGTTCTATGTGCCCTCCGTGGTTCAAGACTTGGGTTTGAAATAAATAATGACATGAGTTTTTCTGGCCTGATAAGGGAAGCACAAAGATGAAAGGACGCACGGTACTGATTGCATGCTTTATGTTATCCCTGCTGCCCATCCTAGCGGCGCAAGCTGTTTGGCAATGGTGGCGGCCTACAGGCGGGCATAGCTTTGGTGAGCTATTAGCCACCCCTATCGCAGCGCCAGGCCCTTGGCGGCTGGCAGCGGCAGATGCGGCATGTGGCGATGTGCATAGCCAGCTGCTCTTTGCCGCTGGGCAGCTGCGTTTAGCACAGGGAGAAGCCAGCCAGCGCGTGGTTCGCGCCAGCTTTTGCCCTTCAAACAGCGCCGATATCGCCTATTTACCTAGCAACGCGCCAGACAGCGGCCTCTACCTGATCGACCCTCACGGCAATGCCGTGCTGCGCTATTCCACCGAACAACTCAGCAGCATTGAGGGGCGAAGCAAAGCACTGAAAGAGATTGGGCAGGTGCTGAAAAACAATAAGGCACTGGGGTGAAAATTCTGTAGCCACAGAGAACGGGAAAAACGCTGTGCTTACGAACTTTCTCAATCTTAAGCAGCAAGCATTTATGCAATTAAAGATAAGGGGTAAAACAATGAAATCACTACTCTGCCTCACCCTGATCTGGACCTTTTGCCTTGTGATGTTGGGGGCTTATGTGCGGCTTTCTGATGCTGGGCTGGGCTGCCCAGACTGGCCTGGCTGCTACGGACAGCTTGGTGCGCCGGATGAAGCCCATGAAATTGCGCAGGCCAGTGCACAATTCGGCGGGGAGATTGAGCCTGCCAAGGGCTGGAAAGAAATGATCCACCGCTATTTTGCCGGCGGCCTTGGTCTACTGGTGTTGGCAGTATCTATCTTACTGTGGAAAAAACGCCGTGCTTTGCATTTAAGCCGAGCGATAATTTTACTGCCACTGGTGGTGATTCTTTTCCAAGCCTTGCTAGGGATGTGGACCGTCACCATGAAACTGATGCCGGTGGTGGTGACCTCCCATTTATTAGGCGGGATGAGCCTGTTAGCGTTGCTGGCTTGGTTAGCCACCAGAATCAGCATACCCGGCCGCCTTAACCGCCACTTACTGCCCCTGCTCAGCATCTGCCTTGCCGCACTTGTGCTGCAAATCGCACTGGGCGGCTGGGTATCCACCAATTATGCAGGCTTAGCCTGTAATGGTTTCCCTGCCTGCCAAGGCAGTTTTACTCCGGCGCTAGATGGCATCACAGAGGCTATGCAGCCCATACGCCAACTGGGCCACACCGCCAGCGGCGAGGCGCTCACCATCTCACACTTGGCCACGATTCACTGGCTGCACCGGCTGGGTGCGCTACTGGTGCTGATCACGTTTAGCCTTGCCGCTTGGCAACTGCGTCAGCACAGCCCCAAGCTCGCCATGATGATCAGCGCCGCGCTGCTGTTACAAATCTCGTTAGGCATCGCCAATGTTTGGCTCTACCTGCCCTTGCCTCTAGCCGTAGCACATAACGGCGGAGCGGCTTTATTGCTAATGCTATGTGTAAGCGCACTGGCGCAGGTTAAACCACTGAAGCACATTGCCCAAGCACCCTCTCCTCTAACCCTCTCCCCAAATGGGAATGGTAGAAAAGTAGCGTCTTCATCGCAGTTTTAATTTACTGGAGCTTTGCCATGACTGCCCTTGCCCTTAGCCGATCTGCCGCGCAGCTATCTGAGCTTTTTAAACTTGGTAAACCCCGTGTAATTGTACTGATTGTTTTTTGTGCCGTAGTTGGCATGCTGCTGGCAGGCCCTACAGTGCCTGCTTTCAGCCTGATACTGGCCGCTACAGCAGGCATTGCCCTTGTTGCCAGTGGTGCGGCAGCGTTTAATTGCCTGATTGAGGTAGAGCGCGATAGCAATATGCGTCGCACCGAGCAGCGGCCACTGGTCAAAGGGTCGGTAAGGCCCGGCGATGCACTGATTTACGCCCTACTTACCACCGCACTGGGCCTATGGATGCTAGGGGCGTGGGTGAATATGCTGACAATGTGGCTAACGCTGGCCACCTTCTTTGGTTATGCGGTGATTTACACCCGCCTACTTAAAGGCGCTACGCCGCAAAATATTGTGATTGGCGGTGCATCTGGGGCCATGCCACCGATTTTAGGCTGGGCAGCAGTAACAGGCAGTGTGCCCGCAGAAGCCATGCTGTTGTTTCTGATTATCTACACTTGGACCCCGCCGCATTTCTGGGCGCTGGCAATTTATCGCCGGGCGGACTATGCCAAAGCCGGCTTACCTATGCTGCCGATTACCCATGGCTTGGCATTTACCCGTTTATCTATCTTGCTCTATGCAGCCATCCTCGCCGCCGTTACCGCCCTCCCATTGGCTATCGGAATGAGTAGCTGGCTATACGGCATGAGTATCGCCATTCTTAATACCGGCTTTTTATCCCGCGCCTTTAAGCTATGGCAGGAAGAGAAAGAAGTCGAAGGTGATCTAATTGCCCGCGAATTATTTAAATACTCGATTAAATACCTAGCGTATTTATTTGCGGCTTTATTGTTGGATCATTGCTTGATGGTATTGCTGGCTTAAATGGAGGGGCACGGCACCTGCCAAGGCCGAGAATATCGGCTTATACGCGTGGGCACAGAGATAAGAAGGGCACGGCATGCCGTGCCCTTCGATTAAACCGTCCAGCTCACAAGGCCACTATACGCCGTTGCTAACACGATAAGACCAAAGGCAATTCGGTAATAAGCAAACCCAACAAAGGTATGGGTAGAAATAAATTTAATCAGCGCACGAATAGCAATAAAGGCGAAGATAAACGAGGCAATAAAGCCCACCGCAAATACACCGCTATCGCCCATATCCAGTGCATGACGATGTTTTAGCAAGCTGTAAATAGATGCCGCGCCCAGCGTTGGAATCCCCAAAAAGAATGAAAATTCAGTAGCCGCCTTACGAGAAATGCCTAGGAACATACCGCCAATAATGGTGGCACCAGAGCGGCTAGTACCGGGAATTAAGGCTAAGCACTGGCAAAGGCCTACTTTAAGTGCATCTTTCAGGCTTAAATCATCCACCGATTCAACCACAGGCACTTTATTAGCTTGGCGTTTTTCGGCCCAAAGAATAATGATCCCACCAATAATAAATGCCATCGCTACCGGCACTGGCTGGAATAAATGCGCTTTAATGGTTTTGCTAAATAACAGCCCCAAAATAGCGGCAGGAATAAACGCGACCACCACCGCCAGCAGCAAATTACGCTCGCTACCTGGCTTAACTGCGCCTGTTAGCGTTTGCATGAGTTTTGCCCGATACTCCCAGACTACCGCCAACATAGCGCCCAGTTGAATAAAGATTTCATACACGTCGCGTTTTTCTTTGCTCATAAAATTAAGCAAATCGCCGGTTAAAATCAAATGCCCAGTGCTAGAAATAGGCAGAAATTCAGTAATACCTTCAACCATGCCCATAATGAGCGACTTAAACAGCAATACGATATCCATTGATACTCTGCCCAATAGCCTGAAAAGAACCGCATTATATCTGTGCAATCTTATCAACTGATTAAGATCTGATATTTATTGCAATGATTTACAACTAAATCTGTTGAGTTACGTCTGCAATCATTAGGTTTTCTCAGTTTCCTCTGTATCTACAGATTCTTTCTAACTTTTTCTAATCCCTCTTCAAACTGGCAAATGCGCCCGTAATTTGCTTGGCAACCACGCCAAAAGCGGCTCAAAATCAGTTGCGTCCATTAGGTTTTTTAGCCTTAACCCCAGCTCGGTATCGCCCTCAATGCTTAGGCGGCGCTGAAAAAACAGCGTGTCAGGGTCTTCTAAGCGGCGTGCCAACACGAGGTAATCGGCAAGGCTGGCGCTAAATTTCACATCCGCCTGACCTTCCCCACGTTTAAACCGATCATTCTGAAAAGACAGCGTTACGCCTCGCCCAATATCCAGCACCTCCAAACGGATATTTCGCCCGCTTAGCCAAGCAAAATCTTCTTCCGGCCATAATTTTTTTTTAGCCAGATTTAAGCTGCTGGCTAGGGCAAACGCCGCAGGGGCTTCCGGTAATTTAAGTAATAGAAAATGTTGTAAGCGTTTCATATGCACTCCTTAATGCCTGCTTCACCATGCCAATAACCATTCACCATCCCCTGTGGATAAGCTGTTGAAAAGTCGTGGATAGCATTGGGATAACTACATTTTTTAGCATAAGCAGCCGCCAGCTCGCCCGTGCCTGTGGCTTGGGGGCTGATACGCAAGATATCGATGCCCATCTCGGCCATTTGCGGCAGCTCGGCATACAGCACTTGGCAGGCGGATGATTGGGTTTGTATGCCATTGAGCCGTAAAAAGCCTTGCTCTTCCCGCGTAGCGACCAGTTGCCCATCAGCATGATCAAGGCAACGAAACTCACAGGCGTCTTTATTTAACCCGTAATAACGTGCGGTAAAACAACGTGCTGAAAATGCCAATGGCAAATGGCCATGAGCAAAGACTTCGGTTTCAATGACGGTGGTTTTTTCCGCCAAAATAGCCGCAATATCGGTTTGGCTGCTTTCTAAAGAAGGCAGCCAGCGCATCGCGCCTTGAGTGGCAAACCAATCCAGCGCTGCGCCGTTATAAATATTCAGATGCGGCCCAGCCACAAAGAGCATCCCCAAATCACGGGCCACTTTAACCGCTCCCAGGTCATTGGCTTCAAGACAGCCCCCCGCCTCTGCCAGCTTTTTTAAGCTAGATAAATCACTGGCCGACTCCAACAGAGCTTGCGAAGAAATCACCACCTCTTTGCCCGCTGCCCGCAAGGTTTTAGCCAGTGTCAGCCAATCTGCACTGCGCAACTCATGCCGACGCGAACAAACCACTTCGCCCAGATAAATCACATCCACAGGCCAAGTCAGTGCCTCGGCATAAAAATCTAACACCTGCTGCTTAGGCCAGTAATAAAGGATGGGACCGAGGGAGAGTTTCATAAATACCTGTTAATAGAATATTGCTAAATCTTTAAGCACAGCAAACACAAAGAGCACAGCGTTCTGCAAAGAAAACTAAACACTATTACGCTTGGTTCTGTCATTCAGGCTTAGCGTTTTTTCGCCAGTATTGGAGTGATAATTAAGCATCAACGCCACGGCCGATCATAAGCGCCCAGCGTTTGCTGATGCCCTTCTGATACCTTATCTAAAGCCGCCTGCCACGCAGGTTTAACTGAATAGCGTGAGTCCGCACAGGCATCAATAGCCATGCGCAAAGTCTTGGTTACCTCCCCAACATAAGAAGGGCTGCGCTGACGGCCCTCTACCTTGATCGCCGCTACACCAATTCGCATTAGCTCAGGCAGGATCGATAGCGTATTCAAGCTGGTTGGCTCTTCCATGGCGTAATAGGTATCGCCCGCCACTTCAAAACGCCCCTTGCACAGGGTTGGATAGCCCGCAGGCTCGCCCGCTTCAAAGCGATCAATCAACACACCATTCAAACGCGCATCCATACGATCACCGTGGTTTTCCCAGCGAACAAAGCTGGCAGGAGAGCACACACCGTGGGTGTTTGGGGATTGCCCCGTCACATAGCTGGATAAAATACAGCGGCCCTCGGCCATGACGCAGAGGCTACCAAAACCAAACACCTCAATCTCTACAGCCGTATTGTTAATCACGTATTCAACTTGCGGCAGGGTCAGCACGCGCGGTAACACCGCACGGCGCACGCCAAAGCATTCATGCGCTAAATTAATTGCTTCAAAATTAGTGGCCGAGCCTTGTACCGATAAATGCAGATGCAAATGAGGATGGGTGCGGTGGGCATATTCCAAAAGGCCCAGATCGGCCAAAATCACCGCATCTGCGCCTAAATCAGCCGCCTTATCCACAGATGCACGCCACTCGGCAATTCGCCCCGGCTGAGCATAAGTATTAATCGCGATCAGCACTTCACGGCATTTAGCGTGGGCGTAGCGCACGCCTTCAAGCAGCTGAGCATCGCGAAAATTAAGGCCAGCAAAGTTTCTGGCATTGGTGGCATTTTTAAAACCAAGATAAACCGCATCAGCCCCTTGGTCGATCCCGGTTTTTAAGGCGGGCAGGCTGCCAGCAGGGCAAACCAGTTGTGGCAGGGCCATAAGCACCCCCGAATGATAAACACGGGCAGCTTAAATACATCTGACAATGCGCTTTTTAAGCTAAATCAAACAAACACCAGAAATAGCGCACAGAAAAAAGCGTGCGTCTGCAAAAGCAGCACCGCACGCCTTAATCAACCCACACACAGAGTGACCATGCCACAAAGCCCACACGCTTTATGACACTTTTTCATCATACTGCATCGCAACATATTCTGTTTTAATCAAGATCAATTTCTTAAAAACAAGCCCAAAATAACAAAAAAAACGTAAGAAAGGCCGTTTACCGTGTTTTGTAGGCATTTGCTTCCCACTACGCCCAACGCGTAGTGCCATAATTCCCAATTGGCAGACATGAGACTAAGGTTCATGCTGCAGGATATTCACGCTTGGGCACAAGCCAAGCACGAGAAAACGAACAAACAAGGATGCTCAAAATGCAAATTGCAATGATTGGTCTCGGTAAAATGGGCGCAAATATGACTCGCCGCTTAGCTGCTGGTGGCGCTACCATATTTGGCTTTGATGTAAGTGCTGAAACGCGTACCCAACTTGCCGCTGAGCACGCCAATATCCGCAGTTTTGACTCCGTAGCCAGCCTAATTGCCGAATTACCAAGCCCGCGAGTGGTGTGGATGATGTTACCTGCCGGCGAAATCAGCGAAACCATGTTTGGTGAGCTGACTGCTTTACTGGCTCCAGGCGATTTAATTATCGATGGCGCAAACGCCATGTATAAAGATTCACAACGTCACGCTAAAGAACTCAATGCCAAAGGCTTTAAGTTTATGGATGCGGGCGTATCAGGTGGCGTATGGGGCTTAGCTAACGGCTACACCATTATGATTGGCGGCGAAAAAGACGCATTTGCGATGGCGGAGCCGTTTGTTAAAATCTTGGCCCCAGCATCAGATCGCGGCTGGATTCACGCAGGCCCAGCCGGTAGCGGCCACTATGTGAAGATGGTTCACAACGGCATTGAATACGGCATGATGCAAGCCTTTGCCGAAGGCTTTGCCCTCTTGGAAGCCAAAAAAGAACTAAATCTTGATCTAGCTGAAGTCGCTGAAACATGGCGTCACGGCTCAGTAATCCGCTCATGGCTGCTCGACTTAACCGCCGACACCCTGAAAAACGATACCAAGCTAGAAAATATCCAACCCTTCGTTCCTGATTCAGGCGAAGGCCGCTGGACAGTACTAGAAGCCGTAGAACTAGGCGTTCCTGCGCCGGTGATTGCAGCGTCGCTATTCCAGCGCTACACCACCCAAGGTAAAGGTGATTACGTCGCTAAATTGCTATCGATGATGCGCAATGCCTTTGGCGGCCATCATGTAGCCAAGAAGTAAACGGCTTTAACATACTAAAAACAAACCCCGTCTTTTTAAAAGGCGGGGTTTGTTTTTTTACAGATCCTTCAGCATACAAATTTCGCAAGAATGATGGCCGGTATCGCCCATCGCTTCTGTAATTTGCCTAAAGCCCATTTTTTTATACAGGGCAAGCGCTGCCGGTAAACTGGCGGTGGTTTCCAAATAGCACTGCTGATACCCCGCCTGCTGCGCAAAATCACAGGCAATATTAAGCAAACGTTGGCCAAAACCTAAACCTCGGCTGCTGCTTAATAAATACATTTTTTGTAACTCGCATACCGATCCCGCAGCCCCAACTAGCGGAGCAATGCCTGCCCCACCAAGCAGCTCACCAGAGTCTTTCTGAACCACCCAATAAGCCGCCCCTGCCTGCTGATAGCAAGGATAAAGTTGATCCAAATTCGGGTCTGAAACGCCATACCCCTGAGCCGCACTCAAACCATGCTCAGCAGACACCTGCCGAATCACCGCCGCAATGCCTTGATTATCCACTTCTAACATTGGGCGGATTTGATAGCCCTGCTGGGCACGCGCTTTTATTAAAGCTTGCCGATATAAAAATAAACCCGCCTCCAAAGCCTGCAGCTCAGATTGGCTTAGCTGCTGCAAAACCTGGTTAATTTCGCCATCGTATTGCCCATGCACCGCCTGTAACAGCTCCTTACCCGCCAAAGTTAACACCGCCTGCTTACTTCTTTTATCACTGACGTGCGCCTGCCATTCAATCAAACCCTGCTCGAGCATTTTTTGTAAAACTCGGCTGGCATTGGATTTATCAATGCGCAAGCGCTCAACTAATTGCAAGCTAGTAAGGCTAGCGTTTTCCAGCTCAATCAAAATATGCGCCTCAACGGGGCTAAAATAACTATGTTCTATGCTTCAACCAAATCTTCTTTGCTAAAGTCAAATCCATCTTAATATTTTCAATTGATGCCGTATAATTATCCCTCTCAAGAATCACCGCTTGTGCGTTAGTTACTTCCAAAGCGTAATCAAGCAATCGCCATACCTCAGCACAAACGGAAGTTTCATGGGAGTCGTACAACATTCCTTCAAAGTCAGTATGACCAGCAATATGTATATAGTGAATAGGAATATTGGCAATATTATCAATATATAAATATGGATCATATTTATGGTTAACTGAATTTATATAAAGATTATTAACATCTAGAAGCATCCCACAGCCACTCAATTCGGTAATATTTTTAATAAATTGCTCTTCATTCATGGTCGAAATTGGATTATTAAAAAAGTGTGCGACATTTTCTATTGCTAATGGAAGACCAATTACAGTTGAAACTCGGCGGATTCGATTGGCCATTTCAAGAGAAAAATCATTAGTCATACCAATAGGTAAAAAATTTGATACATCATACTTCATCGTCTGAGTAAAACTACAGTGATCAGAGATAAACACAACATTATAATCATTACATTTTTTCTTTATTTCATAAGCAACAGATTCAGAAAATAAATTATCTGTACTACCAAGTGAAAGCAATGTTGAGTGTATAAATGTAGGTTTACTCAGATAATTAACTTTATCAAGTCCAATACTTTCATTTGCCATGCCACTATCATCAAAAAGAATTTCAAAGCAATCAACCATCTCCCAAATTTCATTTAAATATGGTGAAATCTCTGGGCGCAAACTCACCCCCACACCGTACATATCCATTTTAGTCTTCATAAAATCACTCTATGTGCATATTTTTGACCGATATTTCATAAAAAATACGGAGTATATTATTCAGATAATGTTTTTTTCAACTTCAACCTGTAAAACGTCAGTTCGCGTAACACGACAAGCCAATATTGCAGCAAGAACAAAAGGAAACAAACTCAACATGAATAATTTCATGGGAGTATTTTCAACAGAAATTATTGCAATAAATCCAAAACCAATTAAACTACCAATTTCTGTAGATATATCAGAAATTGACAAAATACGCCCTCGAAATTTTGGCTCTATTGCTCTAAAAAAGAAAGAAAAAACAACGGAACCAATTATTACCCTAGTAAAGGTAAGGGTAAAGAAAAAGAAGAAGAAACTAAGTGCCCCTGAGTAAACTACTCCTAATATCGCAGTAAGGGCTCCAATACAAGAAAGAAAAACCAACCATGGGGCTCCAAAGTAATCCTTAATCCCCCTTCCCATCAGAAACTGACCAAAAAAAGACCCAGCAAAGCCAATCATCCAAAACAACGAAACTTCTTTATCTGTCGCCCCTAGATGCCCTACTAGTATAATCATACAAGCACTAGTAACTGGCATACCAACAATACCTAAAAGGAAATCTATAAGTATGTACTTTTTCAATACCCTATTTGAAAAAGCAACAGATATACTTGACTTCAAGTCACCACATAGTCCTTTGAGTGTGTGCTTACCCTTCCTTGAAGGAAGAATAGCCCCTCCTTCTGAGGCGAAACTATATATAATGGCCCCAATAAAAAAAGTAATTGCATCAAGATATAAAACATAATGATCAAATAGATTAAATAATAATGGTCCAACGCTGGTTCCAAATAGTTTTGCGCTGATTATCAGCATCCCACGCTTTCCTGACCATCTCTCTAATTCTGTAGAAGGCACAGTTTCAGAAACCCACACAGATATTGCATTTTGCGTTAATGTTCCAAATACTGAAACCACTAAACCTGTAATATAAAAAATATAAATATTATCTCGCCCACTCGTAAACATACAGATTACTAGCGTCAAAGTTATTCCCAAACTACTACTTACACATATTTTTTTTCTAGACATAGAGTCCGTTAAATAACCTGCCAGCAAACCAAAAAGTAGCGCAGAAATTGTTTCAGCAACAAATAACCCAGACAAATGATTTATATTTCCAGAGATCTTGGCCACATAAAAAGGAAGGCCAGACCAAATTACAGCACTTCCGAAATGAATTAAGGTAGCACTTATAGTTAATAATAACCAGTTTTTATTCATTCCATAAACCCGATTATAGACAAAGAACAGGCTCGTTAATTTGAGTAAGCAACCCTGCGTCGAGTAATTCCAAGATTGCTTCCTGTGTTTTATCACAATCCCAATCAAAGACACTCATCAGCTGCTGTCGTGTACGCGGTTTAATTAAATAATGCAAGATAAGGTAAGTTGTCCGATCTAACTCTATGATATCAATATTTTTCTCTATTTCATTTTCACGCAAAATAAAAAAACAAGGTGTTATATTTATAGAAGACATCAAAACTGTATGATAATGAGTAGATGTTAAATCATTAATATGGTGTGTAGTCATAAGCAAGCAATGTCTCTCTTTAAGAGCATATTGATCTACTTGTGTAAATGGATAAGTTTTCCTATATTGCAGCATATTTGGCATTGTCAGTGAGCATAAAGAATATTCGTACAAAGCCAAATCTGAAAGTTGACTATTAGGAAACTCCTCTGCCAGCCAAAGGCAAAATGCATAAAGATCAGCAAGATTCTTAGATGTAGCAATCAATGTTTCATTGTGAAATCGTTGCAGTAACTCACCCCAATTTTTATCAGTAACCAACGCTCTTGTCTGCGGCAGATATAATTCAAATTGTCTTCCACGACTGCCTTGAATTACTTTCTTAAATACTTCAAATGAATCAAGATCAAGGTTCATTGCCGAATTAATTTCATCAACTGACAAGCCCATTTCTCTGCATGTAGACTCACGTTCAGACTTATAGCTGTTATAAAAAAAGGGATCAACAGCCAGCCTAGCAATGAAATTTTGTAATTGATATGACATTTTAATGTGGTCTATATTGGTTGAATATCTGTTTAATTTCCAAAAATTCTTTCTTCACACTCGCCATCGTGTTACCTTGCCGTCTTTGCAGGGTAATCATATTTACATCTGATTTTTGCAAAATATACTCTGTCATTTCAAGCATTAATGAATCAATACCAACCCCAAAAATTTCTGCCATAATTGGGTTCATACATGACCTAGGAACAAAAGTAATTGACTGCAGTTTATCTAATGGAAATGTTGACAAGTATTTTAGTGGGTCAAGCTTTAGCGTTGAAGCACTAATAGCAACACTGTCAAGATTCAACATCAATTTAGAATCTGTTGTATAAAGAACATTTTTTATAAAATCAACTTCAGAATAGTCAGTTTTAAGAGGGGGGAACAGCAAGCCAACATTTTCAAAAACAAAAGGTAATTTAGTAGTATTTTTTACTTTATTAATTCGATCGCAAACAATATGCATTAACTCATTAGTGAATATTGGTGGGGTATACAAATCCAATCTAATATCACCAGAATCAATAAAAGATAGGTGATCTGAGTAATATAATGATTTAGCTTTATCTCCAAACATTCTAATATCATTCAAATATTTGTTACTCAAATTATTACTACCCGCTAAGGATAGCGTCGTGGTGTGTAGCACTAATGGACACTCATTCATCAATCTATTAATTAACCCCATTGACTTAGGACAATCAAGATCAAACTCTTCTGGATTTATTTCTATAAAATCAATTGAGAAATCACTGTCTATTATATCCGTAATAAAGTCACTTGTAATTCCAGGGGAAGCGTTTACACCCAAACCACTTATTTTTAATGGCATACAAAGCTCTCTTCACATAAAATTGTTGAAGCAGTTCATATAAAATATGAGCCGCTTCAACAACTAGACTCTAAATGCTTATGTACTTTTAGTTAGTACGCTTGCAGAAACAAGTTTTTACAGTTGGAGCTGGTTTTTGAACAGACTTGATTAATGAAATTTTCATATAAATACCCCTAATAAAAGAATTGATGCAATTACCAAAAAAAGACCAGATTATCTTTTTTCAGAAAATGCTTTTAACTCAAAATTGAGTGGCATTAATTATTCCCACAACAGCAATGTAAGTCAAAAGAAATAAAAAAGTAAGGGTAATCCCCCCATTTTTAAGCTCACTTAGAAGTAGAGGCTAGGCATGTAATGCCAGTTTTTGTTTCGGGGTGATGCCGCCCAATCCCATATGCGGGCGCTCGTTATTGTAAATCCAAAGCCATT
>JBDKJX010000023.1:0-53930 GCA_039796405.1 Pseudomonadota bacterium
GCGGCCTTCTTTGGCTTCGTTTCTTGGCCGCGCAAGAAAGGAAGGTCCAGCGGGACGCCCGCAGCTAAATTAACGTGCCGAAGGCACTAATAAAAAAGGCTTTTGACTTTGGTTAGCGCGTATGGGGCGCAGCCCGCGCGGATGCACCTCCCGCTGAATAAAGCCTTTGTCCACTACAAGAGCTTGAGCACGCCCCCACCCAACAACGCCCCGCGCTCTGGCTGAGCAAACCAAGCGCAAAAAAAATCGATTAAGGCCCGCTGCTTAGCAGGCTGAGGCAAGCGCTGCGGGTAGACCAAATATAGCGATTGCGCAGGCAGGCTAAAATCAGGCAAAAGCAGTTGCAATTGTCTGCTGGCCAAATCAGCAGCAATTAAGTAATGCGGCAAGCAGGCCGCACCCGCACCAGCCAGCGCTAAATTGCGCAGCAAACCATAATCGCAAACTCTTAAATCGGCCTTGATATCCACCGCATGCAGCTCTTTGCCACGGCTAAACGCCCAATGACAAGGGTCTTTAAAATGATAATTAGCCAAGCATGCCCAGCCTTGCAAATCAGCAGGGCTGCTCAACGGTGACGATGCAGCAATCCGCTCTGCCGATGCCACTAGGCATAGCTCAGCCACCGCTAGCGGCTTAGACACCAATCGTTCGTGCCCCAAATAGCCCGATCGCACGGCTAAATCATAGCCGTCGTGCTCTAAATCTCTAGGCTCACGACTTACATCCAGCTCCACCTCTAATCGTGGATAACGCTGCTGTAAATCCAATAAAAATTGCGCCATAAACACACCGCCAAAGCTGGTTGGCACGGTGATACGCAATAAGCCTGCCACTTCGGTACGCAAATCCACCACCGCCTGCTGAGCGGCAAAAACCTGCTGCTGCCACGATTGGCAATGCGCCAAATACACCCGCCCTGCCTCAGTGAGATTGAGTTTGCGCGTAGTGCGATAAAAAAGATCAACCTCTAGCAGATTCTCTAGTTGCGATACTTGGCGGCTGGCATAGGATTTAGAACAGCCTAAAATTTCTGCCGCCCGCGTAAAGCTCCCCTCCTTCGCCACACAGGCAAAGGTATTGGCCCAAATGACTTGCTGATTGATTGTTTCCATATAGGCAACACACGGTTGATATTTAAGCTAATTATCACTGATTAAAGATCGTTTATCCTCGATTTTATAAACAATCTTAATCACACGGGGCTATAAGCCTCACACTTAAAGAGAACAATATGAAAATTCTAGTTATCGGAGCCAATGGCACAGTGGGCAAAGCCGTAGTTGCAGAGCTTGCATCCCGCCACCAGATCATTACTGCAGGGCGCAATAGTGGCGATTATCGAGTCGATCTAAAAGACTCAGCCAGCATCACTGCGCTATTTAAAGAGATAGGTAAGGTAGACGCAGTAGTTTCTGCAGCGGGAAATGTACACTTTGCGCCACTGGCCGAATTTAGCGCCGATAACTACGCCATTGGCATAAATGACAAACTGATGGGTCAGGTAAATCTGGCATTAGCAGCGCAGGAAGCACTAAATGATGGTGGCTCCATTACCCTAACCAGCGGCATTTTAAGCAGCGACCCAATCCGCTTTGGCAGTAGTGCCAGCATGGTCAATGCCGCCATCGACGGTTTTGTTCGCTCAGCAGCCATTGAGCTGCCACGCGGCATTCGCATCAATAGTATTAGCCCCACTTTGCTAGAAGAATCGCTAGAAAACTACGGCCCGTATTTTCAAGGCTTTAACACTGTCCCCGCAGCAAAAGTGGCACGAGCTTATAGCAAAAGCGTGGAAGGCGCCCAGACTGGGCAGGTTTATGCAGTGAATTGATTTTAGTAGTGATGGGCTACGGGCTTGCCGCCAAAGCTATCTTCTTTGGGATAAGGGTAGCCCACCCTAGCTCTCTACAGCACATCCTCAACGCTATAACGCTCACCACCCTGAGGCGATGCAGCCAAACGTTTGACTAGCGCTGCCGCCACATCCTGTGGCTGGCGCAAGAGGCCCTGTTGTTTGCGGGCGATATACCGCCCAACATCAGGGAACTCGGCGGTGCTGCGTGAGCGAATTTCGGCCTGCATTTCGGTATCCATCACGCCTGGATCAAAATTAACACACGTGACCGGATAGCGAGCAAGACTTTGCTCTGCTGCCAGCGCCCGAATAAAATGCTCTAAACCTGCCTTGCTAGCACAATATAAAGACCAACTACCATAGCCACGCAGTGCTGCGCCGGATGAAATTTGCACTAGCGTTTTTGGCACAGCCGTATCGCCAAAATGGCGAATAAACGCTGCAATAATACGAATTGCCGAGTTGAAATTAACATTCAAATTAAAGGTAATGGCCTCATCACTAATGGCAGAAACGGGTGCGAGCGGGCTAAGCATGCCAGCGTTATTAATCAGCAGCACTTCTTCCCAAGGCTGGCTAGCGAGCTGGCTAAATGCTTGATCAGCTACGCTAGCCGCATCGCCAGCGGCTAAATCCACGCCAATATGCCCGCTACTGCTACCACTGCGCGAAAACTCACAAACATGCCAGCCCAAGCCTTGATACACATCCACCAAAGCCGCGCCTAAGCCCTGCGATCCACCGGTAATGCAAAGAAGTTTCATCTATTGGCCGCCTATTGATTAGCTAAGAAAAAGTAATCATCGTATTTCTTAGCCCTTAACTCACCAGCTCATGCGGGTAAATCCGCAGCAGCACAATTCTAGGGCCATTCATTTTTTTAACCACGGCATCAAAATGCTCAAAACGAATACGCTGGCCTTCCGTGGGCAAATCACCCAGCTGCTGCATAATCAAGCCCCCCACTGAATCGGCCTCGGTTTCCTCAATATCAATCCCCAAAGCACGCTCTAGGGTAAAAATATTCAAGCTGCCCTTACCAATTAAAGAGCCATCGTCGAGCTTAGACCATTCATTTTGTGGCTGACGGAATTCATCGCCAATTTCACCCACCAAGGCACCCAGCAAATTATCGAGCGTAATAAAGCCCAGCGGCTGGCCGTCTTTATAAGCCACCACAGCAAAATGCGGCGTGCCATGTTGAAAGCGTTTAAACAGCTCAGATACCGACATACGTGGAGATACGGTAAGCACAGGGCGAGCTAATTTATCTAAATGAGTAGGCAATTCGCCTTTGCGCATCGCAAAAAACACGTCTTTTAAGTGCAATACCGATTGCACTTTCCCCTCTTCATTAAGCAAGGGATAGCGGCTGTAACGATGCTTTACCAATAAATCTAAATTGGTTTCAATATCGGCACTCGCCTGTAAAGCTACTGCCTCATTGAAAGGATGCATTAAATCTGCCACTTCCAAATCACGGAAATCCAGCGCCTGCGCTAAAACGCGCCAATCATCTTCGCTATACTGCTCATCAGATTGCGAGGTACGTAAAATGAGCTTCAGCTCTTCAGCAGAATAGTGGCTTTCATGCCCATCCGCGATATCCAAGCCAATCTTATGCAGCACCCAATTGGCGCTGTGATTAAGCATCCAAATTGCCGGATACATTAGCCAATAAAAACAATACAGAGGAGTCGCAGTCCAAATACTAACCTTATCTGGCATACGAATCGCCATGGATTTAGGAGCAAGCTCACCCACCACGATATGCAAATAAGAAATAATAAAGAATGCAAAGGCAAACGAAATGGAATGAATCAAGGCTTCATTCACAATCCCCACCATAGCCAACATAGGCTGCAGTAGGCTCACAAATGCAGGCTCGCCAATCCAACCAAGGCCAAGGGATGCGAGAGTAATACCAAGCTGACAAGCAGAAAGATAAGCATCAAGATTACTATGCACCTTGACTAAAACCCGCCCGCGCCAGCCCATTGTTTTGGCTATGGCATCCACCCGAGTTGAGCGTAATTTAACTAAGCCAAACTCTGCTGCCACAAAGAAACCATTGAGAAGCACCAACAGCAACGCAACTACAATCAATAAAATACTACTGCCCATATCAGGAGCTTCAAGAAGCTCCTATCCTTTTGTTTGTTTAAGTAGCCTTCATTATGCAGGATCAAAGCGTTTTTTAACGATATCGCTTTAAAAAATAAACACATAAACGGCAAAAGGCGGCAGATGGTCGTTAAAAAACCCAAAAAACTTACAAAAATCAGTTTAAACCTCAATCAATTACGCTTTATTCACGGCAAGCCGCGCTAAGCAAGCCATCACAACTCAAGCAAATACCGCCGATAAATCCACGCTGGACGAGCGCCCTAACTCGACATAATGGTCGGCCAGCCATTTTTTCCCTGCCTTGCGCCCCATTTCTTTTAAAGTGGTAAAAAATTTTAGATTAACGGCTAATTTTGACTCTGCATTAAATTGCCCCATTTCTGCCTCAATCAAATGAAAATGAGTACGTGCAATATGCCGATCTAGTTTTGACCAAACAAACAAAGGGCGGTGCGCTTTAAGCCGTGTAAACATCTGCATTTCTCGCAAAAACCCAGATTGAAACGTAATATCTAGAATTCTGTTTTGAATCTCTCTGGCCGAATCTGGCGTAGGCGTTAAATTAAGTGGCTGTAATAGCACCAGTAAAATATCGCAGGCATCACAGTAATCAAATAAAGGAAATATCGCTGGATTAGCAGAATAAGCGCCATCCCAATAAGGCTCGCCATCAATCGTTACACTGCGATATAAAGTAGGCAAACATGCCGAGGCTAAAACCACCTCCGCCGTCATTTCTGAATGAGTAAAAATCCTTAGCTTTCCTGAATTAGCATGGGTCGTGGCAATAAATAATTTAACGGGGCTATGCTTTTGTAAAGCCTCAAAATCTATTTGCTGACCGATCAAATCACGTAGCGGGTTTAAATCAAAAGGATTCATTTGGCTGGGTGATAAATAACGCGTCCAATGCTGCATGATTTTGCCAACCGAAGCGCTAGCAGAATCCGCCGCACTAATATCCACCGGCATGCTCTTGGCCAATGCCAGCCAGAAATTCTCTAGCGCCAGCCTAGCTCCCTCTTTGCCGCCATCCATTAAGCCCTGTGCCAGCACAATCGCGTTCATTGCCCCTGCACTCGTGCCGCTAACGCCTTCAAACTGCAGACGGCCATCTTCTAGCAAGGCATCCAACACACCCCAAGTAAATGCGCCATGCGCACCACCACCTTGCAAGGCTAGATTAATCGTCCGCAGATTCTTAGTCATGGTCAGCCCTCATAAGAATGCACAAGAATAAACAAGCAGCCTAACGAAACTGTGTAACAACCTAATACTGCAATGCAGCATAGCAGCTATTGGCAAAGCACAAAGGGTAGAAAGTCGCTTACAATCAAGGGCATTACTTCTGATAAGGCCAGCAATGAGCGCCGCCATCGTATTAATAGAAGACGAACCCGCCATCGCCGATACGCTACGCTTTGCGCTAGAGCGCGAGGGTTTTGCTGTCAGCAGCTATTTGCTGGCAAGGGATGGCGAAGCAGCAATCAATGCGCAGCGGCCCGATTTGCTCATTCTAGATATCGGCCTGCCCGACGATAGCGGGCTAGAAGTACTCAAACGCCTGCGCCGCAACAGCGATCTACCGGTGCTGCTGCTTACCGCCAGAAGCGAGGAATTCGACCGAATTTTAGGGCTGGAACTCGGCGCGGATGATTATGTACTCAAGCCCTTTAGCCCGCGAGAAGTGGCGGCTAGAGTAAAAGCCATTTTAAAACGCAGCAGCCCCAAAGTTGATGCCAGCTATAGCCACCCCGCCATCAGCAGCAGCCTATTTCAGCACGAAGCGCAGGCTCGCCGTGTGCAATACGCTGGCCATTATTTAACGCTCACCCCCTCAGAATATCGCCTACTAATCACTTTACTCGCCCATCCAGGCCAAGTATTTAGCCGCGCTCAACTCTTAGATGCACTGGGCGAGGCCGCCGAAGATAGCTTCGAGCGCACCATAGATAGCCATATCAAAAGCCTGCGCGCCAAATTACGCCTAGTACGGCCAGACCTAGACCCCATCGCCACCCACCGTGGCTTTGGCTATGCGCTGGAGCAGATTTAATGCGTTTTTCGCTGCGGATATTCTTAGGATATTTTTTACTGGTTGGCCTGCTGGCGGCTTTTTTACTCAAGCTGGTTGGCGACGAAATCAAACCCGCAGTGCGCCAATCCAGCGAAGAAGTGCTAGTAGACACGGCTAATTTATTAGCAGAGCTGGTGCAACCCGATTTTGTGGCAGGGCGGCTAGACGATGGCCGTTTTGCCAAAGCCATCAAGCTATTTGCCGAAAGAAACCCGCAAGCCAAAGTATGGGGCGTAGCTAGGGATAAAACCTTTTTGCGCGTATACATCACCGATGCCAAGGGCAAGGTGATACTCGATTCAACTGGCCAAGCGGTGGGCCAAGACTATAGCCAATGGCGCGATGTTTATCTTACCCTGCGCGGCCAGTATGGCGCGCGCAGCTCGCCGATGGATCGCTACGATGAATCTACCACCGTGATGCACGTTGCCGCCCCTATTACTAAGGGCAAAGAAATTATTGGCGTGCTCACCGTGGCCCGCCCCAACTGGGCCATGCAGCCGTTTATTGAACGCAGCGAAAATAAACTCTGGCGGGCCGGCTTGATTCTGCTGGCCATTGGGCTAATTATTGGCGGCTTATTTTCATGGTGGCTCAGCCACGGCATCAGTAAACTCACCACCTTTGCCCGAGCGGTGAGCGCGGGGCAGGCCGTGGCCGTGCCGCACTTTACCGCCAACCGAGAGCTCACCACGCTGGCTGCCGCACTGGGCAATATGCGCGAACGGCTAGAAGGCAAAGCCTATGTAGAAAACTATGTACACGGGCTAACCCACGAGCTGAAATCGCCGCTGGCGGGCATACGCGGCGCGGCTGAAATTCTATTTGAAGAAGGGCGCGAGCTAAACGAGGCCGATCACCAGCGCTTCACCGGCCATATCCGCCAAGAAACCGCCCGCATGCAGCAAATTGTTGACCGCCTGCTGCAACTCGCCACGCTGGAAGCAAGGCACAGCCTGAAAGATACCAAGCCAGTAGATATCGCCAAACTACTCGATGACGTCATCAACGCGCTCAGCCCACAAGCCGGTACACGGCAAATGCTGCACGCGCCGTGGCCCAGCGCCATCATCCACGGTGAAGCCTTTTTACTCACCCAAGCCATCAGAAACCTGCTGCAAAACGCACTGGACTTTACCCCTGAGCATGGGCAGATCCATATCGAGCTGACAATTGATGCGCAAAGCTTGCAAATTGCCATCCACAACCAAGGCGAGCCCATCCCCGATTACGCCCTCACCCGCCTATTCGAGCGCTTCTACTCCCTACCCCGCCCCGCCACCGGCCAAAAAAGCACCGGTCTGGGGCTAGCACTGACCCGCACCATGCTGGAATTGCATGGTGGAAGTGTGAGCTTGGCGAATCATGCGGAGGGAGGCGTGGTGGCGAGAGTTTGCATAGCAATTGTTTGAATAGCCACACAAAACCTCAACCTAAATTTTCAATTTCTTTGCTAATAGAGCGTTTTAATAATTCTTGAGCTGTAGCAATTAACTTAAACTCATCCTCACCTAAAGAAGAAGTATGCCCATGAACAATTTTTGATCTGACCTTATAAAGGCCCTTAAATAAATCACGAATTTCAGTTCGTTGACTAATATTTTTTCCAATCAAGTAAGCGCATCTATCCGAAAGTGTTTTTGTTAGTTGATCACTAGCCTCATCTCCAAAGATAGCCTCAAGGCCTATGCAAGACTGCACAAAAGACATTGTTCTGTCCTTTGATGAAATAGAATTGAAATGCCATTCGATTGCCATTTTAATTCGACTAGAATCATCCCCATTATCATTTAGAACTTTATTCGTTTTTTCAAACAACTTCTCGATGAGAATTGAAGACAGTCCTTTCTCTTGAAACATGTCAAAACCATTTATTCTTACATTGAATTTTTTTCCATGAATAAATTCACAAAATTCAGCAGGTAGTTCAATCCTAGTTATTGTATCGTCAGTCTTATCCCAACAAACAAAAAAATATTTTTTAACTTTATGCTCAAAATCAATTAATGAAAAAGATGAGTTTTTCAGTTCTGAATTTATAAATAAATCATAGCTACTTGCTTGCTGATAAATACACTTAAATATAGACAACAGCTCCTTAAACAAAAAGCCATCCACGGAACCACAAGGGTAACCTTCAGTTTTTATTTCGAAATAAGGAATACCCAATTCAAGAAAATTATGCATTGAACCTAACAAACCCGAACTATAATCTTTCGTCGGAAGCTCACTTTTTTCTTTAAATGTTTTAATATTTATTTTATTTGTTATTTCGCACAAGCCGAGCTCAACCTCACAAAAAGGCATCGGCGCGTATACAACAACCGACCTAGGAACACTACAATAATATTCAACAATCGATTCAGCCAAATTTTTTATTTCATCTTCATCTATAAAACAATTCAGCATTCCATCCACACAACTTTCAGATTTACCCCCTATCAGATCCACATATCCATAGACTAAATGACTAAATATATTAAAAACATCTTCAGGTCGAAGCCATTGACCTTTAACCTTGAGCACGGCCTTTGAAAGCGGAAAAAAATGATCTGAAAAGCTTACGAAATCTGGCCATTTTCCTTTCAAAACACATTTTTTCAAACATCCAACAACATGCCCTCGAATGCTTTCTTTTGCCTGTGGATTCATCATCAATACCCTTATTATTTTGTCAATCACATGATGCATCAAAAACATATCCACTGTGCATATTAAAATAAACTAATCATTTATATCTAAATTGACATCAAAAAACATCTCCACACAATCTCCACATTCCACTCATTCTCCCTCCACACCCGCCTTGCACAATGTACCCATCGCATATACAAGGGGAAGGTTATGAAACTTAAGTGGAAGTTTTTCACCAGCGTGCTGCTGCTGATAGGCATGTTATTTATTTTAAACTTGGTCAGGCATATGGTGTTTGAACGGCAGCAGCGCGCCCAGGAAGTGCGCCAAGAGATCGCCCAATTCAGTGCTGGGGAACAAACCGTGAAAGGGCCTTTTCTGGTGCTGCCTTTAACTGAAACCATCAGCAAACTAACCGAGCAACAAACCCCACAGGGTAAAGTCAGCGCTTGGGAAGAAAGCAGCAGTCGCCGCAATATCATCCTGCGCCCCGAGCAATTTGCTGCCAACGGGCAATTAGCGGTAGAGAAACTTAAACGTGGAATTTTTGAAGCGCCTATTTACCGCAGTGATCTCATCTTATCAGGGCGCTTTGCTCTGCCTGTGCTTAGCCATTATGAACAACAGCCCAGCTCCGCGCGCGAGAAAATCAGCAGCCGCTGGGGCAAGCCTTATATCGTACTGAGCCTTTCTGATGTGCGCGGCATACAGAATATGGGCGGCACGCTGGCGGCTGATTCATTAAATTTTGAACCTGGCACCTTGCAAGAAGTCAGCACGCCAAGCGTGGTCGCCGAAGCCACTTCTGGGGAAGAGCGCACGGTAGCCGCCACTCCTGCAGCAAGCAATAGCTTAGGCGGCGGAGTGCATGCCATGGTCAGCTTGCCTGCCGGTGCGCAATCGCTAGATTTTAAACTGAATCTAAAACTCAGCGGCACAACGCAGTTACTGATCGAGCCAATCGGCAAAGAAAGCCACGTGGCGCTGGCAGGCAACTGGCCTCACCCCAGCTTTAGCGGCAACTTTGCCCCAGTCGAGCGCAGCGTTACCGCTCAGGGCTTTAGCGCACGCTGGCAAACCAGCCAGTTAGCTACCGGTGGCAACTGCGTTAAATCCGATTGCCCAAGCGCATCCCTGGGCTTACGTCTGGTTGACCCCGTTGATAGATACACCCTTAACGAGCGCACCATCAAATATGCTGAGTTATTTGTACTGGTGATTTTTGGCGCGGTTTTTTTGATGTCGGTACTAAAACGAATCGAAATTCACCCTGTGCAATACGCCCTAGTTGGCGCGGCATTAGCACTGTTTTTTCTACTGACTTTATCGCTATCCGAGCATTTAGGCTTTGCCAAAGCCTACGGAGCTGCCGCTGCTGCATCCATCGCACTGCTGGGCTATTACGTAAGCTTTGTACTAGCAGCATGGCAGCGCGGCGCAGGTTTTGCCATTATCCTCACCGCCCTCTATGGCCTCTTGTACGGCATCTTGCAATCTGAAGATATGGCGCTATTAATGGGCAGCCTAACCCTATTCGGCCTGCTGAGCTGCGTAATGGTGCTCACCCGTAAAACAGATTGGCAAGCACTTAATTTACGGACGGCAAGCGAGTAAACATGGGGAAAAGCAGCGTGGGCTCAAGTGCCCTCCCTAAGATCCACACATCGTAATTTCATAAAAATGGCCCATTGCTTTATTGAAAAGCAATGGGCCATTTCAGCGATCTGTAAGGCAGGCAAAATGCTGTATCTTGCCCACGCCGCAAAACTTAGCCCCCCGCTGCCGCAGTGGCCACCATTCCAGTCTTAATCCCATCCATTTTCCTTGCCAGCACTTTAGCGCCAGCGGTGATGCCGGAAGTGATTTCGGTGAGGCCGCTACGCTCATCTGAGCTGCCTAGTTTTACTTTGCTTTGGGCGATTTTACCGTTCTCTAACCAATAGACATATGGATCGGTGCTGCCGCCAAGCACTGCAGCACTAGGGATGGTGAGTTTAGGCTGCGATACGCCAAGGGCCAGTTGCCCTTTGGCAAACATACCGCCACGCAAGGTGCCCGCAGGGTTTTTTACCGCCAGAAACACGGCAATCGCGCGGGAGTTTTTTTCTACTTCGGGGTTGATGCGTTGCACCGTACCGTTAAATACCTTACTGCCAAAGCCATCCACCTGAAATTCGGCCTGCTGCCCTGCGGCAACATTAGCAATTTGGTTTGCAGGCACGGCCACTTGTAGCTCCATGGCGGATACGTCAACGATATTAAATAGCTCAGAATTTTGATCGACTTTTTCGCCAGGCTGAATAAAACGCTTACTGATTTGCCCACGGATAGGTGCACGCAGCACCATATCGTCCATCGCGTTTTTAGCCACCGCCACCTGTGCCTGAATCGCTTTTAGTTTGGCTTGACTAACGGTTAGGCTGCTAGAGCTGCTATCAAAGGCATTGCCAGAAATAAAGCCCTGCTTTTGTAAGGCTTGGTTTTTACCGTGCGTTTTTTCTGCCAGCGCCAGCTCGGCCTTCGCCATATCCAGATTACTTTGCCGCTCGTTCAGCTGAGCAATAATATTACTGGCATCAAAGCGCGCCAGCACTTGGCCCGCTTTTACTTCTTCGCCTTCACGCACCAGTACGCTATCCACCTGAGCCGATACTTTAGAACGCAAGGCCGCATGGTTTACCGCCTGCAAAGCGCCGCTAATAGAAATAGATTGATCCAAGGGGCGCAACGTAGCCACGGCCAAATCGGCGGCGGCAAATTCTAATTTACGCGGCGCTTCTTCTTTTTTTTCAGGCTTACCCTTGCCTTGGGTAAAAGCCACGCCCCCCGCTGCCAATGCAATAAACAGCAGCGCTAAGCCAATCGTTTTTTTCTTAAACATAGTCATCACATTTATTCCTGATTAATTCGTTGCCAGAGCCAATTTCAAAGCCTTGCGCGCCTTGCGCTTTACCGCCCAGCCATCTAAATAAGCGTACAAAATCGGGACTACAATCAGCGTCAACACGGTAGAGGAAATCACCCCGCCGATAATTGAACGGCCCATTGCAGCCTGTGTTTCTCCGCCTTCGCCTAGGCCAATCGCCATCGGCAACATGCCAAAAATCATCGCTGCGGTAGTCATTAAAATAGGGCGTAAACGCACTTGGCCAGCTTCTAGCAGCGCCTCTTTGGCCGACTGCCCCGCCCGCTTGGCGCTATTGGCAAAATCAACCAGTAAAATCGCATTTTTAACCGCAAGCCCCAGCAGCATCATAAAACCGATCATGGAGAATAAATTGATCGTGGTGCCGGTTAAAAACAGCGCCAGTAATGCCCCCGTGAGCGAGAACGGCAGTGAGGCCATAATCGCCAAAGGCTGTAAAAAGCTGCCAAATTGTGAGGCCAGCACAAAGTAAATAAAGATCACCGCTAAGCCAATCGCACCAAGGAAAGCCGCAAAGGCTTCCTGCATCTCGGCCTGCTGGCCGCCTGCGCCAAAGTGATAGCCCGGTGGCAGCTCAGTTTTATCCAATAACGCCTGCACTTCATTGCTCACCGTGCCGCTTGGCCGGCCTTGCACATTGGCATATAGCGAAACACGGCGCTGCATATCTAGGCGCTTAAGCTGCTGTGAGCTACTGCTGTTTTCTAGCGTTGCCACCTGGCGCAAAGACACTCTGAGTGGAGAGCCATCGCTATTGGTTTTAGAGCTAGTTAGGTAAAGATCGCCAAGATCACTAGCGGTACGGCGATCGCTTTCTGCCAGCTGCACCACCACATCGTAATTCTGCCCATCGCTAGCTAGCCAGTGGCTAATTGTTTCACCTGAGATGAGTGCGCGTAATGCACTGCCAATTTGCGCGCTATTTAGGCCTAAATCGCTAGCAGCCTCATTATCAATTTTAATCGCCAGCGTTGGAGTAAAGGCTTTTTCACTGCTTTCTAAATCCACCACGCCAGGAATTTTGGCGATTTTTTTCATTAAATCGCTGGTAATTTGCGTCAGCTGGCTAGGGTCTGGGCCAAATACGGTGATAAAAATCGGCTTCCAACCGCCCACCGATAGCTCTACCCCAGCCACACGGCCAACCACCTTGCGGATTTCTTTTTCGATATCGTCCTGCGATCGGCGTTGCTTGCGATCAACCAGCTTCAGAGTGATTTCTGCCATATTCTTGCTGTTTTGTACGCCAACAGCCGATTGAATGGAGTGCACTTCTTTAAATGACTTTAAAGCTGTTTCAATCTGCTTCGTTTTGGCGTCGGTGTAATTCAGGCTGGAACCAATTGGGGTGTTGAGTTGCAACCTAAGCACGCCATTATCAACTTTAGGCTCAAACTCTGTACCAATAAATGGCAGTAAGAATAGGCTGGCAATAAAGGCCGCCATTGCACCGGCCAGCACAGTTTTTCTTTTAACTAAAGACCACGCTAGAAAGCGGCCATAGATATGGTGCAGCTTTTCAATTTGGCGCTCAAATGCCGCCATAAACCGGCCCATACGCGGCCAATTTTTAAAGCGATCGCCTTCTGGATCGTGCCAAAGCGAAGACAACATCGGGTCTAAGGTAAAGCTAACGAACAAGGAAACCAGCACTGCAACGGTTACGGTAATCCCAAACTGAAAGAAAAACTGCCCGATTATGCCGTGCATAAACGCCACCGGCACAAACACCGCCACAATGGCAAAGGTAGTCGCCATAACCGCTAGGCCAATTTCCTCTGTCCCCTCATGTGCGGCCTGCACATGGTTTTTACCCATGCCCAGATGGCGAACAATGTTTTCCCGCACCACAATCGCGTCATCAATCAACAAGCCAATCGACAGACTCAAGGCCATCAGCGTCAGCATATTCAAAGAAAAACCGCAGGCGTGTACCACAATAAACGTCGCAATCACGGAGATCGGTAGGGTTAAGGCGGTAATCACCGTGCTGCGCCATGAGTGCAAAAACATAAACACAATCAGCGTAGTCAGTATCCCGCCTTCTAAGATGGTGACTTTTGTGTCACTTAAAGCGCGCTTAATATCGTCAGAATTGGCCTGAACCACGGTTAGTTCTGCGCCAACAGGCAGGCTGGCTTTCATCTTTTCAACCGCAGATTTAACCCCTTCACCCAGCTCTACAATATTCGCCCCTTGAATTGGGAAAACATCCAAGCTGATCACGCTCTGCCCATCAAGGCGAGAAATTGAGGTATTTTCCTGCTCGCCATCGACCACATCAGCGACCTGCTCAAGGTAAATCGGCGTATTGGCTTGACGAGCGATAATGATTTTACCAAATTGCTTAGGGTCTTTAATTTTGCCTTCTAGGCGCACCAGCTGCTCGTTATTGCCATTCACAATACGGCCTGCTGGCACATCCTGATTAGCCTCGCGCACGGCGTTCATCACCTGATCGACACCCAAGCCGTAGCTATTTAGCGCATCGCGGCGCAGCCGCAGCTGAATCTGCCGATTAACTAAACCATTGCTATTAATGCTGCCCACGCCTGGTGCTGTGCGTAAGCGTTTTATCACCATCTGCTCAGACAACATACTTAGCTCGCGCAAGCTAAGCGTGCCTGATCGTAAGGCAAGCTGCATCACCGGCTCGCTTTCACCGCTAATATCTGCCTTTAAGACCAAAGGATCTTTAGCTTCCTTAGGGAAATTTGGCTTAATCAGCGCCACTTTATCGCGAATTTCTTGCAGACCACCGGCCGAGTTCGCACCCATGCGGAACTCCACACTCATAAAGGCCGAGCCTTCACGCGCCGTGGCCCAGATGTGCTTCACCCCATTCACGGTATTGATTTGCTCTTCTAGCGGTTTAATTAAATCGTTTTCAATCGCCTCTGGGGATGCACCAGGGTAGCTAAGCTGAATAAACACTTGCGGGCTAGCCACGGGGGGCATGCGCTCTACCGGCAGCAAGCCGTAAGAAGCCATGCCTAACACCAGCAGCGCCAACATGACCATCGTCGCAAAAACCGGATGTTTAATACTAACCTTGGTTATCCACATGCAGAGGCTTCTTTCAAAAGAGGTTAAATTAGCACGCCAAGATAATGCCACAGCTTGGCACGCCATCCGCATATTCTTCTTTATTTTGATGTCATGAGACTTATAAAAATTGTATTAATTTTGTACTACATCAAGGTGCCTACTCTAAACACAGTGCATGCTAGGAGCACAGCGTGATGCTTATTGCCCAATAGCGCTGGGCAAAATCCCCAGCCCAGTACTTGAATCCAAACCTGCCTTGCGGTATACCAATCCCTCGAATGCACGAGGTGAATATGCCTAGATTTTTCCTTGATATGCCACTGGCCACTGGCCTTGGCTTCAACTTGCCTGAAAATGTTGCTCGCCATGTACAGGTACTGCGCTTGCAGCCAGATAACGCAATCACCTTGTTTAACAGCCAAGGTGGAGAATACGCGGGCCGCATCACCGAAATGGGCAAACGCCATGTAGCCATAGAAGTGCTGGCATGGGATGAGCAAGACAGAGAATCGCCGCTGGATCTCACGCTGATTCAAGCGATATCCGCTAGCGATCGTATGGATTACACCATCCAAAAAGCCAGCGAGCTGGGGGTTAGCCGTATTCAGCCGGTGATCTCCGAGTATTGCCAGCAGCGCCTTAGTGGTGAGCGCGCCGAAAAACGCCTCGCCCATTGGCAGGCGATTGCCGTATCCGCCGCCGAACAATGTGGCCGCACCCGTGTCCCTACAATCTTGCCAATCATTAAGTTTGAGCAAGCCTTAGCGCAAGATGCAGCACTAAAAGTGTTGCTCTCCCCCATTGGTGCCATCAGACAAAATGAATTACCTTTGACCGCCAGCAGTGCCGCCGTACTCATTGGCCCCGAGGGTGGATTTTCTGTAGCGGAGGAAACACTGGCCGTTGCCGCTGGCTACACCCCGCTAATCCTTGGCCCTAGAATTTTTCGCACCGAAACGGTAGCGCCGGTGATTGCTGCGCTGCTGCAGAGCAAATACGGAGACTTGTAAGCCTTCATCCTAAGGGCGCTTGCAGTTAACTAAGATCACTGTAACCAAATCCAGCACTCACTGACACAGCGCTGCGATAAGGTGACAAACAAAGTAGCTGAAATGCAAAAAAATGCTGCTGAAATGCAAGCACCGCTTTGAGGAGCCGAGCGTAAAAAAGCGGTGCTTAAACTTGCTTTATCTTCATCTATACGCGGCAATTTTAAACAACGGCAGGTAGCAACTTATGCCCCTGACTACAGCGTATAATTCGCCCCCTCTCCAGCATTAACCTTCAGGCATGCTCATGAAATCGACGAGTAATCGAGCACTTTATCTGCGTATTCTGGGCGAAATTCGCCCGCACATTAAAGTGGTCTCCATTTCTATCCTCTGCCTATCGGTAGCGGCGGCGGTGGATGCGGGCTTAACCCTTTTACTGAAGCCTTTAGTTGACCAAAATTTACAAACATCGGCCTTAGCGCGCAGCATGGCTTGGATATTACCCGCTCAAATTCTAGGGTTAGCGCTGCTGCGCTTGATTTCCAACTTCGGCAATGAATACACCACCGCATGGGTTTCATCCAAAGTGATGCACGATTTACGCGGAAAAATGTTTGGCCGCATGCTTAGCCTACCGGTGAAATACTTTGACCAAACCTCGGTGGGTGTCTTGCTTTCCCGAGTCACATTCGATGTGAATCAAATTATGGATGCGGGCACTAAAGTGCTCACTGTGCTCATCAAAGACTCGCTACTCTTGGTGTTTTTACTGGCATCCATGCTGTATTTAGATTGGCAACTTACCCTGCTTTGCCTGATCTTGCTGCCAGGCGTGGCGATCAGTATCAGCGTGGTCGGCAAGCGCCAGCGCAGGCTTTCGCGTGAAACTCAGGCAGCCATGGGGAAAATGACGCAAATTTTAGATGAAAGCTTATCCGGCCAACGTATTATCAAAATATTTGGCGGTTTTTCTTACGAGACTAATCGCTTCGCTAGCACTAATAATAATGTGCGCCGCCTATCAATTAAGCAGGCCATTACCTCCAGTATGAATTCTGGCTTAATCATGCTTTTGATTGGGATTACGCTAGCGGTGATTATTTATTACGCCAGCTTGCGTGCCCAAGATGGGGCACTGACCGCAGGCGCGTTTGTGGCCTTTATGGTGCAGATGATGGCCTTGCAACAACCCATCAAAAATCTGACCAAAATTAACGAGAGCCTACATAAGGGTTTAGCGGCAGCTGAATCGGTCTTTGCCATCTTAGATGAGCCCATCGAAAAAAATCAGGGCCAGCTTCAAAGCCCACGAGTGCAAGGCTCCATTACGCTGCAAGATATTTACTTTGCCTATGGCGATGAAGCTAAACCCGCGCTAGATGGCATTAATTTAAATATTAAACCTGGCGAAACCATTGCCCTAGTCGGCAGCTCCGGCAGTGGCAAAACCACGCTGGCCAATCTACTACCCCGTTTTTACGATGTAAGTAGCGGCCAAATATTAATCGATGATCAGCCCTTAGCTGAATATCAGCTGGGTAATCTGCGTCAGCAAATTGCCCTTGTTTCGCAAGATGTGATTCTATTTAATGATAGTGTGACTGCGAATATTGCTTACGGTAATGACGTTGATATGGAGCGGGTTCGTCAGGCAGCCGAAGCCGCCCATGCGCTGGAGTTTATCGATGCCATGCCTGACGGCTTAAACACTCTACTGGGTGAAAACGGCATGCGCCTATCCGGCGGCCAGCGCCAGCGCTTAGCCATTGCCCGCGCTATTTATAAAGACGCGCCAATTTTGATTTTGGATGAGGCAACCAGCGCGCTGGATACCGAATCAGAACGCAAAGTACAAGACGCGCTAGAAAACCTAATGCAAGGCCGCACCACCCTAGTGATTGCCCACCGCCTATCTACTATCGAAAATGCCAGCCGTATCGTAGTGATGCAGCATGGGAAAATCGTTGAAAGCGGCAACCATCTTGAACTAATGGCCAAAAATGGCATGTATAGCCGTATGCACGCCGCGCAATTTGCCAACAGTTAACGGCACTTATGCAAAAAAATCGCTGAGAGGCAAGCCTCTCAGCGTATCAAATGTAATTGCGAATGCCACGGCACATGCACCGCAGAACGCAAAATGGCTTAGAGAACATGACAAATAAATTTATTTATTAACATTTACTCATGTTTGGTAAAAATATAAGTAAATTTGCTTTAAAAACAGTGTTGATTCCATGCAAACTACGCAAAGAAAGCTCGAAAGCAATCGAAACTCTCCCTAATTGCCATTTTTTCGGTAACATTCATTCTTTACTCGGGGGAAACCCATGATTCAAGTCGGCGTTGTAATGGGTAGCAATAGTGACTGGGAAGTCATGCAGCATGCCGCCAAGCAACTAAAAGCCTTTGGCGTGGCATTTGAATGCCGCGTTGTTTCTGCGCACCGCACCCCTGATCTCTTGTTTGAATACGCCGAAACTGCCGTGGCTCGCGGCTTGCAGTGCATTATTGCAGGCGCAGGTGGCGCAGCTCATCTGCCAGGAATGATTGCGGCTAAAACCACCATTCCGGTATTGGGAGTGCCCGTCCCTTCCAAATATCTACGCGGAGAAGACTCATTACTCTCCATCGTGCAAATGCCTAAAGGCATTCCAGTCGCCACCTTTGCCATTGGCGAAGCTGGCGCGGCCAACGCCGCTCTTTTTGCTATCTCGCTACTTGCCAATGCCTTGCCTGAGCTAGCGGCTAAGCTTATTGCATTCCGTGAGGAGCAAAAAGAAACTGTGCTGGCGATGGAACTGCCCGAAGT
Organism: Pseudomonadota bacterium; assembly: GCA_039796405.1. GTDB lineage: Bacteria > Pseudomonadota > Gammaproteobacteria > Burkholderiales > Chitinibacteraceae > Iodobacter. Next base: position 18,475 of record JBDKJX010000023.1, read on the forward strand.
AGAATGAAACCCGCCAAAGAACTGCTGGCAGAGCTAGAAGAAAAAGGCTTTTTATTCAGCGTTTTTTATCGAGGGGCCCTCTGCTGGGGGCTTCCCTTCGGGCTGCTATTTTCTTTGGCAATTAGCTTTTTTGAAAGAAAATCCTATCTCACTGCCACGATACAAATTCTGCCATTAGCCCTTATTTTAGGTGCGGTCTTTGGCTGGGGGCTCTGGGGTGTTGCCCTGTTGCAGGGTGTAAAACGACGACAAGATAATGATTGATTTTGTAGGGTCACGGCATCCCGTGGCCTAAGCAATTTATTTAGCCGCCCATGTCAGCTAAAGCCGACACAAGAAAGGATTTAAAAATGGCCGTTAAGCCGATTCTCCCACCCGCCATGTTAGGCATCTTGGGTGGAGGCCAACTGGGCCGCATGTTTGCAATGGCCGCCAAGACCATGGGCTATGGTGTTACAGTGCTCGACCCAGATCCCAACGCACCTGCTGCGGAGATAGCCGATGTACATCTCTGCAAACCCTACACCGATCAAGAAGCACTAGCAGCACTGGCCAAGCAATGTGTGGCCGTCACCACCGAATTTGAAAACGTCAACGCCGATAGCATGCGCTGGCTAGCTACTCAGGGCGTAAAAGTAAGCCCTTCTGGTGATTCAGTCGCCATCGCCCAAGACCGCACTTGCGAGAAAAATTTTATCCGCGATGCGGGCCTCGCAACTGCACCGTTTCTGGTGATTAAAAACTCCGGCGATCTAGAACAAGACCTTAGCCCCTATCTACCGGGCATTTTAAAAACCGCACGTAATGGTTACGACGGCAAGGGTCAAGTGCGGATCAAAAGCTTAGAAGAAGCCCGCTACGCCTTATCTGAGCTTAAGCATCAGCCCTGCGTACTAGAAAAAATGCTGCCACTCAAAGCTGAAGTATCAGTAATTGTGGCTCGCAGTGCCGCCAATGAAATCGCCAGTTTTCCACCAGCAGAAAATATTCATACCGATGGTATTTTGGATATCTCTATTGTTCCGGCCCGCATCAGCCCAGAAATCACCGAGCGCGCCCGTGCCATGGCGATTCAGCTAGCCGAAAAGCTCGATTATATCGGCGTGATTGCAGTAGAGTTTTTTGTACTAGAAGACGATTCTCTGGTCATCAACGAAATGGCCCCACGTCCTCACAATAGCGGCCATTACACGCTAGACGCCACATTTAGCAGCCAGTTTGAACAGCAAGTACGTACCATGTGCGGCCTCTACCCCGGCAAGCCTGATTTGCACACGCCGGTGGTGATGGTGAATCTACTCGGTGATGTTTGGCACGATGATGGCAGCGAGCCGCATTGGGAAATCATGCTCACTGCACCGAATACCAAGTTGCACCTCTACGGCAAAAAAGAAGCCCGCGCTGGCCGAAAAATGGGCCATTACAATGTGCTAGCCAGCAATGTGAATAGCGCTTTAGAGCAGGCTTTGGCGCTAAAAGAAACGCTGTAGTTCATGCAAAGACAAACCTGTACCTCCGCCTCGTAGGGCGGGTGAGCAATCTTGAAATAGCAGCTATCGTTTTACGATCTTGAGCAATCAATTGGAAAATATAATGAGTGAAATGAATTTAATCAGTGATTTACAAGCGCGTGGCCTGGTTGCCCAGCTGACCGATGGCGATGCACTGGAAAAACGGCTGGCTGAGAAATCCATTACCCTCTATTGCGGCTTTGACCCAACCGCAGATAGCCTGCATATCGGTAGCTTAGTGCCGATTCTGGTACTCAAACGCTTCCAAGAAGCTGGCCACAAGCCGATTGCTCTGGTTGGTGGCGCCACCGGCATGATTGGTGATCCAAGCTTTAAAGCCACCGAGCGCAAACTCAATACCCTCGATATTATCGATAGCTGGGTTGGCAAAATCCGTAAGCAAGTTGAGCCTTTCCTCAATTTTGAAGGCAGCAACGCCGCCATTATGGCCAATAACCACGATTGGTTTGGCAAGATGGACGTGCTGACTTTCTTGCGTGATATTGGCAAGCACTTCTCAGTGAACGCCATGATCAAAAAAGAAGCGGTGCAACAACGGATTAACCGCGACGATTCTGGCATCTCGTTTACCGAATTCACCTACAGCCTGCTGCAAGGTTACGATTTTGTAGAGCTAAATAAGCAATACGGCTGCGAGCTGCAAATTGGCGGCTCCGATCAGTGGGGTAATATCACCGCCGGAACGGACCTCACCCGCCGCATGAATCAGCAGCAGGTGTTTGGCCTGACCATGCCTCTGGTGACCAAATCGGACGGTACTAAATTCGGTAAAACTGAGAGTGGCACCATCTGGCTAGACGCAAAAAAAACCTCTCCGTATAAGTTCTACCAATTCTGGCTGACCACCGCTGATGCGGACGTGTATAAATTCTTACGCTACTTTACTTTCCTCTCTAATAGCGAGATCAATGCCATTGAAGCAGCAGATATTGCCGCTGTGGGCAAACCGGAAGGCCAGCGTATCTTAGCCGAGCAAGTGACCGCGTTGGTACACGGCGCAGATGCTGTAGTTGCGGCACAACGCATCAGCCAAAGCTTGTTCTCAGAAGATCAAAACTCGCTGACTGAAGACGATTTTGAACAACTGGCGCTTGATGGCCTGCCACACGTTGAGATCGGTAAAGATCAGCCAGGCTTACTGGATGCACTGGTTGCAGGTGAATTAGCAACATCCAAAAGCCAAGCGCGGGGCTTTATTGAAAGCGGCGCGGTGATTATCAATGGCGCAAAAATAAGCGACGTAGCTTACAGCCTAAGTGAGGCCGACCGCCGCTATGGCAGCTACACCCTGCTGCGCCGAGGTAAGAAAAATCATTGCTTGGTGATTTGGAAATAAAATAGTCTAGACAATAAAAAACCACGGTTATAGGCCGTGGTTTTTTATTACTACTCAAAATCAAAGCAATCTAGAGACCAATCGATCGGCTCTAAAACGCGACAATCTAGTTAATAGTTTTTTAACCGGCGGAGGGTAATCCAATAAGGTTTCCAGCTCGCGGTAATAATTAATACGCTTAGTGTTTCTAGCAATCATGTCTTTTTCTGTTTGCAACTGCGCTTTTAGCTCGTGCTTTGGATCATGGATCAATAGTCCATTTTCCAAGTCTAAGCTAAACGCGCGTGGGTTTAGATTATTACCCGTTAGCAAAATATAATCATCATCAATCCAAATACCCTTTAGATGATAACTATGCCCTGGATCATTCCAGAGCATTAAATTAAGCTGACCACGATAAATATCTAATTGGTGCAACTTAGCAAAGCGGCGTAAATGCGTTTCGTACAAATAAGGCAATGCACCAATAGTTTTAAATGGCTCGCCTTCTGGAATATAAAAATCATTGGCTTTTTTCTCTCCAACAATAATATCCACCTTCACCCCTCTTTGCAGCAGGCGATTAATTTCTTTAATCACCGTTCTAGGTAAATTAAAGTAAGGCGTGCAAATTTGTACGCGGTTTTGCGCTGCGCCTAGTAATTTAATAATCAACCGATTTAATGAATTACGCTTACCAACGCCCACAACAGGCGTAATACCCAAACCGGTCACTTCATCTTGGGCATGGTGTGTTGCGTAATGCGCTGATTTAAGCCGCTGACGAAATTGGCGAATCTCTGGGCTAATTTGTTTAGTACTAGGAATCGTATCTAAATCTAAGCGATAAACAGCGCTGCTATTTAAGAACTCGCTCTGTAAAAAATTAACCATACTATCCGCTAAAGCCACATTTTTAATAATATGGTAACGATCATAACGATAGCGATCACCAACATGTAAATACACATTATTTAAACTGGCACCGCTATAAACCACGGTATCGTCAAAAACAAAGCCCTTTAAATGCAGTACACCAAATAGCTCGCGCGTTTGCACAGGCACACCATAAATAGGCACATTTAGCTCGTGATTTAAGCGCTCTTTTTGATACCAAGCCGCATTACCCGCCTGCGCTCCCGCACCAATGAGGCCGCGCTGAGCACGATGCCAATCTACAAATATACGAATGTCTAAATCAGGCTTGCTAGCACGGGCCGCATATAGCGCCGCTAAAATCTGCGCCCCCGCCTCGTCCTCTTGCAAATATAGCGCGGTAATATAAATACGCGATTGTGCCTTACCAATTAAATCGAGTACCTTTTCGCGAAAGTCCCCGGTGTTTAGTAAGGTTTGGAAATGAGCTGGGTCTTGTGAAAAACGCGGCAAAGACGCCAAATATGAGCGATTAGTTTCAAAAAGCATAAATGATCTGCAAACCGCAGAGTGACCTGTCTAGCATATTGAAGCCTACTATCTTATCACTATGTTTTATAAGAAAGGAGATGTATTAGGATCAGTTGACATTTGATTCACAATTGCGCTGAGCCTAAAAATAGTGATGCACGGCATTAAAAGAGACTAGTGGTACTCGTACCACTAGTCTCTTTTACCTTGTTCAGCCCCAAAACTGCCGCCAACGCAGCCCTGAATCAAACGTCAACAAACCCTACTTCCTAAGCGATCTTTTGAATAGGTTTAAAGCAACGGTTAGCGATGGGTAATTTTAAAAACATCACAGAGATAATTCAAAAAATTTTCATCCTCACACATCCCTTTACCCTCGGTATCACTCACTTTTGCCACAGGTTGTCCATTGCAAGATACTAACTTCATTACAATTTGCAGTGGCACTTGGCCGCAATCATTAGATAAATGGGTGCCAATGCCAAAACCGGTACGGGTTCTAGGCGCAAAATGGCGATAAAGCGCAATCGATTTTTCTAGCGTTAAGCCATCGCTAAACACCAATTGCTTGGTACCGTAATCAATATTCATTTTAATGTAATGGGCGATTACTTTCTCACCCCACTCATAAGGATCGCCCGAATCATGACGCAATCCATCAAAAAGTTTGCAGAAATACAGATCAAAATCACGTAAGAATGCATCCGTGCCCACCACATCGGTTAGGGCAATACCTAGGTCGCCACGGTATTCGCGCACCCAATGCTCTAGTGCATTAGTTTGAAAATCCCGCAGCCGCGATCCAAAGCACTGAAATGCTTGCATATATTCATGCGCCATCGTGCCAATGGGCGTTACACCATATTGCATAGCCAGCAATACATTACTAGTACCGCGAAAATAAGGAGCAGCCTGTTTTACTAAAATGCCAACCATTTCTGCATGCCACACTCTAGAAAAACGTCGCCGTGTGCCAAAATCAAAAAATACAAAGGGGTTAGCGGGCATAGGCTGCTGCGATAAAGTATTTAATGCCTTTAATTTAGCCTGTAAATGCTCACGGCCAATAGCAAGCGCTGGGGCTTGAGGTATTTGCCTAAAATACAACTCATTCACAATCGATAAGACATAAATTTCAAATAACATGCAATACAACATTGGCCCAGTAACACGAATATCTAAATCCTCACCTTGTGCTGTAATACTAATAAAACGCCGCTGTAATTGAAACAAACGTAAGAAGTCAACAAAGTCAGATTTAATAAAACGTAATTTAGCTAAATAGGCTAGTTCTGCCTCACTAAAGCGTAAAGAGCAGAGATGATCTAGCTGCGCTTCTAACTCAGCTTGCAATGCAGCCAAAGGCCGCTCAGGGGTATTACGACACTTAAATGCATAAGCCGCCTGCGTTTCAGGCTGATGGTGCAGTATTTCTTGCATCATGGTGAATTTATACAGGTCGGTATCTAATAATGATTCAATGACGGGCGTAAAACCTGACATAAACTACTCCACTCAGCCGCAAAACGTTTTTAATTTTGCTATTAGCAAATGCATTTTTATAATCAACGCTAATTAACACTTTATATCATTTAGTGCTCACTCTCTGCACGGGCATTCTTACACCTGACTCAATTAAGCCATAGACATCACACGATCTAAGCTGGCGGGATAGTTTAATCAATTGTGTACATATCCGCGTCATATTAACCGTTTAGCTTGTCAGTACATTTATCCTTAATTACTATATCTTTGCAAATACACGTGTTTTATCTAATTATAAACTTACAATAAATCATAAGTAGTGCAGCAAAAGCTTCCCAACAAGGCACGCGCACAATGTTAGGAATTTCTTCCTGATTACTTATTGCCAGCTTATAAACCCTAACACAGCGAGTGGTGCAATGACCCAAACCAGCTTAATCTCCCCCCTAGCCCTTCTAGACCACGCTTGGGAATACTGGATAGACACCACTCAGCGCTCAACGCTATTTCTTGATGTAATGCGCGAGCGCAGCAATATTGCAATCGAGCATGCTCAGCAAGGCAAACCTCCACTACTGGCCTTTGATTACGAGCTATTAATTGATGCTCGCAGCCTAGACGTGCCTTGCAACTATATGCTGCTGCGCGTCTTGCCTTCGGGCGATATCCACACAGATGCCACCAAACGCCCTTATGTGATTATCGACCCACGCGCTGGCCACGGTGCGGGTATTGGTGGGTTTAAGGCGGATTCACAAGTTGGGGTGGCTTTACGTGCTGGGCATCCAGTTTATTTTGTTGGCTTTTACCCTGACCCCGTTCCTGGCCAACGCCTGCAAGACGTGATGCAAGCCGAAGCGCTATTTATTGAAGAAGTAGCCAAACGCCACCCTAAAGCCAGCAAGCCTTGCGTAATTGGTAATTGCCAAGCGGGCTGGGCGGTGGCGGGTTTAGCCGCCTTAAGGCCAGAAATCATGGGGCCGATTGTGCTTAATGGTGCGCCGCTTTCTTACTGGGCGGGCTCAGATGAACAAAACCCAATGCGCTACGCTGGTGGTGTAAATGGCGGCTCCTGGACGGCAGCACTCAGCGCCGATTTAGGCGGTGGTGTATTTGACGGCGCTCACTTAGTTAAAAACTTTGAAAATCTCAACCCCGCCAATACACACTGGGGCAAACCTTACCATCTGTATTCCAATATCGATACCGAAGCCCCGCGTTACTTAGAGTTTGAGCGCTGGTGGGGTGGGCATTTCCGCATGACGAGCGAAGAAATTGAAGCCATCGTTAATCAACTATTTATTGGCAATAAACTCGCTAGTGGGCAAATTCAGACCGCCGATGGCGATAAGATCGATTTACATAAAATCACCTCCCCGATTATTGTCTTTGCTTCTTGGGGCGACGATATCACCCCGCCTGCGCAAGCTTTAAATTGGATTATCGACCTCTATGGGCATGAAAGCGCCATCGTGGAAGAAGGCCAGACCATTGTGTATTTGTTGCATAAAGACGTCGGCCATCTGGGGATTTTTGTAGGGGGCAAAGTGGCGCGCAAGCAGCATGCCGAGCTGGTTAATGTAATGGAAATGGTGGAATCCCTACCGCCAGGCCTGTATGAGATGGTGATCGATGCCAAAACCGCAGATTTAGCTTACGCCGAGCTAGAGCAAGGCGATTATACCGTAAGCTTTGAGACACGCACCATTGAGCAACTACGCTTAGTCGATCCTGACTCACGTAGCGATGAAGCGATTTTTAGTACCGTTGCGCAGGTTTCTGAAATTAACGAAACGATTTATAAAAACACCCTACGCCCAGTTTTACAGGCCGTGATTACCCCTGAAATGGGTGAATGGTCACGCAAACTAAGCCCAAGCGCCTTAAAAAACTACGTCTATTCAAACTTTAACCCTTTAATGGCGGGCGTTGCCCATCAAGCCGAGCAAGTTCGCCAAGCACGGCAAGTGGTCAGCGAAGATAATTTTTTCCGTGGCTTAGAGCAGCAAGCCTCCGAAATGATCATGGCCTCACTCAATAGCTACCGTGATTTACGCAATGCTGCCAGCAGCAGCTATGTAAAAACTCTTTATGGCGCTTGGGGTTTGGGCACGATCTTCCCTCCTGCAGCGCCGCTTGAAGAAACTGTGCGCAAGCATGCCGAACAGCGCTTAGATACTCTAAAAATAGAGGCCGAGCCAGAATTTGAAGCCGGTGGTTTTACTGAGGGCCTAGCACGGCTGTTTATCTTGGCGATGCATCACAGCGGCGGCATAGAGCGCCGCTCATTCTTAATCGCCGAGCAAACCCAGCTGCCAGAAATAGACCCTATTGAGTGGCGCAAAGCCGTTGAAACACAAACACTGCTGATTAGCCTGGATGCTGAGCGAGCGATGGCAAGCTTACCTAAGCTATTAAAAAATCTAGCTGAGCGTAAACGCGCAGTAGAGATCGTAACTAAAATCACCATGCTCACGCCTGAGCTAGAAGACCCTAAATCGCCGCTGGCCATAAAAGCCAAAGAGCTACTAGGGATTAAAGCCAGCCGTGCCAAGCCTGCAGCTAAAGCATCTAAAGCGGGGGATGCATGAACGCAATCACCTTACAAAATCGCTGTTTTGATGAAATAGACATCGGTGATTACGCTGGGGTTCAGCACACCCTATCCATGCGTGATATCCAGCTTTTTGCTACCGTAGCGGGTGATTTTAACCCCACCCATTTAGAAGCAGCCTTTGCTAATCATGCAGGTTTTAGTGGGGCCACCGCACCAAGCATGTGGCTGGGAGCGCAGATTTCTGGCATTTTAGGCAGCCAACTACCTGGCCCTGGCACGATTTACTCTGGGCAGAATCTGCAATTTCATGCGGCGGCTATTTTGGGGGACACGCTAGAAATCAGCGTCACCGTGCGCGAAAAACACCCAGAAAGCCATCTGATTAGTTTCGATTGCCTCTGCCGTAATCAGCACGGCCAAACCATTATGACGGGCACCGCTAAGGTCATTGCTCCCACCGAAAGAATCACCTTGGTCCGCCCCGATGCAGGCCTAGTCAGCATCCAAACCCATCATGCTTTTGAAGCACTGCTTGAGCGCTGCAATGATCTGCCCTGCTTTAGTGTAGCCATTGCACACCCATGCGATGAGTCATCCCTTAAAGCGGCCATTGCCATGGCAGCACACCATTTAATGCAGCCGATTTTAGTTGGCCCTGCTGCTAAAATTCAGGCCGTAGCCGCTCAATATCAGCTGGATATCAGTGCCTTTAGGCTAGAAGACACGCCACACAGCCACGCCGCAGCCAGCCGGGCCGTAGAGCTTGTTATCAGCGGCGAAGCCGCCATTTTAATGAAGGGTAGCCTACATACTGACGAGCTAATGAGTGCCGTCGTTAAAAGCAGCCTGCGCACCGAGCGCCGCATCAGCCATGTGTTTATTATGGATGTGCCCACCTACCACAAGACGCTACTGGTAACCGATGCCGCGATCAATATATGCCCTGAGCTGCTAGACAAAGCCGATATCTGCCAAAACGCCATCGACTTGGCACATATCCTTGGCATCAGCCAGCCTAAAGTAGCGATTTTATCGGCGGTTGAAACCATTAACCCCAAAATTCTATCCACATTAGAAGCCGCTAGCCTATGCAAAATGGCCGACCGAGGCCAAATCAAAGGCGGCATTTTGGATGGCCCCTTAGCGCTGGATAACGCCATTAGCTATGAATCGGCCCGCATCAAGCAGATTAACTCCCCCGTGGCGGGCGACGCCGATATCTTACTAGTGCCCGATTTAGAAGCCGGCAATATTCTCGCCAAACAGCTCACCTTTATGAGTAACGCCGATGCTGCAGGCATAGTATTAGGTGCGCACGTACCGATCGTACTTACCAGCCGTGCCGATAACGACAGAACCAAATTGGCTTCCTGCGCCGTAGCCTGCTTAATCGCGCAATCTAAGCTTTAAAAAAGCCTAAACCAAGCTTGCCGCGTCATGAGGGATAAAGCCCCGTTGTGCGCTAACATAAATTACGTAGAGCCTTAGCTGTCTGTGAAATGGCGCTAAACCTTGAACCACAGAGTAAAAAGAGCGCGCAGAGGGCACAGAGAAAGTCTCAAGCCCTGACATTATTTCCTCTGTAAAACTCTGCGGGTCTCTGTGGTTTAAGATTTAACCCACTGTTCCATCTCATCCTTTTTTGCTTAGCGCACATGGGATTTCACCCGCCTTAAGCAACTCTTTGCAGAATAGATATCGCCCCCAACATAGGGATCAAACAATGACTAAAGCAATTTTGGTTTTAAATGCGGGTTCATCCAGCCTGAAATTCTCAGTGTTTGAATACGATGCAGCTAGTGATCTGCACCTGATGGCCAAAGGCCAAGTAGAGGGTATTGGCAATGCGCCGCACTTTTTAGCCAAAGATCACCACGATCAAATACTGGCTGACGAGCATTGGCAATACGCCGAAAGCATCGATCATGCGCATTGCTTACTCGCCATTGCCACCCTGCTGCGCACCCATTACCTAGGAATTAAGCTGCTTGGTGTTGGGCATAGAGTGGTCCATGGCGGCATGCACTACGCAGCCCCTATCCTGCTAACGCCTGGCATTATCAATGCACTGGATGCCCTAAGCCCACTCGCCCCGCTACACCAACCGCATAATTTAGCCGCCATTCGGGCCGTGGCCAAAGCCATGCCAGAAATGCCGCAGATTGCTTGCTTTGACACGGCATTTCATCGCAGCCAAAGCGAAATCAATCAGCTATTTGGCCTGCCTTATAGCTGCTTTGAACGCGGCATCCGCCGCTATGGTTTTCATGGCCTATCTTACGAATACGTATCATCAGTGCTGCAACAACAAGAGCCTGAAGTGGCCGCTGGCAAAGTGGTGATCGCCCATTTAGGTAATGGGGCCAGCATGTGCGCCATTCAAAATGGCCAAAGCGTAGCCAGCAGCATGGGATTTACCGCGCTAGATGGCCTGATGATGGGAACACGAGCAGGCCGCCTTGATGCAGGCGTTGTGCTCTATCTACAGCAGCAAGAGCAACTCGATGTGCATCAGGTTGAAGAGCTACTCTATAAGCGCTCTGGCCTTTTGGGGCTATCCGGTATCAGTAGCGATATGCGCGTATTGCTCGCTAGCCCAGAGCCACACGCCCAGCTGGCCATTGATTACTTTGTGCACCGCATTAGCAGCGAGCTTGGCTCGCTTGCCGCCAGCATGGGCGGCTTAGATGCGCTGGTATTTACCGCAGGCATCGGCGAAAACAGCGCCATTATCCGCCAAAAAGTGTGCGAGCAAGCCCAATGGCTAGGCATAGAGCTAGACCCCCAAGCCAATGAGGCTAGCGAGCAATGTATTAGCAACATCAATAGCCCAACTTCGGTATGGATGATCCCAAGCAATGAAGAACTGATGATTGCAAGGCATACTCGCAAGCAGCTCGGGCTGTAACGTCCGTATCCCACGATAGCCGTGTGGGCAAGATAAAACGCTGTGCCCACCCCCTACACACCTATCCACTTGAAGGAAGTCTCATGACCCAGCCCATTGCTGCCCAATACGAATCCTTGGCCGGAAAAAAAGGCATTATTATTGGCATTGCCAATCAGCACTCCATTGCCTACGGCTGCGCAAAGGCATTTAAGCAGCGTGGAGCCGAGCTGGCGATTACCTATATCAATGAGAAAGGCCGCCCCTTTGTGGAGCCTTTAGCCAATGAGCTAGAAGCCTCGTTGTTTATGCCGCTAGACGTGCTGCAAGCGGGGCAAATGCAAGCGGTATTTGCAGAAATCCGCCAAAAATGGGGACGTTTAGACTTTGCCATCCACTCTATTGCCTTTGCCCCTAAAGATGCTCTACATGGCCGCGTGATCGATGTTACGGAAGAAGACTTTCATACTGCCATGAGCGTCTCCTGCTACTCCTTTATCGAAATGGCCCGCCTTGCCGAACCCTTGATGGATCAAGGCGGCACGCTATTTGCCATGAGCTATTACGGCGCAGAAAAGGTCATCAAAAATTACAATATCATGGGGCCAGTAAAGGCCGCACTGGAATCTGTCTGCCGCTATACCGCCGCCGAGCTTGGTCCCAAGGGCATCCGTGTGCACGCTATCTCCCCAGGCCCACTTAAAACCCGCGCGGCATCTGGGATTGCGGAGTTTGATGAGCTACTTGATAAAGCCGCTGCCGAAGCGCCAAGCCGCTCATTAGTGAGTATTGAAGACGTAGGCGCGGCCTGCGCAGGCCTGGCCACAGACAGCGCCAAGCTCATTACCGGCGGCACGATTTATATTGATGGCGGCTTTCATATTATGGGTTGATTCAATCTACCCTGTTCCACGTGAAACGGCTTTGCTGTGTAGCAAAGCCGTTTTTTTTAACACAAGCTCTTGATATTCACATCACATACAGCGTCACACGCACGTGATTAACGGCCCATTTCTTTTAAATACTCACTGCGTGCAGCAATCGCCGTATCAGAAAAATCACTGAATACGCCATCTAAACCCAATCGGAAGAAGACTTTATATTCGGCTTTTGGGTCATTTTTAAAATCTGCTGGAATACGGCGTTTTTCATTGCGAAAAGTATAAGCGTGCACAAACAAGCCCGCCTTATGCGCGTCGCTAATCAAAGTCGTTGGAGCCATACTGGTGGCATCGGCGTAATTTATTTTACCGTCGCCATTTAAATCCAGCTGCGTGCCATCTGCGCCAAAAGTACCTTTGACTGGAATAATATAAGGCTTCCATGGGCCAATTCCATCGGCGTAGGTTTTGATTTCTGCAAGGCCCGCTGGAGTGACCATTTCACTAAAAAAACGGTTAGTCTGCCCAGCCAAAGTCCAGTCGTAAGGACGATCAGACGGCAATGCGTAAGTCAACTTACCGGTTTTCATATCCACATCATCGGCATCAATTAGCTGAATCAGTTTGGTATTCAAACCTTTTGACTTCATGTATTTAAGGCTGCTTGGTTCAAAGCTTTGCACAAATACCGGCGCTGTTTTGCTATTCCAGCCCGCCTTATTCAGAATTTCAATCAGCTTATCTTCAAGAGGCAACCCCAAGGCTCGGTGGTAACTCGGGTTTTTGGTTTCAAGATAAACCGCAACAGTACGTGTAGCGTTTGATTTTGCCTTGGCCAAATCAATAATTTCTTGGAAAGTAACGATTTTATATTTACCGTTAAACTCTTGTGGCCTCTCTGCGTCAGTGGAAATACCGCCCAAGGTTTTAATTTCTTTTAATGTGAAGTCACTCGCAAACCAACCTGTCTGCTCTTCACCATCCACTAATCTGGTCTTTTTACGATCGGCAAATTCAGCGTGTGTAGCCACATCAGTACTGGTACCAAGGTTTGGATCATGGCGAGCAATCAATTCACCATCCTTAGTGGAAATTAAATCAGGCTCAATTGCATCTGCACCCAATTCAATCGCTTTAACATAAGCCTCGTAGGTTTCTTCTGGCAAATAACCCGAAGCACCACGATGAGCTACAACCAAAGGCTGCTGACCATCTAACGTTAATAACGCAGGCTTTGCTGCCTCTACAGTATCACTATCACCACCACAAGCGCTCAGCGATAATGCAATACTACAAACTAAGATTGAAGGCTTAATCATGGCATTTGGTCTGCATAAAATATAAAACCCCTATTTTAGAAAAAACACATTACCCAAACAAGTCATCCACATGACATCTAGATGAATTTCAGCACACATGCGCCCTATAATGCCTGCAATCAATTAGTCACATGCAAAGGGCATGCTGCTTATCTTAATCAATTAATATCGCGGCTATGATCACAAATCTGGGTGCAAGCTATGGATCAGATCACAGTGGAATAATTTGTGCATATTTATTTTTGCCAGGTTTACCCGGCCAGCAAATTGATTCGGCACAAATCAAGCAATGGCTAGCCACACCTCAAGATGCCACATCCGAGGAATTTTTATGGCTGCATTTCAATCTATCTAATACCGCCGCAGAGAAATGGCTAAAAGCTAACTTAAACCTAGCTGGGCAGTTTTTTGAGGTATTACACGAAGGCTCTCAATCCACCCATATTGAATACGCCGAAGACTCCTTAATTGGCGAGGTCAATGATGTGCTATTTGATTTTGCCTTTAATCCATCCGATACCGCCACACTTTGGATGAGTGCCGACCGGCATCTATTAGTCAGCGCCCGCAGCAAGCCATTACGCTCCATTGATAAGCTACGCGCGCAGGTTCGCTCTGAAGAGCTATTTAGATCGCCCGTTGATTTAATGGTGAATCTATTACGTGATCAGGCCGATGTATTAATCCAAATCGTGCGTGAAGCCATTACTAAAGTCGATAAGGAAGAAGATAAGCTGCTCACCAATCGGCCCAATATTAAGCTGGCCGATTTAGGCGCATTACGCCGCGTTTTAGTCAGGCTATGCCGTCTACTCGCCCCCGAACCAGCAGCCTTATTCCGGCTATTAAACCGGCCCCCAGAATGGATAAGCACGCACGATATTCTAGATTTACGCCAATCCACTGAGGAATTTGACGCCGTTTTAAGCGATAGATATATCGGCACTGGTGGAGCGCATTAAGCTCCTGCAAGAAGAGATGGCGGCTAAAGTAACGAGCAAACCAATCGCAGCATTTATGTCCTTACCGTGGTTACCGTCTTGGCCTTACCCGTGAATATCATTGCCGGATTTATGGGCATGAATGTGGGGGGGATTCCGCTGGCGCAACACCCTCATGGCTTCTGGATTATTCTGGGATTTACCTTTTTTTTCCTAGCGCTGGCAGCAGCTTGGGCGTTTCGGAAAAGAGATTAAACCATCAGAATCCACCGGTTAATGAAGGCAGATTGTGCTCGCTAATCAAAGGGGGCAAGACCTTCAGCGTTGTGCTAATGCGGGTGCTGTTGTACACCCCCTTAGCCGCTTGCAGGGCTTCGATGACTGTATTGCCAGCGCCTACCAACGTCACTTCGCCGGTAGTTTCTTCAACCGTCGCTACTTCAGGATGGCTGCTGGTATAGCGCAGCGGGCCTTGGCTATTGCTTTGGGGCGGGCAAATTATAAATGGCTTATCGCCCAATATTTTGCTACCCAATACAAAATCAGTCAGCGTTGCCGCCGGTAAAACAGCCCGCTGCTGTGGGCTAAATTCGATATCTACCGCGTTTAATCCAGCCAACTGATCAAGCGATAAAGCCGCCAGCTGAGCAGGGCTAAGCCTCAGCACAAGCGATGGTGCTAACCCAGCCAATTGCTCAATACTAAGCATGGGCAGCGAGGAAAACGCCGCCAGCTGCGCCGGTAACAAAGCGGCAAGATGTAATGGCTTAAGCACCCGCAGTTGCTCAGCATTAAACAGCGCTAGTTCGTTGGCGGGCATACGGGAAAACTGCGGAGGGGACATATTTTGTACGCCAGTTGGCGTTGGAAAATTTAAACGTCTAGCCGAAACCAGATCGATCGCCCCACCCAACTCAGGCTTTGCTTTTTGCAATACCACTTCAATTTGCAATACCGCGCCATCACTTTGCTGCACGTCAAAAATATAAGTACCGCCCTGCCTAAAATTCCTGAGCATCAGCCTTAAAGCGCCATCATGTATTAGCCACAAAAAATTGTCAGATGAATTAGCCAACAGCACAGTCGCAGTTTGCAGGGAAATAACCGCTTCAATCGGCATCAGCAAACGAAACTGAATAAACTGACGGTTACTTGCATCAAGATATAAACCGGATTTGTCACCAGACTGGGCGGAATAACTTTGCTCAGGCGCGGCCAGTGTCGGCAAATAGCCTGGTCGTTTAGTCAACTCTTTGAGTACGGACGGCAAGGGCTTGGTTTCCAAACCATACTGCATGCACGAGGTGTTTTTTACGCTACTGCCGCTCAGAGGAATGGCATAACGCAGTACAACGCTGCCATTTTCTTGCTCAAGCGCACGGCTGACATTTAAGCTCCATGCATCTTTAGCAATCCCAACATTAAACAAATTGCTATTTTCGCCGCCATTATAAGCGCCGGTTAAGCGCAGGCAATTGGTAAAGTATTGTCTGTATTGCACTAAAGTACTGCGCGCTCTTTCACCAAAATGCATGCCCTTGAGCTCTTTTTCACGCTGATAAGCTAAGCCCAAATCAAGCTTGCCATTACGACTAGGCGAGAGACTTAGATTGTAAATAGCCCCCTGCCGCTTGCCAGTTGCCATTCGGGAATCAAAATACATTCCACCTGTATTTTCTGCAGCGAGGGACTCATTCTCTAGCTTTGGATCTGCGGCATAGATAGTAACGCCTAGCTCAGAAAAAAAGCGGCCATATCCACCACCTTTTTTAAGGCTCAGTAGATAATTATTCTGCCGCATTCCTAGTGAGCTAGCAGCCGTGTCTAATTCATTTTTCGCCTGCTGCTGCCCAGCAGATAGCCGCAGGCGTAAATGATCCGGTGCACTAAATAGCCCCGTCAACAAAGCATTTTGAAAATGCTCTCTCACTTCCAGATTTGCCCCAAGCGCGAAGTAATCACTGAGAGCAAAGCCAGCATCAAAATTAAACGCCGTTTTATTACTTGCCGAATAATCCACCGAAGCAATCAATTGTTCCGTTGCCGTCTCAAACCCCAGACTCGCCCCATCGTACGCCCAGTTAATTTTCCCCAGCGCCCTATCCTGCGATTCTGGCAAATCAGGCAATGCCCCTTCAGCAGCGTGCAATAGAGTGCAGCTGAATAAGCTCAGGACAATGATTTTTTGATAGGTGAGGGAGAAATCCACGAGCGCTTAAGCCGATGCTTCAAGATGAGTACAACATAAGCATTACGCGCTGGGTTGTCATGGTAAAAGTACACGAGAGCCGCAAACGCTCGGCCCTATAAGGCCATCCTCATGCCATATGCAGTTTTCCCATGCCCAGCGTTTCAGCGGCTTTTATTGGCTCACCCAGCAAACGTTTAACAATTCTCGCGGGATTGCCAGTAACAACACAAAACGCCGGCACATCTTGGCTAACCACCGCCTGTGTGCCCACCACTGCGCCCTCTCCAATGGTGACGCCTTTCAGAATGGTTGCGCCAGCGCCTATCCACGCGCCATTGCCAATCCGCACTGGGGCAGAGCGAATTCGACTTGCCTCACCCGCTTGGCCACGGCCCAATAGAGGGTGGCCGCTGCTATCCATAATGGTGACCATAGGGCCAAAAATAACGTCATTACCGATCTCTACTTTTTGGTAAGCCAGAATCGCCACCCCCTGCAGCACGACCCGATCACCAATTCGAATCTGCCCCACCGACCCGTCATTAACTTGCACCGTGCTCAGCTTAACTGGCTGATTATGAAACGCAGGGATATGCCCAGATTCGACATAACACTGGCTGCCAATGCGGATGCTGCCAGCAAACAATGCAGCATCTATTTCGCTTTCAATTAGGCCCGCATCTAATAACTCAGCGTCGATAACACGGGTATAAGCAAGCCTAGGGGTGCCAGAAAAGAAGCTACCTAAGCCTATATTGACCCCATGCTCCAGTATGCGCTTGGACACATCTTGCGCAGGGCTTCCGGCCAGCTCTGGGTCAATAAGATAGATATTCTGATATTGGCAAGGCATCTCATGCCCCTTCTGTTTCAAGGGCTAAGGCCCGCTTAGATTTTTTCACCGTGTAATCACGGTGAATTTTGATTACTTTATTTAATGAATATTTAGCGTCGTTTAAATCTTTACCGTAAAAGCTAGTCGACCATAATTGATACTTTTTATGGATACGCATGGCTGAGATTTCTGATTGTACTTTTTGATCGTCCACTTCTTTTTTATGCGGCCAATGAAAAGACACTGCGTCTTTTTCCATAACAAACTGATTATTATTCAGATGTAAACGCACACCTAAATCAACGTCTTCACCGCCCCAGCTATTAAATGACTCATCAAATAAGCCCGCTTTAAATAGCTGCTCACGCTCGGCCGAGGCGTGGCAAGTCCAGAAAATATCAAAGGGAGCTGGCCAGTTGCTGATGTTTTCACCCAGCTCATCGTACTGCTGCTGCCGTACATCGTGAGCCCCCATCTCTGCCAAGCGGCGGATGGTGGCGTCTGGCGTATGAGAATCTATTTGCGCAGACATCTCGGCCAGCAAGCTGTTATCCACCTCAAAGCCATAAACATAACCAATAATCACCACCGGAAACTCTGATTGGCGATGCACATTGGCATGTACTTCTAAAGTTTTACTGCCTAGCAAAACGCCGGTATCAATAAAGACGATGTATTTTCCTTCCGCAATAGACACCCCAATATTGCGTGCCTTACCCGCCCGAAAACCTTTATCTTCCTGCCAAAAATATTTGATATTAAGCCGCTCAGCAAACGATTGAACCAGCTGCTGGCTATCGTCTGTGCTGCCATCATCCACAACAATCACCTCAAACAGCGGCTTATCCAGCGTTTGTAGTACCAAAGATTCTAAGGTATAGCGCAAAAGATCAGCTCGATTGTAAGTGGGAATCACAACACTGATCTGCAAATTAGACATAGTATTTCCTTTTACTTTTTTTATCGAAACCCAGCCTGAGCAGTTACTCAATCAAGCTGTGATATGTAGTTTTTCTGGTGAGTGGTGCAAATGCCATCCTGCGCCCGCCTTTCACTCAATAGAATTTAATTCTCATATTTATTATAAAAAACAAAATTATTTGTAAGTTTTTATAGGGCAAACACTTTATATTGCTTTCGCATAACTGTAAACAGTATGAACATGTAATTTTACAACGCAATATTTTGTAGTAAGTTTTGCATTTACTACATTCAACACAGAATGAGGCGTGTCAGTGCAAGCAAACCCAGCCCATACTTACACGCAGCAGGTTTGACAGATCAAGGAATGGTGTCTAAAAGAAAGAGAATAGAGTGTGGCGCGAATACATCAATACGCAGGTGCAAACCGAGGGGGCCTAAAACAACAAAACCAAAGAATCAACTCAGACTTTGCTATCGAGAACTTGGGCTAAAAGTGTAATCAAGAAATCTTTCATTGCCAGCACGCGCTGGCTGGCTTTTAAATCGCGGTGGTAAACCAGCCACAGCTCACGTGACGGAACCACCGTAGGGGCATCTAGCTTAACCAACATGTTATCAATATCACCAACATATTCAGGCAAAAGCGTAATCCCAAGCCCACACCTCACCGCAACATACTGAGTATGCAGCGTATTACCTTTAATTAAAGGAGCTCGGTTTTGCGTGATTTGCTTTAGCCATTTCACCATTGGCAAATAAGCCCAGCAATCGCTTAATTCAATAATTGCTAGCGTTTTCCATGGGTCTTGCTCAGCGCTTAGATCGGCTAGCAAAGACTTCTGGCAGTACGGGGCAAAATGCACATAACCCACAAAATGCGTAATGTAATCTTGGTTATTATCCACCACAATTGAATCGCCATAACGCAATGCCACATCAGCCTCACGCCGCGCCAGATTAGCAGGCAGGGCACCCACTAATAATTCAACCTGCATTTTAGGATATAAGGCCAGAAACTCTGGCATATGCGGCATGATTAAATAGCTAGCCAGTGATTCAGCTGCAGCAAGGCGAATTAAACCGCTGACTTCATCTACCGACTGCAATTGATCGCCATTTCTTTCTACGGTGAGCATGGCGTTTTCAACTTCAGTGACCCGCATCAAAATGCTCGTACCCTGATCCGTTAGCAGATAGCCGGTTTGCTGGCGTAAAAACAGCTTAACCCCCAAGCGGTTTTCCAAAGCTGAAATATGGCGCGATACAGTTGATGCGCTCCCCCCCAGCTTTAACGCAGCCGCGCTTAAGCCACCTTCCCGCGCCACCGCCAGAAAATACTTTAAATCGTTCCAATCCAAATCGGTATTTTTCATTTTTAGAAAACTGTTTTCCATTCACGGCTAAATACATAGCAAGGATCAACAACAATAATGACGGAAATTTCTAGCCAAAACAGTACACACCATGCCACATTTACTAACTTATATAAAACTGACCCTAACGGTTTTCTTCTGGGGTGCAGTATTTCATATTGGTAAATATGCGGTGCAATTTTTATCGCCCATGGTCATTGGTAGTTGGAGATTTATATTGGCAGGGCTGATGCTGTTTATCTTTGTTTCATTACGCGAAAAATGGGATCTAAACGCATTACGCTCCAATTTCCGCCCATTGTTAGCGATGTCCGTCATTGGAATTATGGGGGTTAATTTCTCATTATTTTATGGATTAAAACTAACCTCTGCGATCAATGCTGGGCTGATTATGGCACTTAGCCCCATCCTTACTGCCGTACTCACCGCTTATTTTCAAAAAGAATCTCTCCTGCGCCAACAATTGCTCGCTATGTTGTTGAGTTTTATTGGAGTAGTGATTGTAATCAGCGGTGGCTCTCTGCAGGCGATTCTTGATTTGCATTTTGCACTGGGAGATGCCCTCGTTTTTATTGCTAGCTTAAGCTGGGCTTTATATTCGGCGATTCCAAAACGATTTGTCCACGGGGTTTCACCACTGCATATTACAACCGTTACCATTATGGCTGGCGCGGCGTTAATGACGGCATTTGCAGCCAGCATTAGTAACGATTTTTATACTATGCCAGATTGGAATGTCGCACTCGCCATTGGCATAATGGCATTCTTTTGCACCGTACTGGCTTTTGTTTGGTGGAACGAAGGCTTGCGTAAAATTGGCCCAGCCCAAGGTGCTATTTTTATGAATCTTGCACCTATTTTTGCTACGCTGATTTCTATTGCGCTTGGCCAGTCCCCCAGCCTGCCACAGTTTATTGGCATGATTTTAATCATCAGCGGCGTTGTTTATAACTCACGCAAACCAGCCACTGTAAACACACCCAAATTGTTTGTCAGCGCCACCGCTTAATTCATCGACTGGCTCAGCCTTGCTTGCAAACGCGGCACTACAAACTGCAGGAATGCCTCGTATTTTTTCGGCATCGGTTGCCGATAAGGAAACACCAAAAAATACGGTTTAGGCGTGGCCAACCATTCGGGCAACACACTCTGTATTAGCCCTTGGCGCAAATAAGGCGCAGCCACAATATTATCCAAAAGGGCAACCCCGTAACCCGCTTCCACCGCGCTGGCGATCGCCCCAAAGGTATTGCAGATCAGCGTTGGCTGCAGCTCTACCCGCACAATCTCACCTGATTTCTCTAACTGCCAACCCAGCTGCTCGTGCACGCCTTCGTGGCAAAACACCCTGTGCTGAGGCAAATCACAGGGATGCGTTAGCTTGGCCGCCCTTTGCAGGTATACCGGTGAGGCATATAAACGCTTTTGCGTCACACCTAACGGCCTAGCCACCATGCCATCGTCGATCACATTGCGCGAATGTAGGCAAAAATCGATGCCACTGGTGGCCATCTGCTCCAACTTGCATTGCGCCGTCATTTGCACCTGTAGGCTAGGGTAGTGAATGGCAAATTCGGCCAGAATCGGCGCTAAAACAAACTGGCCAATTCCGCTAGGGCTGCTAATAAATAGTGGCCCTGCCAACTGATCCTGCATCCCCGCAATCTCTGGCTTTAAACCCGCCATCAAGGCCCTGATTTGCGCGGCGCGCATGGCCAAACGCTGGCCAGTTTCGGTTAAAGTCACCCGCCTTGTGGTTCTTAGCACCAGCACCGCGCCTAAATCCGCTTCTAGCCGCTTAATTGTTTGGCTGACATAGCTTTTGGCGCAATCCAGCTCATCCGCCGCCGCAGTAAAACTCCCCAATCTAGCGAGGGCATCAAAAACCAGCAAAGCATCAGATGACGGCATTGTTTTCATAGAGGAACAGTCTGTCTAGTTATGGTGGGTTTATCCAGATAATGAATCAAAATACACTCCAATTACAAATCTAAACAGCATATTGGAGATACCATGAAAGCACTAATCAGCAAACTACTAGATAAGCCGTTGGCATTCTGTGATACACGTCTTGGCAGAGAACAATTTAGCCCCGAGCTAGAAAATGACGAGCAGCTCGAGCTGCGCCTGCTTAAAGCGGCAAAAATTGCTGCGGCAAGGCTTGAGGAGTGGCGATGGCGATGTAGGGAGCGGTTTTAAGAGTGCGGATGTTAAAACCCCAAATATCAACAAACCATAGGGACGCCGCTCGCTGCGCCCAATGATCAAAAAAGGGTGCAGCAAGTCGCTCCCAACATTAAAAAGGGCGCGGCAAGCAGCGCCCCTACGTGATATTACGCCGTGAAAAACCGCTCCTGCATCTCGTCCAGCCCCAGCTCAGCCAATACCGCCGCTAAGCGCTCTGCCGGTTTGCGGCGTGGTAGGTTTTTATACTGGGCAATAATCAGCTCGTTTTTCATCGAATGCTCCCAACCAACAAGCTCGGTTACAGTCACCTGATAGCCGTGCGCTTCTAGCTGTAAACAGCGCAATACATTGGTGATTTGGCTACCAAATTCGCGGGTATGAATAGGATGGCGCCATATTTCTGAAAGCGGGTTCTTTAGAGCTTGTGATTTATTTTTACGCAGTACTGTCGCCACTTCTGCCTGACAGCAAGGCACCAGCACCATAAATTTGGCGTTCTTCTTTAGTGCAAAAGCAATTGCATCGTCAGTGGCAGTATTACAAGCGTGCAGTGCCGTGACCACATCAATACTCTCTGGCAATAAATCAGAATCTATCGATTCAGCTACCGATAAATTCAGAAAAGACATACCGGGAAAGTTAAGACGCTGCGCCAGCTCTTGCGATTTTTTTACCAGCTCGTCACGGGTTTCAATGCCATAAATATGGCCCGAACTTGGTTTATCTTTAAAGAACAAATCATAAAGAATAAAGCCCAGATAAGACTTACCTGCGCCGTGATCAACCAAGGTGACTTCAGAATGATCGAGCTGCACTTCTTTGAGTAGCGGCTCAATAAATTGATAAAGGTGATAAACCTGCTTGAGTTTGCGGCGGCTATCCTGATTGAGCTTGCCGTCACGCGTCAGAATATGCAGCTCTTTAAGCAGCTCGACCGACTGGCCGGGCTTGATTTCGTGATGTTCTGTCATGGTCTTGTCCAAAAGCTGTGCTTGCAGCAAGGCGTGATTCTACCCGCTACTTAGCAATCCAGACGGCCAAAATAAAGCCCTTTCTATTATTGAATACAAATTCTAGCCGCTGCATACCTCACCCCTGCCCTAATTCCAACAATACAAAACAGCCAATGAAAGCAACCACTCAGCAAAGTGTGCAAGCAACTAGTGTATATCTGTGCTAAAAATAATGTGCCTGTAAGTTGGTTACTAATACCATCAATCAAGGCTTAAATACGTGAACAAAGTTACATGTGATTGAACTCTTTAACCTCGCTGCCTTCTGAGGAAGGCCCTAGGGTGAATCACCATTCTCACTGTTGAATTAAGCTAAAAATAATTATTACAAACTCAAGGGAACAAAGATGAGATCAATAAAATTAATACCTCTCGCGTTATCTCTGATGCTGGCGTCTAGCCTAAGCTTTGCCACCGATGAACATAGCAGCATGGTTAAGCCACAGCCTTATAAAGTGGGTCACGCCGTAACAAAGGCCGTACAGGCCAGCATTACACCTAGCGCCGCCCTAGATATTTTGAAAGCAGGTAATCAGCGCTTTGTGAGCAATAAATCGATTAAACGCGATAATAAAAAACACATTATGCAAACAGGTCTGGGCCAGTATCCATTTGCCAGCTTTGTAGCCTGCATTGATTCTCGCTCTGCGCCTGAACTTGTATTTGACTTAGGCGTAGGCGATGCCTTTTCTGCCCGTGTTGCAGGTAACTTTGTTAATAGTGACATTATCGGCAGCTTAGAATTTGCCGCAAAAGTAGCAGGCTCACGGGTCATCGTAGTGCTTGGTCACTCTTCATGTGGTGCGATAAAAGGTGCTTGTGATGATGTGAAACTGGGCAGTCTGACCGGTTTAATTGATCAATTAAAACCTGCTGTAACCGCCGTTAAATATGAAGGTGATCGTAGTTCAAATAATTATAAATTTGTACAAAAAGTAGCGGATGAAAATGTTGAACTGACCGTGCAGAAAATTCGCGATATGAGCCCGATTTTGAAAGAAATGGAAGAAAAAGGCCAAATCAAGATTGTGGGTGCCATGCTGGATGTAGGGACAGGTAAAGTAAGCTGGTAATCCGCTTTACAGTGTTTTATTTAAATACGTAAAAATATAGTGGGGAGGCCATTTTGGTACTCCCCGTTTTATTCAGCCTCCCAACTCTAAGCCACAGTCGTCCTCTCCCCCTCCGTTCAGAGCCAAAATTTACATATCCTTATGAAAAACAAGCATTTTTTTGATTGGCAAGGGCGTAAATCTGCGACAATGCGCGATTAGTATTGCTCATCAAAGCCATGAACACCGCTCCTACTGCTATTTCTACCCTGCCTGCAGGTGTCTTCCCCCGCAAACCCGCCCCCTTCCTGCCTATGAGTCGTGCCGAAATGGACCTACTCGGCTGGGATGAGTGCGACATTATTCTAGTCACGGGGGACGCTTATATCGATCACCCCAGCTTTGGGATGGCCTTGATTGGTCGCCTGCTAGAAGCGCAGGGGCTGCGGATCGGGATTATTTGTCAGCCTGACTGGTTATCCGCTGACGAATTCAAAACGCTGGGTAAGCCAAGACTATTTTTTGGTGTAACTGCGGGCAATATGGATTCGATGATTAACCGCTATACCGCCGATAAAAAGCCGCGTTCCGACGATGCTTATACCGCGGGCGGAATGGGCGGCAAGCGGCCAGATCGCGCGGTTACCGTTTATTCACAACGCTGCCGCGAGGCGTATCCCGGCGTGCAGATTATGATAGGCGGGATTGAAGCGAGCTTGCGCCGGATTGCTCAGTACGATTACTGGAGCGATAAAGTTCGCCAATCGGCGCTGATTTATTCCAAGGCCGATATTCTCTTGTTTGGTAATGCCGAACGCGCCTTGGTCGAAGTCGCCCAGCGCTCTGCTGCGGGCGAAAAGCTCAAAGATATGCGGGATATTCGCGGTACCGCTTTTATGACGCCGCAAGGTTGGTTGCCCGAAGGCTGGGCAGAGCTGGATTCCACTACAGTAGATACCCCGGGCCGCGTCGATAAGCATCTTGACCCTTATGAAATGCTGCCGGAAAAGTCTGAAAAAGATATCACTCCAGCGAGCGACACCAAGGCGATTCGCCTGATCAGCAAGGCCGAGCGCATCGCCGCCAAGCAGGCCGATCGCCAGCATACGGTGATCCGTATTCCGGCTTATGAAGCCGTGGCTTTTGACCCGGTGCTGTACGCCCACGCCAGCCGTACCCTGCATTTAGAATCTAATCCCGGCAATGCCCGCGCCATGGTGCAGCAGCATGGCTCCCGTGATGTATGGATTAACCCACCGCCGATCCCGCTGACCACGCCAGAGATGGATTATATCTTTGGTCAGTATTACGCCCGCAACCCGCATCCTAGCTATGGCAAAGCGCATATTCCTGCTTGGGAAATGATCCGCTTTTCGATCAACATCATGCGTGGCTGTTTTGGTGGCTGTACTTTCTGCTCGATTACCGAGCATGAAGGGC
The DNA here is from genome assembly GCA_039796405.1 of Pseudomonadota bacterium. Classification (GTDB taxonomy): domain Bacteria; phylum Pseudomonadota; class Gammaproteobacteria; order Burkholderiales; family Chitinibacteraceae; genus Iodobacter. The sequence goes on from JBDKJX010000023.1 coordinate 43,814, forward strand.
GGATTATCCAAAGCCGCTCGGAAGAATCCATCCTGCAAGAAATCATTGATATCCGCGATAAAACCAGCGGTTTTAAAGGCCATATTTCTGATCTGGGCGGCCCGACGGCGAATATGTATCGCCTGTCGTGCAAAGACCCCAAAATTGAATCATCCTGTAGACGCTTAAGCTGCGTGTATCCGGGTATTTGCGAAAATCTAAACACTGATCATGCGCCGCTGATTCAGTTGTATAAAAAAGCCCGCAAGATTGATGGCGTAAAGCGCATCACCATTGGCTCGGGCGTGCGTTACGATATTGCGGTGGAATCGCCTGAGTATGTAAAAGAGCTGGCCACTCACCATGTATCAGGTTATTTAAAGATTGCACCAGAGCACACCGAAGAAGGGCCTTTATCTAAGATGATGAAGCCCGGTATCGGTACGTTTGAACGCTTTCGCGAGATGTTTGATTATTACTCTGAGCAAGCGGGCAAAAAGCAGAGCTTGATTCCCTACTTTATTGCAGCCCATCCCGGCACCAGCGATGAAGATATGCTCAACCTTGCGCTATGGCTGAAGAAAAACGACTTCCAGCCCGATCAAGTTCAGGCCTTTACGCCTACACCAATGGCCATGGCGACCACCATGTGGCACACCCGCCGCAATCCACTCAGAAAGCTGGCACGCAGCTCAGAGAAAGTCGATGTGATCCGCGAGGGCCATCGCCGCAAGGTTCATAAAGCCTTTCTGCGCTATCACGATTCAGATAACTGGCCTATCCTGCGCGAAGCATTGATCGCTATGGGGCGCGCGGATCTGATCGGCAACACGCCTAAGCATTTGATTCCCGCGCAGCAACCTGGCGAGAAGTTTGTGCACGAAAAAAACAATGTCGTGGTTCGCCGCACAGATAAGCCAAAAGGCAAAAAAACCTTCGGCAGAAGCCGTGATGCAGCGGCTCAAGGCTCTAAAAAATAAGTTGGAAAAAACACTTAGGGTGGGCAAGATAAAGCATCTTGCCCACCCTAAGTATTTATTGAGAGAAAATAATGAATTTAGAAGAACGCATTACCGAGCTAGAGATCAAACTTGCACTGCAAGATGAGCTATTAGAAGGCTTGAATAAGATAGTAGCTACCCAGCAGCAGCAGATGGATCAGGTGGTGAATGAATTGCGCTGGTTGCAACAGCAGGAGCCGAGCGGCTCTGCGCAAAAATCTTTATTTGACGAAGTACCACCACACTATTAATCCATTCAGCGTGAGCACAGAGAATGTACTCACGCTTAGAACATCAAAATCAAGGCTTAAGGTATTGGGCTAAAAGCTCGCCAAAGAGCACGCTAAAGCCATCCCAAAAAATTTGTATACCAATGCAGAGCAAAATAAAAGCCGATAAACGCAAAAAGATAATCGAGCCAGTAGTGCCTAAGAGCTTTAATAAACGCTCGGCGTGACGGTAGCAAAGATAAAGCGAGTAAGACGTAATCGCCACCGCAGTTAAACTTGCCAAAGGCATAGAAAACTTCTGCAATCCAGGGCCATTAAAACCCGCGCCCAAAGCAATGGCCACCGTAATAGCACCTGGCCCAACAGTAATGGGGAAGGTAAGCGGATAAAATGCACGCTGACGCAGCTCTTCGTTGCTAGGGCGGTTTTGATTTATCTCCACCATTTCTTCTGTCTTGTGCACCTCATCGCTAGCCGACATCAGCCGCCAACCTGCAGTGGCCACTAAGAGCCCCCCACCGACTCGTACAATGGGCAGTGACACGCCAAAAAACTCTAAGACATAACTGCCAATAAACATACTGACCAACAGCAATACGAAACTATAAATACCGACACGCCGCGCCAAAATCGTTCTTTCTAGCGAGTTGTAATTCGCCGTCATACTTAGGAAAATCGGCGCATGTCCTGGCGGGTTTAAAATGGGCATTAAAGCGCCAAAAACCAAAAGCATATTGCCAAAGAATAAAGTTAAGGTTTGCAACATTTGATTTAAACCTTACGAAAAGGGCGTGAGAAAACAGGTATTTTGAACTAAGCGATTTAACTAAAAATGAAACAATCATTAATACTAATCACATAAATAATCAGTACTACCCAACAGCAATACATAAAATATAACGCGGCATGGATTCTCATAAAAAAGCATTATTCAAAATAGACTATTGTTTTAATTGATTATATTTTTAAATAAAATATAAACTGACACAGCCTGCTTGGACGAATGCAAAGCCTGTATATCATGCGTTTTTAATTTCACAACTTAGGCTCAGATAGTAGGCAAAACTGAATAACATAAAACAGCTCTTGCTCTGGGTAAATCTCTTGAATCAAGGCCTTTAGTTCAGGTAATGCCATATTTTCTTGTGCAGCATGTAACGGGCTTAGATCTGCTAATTTAGTCTCTGTAACCGACAAAACCTCTAGATGGCAAAACCAACGGCCCTCTTCTAATGTACTCACATCTAAAACATCGCCAGCGTGCAAATTGGCCTCAGAGGTATCGCGAATCGTAATAGTTTTGCGCTCAGCCAAAATATCATCTACAAAACGCGTAAAGAAAGTCATCTTTTTCATGGAGTACAACTCTTTTTAAATCTGCCAACACTGCTCGCCACAGACTATGCTGAGCATTAACACTGCCGACTATGGTTAGTAAAATGATGATAAGACTACACTCCGGCATTCGCCTTCGGCTAGCCGTGATTTTTTTGGCATGTTTTACCATGATGGCGACGCTTGGCGCGTATCTGCTGCAACGAAACCTACACAGCAACTTTCTTGAAATTGAGCAAGACTTCGCCATTGAAGACGTCACTAGGGTGATTTATGGCCTAAACAACGAACTACGCTATGTAAAAATTATCATCTCAGACTGGGGGAACTGGAATGAGCTATATCAATACTCCCTTGATAAACGTCTTGATTTTCACACTAAAAATCTTAGTGAACAGCAACTCAAAACGGCTTCGCTTAGCGTATTACAAATCACTGGGCTGCAGGATGAAATCATTAGTTATGAACAACAAGGCCTAAGCCCCAAGCAAACTCCTACATTTTTTTCACCGCAAAAAAACCGCACCGAGCTCGCCACTCTCATGCAGCAGCCCGAAAAACGAGTCTGTGGTTTTTTAAAAATAACAGCGGGTCTAATGTCTACTTGCTGGCGAGCCATTTTACACTCTGATGGAAGTGGGCCAGCCAGCGGAATACTGATGATGGGTAGGCTGATAGAGGCTCGGCATTTACAATTAATGCGCAAAGGATCACAACTGCCTTTTTCTATAGTAGCCCCATCATCTAACACCCAGATTCACTGGCCACTTAAAAACGTACCCGATGGCTTTATCAGCCATGAAGTAAGCGTACAGTTTTCAGACGAAACACTGAAGCTTCACTACCCCATATACGATACCAACCAACATCATATCTATGATATTCAGCTGATTATCCCCAGAAAAATACTCTTAGAGGGGCAAGGGATCATTCAAATTATCTCTATCCAGTTTGTTAGCATCGCCATGCTGTGTTGCGCAATCTTGATTATTTATGTGCACTACACACTGGTTCAGCCATTAAAAACGCTACAAAAAACACTCGCACATGTTAGGGCAGAGCACAGCTGGTCTACTTTTATCAAACAGGGTGGCGATGATGAAATAGGCCAGCTTGGGCAAGAAATTAATGGCTTACTACAAGTCATTAATAATCAAGTTTTACACCTAGAAAATCTTTCTTTAACTGATAGCCTCTGCGATCTAGCAAACCGACGCTCTTTTGATTTGCAGCTATGCCAAGAGCTTAATCGCTGCCAACGTCTAAAACACCCCTTGGCGCTGCTCATTCTTGATATTGATTTCTTCAAGCAATATAACGATCACTACGGCCACCCAGCGGGTGATCTGGCATTGCAAACCGTTGCCAACACACTCAAAAGCGTGTTTTTACGGCTCACTGATTTACCCGCTCGAATTGGTGGTGAAGAATTTGCCGTCCTCATGCCCAATACCGATGAAGCAGGAGCCCTACAAATTACCCGCACGCTACAAGCCAGCATAGAACGCCGTGCTATTCCTCACGAAGCCTCTAAAATCAGCAATATACTGACCGTCAGCATAGGACTGGCGATGTACAAGCCACAACAATCGCAAACGGCTGAAGAGCTTATTGAGCAAGCAGATCAGCTGCTTTACCAAGCAAAAAAAGCAGGCCGTAACCAAATCTGCATGCACTTAGAAAAATCCGATATAAAAGCCAATGAATAGTTTTTTACATTAATTAATCATGCACTTAAAACCACAATTACCCATTATGCCCTGTGGATATTCACAAAAAAAATGTACTTTCACTACGTAATTTTTGCTTATACTACTAGTAGTAATACTACATGAATGAGAAATATCATGATGAATTTACTAAGCAACCTATACAATTTATTCTTCTGTTCATCAAATAATATTGCAATCCATAGCCGCGTAAATCGGATTGCAACGGTAGATGGCTCAGAAAAAATTGATGGCTTAGTAATGAAGATCGAAGGCAATAGTGCGCGGGTTTGCTGGAGTAAGGGCGAGAAAATACAGGAAAACATTGGCAATTTAGTGGCCATTGTTGATTAATGAGCAAGGCACTGCATGTCATGCCGTATATTCTGCTCATAAAAAAAGGCTGATTTTTATCAGCTTTTTTTTTAAGATACCGCTTTTACTTTTCTAGCCATCCAAATAGCTGCTAAGCCAAAGATGCAGCTTAAATATCCAACCCAATCAAAGTTTATGATTCGGCCATCTGCGGCCTGCGTCATAATCAAGCCCGCAATAAGGGCCGCAGCGCCAGAGGCAAAGTTCTGTGTTGCTGAGTTAAACGCCATCAAGCGCCCGCGCATTTGCGGTGCAGTTGCCCCCGTAACCATAGCCGTTGCAGGAATAAACCGGCCACTCACAAAAACAAAAAAGAGTGTTGAAAACAGCAACTGCCACGCCACAGAAAGCGAAAAGGTTTGTGTTACCAAGATTAAAGGAATAAAACTCGCCAGCACCAAGTAAGCCAAAATACGTCTTGGACTATGCCGATCAATTAAACCACCAATCACTGGCCTAGAAAATAAAGTCGCCACTCCACCTAGCAAATACATATAAACCAAATCATGCGTGCTTAAACCAGAGTTACTAACCATGGTTGAGGCAATATAGGGAATCACGCAAAAGCCCGATAGGGTGAGTAAAGCCGTTACCCCGCACGCCCACCAATGATTACGATCCGCAAATAACTCCTTATACCCAACCAACATTCCCTGCGCAGGCTTGCCCTTACTCAAATGCCCTTTCACAGCAGGCAACAGGTAAAAAACCCCGATCCAAATTAAAGCGCACATCACGGATAAAGCCACAAATGGCATCCGCCAATTAGAATGCGCCGCAATAAACAAGCCCAGTGGCACACCAGCTACCGCCGATAAAGAAAAACCCAGCATCACCCAGCTCATGGCCCAGCCGCGCCGCTCTGGTGGGATTAAATCGCCAACTATGGCAAAAATAATCGAACCAATCACACCGCCAAATACGCCTGCCAAACAACGTGCTAGCAAGAGGCTATAAAAGCCCGTGGCTAAGGAGCAAGCAAGCGTAGCCAGTACCAAACCCGCATAGCAAAACAATAACGCCTGCCGCCGATCAAAGCGATCCGCCAAAGATGCAGCTAATAAAGACGCCACACCGGCCGCCAAAGAATAGGCAGAAACCAAAAAACCAAAACGCGCAGTATCAATATGCATTTCGTGCATTAAATTTGGGGCCAGCGGCATTAGGATCATAAAATCAGCAATGGAGGTAAACATCACCAACATCAAGACCAAAAGCATGGCTTGTGTGCGGCGTTCTGGGTTAAGCGATTTCGGCATGCAAAAATTCCTGGAGAATAATAAGTAAGGCTATAGCGCTCATTCTAGCAGCCCGCTAGGTATAAGACGGTTCGCTTTGTTTTGTAAAATAAACAACAGGCTAAAGAATCCTCAAGCTCAGCCGATAAGAATTAAAACCTCACTGAGGATTGGCCATGAACCCACTCTCCCAACTCAATAGCCACATGGCTCCTAGCTTTCTGCCAAGCAGCACGCCCCCAAGCAAGCCTGCGCTTACGGGACAAGCGCTACAAAGTGGTAGCGATATTCTGGCCAAACGCAGCCAAGAACTAGGCAACGCCACCACCGATCTGGCACAAAACCTCATACAGAACTTTGCTAAGCAGATGTTTGGTGATGCCGCCAAGAATATAACTTTTAGCTTTGATAAAACTGAGCTAAGCAGCTCTTCTAACTTTGCCGCAGCTGCACAGCAAAGCGCTGAAGGCTCTGCAGCAGCATTTAGGCTAGAGGACAGCAGCCACTTTAATGGCAAAGGTAAACTCTATACTGCAGATGGCCGCCAATTTGATTTTGAAATAGATGTACACTACAAATCGATAGTTGAAGCCGCTTCGGCCAGCACCGCAACACAACAGCCTAGTCAGCCAAACACGAGTCCAAGCAATGCCTTGAGCGGAATCAATCAACAATTTGCTGGCACAGCAGAAGACTTGCTCAAGCACTTAAGTAGCAAGCCTAGCTACCAACCCTTCCAGCTACTGAAGCAGAGCGATGATGGGCAATCGCTATTAAAATTACTGGGGGAGATGAGTATGCAATTACTCAATCTACCTAGTGGACCAAGACACCTAGATTTATCAAATAAAGCGGCAGAAGGACGCATTCAAGAGCAAGCTTAGCTAAGCGCATGATCGACGTTCATCCCCTTATCCTTATGCATGCTGTCTTTGAAATGAACATTTTCAATATTACTTTAACGGCGTGCTATACAGTAAATGAACTCATTCTTAGTTTAGCCTAATTACTTACAAATAAAAATGATTCTCAATACAATTTGATCATATAAAGTAATAAAACATCCATGATGCTACACGCCCTGACGCTATTTCTTTTACCCTGCCCCTCTTTTTACTTGGCAGGAAAAACACTGCGCGTCTGTGGAGGTCAATCAGAATGGCCACCTTCTGCTTACTATGCAAGTACAGACAAAAAAACGATTACAGGCTATTGCGTGGATGTACTGCACAAAATTTTTGAAAACTCCGACTATCAAATCCAAATTCAGCTATTACCTTGGCCACGTTGCTTAGCCGAAGTGCAAAAAGGAGGTGAGTACCAGATAGCAATGGCGGTTAGCCGCACGGCTGAACGAGAGGCAAAATTTTTATTCTCAAGGCCCTATTTATTTTTAACCCCAGGCTTGGTGTCATTGAAGGCCAAGCAGCCATTTCAAGCTAATAGTCAAACACTAACAAAATGTGGGGTAAATGGATTTAATTATCAACCCTATAGTATGTTTTCTAGCGCTGAAATAGACACAACAGCGAATAACTATGAGTCAGTCATCCGAAAGCTAAACATTGGCCGATGTGATTTTTTATTAGAATACGTTGAAGTAGCACAATCATTAGTACGCTTAGAAGAATATGGTTTCAAAAAAAACATTTATAAAATAGAGAAAATAATTGGGGCAAAATCAATTCCTGCCCACTTTGCCTTTGGCATAAACGCACAATATTCAAAAGAAATACTATCAATATTAAATAAAAAATTAGACCTACTAGAAAAAGAGGGAAAATTAAAAAACATGATAAAAAATTAACACAATAATAAAATTACTATAACTGCACGCTAGCAACTCATTTTTATCTCTAATTTTAAAATTAGAGATAAAAATTATTAAGCCGCCCCCGTCTATAGCTTTAATAGCTTATCCCACGATGGCACGTTCCCAAATCGTTCTGCTAAAAAATCTAATAAACTGCGTAAAATAATTGGCATATGCCGGCGAGATGTATATAGGCCATAAATGCCAAGCTCGTCCGAGTGGTAATCCGCTAAAAGCTTTATCAACTCACCCGACTCTAAATAAGGTGCCGCACTAAAAGTAGGCTGGTGGGCAATACCAGCCCCTGCCAATGCCGCCTGTAAAATTACATTTGCATCATTCGCGCTAATTGCACCACTCACAGGCACCAAAAAAACCTGCTTCTCTTTTGTAAATCGCCAACCATTTTTCCCAAAGAAAGCGTGGTGTAAGCACTGATGCTGCAATAAATCAGCAGGCTGTTGCGGCATACCGTGCTCTGCAATATAAGCAGGCGTTGCACAAACCACTGAGCGGCAAATGCTTAATTTACGTGCAATCAAGTTTGGGTCTAAATCATTGGTAATGCGAATCGCCAAATCAATGCGCTCATCCACTAAATTAATACTTCTATCCTCAACGATCAGCTCAACCTGAGTTTGCGGATACTTAGCCACAAAAGCCGCAGCGGCCGCGGCTAGATGCGACTGCGCAAATGAATTGCTGCTCGCCACACGGATCAAGCCGTGTGGTGCAGCATTTTGATTAAGCGTAATTCCCTGCACATCTTCGGCCAATTCCAGCATTTTACGGCAACGTGGCAAAGCTTCTTGCCCTGCACTACTTAAACCAACGCTGCGCGTAGAGCGATGCAATAAGCGCACCCCCAGCCAGCTTTCTAATTCAGCCAAATACCGCGATACCATCGCCCGTGACATATCCAGCTTATCTGCCGCTGCAGTTAAGCTACCTTGATCTACCACCTCAAGAAACACTCGCATCGCACTTAATCTATCCATACCTTGGCTGCCCACTTTGAATATGCATTAGATCGAATTATGCAACAAACTAGCGCCTGATTTGGGGTTTTTCTACGTACGGTATACAACTAATCTAGCATCCATTGCTAGACCACACTTAAATACAGGAAATAAACCATGTTCAAACCAGCTGCTGTTTTATCCACACTCACACTCACACTTGCTCTTGGTATAGCCGCCTCAGCCCAAGCTGCTGAAGCGCCTTTGAAGCTCGAAGTTTATGCCAACACAGATCCAAGCACCTTTGGCGTAGCATCTACTCTTATCACAGGTAAAACTGAAGCCATCCTGATCGATGCTCAATTCACTCTGGCCGATGCGCACCGTGTGGTGGCTAATGTATTAGCCAGCGGCAAAAAACTGACTACGGTTTACATCAGCCATGGTGACCCTGATTACTACTTTGGTTTAGAAGTGATTACTCAGGCTTTCCCTGGCGTAAAAGTAGTGGCTAGCGCACCAACCATCGCGCATATCAAACGAACACTGCCAAACAAAATGTCTTATTGGGGCCCGATCTTAGGCACAAACGCTCCTAAAAACCCAGTTGTCCCCGCTCAACTATCAGGTAATACGCTAACTATTGATGGCGAAAAACTAGAAGTAATGGGCTTAGATGGCGATAATGCAGAGCACAGCTTTGTATGGATTCCATCCATCAGAACCATTGCAGGTGGCGTGTCGGTATTTGGTAATTTCCACCTATGGACAGCCGATGATGCATCGGTGGCTAAACGCGCTCAGTGGCTAAAAGTACTAGATAAGATGGAAGCTCTAAAGCCTGAAGTGGTAATTCCAGGCCACTTTAAAGCAGGGACTACATTCACCGTTGAGCACTTACAATACAACCGTGAATACCTAAAAGCCTACGATCTTGAATTAGCAAAAGCCAAAGATTCAACAGCACTGATTGCAGCCATGAATAAGCGTTATCCAAATGCTGGGCTTGGCATGGCGCTAGAAATTGGCGCTAAAGTAAACAAAGGTGAAATGAAGTGGTAAAACCATGGCTTAATTAAGTCATGTAAAAGGCTCGTATAGTGAACTGCGCCCCAAAAGTTGGACACCCGTCCATATTTTTGGGGTGTTTTTATGTCCAAGTACACAACGCAATTCAAGCTTTCTGTCATTCAGTAATATTTAACTGGCGAAGCAGGCATCAAAACGATCGCCGAGCAACATGGCATCACCCATGCCCGTCGCCGAAAATAACACTGCTCCCCTGCCAATTGATGATGAAACACGTAGTTGTGAAAAACTTATTGCAAAAAACAAACACCTCCGCTTAGAGGTGAATCACACCGGGTTTCGCGGAGGCTCCAATTCTTGAGAGAATGGCGCCATGAAGAAATCAACTCACTTTTCCCCCGAAGTCCGTGAACGAGCAGTTCGCATGGTCATTGAACACCTTGCTGAAT
>JBDKJX010000024.1:0-52795 GCA_039796405.1 Pseudomonadota bacterium
GAAGGCCCCTCACTGCGGACAATCGAGGTGGCGTCAATTCAACTCACTTCGCTCAAACACGAATTGACGACTGCCCCGCCCCGCTTGTTCCTCGCTTCGGCGTGCTTCAGAGGGATTTAAAGCCCCATGCCGAGAGCGTGGGCATTGTGTTTTTTCGGTGTCCGCTAATGAAAAAACGATTTGGTTAGCGCACATGGGGTGATACCCGCCGATTTTTTAGCCTTTGGCGCTTTGGCGGGTTGCACCCGCCCTACATATTCCTATTCCTCAACTGCATGTCGTCGATCTGCTTCGGCTTGCTGCTCACCTCTCCATTCCACATAGCTTTTTGCCGCGAGGGTAACAAGGGCTAACAGCGCTAGGATGGAGGCACAGGCGAATGCGCCGACGAAGTTATATTCGTTGTAAAGAATCTCTACATGCAGCGGCACGGTATTGGTCATGCCGCGAATATGGCCGGAAACCACCGATACCGCGCCAAACTCACCCATGGCACGGGCGTTGGCTAAAATTACGCCATAGAGCAATGCCCACTTAATCTTAGGAAGGGTGACGCGCCAAAACATCTGCCAGCTAGATGCACCCAGTACGATGGCGGCTTGTTCTTCGTCCGAGCCTTGGGCTTCCATCAGCGGAATCAGCTCACGGGCCACAAAGGGGAAGGTGACAAAAATGGTGGCCAGCACAATGCCAGGCACTGCAAAAATAATGGTGTAGTTGTGCTCAATCAGCCACGGCCCCCACCAGCCCTGCGCGCCAAACATCAGCACATAAATCAGCCCCGCCACGACAGGGGAGACGGAAAACGGCAAATCAATCAGCGTGGTTAAAAAGCTTTTGCCTTTGAAATCAAACTTGGCAATCGCCCACGCCGCCGCCACGCCAAAGATCAGATTGGCGGGCAATGAAATAGCCGCAACAATCAGCGTCAGCTTAATGGCCTGTACCGCATCTGGCTCTACAAGGGCGGCAAGATAAAGCCGCCAGCCTTGGCGAAACGCTTCGATAAACACCGAAGCCAGCGGAATCACCAGAAAAACACCGATAAACAGCAGGGCAAGACCGGTGAGCAAATAGCGCACAGCAGGGCTTTCGGTGGTGACGATAGAGCGTTGAATGGTTGAAGCCATTATCTATGCCCCTCTACGCTAGGGGTGTGGTGTGTTGAGGTCATTATTTAACTCTCCCTAAGCGCTTCGCTGTCCACCACTGCAAGCCATTAATCAGTAGTAGCAGGGCAAAGGACACCACCAGCATGACGACGGCAATGGCGGTTGCGCCCAGATAATCGTATTGCTCTAGTTTGGAAATAATCATCAGCGGGGTGATTTCTGAAACAAAAGGCATATTGCCCGCGATAAAAATCACCGAGCCATATTCGCCAATCGCCCGTGCAAAGGCCAGTGCAAAGCCGGTTAACAGTGCGGGCAAAATGGTAGGGAAGATGACTTTGTAAAAGATCTGCCAACGGCCTGCACCCAAGCTGCAAGCGGCTTCTTCAAGCTCGTGCTCCAAATCTTGTAGAACGGGCTGCACGGTGCGCACCACAAAAGGCAGGGTCACAAAGGTCAGCGCAATCACGATGCCGATGGGGGTGAAGGCAATCTTGATACCCAGTGGCTCCAGATATTGGCCTATCCAGCCGTTAGGCGCGTAAATGGTCGCCAGCGCAATCCCCGCCACTGCTGTAGGCAGGGCAAAAGGCAGATCGACCATGGCATCAATAAAGCGTTTGCCATAAAACTGATAACGCACCAGCACCCATGCCACCAGCAGGCCGGTAAAGAGGTTGATCAGCGCCGCCAGTAGGGAAGCGCCAAATGTCAGCTTATAAGAAGCCACCACGCGTGGCTCGCTAATAATCTGCCAGAAATGCTCCCAACTCAGCGTACTGGTTTTGATGAGCAGCGCCGAGAGCGGCAGCAGAACAATGATCGATAAATAAAACAGCGTGTAGCCAAGGCTTAAATTAAAACCGGGCAACACGCTTGGCTGTTTGAAGCGCATGGTGAATCCGATGGGAGTGAATAGAGCAATGTTTAAACCCAGGTCTTAAACCACGGAGTTAAGGAGAACACGGAGTTACACGGAGAAAACCCTCTCTAATGATGGGGTTTCTCCGTGTTCTCTGTGGTTCAGGATTTGGGTTTTATCAGCGCTTAGCAATGCTTGTTGAGATCTGGTCGTAAATTGCGCCGTCTTCAAAGTGAGTTTTTTGGGCTTTTTGCCAGCCGCCGAATTCTTCGATGGCGAATAATTTAATCGCTGGGAATTGCTTAGCGTATTTGGCAGCGATGGCTTTGTCTCTTGGGCGCAGATAGTTTTGCGCGGCAATTTCTTGGCCTGCTGGGCTCCACAGGTATTTCAGATATTCCTCGGCCTGTTTGCGGGTGCCTTTTTTATCGACCACTTTATCGACGATGGCGACAGGTGGCTCGGCTTCGATCGATATGCTGGGATAAATCACTTCAAAATTGCCACGGCCAAATTCTTTGGCGATCATTTCGGCTTCGTTTTCAAAGGTTACCAACACATCGCCAATCTGGCGCTGCATAAAGGTGGTCGTAGCTGCGCGGCCACCAGCATCTAGTATTGGGATGTTTTTAAATACGCTGGCGACAAATTCACGCGCTTTTGCATCATTGCCACCCAGCAGTTTTGCGGCATAGCCCCATGCCGCCAGATAAGTGTAGCGGCCATTGCCCGAGGTTTTTGGGTTGGGCACGATCACGCCAACGCCGGGTTTGGTTAAATCATTCCAGTCCTTAATTCCTTTCGGGTTGCCCTTGCGAACGATCAGCACTTGCAAGCTGGTAAAAGGTGCTGCGTCATTCGGCAGGCGTTTGGCCCAATCGGCGGGTAAAAGTTTGGCTTTGTCCGCGATGGCATCGATATCGTTATGCTGATTCATCGTCACCACATCAGCTTGCAGGCCGTCGATCACCGAGCGCGCTTGCTTGCTGGAGCCACCGTGCGACATTTGCAGGGTGATGTCTTCGCCTGATTTGGCTTTCCAGTATTTGGCGAAGGCAGGGTTGTAGTCTTTGTAGAAATCGCGCATCACGTCATAAGACACATTGAGGAGTGTGCTGTCGGCAAAAGCGGGCAGGGTGGTGCTGAGGGCGATGGCGGCGAGCAGAGACTTAAGACGCATGACGATTTCCTAGCTGTGTGTCAGATAGCGTCGATTTTTACTGGTTTTGTTAAGTTTCACAAAGACTATCGAGTGTTATTTAAATAACTAAACTCATTTGTGTAAATATCTGGGTTCTGCCAAGAAATAGCCTTGAAAGAAATCCGCGCCACTTTCTTGAGCAATCGCCAGTTGCCCAGCGCTTTCTATGCCCTCGATAACGACCTGACTATCCAGCCCATGCAGCATTTCTACAAGCTGGCCGAGTAATCGCTGCGCCTTACTATTGCGGTCTGTGGCATGAATTAATACTTTGTCTAGTTTTACAATGTCGGGTGACAAGGTGAGCAGGCGGCAGAGATTGGCGTTTTTCTGGCCGTAATCATCAATCGCAATCCGGTAGCCACGCTGGCGGTAGTTTTCTACCGCATGGGTCAGGTCGGCTTCTTGTGCATCAGGAATGGCGGATTCAAGGATTTCTAGCACCACATCGCTAGGCTTCAAACCCTGATCTTGCAAAATGCGCTCGAATGCTTCGCCGTGCTGTTTTTCAACGGCAATCAGCAGCTCGGGGTGAACATTTAGAAATAATGTTTTGCCTTTTTGCGGCCCAGCTAAGTGGTTCATTAAATGCAGGCTTCGGCATAGGCGATCGAAAGCCACCAAGCATTCGCCTCGAGAGGCACTTTTAAAAACATCGGCAGGCGATATGGTTTTGCGGCGGATACTGGCACGCAGCAGGCCTTCTTCGCCGACGATGGTTTGCGCATCTGATGCAAAAATGGGCTGAAACACGCTGGTGAGCTCCAGCCCCAGCGCCTTCACCACGATGCCGCGCTCTTGGGTAGAGGCAAACTGGGCGCTGGGCCAATCGGCGAGGGTATCTTCGGGCACATGTAAAGTGCCGCTGGCATGATGGATAGTGGCTGACATGGTGGGCTCTTTTCTGATGGGGCTTATGCCTTTGAGGTGTTTGTTAAAAAGTGATGCTTGCAAGTTTTGAGTCATCGCAGGGCGTGTGCAACCGCAAAGTCAAAAAGATCTTTTTAGTGCCTTCGGCACGTTGATTTAGGTGCGGGCGTCCCGCGGGACCTTCCTTTCTTGTGTGGCCAAGAAACGAAGCCAAAGAAGGCCACCCCACGAAACACGAAGGCCCCTGCGTTGCGGACAATCGAGTCGGCGGCGGGCGTGATTGGCTCGCTGCCTCGCTCCCTGGCCGAAACCCCGCCCCGCTTGTTCCTCACTCCGGCGTGTTTCAAGGGGAGATTCAAGCCCCGTATCGTGAGCGTAGTCCTCCTCCTCTTCTGTCTTTGTTTGCTACTAAAAGCCAAACTGGTTAGCGCACATGGTGTAAAACCCGCCAGATTTACGCCCCAAAAGCTCATATAGCGGCGGGTTTCACCCGCCCTGATGCACCACCCTAGCGTGCTTGTGTTACTTACTTGGCTGATAAATCTGATCGAACGTACCGCCGTCGCTAAAGTGCGTTTTTTGCGCTTTCGCCCAGCCGCCAAATACATCATCGATATCAAACTGCGTTACTTTCGGGAACTGATGGGCGTATTTGGCTGCTGTTGCGGGGTCGATCGGGCGGTAGTAGTTTTGCGCGATGATTTCTTGGCCTTCTTTGGAATACAGATATTTCAGATATTCCTCAGCCACTTTACGCGTGCCTTTTTTATCGACCACTTTATCGACCACGGCCACAGGCGGCTCGGCCTTGATTGAGTAGCTTGGTGCGACAATTTCAAACTTGTCTACGCCAATTTCTTTAACCACCAGCTCGGCCTCGTTTTCCCAAGCAAGTAATACATCGCCAATGCCGCGTTGGGTGAAGGTGGTGGTTGATCCGCGTGCACCGGTATCGAGTACGGGAACATTCTTAAAGAGTTTTTGTACATAGTCGCGGGCTTTATCGTCCGAACCGTAGGTTTTTTTAGCCCAGCCCCAAGCGGCCAAATAATTCCAACGCGCGCCGCCGCTGGTTTTAGGATTGGGTGTAATGACTTTCACATCGGCTTTGATCAGATCACCCCAGTCTTTAATGCCCTTAGGGTTCCCTTTTTTAACGAGGAACACAATGGTTGAGGTGTAAGGCGAGGCGTTGTCCGGAAGCTTTTTTTGCCAGCCAGCATCAAGTAATTTAGCCGGGGAGGCTAACTCGTCAATATCGTAAGCCAGTGCTAGCGTAACGATGTCGGCTTGTAGGCCATCTAAGACTGAACGCGCTTGCTTACCTGAGCCGCCGTGTGATTGGCGGATGGTGACATCATCACCAGTTTTTTTCTTCCAGTAGCTGCTGAAGGCTTTGTTGTAGTCTTGATAAAGCTCACGAGTTGGATCGTAAGAAACATTAAGCAGTTCAACTGATGCTGCAAAGAGGCTGGTGCTGGCAAGGCTAAGGATTAAGCTGGCGATCAGTTTCATGTGTAAGCCCTTTTAGTGGATAAGGCTTAGTCTAATCGCCAGCTATATAGATTTAAAAAGAATTAATAATTGTTTTTATATTCCATATTTATACACTTGCCAAGACGTGCACAAACGCCTCACTACTCAAATGGCGCGGCTCACTTAAAAAATAGCCCTGCATCATATCTGCGCCGCTGGCTTGGGCGAGGGTGAGTTGCTCGGCACTATTAATACCTTCAATCACGACCAAGCTGCCGTTTTCATGCAGGCGCTCAACAAATTGGCATAGCAGCTCTTGGGCCAGTGGTTCCTTGCTGATGGCGTTGATGACGATTCGATCCAGCTTAACAATCTCTGGGCTCAGTGTAAGTAAGCGGCTTAAATTACTATTTAAAAAGCCGTAATCATCGATTGCGATCCGGTAGCCGCGCTCGCGGTAACTTTTAATAGCCTTGGCTAGACGGGCTGTTTGGTCTGGCTGCACCGTCGATTCAAAGATCTCTAACACAATATCCGCAGGGCTGAGGCCTTGATCTTGCAAAATTCGCTCGAAGGCATCGGCGTGCTGTTCACCTGTTGACATCAGTAGTTCTGGATAAACATTAAGAAATAGCGTGCGTTTTGGGTAAGGGCCAGCAAGGTGGTTCATTAAATGCAGGCTACGGCATAGGCGGTCAAATTCCACTAAGCAATCGCCGCCTTGCGCGCTTTTAAATACTTCTGATGTAGCAAGTGCTTTACTGCGAACACTGGCGCGTAGCAGCGCTTCTTCACCAATGATTTTTTGGCTTTGGGTGTCAAAAATGGAGAGAAAAGCACT
Organism: Pseudomonadota bacterium; assembly: GCA_039796405.1. Classification (GTDB taxonomy): domain Bacteria; phylum Pseudomonadota; class Gammaproteobacteria; order Burkholderiales; family Chitinibacteraceae; genus Iodobacter. The sequence goes on from JBDKJX010000024.1 coordinate 6,363, forward strand.
GGTTAACTCCAGCCCCAGTGCCTTTACTACAATTCCCCTATCTTTTGTATTGGCAAATTGTGCTATTGGCCAATCATTTAAGGTGTCTTGTGGAATATGCAAAATACCGTCACGGTGTTTTACTGAAATTAAAGGAGGCATTGTTTTCTCCGTTTAAAGATGGTTATTTTTAACTAAATTCAATTCTGTAAAAAATGCATTTTAATTTATTAAAATTCACTATGTAATTAAATTACTATTTAATAGAAAGAAAAAACATCGATATTGTGCTGGGGCAGGTTAAATTTAGTTGCTTGAAGATTAGTGTGCTTTGAATATGAAAAGTTCAAATGCAGGTGATGTTTTTTTATGCGCGGTTCATGCTGTTTGATTGTTACCGGTAAAATGCTAATTGTGTATTATTAATTAATGCTTACTTAGGAATGAATATTAAAAATGAATGAGCGTACTAAATAAATAATTTCTTATTTTTTTGATTTTATGTAAGCAATAATTGCTAGAATTGTAAAGTTTATTTATGGCAATCAAGTAAAACTGGCAAGGTAAGAGGCGGATGCCTCGCTCTTAAACCTGGCAACTTAAGTATTTGTAGAGTGGGCAAGGCTAACCGTCTTTGTCCACCCTACAAATGAGTTTCCCATCCTGAAATGGATAGGCTTAGCATTGCTCTAGGAGCGTGCGTTTTGGCAAATGATGCAAGGGGGCTTAGTAAGCGCCCATAAAATCGCGTTTACCAATTTCTACACCGTTGTGCCGTAGCAGTGCGTAAGTGGTGGTGACATGGAAGAAAAACTGCGGCAAGCCATAAGAGAGCAGATAGGTTTGGCCGTCGAGTTTTTTTTCTTTTGGCGTGCCTGGGCGGAGCACGATTTCTAAAGCTTCACTGCCGTCGATTTGAGCTGCGCTTAGACCATCTAAGAGCGCCAGTGTTTTGGCAATACGGGCTTGTAGCTCGGCAAAGCTTTGTTCATTGTCTTCATAAGCCGGTACGTCTACCCCCGCTAAGCGGGCAGGTACGCTTTTGGCAAAGTCACAAGCGATCTGCACTTGGCGCACGAGTGGAAACATATCTGGGTATAAGCGTGTTTGCAGCAGGACAGCAGGGTCGATTTTGCATGCTTCAGCGTGGGCTTCGGCCTTGGCTAAAACATCGGCAAGAGCGATGAGTAATTGTTTAAAAACGGGAACGCTGGTGGTGTACATTGAAATAGACATCATGTTCCTTGGGCAGTTTAGGCGGCAGGTCCGCAAGCCATAAGGTGGGGGCTTGCGGTGAATAGTCAATAGCACGTTTTACGCAAAGTGCGCTGCTCTGTGGCTGGCTATGTACTTATTTTGCCGCTTAAATTCTGCCTCTTTACTGGCGAATAGCCTATTCACGGACTCGGAAAAAGCTGATTATTTCCTGCAGCTGTATGGCCCTATTGCTCATTTCTTCTGAGGCAGAAGAAAGCTCTTCGGATGCTTCTGTATTCATCTGTGTGGTTTGTGCTAGCTGGCTGACGGCGATATTAATTTGATCCAAGCCTCTGGTTTGTTCGCTGCTGGCTGCGCTTATTTCTTGTGCCAGCTCTGCAGTTTTACTGATAGTGGGCATCATCTGATCTAATAAATTGCCAGCACGCTGAGATAACTGCACGCTATCGTCAGCAATTTCACTGATCTCTTGTGCTGCAATCTGGCTTCTTTTTGCTGGTTTTCTGACTTCTGCCGCAACCACTGCAAAGCCTTTGCCATAGCTGCCAGCTCTTGCTGCCTCAATGGCTGCGTTGAGCGCTAATAAATTGGTTTGATAGGCAATATCGTCAATGATGCAGATTTTCTTTGCAATTTGATTCATGGCTACTGCCGTTAGCTTGACTGCTTTTGCGCCTTCAATGGTATCGGTGGCGGATTGGCTGGCAATATTGTCGCAAGTGCGCGCATTGTCTGCGCTTTGCGCTACAACGGAAGCGCTGGTTTCCTCTACGCTTGCCGCTTGCTCCATCGTGTTTTTGCTCAGGGATAAGGCCGAAGCCGCTAGTTCTTCAGATGCAGAGGCGAGGGTAGTGGAGATGCCACAGACTTTACTTAGCACTTGCACCAGGTTGTCGTTCATTTGCTGCACATGAAATAGCACGCTGGATTGATCATGACTGCGGAGCTTAATTTTAAGCATCATATTGCCACTGGCAATTTGTTGGACGATTTCTGCTGCATAAGTGGGCTCACCGCCAAGGCTGCTGTAAATAGAGCGGATAATCCACCACCAAAGCAAAATGATAATGGAAAGCAGGATAAGGGTTGTGCCAATTTGCCAGATCAATGCTTGGCTTACGATGCTTTTTGACTCAGCCTCAAGGGCTTGCTGCTGCCTAGCCACGATGGGGATTAATTCATCAATGGCATTGCGATGCGATAGATAAAGCGCATCAAGCTTTTTCTTTGATTCAGCCATTATGCTTAAATTGTCAGTTTGCAAGGCGGGTATGAAACTGTGTTTTACCTCTTGAAAAAAAGCGTCTGCTGGGTCAAATATGGTGTGTATTAGTTGTTGTCTTAGCTCAGGGCTTAGGTTTTTGTTTTTCCAGCTTTCTTGCCTACGGTAGAAGGCCTGTTTGCTTAGCGCAAAGCGTTGCAGCAGCGCGGCCTGATCTTGGGTTTGGCCTTGGCTTAGCTGATTAATTATTAAAAAAGATTCAATAATATATTGCGGCGGCGGCAAAATATCCGCGGTTAAATTATTGGTTTCGGCAATTTTTCTATAAAGCTGACCATTAATCATCACCGTGGTTAATCGATCGGTAAGAGTAAGCAGAAAGAGAAAAAAGACTGAGCAGCATGCAGCCGAGCAAAAGACCAAACCGCTGTTTAACTGAATGGTTATTAAGCATCATAACTATGTCTCCCGACACACCCTAAATAGTTAAAGGCTTAAGTTATGTTATTGCGCTTGGCTGGGATAAGTATAAAAAAAGTTAGATGGCATTTGGTTTCGTTAAATATTATTGGAAGATTTTGTTTGATACTTAAGGTTGGTTTGTAGTTTATTCGTAAGCCAAGACATTAATGCAGTGCTTTTACCTAAGTCGTTTAAGGCAAGCGGCGTCACTGACGCCGCTGGGTTGGATTTGATGATTTTAAGAGGCGAGCTCAACTCGGTTTCTGAATTCTTCCAGCGCCTCTGGATTAGCCAGTGCATCAGTGTTTTTCACCGGTCTGTCATGCACTACATTACGCACGGCCAGCTCGACGATTTTGCCACTGATGGTGCGGGGGATGTCTCGCACCTGAATAATTTTAGCGGGCACATGGCGGGGCGTGGTGTTGCTACGTATTACTTGGCGGATGTTGTTTTGCAAGTCGTCAGAGAGCTCCGCTCCTTCACGTAAACGCACAAATAGCACCACGCGCACGTCGTTATCCCAATCTTGGCCGATGGCGATAGATTCTAAAATCTCTGGCAGCTTTTCTACCTGACGATAAATCTCTGCCGTGCCAATGCGCACGCCGCCGGGGTTGAGCACCGCATCAGAGCGGCCATGAATAATGACGCCGCCGTGGATGGTTTCTTCGGCGTAATCGCCTTGCGCCCAGATGCCGGGGTATTGGCTAAAGTAAGTGGCTTTTAGCTTTTCACCATCGGGGTCATTCCAAAAGCTGATAGGCATAGCGGTAAAGTGGCGGGTGCATACTAGCTCGCCTTTTTCGCTAATGACGGGCTGGCCTGCGTCGTTCCATACCTCAACTGCCATGCCTAAGCCCTTGCATTGCAGCTCGCCACTCCATACCGGCAGCACGGGGTTGCCTAAGGCAAAGCAGGAGATGATGTCGGTACCGCCTGTAATGGAAGAGAGGCAGAGGTTTTGTTTAATATCGCGGTAAACGTATTCAAAGCTTTCGTGCGAGAGCGGCGAGCCGGTAGAAAGAATCGTTTTTAAGTGTTCTAAGCGGTGCGTTTGTTTTGGTTTAGCACCCGCTTTTTCTAGGGCCGCCAAGTATTTGGCGCTAGTGCCAAAAATACTGATATTTTCTTGATCGATTAAATCAATCAGCCGGTCGGCATTGGGGTGAAACGGTGAGCCATCAAACAGCACGATGCTAGCGCCCAAGGCAAGGCCGGATACCATCCAGTTCCACATCATCCAGCCGCAGGTGGTGTAGTAGCACAGCGTGTCGCCCATGGTGAGATCGGTGTGCAGGCCCAGCTCTTTAACGTGTTGTAGTAGCGTGCCGCCAGTGCCGTGAACGATGCATTTGGGAACGCCCGTCGTGCCGCTGGAGTACATGATGTAGAGCGGATGGGCGAAGGGAACAGGGGTGAATGTTGGCTCGCCACCCGCTTGGTAAAAATCATCCCATAGCGTGATCTTGGCGTGACCTGCTTTAAAATCCTTGGCCTCTGCTTCAGGATTTGCATAGGGAACAATGACTAATTGCTCTACGGAAGGCAGGCGGGTGACGATTTCTTTGATTTTGTCTGCAAGGGCAATGGTTTTACCCGCATAGCGATAAGCTGCACAGGCAATCAGTACTTTGGGCTCAATTTGCCCAAAGCGATCGGCGACGCCTTGCGTGCCAAAATCTGGTGAGCAAGAAGACCACGTTGCGCCAAGGCTGGCCGCTGCCAGCGCGCCCACAATGGTTTGCCAAGTATTGGGCATAAAGGCAGCGATACGATCGCCAAAGCCAATACCGGCGGCAGCGAGTGATTTTTGTAAGCCTGCCACATGCGCGGCTAGCTCGGCATAACTTAGCACCTCGCGGGAGCCATCTTCGCCAATGGCAATTAGCGCGGGGTGATCATCCCTGCGGCGCAGCAGATGTTCGGCAAAGTTAAGCTCGGTATCTTTATACCAACTGGCGCTTGGCATGGTGGAGCCTTCGCTAAGAACCTCGCTAGCTGCTTGGCTAAAATGCACCGCAAAGAAATCGACAATCGCCAACCAAAAAGCTTCCCGATGTGCCACGCTCCAAGCGTGTAGTTGGGCATAGTCGGCCAAGTCTAGGTGATGGACTTGATTGATATGGCGGCGAAACGCATCCATTTGGGTGGCAGCAACCTGCTCAGGGGAGGGAGTCCAAAGCGCTTCTTGCATGTCGATTCCTTGGGTTCGTACTAAAAACTTCAAAAAGTTCTGAAGACACAGAGCTAAATGAGAACACAGAGCACACAGAGAAAAGCTAAATGCCTTAATCTCTTAGGCTTTTCTTAGTGTGCTGCTTTTTAACGCCGTGTTCTCTGTGTCTACAGATCTTAGGTTTTTGACCTATTCTGGGCTATCTGCCTGATTTTTTGGGTGGGCCGCTATAAAGGCTGGATGTGCGTTGGCGAGGGCTTCTACTCTGAGGATTTTTGGGTAAGCATCGAGAGGCACATTAAAGCGGCGGGCCGCGTAGAGCTGTGGGATCAGGTAGGCGTCTGCCACGCTGATTTCACCAAAGCAAAAGCCGCTCTCGCCAATCAATTGCTCAACTGCAGCCAGCCCTTGGCTCATCCATTCATTAATCCACGCCGTAATATTGTCTTCTTTGTATTGGTAGTTCTGGCGCAGATAGTTGAGCACGCTGATGTTATGCAGCGGATGTACATCACAAGCAATCAGCGCCGCCATGCCACGAATCTTGGCCCGCTCAAATAGATCTTGGGGCAGTAGCGGCGTTGCTGGATAGCGTTCTTCCAGATACTCGATAATCGCTGGCGATTGGATAATCACTTCCTGTGCTTGATCTAGCAAAGCGGGGACGCGCGCTTGCGGATTGACGCGGAGATAAGCCGCGTCTTTTTGCTCATTCTTAAGTAGGTTGACCGGTATGGCTTCATAAGCCAGCCCTTTGAGCGCTAGCACAATGCGCACACGGTAGGACGAGGTGGAGCGGTAATAGCCGTAGAGTTCCATGCTTAAACCTTATGTATATTTGTCGTAGGGCGGTTAAGCCCCATGTGCGCTAAGCCGTTTGCATTTTTTCAGCAAACAATGAAAAAACGTAATAACAACGATCTCCGCATAGGGCTTTAAGTCCCCTTGAAACACGCCGGAGCGAGGAACAAGCGGGGCGGGGTTTCGGCCGGGGAGCGAGGCAGCGAGCCAATCCCGCCTGCCGCCGACTCGATTGTCCGCAGTGCAGGGGCCTTCGTGTTTCGTGGGGCGGCCTTCTTTGGCTTCGTTTCTTGGCCGTTCAAGAAAGGAAGGCCCCAGCGGTGGCTACCGCTCCTAAATAAACGTGCCGAAGGCACTAAAACGACTAGGCACTAAAGAGTTTCACCTGTACTACGAAACCGATGCATCATGGTGGGTTACGCCCAAACAACCGAGCTAACCCACCCTACGAAATTACGAAACAGCTAAAATCACTCCACGGCATTCGCCGAAGCCGATGTTTGGATGGCCTTCTTTTTTACAGCGGGCAAGCATGATGATTTCGTCGCCGTCAGCAAGAAAGCAGCGCTCTTCGCCAGAATTCAGCTTGATTGCTTGCTTGCCGCCATTGCTTATTTCCAGCAGGCTACCCAAAGAATCAGGTGTAGGGCCCGATAGCGTGCCGGTGCCAAGTAAATCACCCGGGCGCAGGCTGCAGCCGTTGACGGTGTGATGGGTAATCAGCTGGGCCACTGTCCAGTACATATTGAGCGTATTGGATAGGCCGAGTCGATGCGGCGGTAGGCCTTGGGCTTTTTGCGCTGCGGTATGCAGCAGGACTTCTAGCTCAATATTAAAAGCGCCGCTGGCTTGATCTTCACTATTAAATAAATATGGCAGGGGTTGCGGATCGCCTTCTGGGCGGGGCGCTTGTGCGCTGCGATAAGGCGCAAGTGCTTCGGCCGTTACCACCCAAGGTGACACGGTAGTGGCAAAGTTTTTAGCTAAGAACGGGCCAAGAGGTTGGTATTCCCAAGCTTGTAAATCGCGGGCCGACCAGTCGTTTAATAGGCAGAAACCGGCGATATGTTCTGACGCGTTTTCAATGGTAATTCCCTCGCCTTGCGGATTGTTGCCTGCAATCCAAATACCCAGCTCTAGCTCGTAATCCAGCCTTGCTGTTGGCGTGAGCGTGGGCATTTCAGAGCCTGGTTTTAGCGTTTGCCCGAGAGGGCGGCGCACGGCAAAGCCACTTGGGTAAATGGTGGACGAGCGGCCGTGATAGCCAATCGGCACATATTTGTAGTTAGGCAGCAGGGGATTATCTGGGCGGAATAGTTTGCCCACGTTCACCGCGTGGTGAATGCCGGTGTAAAAATCGGTGTAGTCGCCAATCTTGGCGGGTAGGTGCATGGTGCAATCAGCCGCTGGGCGCAGCAGTGCTTCGCCTTGGGCTTGCAGATTTTTGAGCTGTGGATAATCGGCATCCAGCAACTCTAATAAACGCTCGCGCAATGCCAATCTTGCTGTGCTTGGCAGGGCAAAGAAGGCATTCAGCGATTTACCACTGGCGGCTTGGGCGGCGGTTTGGGCTACGCCAGTGAAGAGGCTATTTTCTAATGCAGTTTGTAAATCAAAAATAACATCACCGATGGCAACGCCGCCGCGTGGTGGCAGGCCTTGTGGGCTAAAGATACCAAACGGTAGGTTTTGTAGCGGAAAATCATGGTGCTCGTTTGCGGAAGTAACCCAGCTGCGGCGATAAGAAGTGGCGGTAGAGGTCATCAGGGATTCCGTTGATCTTAGGTGGATAAAAATATCCCAAAGCTGTTGAATGAAAGCAAGCAAAACTCTAGCAGCCTGTCGGACTTAGCATCAGTCAGCTGCAAAATCACCTGATCGGCCTATATTTCACCAGATTTTTGACCAATAACTCGTTATTGGCGCTGCAAATCCGGCAAAATCTGGCCTCGATCATGCAATTTTTCGCTTCGACCGTCTAAGTCCGACAGGCTGCTAGTCTTGAACCACGGAGGACAAGGAGATACACGGAGAAGGGCAACCGTTTTAGCTGCAGCCCTTAGTTTCGTAGGCGTATCTTTGGGATACGCCAAACGACATCACTAAGCGACCTTTAGCTAATTTAGATTAGCTCTGTGAAACGCCGTGTTCTCTGTGCCCTCTGTGGTTTAAGACTTGGGTTTCCCCTGCATCAATGATTAAATCTGATTTTTATTAAATGTTTTTGGCATGTCTGCCCAGCAATCGTCGTAGTTTGCTTGTAGCTGGCTGCATTCCATAGCGTATTGGCTAGGGCGGATGACCGCGTGGGTTTCAATCATAAATGCCATCGTGCGCTCTATTTTTTGCGGTTGTAATTCAGTGGCGCTGGCATTGATAAATGTTTTGGCATCCGGCCCGTGTGCGCTCATAACATTGTGTAAAGAAGCGCCGCCTGGCACAAAACCACCCGCTTTTGCATCGTACTCACCACGGATCAGCCCCATAAATTCATTCATAAGATTACGATGAAACCAAGGTGGGCGGAAGGTGTTTTCAGCTACCATCCAACGTGGAGGGAAAATAACGAAGTCCGCATTGGCTTGGCCGGTAATGGCAGAGGGTGAGGTGAGTACGGTAAAGATGGATGGATCAGGATGGTCGTAACTCACGGTGCCTATGGTGTTGAAGCGGCGTAGATCATATTTATACGGCACGCTATTGCCGTGCCAAGCCACTACATTGAGCGGTGAATGGCTAAGCTGACAGGCCCAGAATTCACCTAAAAATTTTTGTACCAAAGTTGTGGCTTGATCGATGTCTTCATAAGCAGCAACCGGCGCAAGAAAATCACGCGGATTGGCTAAGCCATTGCTGCCAATCGGGCCTAGATCTGGAATACGTAGCGGTGAGCCGTGGTTTTCGCATAAATAACCACTGGCGTTGCTGTCTAATAGCTCGACACGAAACTTCATTCCGCGAGGAATCACCGCGATTTCTTCGGGCTCTATTTCTAAGATGCCTAGTTCTGTCACCAAGCGAATACGGCCTTGTTGTGGCAGAAATAAAAACTCGCCATCGGCACTAAAAAACACTCGCTGCATCGAAATATTGGCGCGGTAGAGATGAATCGATACGCCTTCGGGCGAGTCACTATTCGCCGCCATCGTCACTAGGCCATCAATAAAATCAGTGGGCGTATTAGGCCGTGGTAGCGGATCCCAACGTAGGCGATTGGGGGTAATGGCCGCTAATGTACTATTGGGGCGCTGGCGCTCTAGGCGTTCAAATTTGCTATGCGCAGCTGAAGGCAAGATGCGATACATCCAAGTACGGCGCAGCTCGGCGCGGGGCACAGTAAAAGCACTGGTAGAAAACTGCTCTGGGTATAAGCCATAAGGGGCTTTTTGCGGCGAGTTTTGGCCGCTAGGTAAGGCACCTGCTAATGCCTCGCTAGCAAATTCATTCCCAAACCCAGAAAGGTAAGACAAAGTACTTGTATCGTGTGGCATGGTGCCCCCTTTTACGTTATGCGTAATATATTTACGCAAAACATAATTTGATTTTAAAAAGTCGTCAAGTTATAAACGCGCTTTATGGCGTTTAAGTGGCAAACAACATGGTAATGGCAGATCGTAGGCAGAGCGTGGGCTCGGCCGAGGTGGCGGCACAGGTTTTAAAAGCACTGGCTGATTTGGCTCCCAGCACCTCGCTCTCTCGCTTGGCGGAGTATTTGGCCATGCCTGCCAGTAAAGTGCATCGTTACTTACAGGCCTTGATTGCCACCGGTTTTGCCGAGCAGGATGCAGGCAGTAATCGGTACGCACTGGGCCATGAGGCGCTGCGGGTGGGCTTGATTGCGTTGGGTAAAATGGATGTGCTAAAAGTCGCAACGCCTTACCTGCTGCAACTACGTGATCAACTGAATGAAACGGTGTTTTTTGCGGTGTGGGGTAATAAAGGTGCGACGGTGGTGCAGGTAGAGCAGGCGCTTAGATCTATCAGCTTGATTACCCAAGTAGGATCGGTATTACCGCCGTTTAAATCGGCCACAGGGCTGGTGTTTAGTAGCTATCTGCCAGAGCAGGAGGTGCAGCTCTTGCAGCAGGAGGCGGGCTTGGCCAAGGGGGCGCTGCAGACGCTTAATTTGCAATTAGCAGAGATCCGCGCTCAGGGCTGGCACAGTATTCAAGGCTTATTGATTTCTGGTGTAGATGCCATCTCTGCCCCAGTATTTGATGCTCGCCAGCAAATTATTGCGGTGGTTACCGTAGTGGGGGCGGCATCGTCCGCCCTGCAGCCCGCAGCAGATAGTAATTTGGTGCAAAGACTGCTGCAAGCCACCCAAGCGATTAGCTGCAGAATGGGGGCCGTGCAAATTTAAATCCAAACTTTGAGCGACAGAGAGCATGGAGGGCACAGAGAAAACCCCGCTAAGTACATTTTCCTGTGGTTCAAAATTTGGGTTTTAAGCCGTTTTAAACATAAATCGTTAAATCACTTTTGATTTGAATATGGCAGGCTAGGCGGATGAGGGCTGGGGTGTCGGGGATGCTTAGGGGGGAGTCTGCTGCTAGCCCTGCGTGGCGGGCCATTACGTTTTTTTCTTTGGCTCCTAGCATCACCATTGCGCCGCTGCCTGCGTGTTCTAAGCGTACTTTACATGCTCCACAAGTGCCTTGGCCGCAGCGCCAAGCCAGTTGTAATTTTCCATCGTTGACTAATTTTCTGACAGAAGTTATCAACATGCTATCAGGTTCGGCAGTCACTTCCAGACGGCTGGACTCCTGCGAATTGATAAAAGTAAGTGTGTACATGAGCGAGAAGTGAGCCTTAGCTCTAAGATGAAGTTAATGACCTTCATTGTATCTGCAAGCCGCCATGATTAAAAAAATCCCCTCATCAGTATTAAAAATTGGCATGTATATCCATGATCTGAATGTGGATTGGATGGACCATCCGTTTTTGCGTAAGCAATTTGTGGTAAAAACGGAAGAAGACTTACAAAAGATCATGGCATCGGGCGCGCATGAGGTTTACATCGATACCGACCGTGGCTTGGATTACGCCCATGCCCCAACGGTGGATGAAGTAAATGCAACTATTGAGGCGGAAATGGTTTTGGCCGCTACTGCCCCTGCGCCGGTGATTCAGGTTTCTACAACAGAAGAAATGTCGCGCGCTAAAAAAATTCATAAGCAGGCCCATTCATTGGTGCGCACGGTGATGCAGGATGCGCGGATGGGCAAAGCGATTCATATGGATGATGTAGAAGAAGTCGTTGAAGCAATTACCGATTCTATTTTAAGAAATAGCAGTGCTTTATTGGGATTGTCTGGAATTAAAGATAAAGACGAATATACTTTTTTGCATTCGGTAAGCGTGTGTACTTTAATGGTTACGTTTGCAAAAAGTATGAATTTTCCCTCAGAGCTAATTCGGCAAGCGGGTATAGGTGGATTATTGCACGATACCGGCAAAACAATGGTACCAAACGAAATATTAAATAAACCAGGCCGATTAACAGAGGCAGAGTTCGAGGTAATGCGTTCACACCCAATGGAAGGTTTTAAGATTTTGTCGCAAGTGGATTCAATTGGTGATATTCCATTAGAAATTACCCTACATCATCATGAGCGTATGGATGGTAGTGGCTATCCGCATAGATTGCCAGGGGAAAATATTACTCAATTAACGCAAATGGCATCGGTAGTGGATGTATATGATGCAATTACTTCGGATCGTTGTTATCACAAAGGCATGCCGGCCTCGGAAGGATTAAAAAAACTTTGGGAATGGAGTAAATTTCATTTTAACCCAACGCTAGTGCAAGCCTTTATGCGCACGGTGGGGATTTACCCTGTAGGGTCTTTAGTTAAATTAGAATCTGGCCGTTTGGCCGTGGTGCTGGAGCAAAATGAAGGTAATTTATTAATGCCAAGGGTAAAAGCTATTTTTAGCACTAAGGCAAATGCTTATATTACCCCAGTAGAAATTAATTTGGCTAAACCCATGGGCTTGGGTGGGGCGGATAAAATTACGGGTCATGAATCCCCAGAAAAATGGAATATCGACGTTTCGCGGTTTTTGATTCCACCAAGTTGACATCAATAAAAATATGTAAATATCGATTAAATAGAGAAAACCAGAGAGAATAAGTTGCTGAATGATTCGCTAGAAACGTGTATTAACTGTGTGTTTTTAAGTTTCTGCTGCTTAATGCACTTAATTCCCGCTCCTGGATAAATAACTCGAAGGCGGGATAAGCAAATCACGGCTAAAAGCACAGAGTAGAGCTGAAAAATATAAGAAATTTATTAGCATATTTCCTTTGTGTACTTTGCACTCCTTCATTCTATGAGTCTATGTATTTTTTTGCAGTTTAGCCTTATCAAAACGCCTTGCAAAGGGTGTGCGCATTAAAAATAAAATAGACAATATCCCCGCATAAATTAACGGTATTGTTAAATCCTTTTTTACCAACCAAAAATAATGCAATACACCTAAGCTGGCAATTAAATAAACCAGCTTATGTAATGTTTGCCATTGCCTTTTTAATTTTTTAATTGCAGCTTGATTTGATGTTGCCGCGAGTGGAATTAATAATATAAAAGCTAAAAAACCAATCGTTACAAAAGGGCGCTTGATTACATCGTGCAAAATGGCGGCAGGGTCTAAACCATGGTCAAACACAAAGAATGTGACTGCATGGATAAAGGCGTAAAAAAACACATAGAGGCCAAGCATACGGCGGTAGAGCAGGAGCTTGCCATAGCCTGTTAAGCGGCGTAACGGCGTTACACAGAGGGTAATCATTAGAAAATTTAACGCCCAAGTGCCGGTTTGGCGGGTTAAAAACTCAATAGGATTAACCGCTTGCCCTGTAGAAATAGCAATCCAAAGCAGGGGCAGCAAGCAGGCAATAAAGAGAATGGGTTTACTAAAGCGCATCGTGGCAAGCTCGATTTTAAGGGGGATTAGTGGTTTAGTCGGCTGATTGTGCTTGATCTGACAAGGGTAGAGGGGATTAGTGCCTTTTTATCTTGTTTGAACGTGGTTTTTTGTATCAAAACAAAGCAGTTTGTGATCGTTTCTAGGATAATGCGAGGCCTTGCTTAAGGAAATGGCTATGTCGCAAAGTATTGTTCACGCTGCTCACCGCATTGTGGTGAAAGTTGGCTCCAGTTTAGTTACCAATGAAGGCCGTGGCCTAGATCACGCGGCCCTTTTGCGTTGGGCGGAGGAAATTGCCGAAGTCTCAAAAATGGGCAAGCAAGTGGTGCTGGTCTCCTCTGGCGCAATAGCCGAAGGCGTGGCGCGTTTGGGTTGGACGCAAAAGCCGACGTCAGTACACGAAAAGCAAGCCGCTGCGGCGGTTGGGCAGATGGGATTGTGCCAAGCGTATGAAAGCGCATTTCGCCAGCATGGTTTAAAAACCGCGCAGATTTTACTGACGCACGAAGACTTAGCCGACCGCACCCGCTATTTAAATGCCCGCTCTACCCTGATGACGCTGTTGAACCTGGGCGTGATCCCTATCATTAATGAAAATGATAGCGTCGTGACCGCTGAAATTAAATTTGGCGATAACGATAGCTTGGGCGCTTTGGTGACCAATCTGATTGAAGGCGATGCACTGATTATTTTGACCGATCAAAGTGGCCTGTTTACTGCCGATCCACGTAAAGACCTTGATGCCCGTTTGGTAGAAGAGGCCGAGGCGGGGGACTTGCGTTTAGAAGACATGGCTGGCGGTGCTGGCTCTAGCGTGGGCACGGGCGGGATGTACACCAAGATTATTGCTGCTAAACGCGCTGCGCGTAGCGGGGCTTCAACAGTGATTGCTTGCGGGCGTGAGCCTAGCGTATTGACTCGTTTAGCTTTGGGTGAGCGAATTGGCACTCAGCTAACGGCTCAATCCACGCCACTGGCCGCCAAAAAACAATGGATTGCCGATCACTTGCAGCTTAAAGGCAGCGTGGTGCTGGATGCAGGCGCGGTGCGTGCCCTGCGTTTGCATGGCTCTAGCCTGCTGCCGATAGGCGTAAAAGAAGCGCTGGGTGATTTCTTGCGTGGGGATGTGGTGAGCTGTGTAGATAGCACGGGGCTAGAAATTGCTCGAGGCATGGCCAATTACAGCGCCGCTGAAACCCGCCGCATTATGCGTTTACCCACTGGGCAGATTGAGGCCACCTTAGGTTATATTGATGAATCAGAGCTGATTCATCGGGATAATATGGTGCTGATGGGGGCTTAGCCAAGCAAAATGGGCAAGAGGTGATCCTGCCCATTGTTTGTCTTGATTCAAGTAAGCGAGCGTATTGCTCTTAGACTTTGCATCATTGCAAATTAAGCTGCGATTGGGCGCACTGTATTGTCGAGTGCGCCCAATCGCTATTTCATATTCTAAGTTACCGAATCATCTTAAGCGGTACGTTAGAGGTCATGGCATCGACGATTTTTTCTACTGAGGTGGGCGCGCCGCCCCAGCAAAACTCTTTGGCAAGCTTAGCTTGATAGCCATTACGCTTTTCTTTAACGATCAGCTCCCATGGGCGATTTAGACTCTGCCATTGATCGCCGCTTAAATAGGCGTAGCTGCGAAATTGATTGGTTTTGCAATCAATTCCTTCAAAGCTAACATTTCTTACACTACTGCCCTTGCTGGTCACAGCCGCTGCGTAGCGAATGATGTTATCTGCTCCAACTACAATCCCATCTAGCGCCACTTCAAATTTATTCATTCTGGAATCGTAATTAGCAACAAATTCCTGCCATTTTTCGAGTTTTTTAGGATCTGGCTTGGTGAATTCTTTTTCTTCAGGCGCAGGCAATGGTGTGTCTTTCAGTAAACGTGAAAAAGTAGTCCCGCCGGTATGTTCCATCCCAGGTGGGGTGCTATTGCTGTATTCGGAGGCGTTGGCAAGGCAAGGCAAGGCAAGCAGGGCGACTAGAATAAAACGTTGCATATTAATCCTTAAACAAAGATGTACAGCTGGCCTGTCAATGGGGGATGCGGCGGATAGGAATACTACGCGTGGGGCGAATACTAAACCATGTGGCCTGCAAGGTAATATGTTGTATGCCGTAACGCTCGCCCAGCATATGGTTGATATGTTGCAGCTGCAAGGGCCATGTTTCTGGCTTTTCGATCACAATATGCGCCGATAGCGCTACTTTGCCTCCAGATATATTCCAAACATGCAGATCATTCACCTGAACCACCCCTTTTTCGGTGGCCAAAGCGGCACCAATTTCTTCTAAGTTTAAATGCTGTGGCACGCCTTCCATAAGTACATGGGTGGCTTGGCGGAGCAGATTCCAAGTTGAGCGCAAAATCAGCATCGAAACAAAAACCGATAAAATAGGATCAATGGCTTGCCAGCCAGTAAAGTAAATGACTGCGCCAGCGGTAATGGCCGCCACCGATCCTAGCAAATCCCCCAGCACATGAATCATCGCCGCACGGCTGTTTAGATTGTCATGATCGTGCGATAGCTGCCAAGCAGAGATGATATTCACCAGCAGGCCAATCACCGCAATAATCATTACTCCCATGCCATTCACGGCTTGCGGATGCATTAAGCGGCTAACCGCTTCCACCACAATCCATGCCACCAGTGCAATCATCACCAAGCTATTGATCAGCGCGCCGATCACCTCAGCCCGCGCATAGCCATAGGAGTTTTCTGCATTGGCGGGACGCTGGCCAATTAAGTTGGCGATTAGCGCCAAAAGCAGCGCGGCGCTATCGGTAAACATATGGCCCGCATCTGAAATCAGCGCCAGCGAGCCAGTCATCACCCCACCAACTAATTCAACAACGCCAAAGCCACCGGTAATCATCAGCGCCAGCAATAGCCTTTTTTGCGAGCTAGGCTTGCCATGGTCGTGATGGTGATGCGCATGATCAAAGGTGTGATCATGGTGCTCGTTATGCCCGCCTAGCTGATCGTGCGGGTGCAGGTGTTGATGCGGCATCTTATTTTTCCTGACTTATAGAGATTTGAAAGCCATTTTCGCTACTCATTCTAACGCTGGCTTGATGCAGCTCGGCAATTCTATGCACAATCGATAAACCCAGCCCCGCGCCTGTTTGGCTTTGGCCTACTGGCCTGAAAAAACGCTCACCAAGACGGGCGATGACGTCGGCGGGTACGCCGGGGCCATTGTCGCTAATGCAGATGGAATTTTGCTTGATCCTGATCGTTATTTCAGCGTTTTCACCTGCATAACGCTTTGCGTTGTCGAGCACATTGCGCAGCAATAGAGCCAGCAACCCTGCGTGCCCATGCCAAGTTGAGGCGTTTTCTGCTTGCAGGCAGGTTTGCGCTAATCCAGCGTCTTGGAGTGCTTGCTTGGCCAACTGCACCATATCAATGCTTAGCTCGGTTTTAATGCTTGCGTAGTCTAAGCGGGCCAGCTCCAATAGTTGCGCTACCAAATGGGTGCCACGGTCTACGCCAAGCAGGGCTTGTTTGAGTGCTTTTTCGCGGGTTTCTGGCCTTGGGCTGCCTTGAGCTAGCTCGATTTGCACGCGTAATCCGGCCAGTGGCGTGCGCAGCTCATGCGCGGCATCGGCAGTAAAACGACGCTCTTTCTCTAAGGTGGCGCTCACTTGAGCAAAGAGTGTGTTGAGTCGATCGCGCAGTGGGGCGATTTCGCGTGGCACGGGTAGGGTAAGCGCTTCTAGATTATCGGGGGCGCGGCGGGCGAGTTCGGCGTCAACAGCTTTGAGCGGCATCAGCCCATGGCGAATAGCCAATAGTAATAAGGGCAATAAGATCGCCAAGGCCAGCCCTGCGGTAATTCCGACATAGGCAACGATTTCATCGATCAGTTTGTCGCGCTTTTGATGGGGCTCGCCAACCACAAGCTGCCTTTCTTCGTCCTGACGAATGGCAATTTCCCAGTGATTGCCATTTAGCGTAATGGTGCGCGTTTTTCTTTCGGGCGTTGTTTGAAACGGCAGGGGGTGTTCATTACTAGAAAGCAGCAGTTTTCCGCTGCGGCTATAGAGGCTAAAGGCAACGCGGGGCAGATGGTCGGGCTTACGGCGCTGATCAAATTGTAAATCATCGTCGTCCCCCAAGCTTTGCCAGAGTAGATCGGTATAAACGTAAAGCTGTTTATCGAGCAGCTCACTGATTTCATCGTGGGTTTCATAGAGTAAAACGGCACTAAATGCGGCCCAAGTCAGCGAGGTAAGCAGTAGCACCAGTAGGGTAAGTCTAGTGGCGAGCGAGGCGCTTTGTAGCCAGCTTTTCATTCTTTTTCTTCCAAACGCCATCCCAAATTACGGGCATTGCGTATGACTACCTTGTTGAGTTTTTTGCGTAAGTGCGAAAGATGAACATCCAGCGTATTGCTTTCAACATCCTGCTGCCAGCCATAGAGTTTTTCTTCAAGCTGCGGGCGTGATAAATAATGAGGGTGGTTGGCCATCAGTAAATGCAGTAGGCGGTATTCCATAGCGGTGAGATTTAGCGTCTGCCCAGCTTGTTGCACTGATTGGTGAACTGGGTCGAGGATTAAATCTTGCCAGCACAGCTCTCCATCGTGCCTGCCCTTGCCTCGGCGCACCAAGGCACGCACCCGTGCGCATAGCTCGCCCAGTGCGAAAGGCTTGATTAGATAATCATCGGCCCCAGCATCCAGCCCCTTGATCCGGTCTTCAATACTATCTCTGGCGGTGAGTAGCAGCACCGGCAGATGGCCGCGCTCACGGCGTATCCACGCTAAGAGTTGTAAGCCATCAAGGCGGGGTAGGCCGATATCGAGCACCACACCATCAAAACTGGTTTCTGTCATCAGCGCCAGCCTTGCCGATTCGCCATCTTTTAGCCAGTCGGTTACAAAGCCTGCGTCAGTAAGCCCTTCCTGAATCCCATCCCCCAGTAGGGCATCGTCTTCAACCAGTAGTAAGCGCATGGAGATCCTTTATAAAACACAGCTTGGCAAGGGAGCCTCAGCTGTTTTCCCTTTTAATAACGGTAATTTCTGCTCGTTTATAGCCGTGTATCATCGCAGCAGGCAGGTTTTCTTTATGCCGCCAGCTTTCTAAAAGCGCCGCAGCAATATGTAATCCTACGCCGCTTAATAAAGCGTAAGCCAATATCTCATGCAGCTCTTCTAGCCATTCTTCGCCGAAAAAAATGTCTGTCCCCATCATATAGCCCGTGCCACCCATCGCTAGGACCATGATCAATAAAAACAGCATCATCACTGCTCCGGCTGGGTTATGGCCGATAAAACGCGGATGCTCGCCACGGCGCATGGCTTTTAGATAGGGGATGACGCGGGCTGGGGTAGGAAACCAATCGCTAAAACGAGCATGGCGGCTGCCAATAAAGCCCCAGATAATCCGTGTGCAAACTAGGCCCACGGCCACATAACCTTCCCAGCGATGCCAGATTGCCCCCTCTTCGTTTAGAAAATTGCCTAGCACAGCAAGAGCAAGCCCCCAGTGCAAACAACGCACCAGCGGGTCCCAAACTTTGATTTTATTCATGGCGGCATCCTTGAGTAGCGGTCTGAAAGAGCAGGCGAGCACTGCCCGCCTTTGCGCTATAGATGCTTAATCACCAATCTCAGATTTTACGATCTCAAGGGTTTTGGAATCGAAATACACTTCGGCTTTTTTACCTTCTTTATTCCAGCCGTAAATTTCATAGCATTCGCCGGATGTTTTGAATTTTTTGATTTTGTAACCCATCGCCACAATCTTGCTTTGGGCGTCACTTGGGCTTAGCCATTCTGCCTTTGGGTGCGGCGTGCAATTTGCACTGGCCATGGTCAGGGAAGAGGTTGCGAGGGTGGCAACTGCAATCAGGGCCGCGATTTTCATGGTGTTTCCTTCGTGGTGGTGTGATGAAGAGATTGCATTTCAACACAGCATCATTAAGCGAGACTTAAGCTTGAAGCATTAAATGAAAATCGCGGCCTTCTTTTTCAGGCTGGGGGCTGATGATCTAAATCAGGTCTTTGGGATGGATCAAGATGGGTCATCAAATTAAGTACTCGGTGCCGCTGCAGGACGCGTTGCCGCGCTTCAACGGCGATATCGTGGCCTGCTTCTACGGTAATCAGCGCCTCTACTTCAATATGTGCATCCACTACAATCATGTCGCCCATTTTGCGAGTGCGCAGATCGTGCACACCCAGCACGCCCGGCGTGCTTAATAGCGTTTGTTTGATTGCTTGAACTTCGTCGTCGTCGGCGGCTCTGTCCATTAAATCGTGCAGGGCATCCCAGCTAAAGCGCCAGCCCATTTTGCTGATCATAAAGCCCACTAAGAGCGCCGCAATCGGATCCAGAATAGGGTAGCCCAGCAAATTACCAATAATGCCGAGGCCTACCACCAGCGACGATGCCGCATCCGAGCGGGCGTGCCAAGCATTGGCGATCAGCATGCTGGATTTCACCCGTTTGGCCACACTCAGCATGTATCTAAACAGCAGCTCTTTAGCAATCAGCGCAGTACCCGCCACCCATAACGCGATGATGTGTACTTTTTGAATGGTCTCAGGCGCTTCAAGTTTATTAAATGCAGCCCAAAGCATGCCAATGCCCACTGCCAGCAAAATCAGGCCAATAATCAGCGAGGCGGCGGTTTCAAAGCGTTGGTGGCCATAGGGGTGATCTTCATCGGCATCTTTTTTGCTGTGATGCCCGGCAAAAAGCACCACGCCATCGGCCACCAGATCAGAGAGTGAATGAATTCCGTCAGCAATCAGAGCCTGTGAATGCGCAAACAGGCCAAGCACAATTTGCGCGCTGGCCAAAATAATATTAACCAGCACGCTGACCCAAGTGCTGCGGGCGGCGGCTGACGCATGATTGCGGGCTTCAGTTTGGGAGATCAGATCGGAATGGGGCATTGTTTTATCCTTATTATGTGGTTGGATAAGGTATTGAGTATCCCCGCTCAAAGCTGATGCTTTAGCCAAGACGTATTTTTGCATAAATACAGAGTAAGTAATCTGCAGATAATCGAAAGGCTGTCAGGGGGCTCTGCAAGTAAAAGTGCAAGCTTGCGTAGATAGCAAAGTTGCACCGTGTTGCAGAAGAATCTGGGAGCTAAGAATGTGTGGCAAGCCGCTCCCTAGTTCTGAATAAGGAAATTAACGATCAAGTTCGGAGCGCACAACGGCCAGCGTTTTAGGGTCAAAAGCGACCTCTACTCTTTGCCCGGTTTTATCCCAGCCTTCAATTTCATAGCAAGCGGCTGTTTCTTTGAACTCTTTTACCTTGTAGCCCATGGCCACGATTTTGGCATGGGCATCGCTGCCTGCTATCCATTCAGTTTTTGGCGCCGTTGTGCAGTGGAAATAGTCTTCATAGCGGTCGGCCATGGCCAGGGAAGAGATGGCTAAGGTGCTGATGGCAAATAAGTTGATGATTTTCATGTTTTTTCTCTGGAGTGTGAATGAAGAAGCGGATTAAACCGTAACACTATGAAGCGAAACTTAATTGCAGGTAACTACTTGCTAATTGGTATTTTTCCCATTTAATGATATTTTTTTTCCCGTAGTGACTACTACTTCTTGCACGTGATTACAGTGGGGCTTGACTTGCTTGCTACAATAGAATTTTCCCCGCCCAGAGACCGCCGATGTCCAGCCGCCCAGAGCACCAGCAAAGCGCTGATTTAAGTGGGCTTAATTGCCCCTTGCCTATTTTGCGTACTAAAAAAGCGCTGGCTACCATGCAAAGTGGTGAAGTGCTGCATGTCATTTGCACCGACCCCGCCACGCCCACTGATTTCACCGCCTTTTGTCGCCAGACCGGGCATGAGTTGATCGAGACCTGGCCAAAAGACGATAAATTTTTGTTTTTGATTCGCAAACGCTAAGAGTCAGGCCAAACATGTTTACCTGCTGATGTTACGCAGCCTTTGAAAATCGCGAACTCAAAACCTTTGATGAAGAGCATAGGCTGCGAAACATCAGTTACTCATTCACAAAGACAGAGAATAAAAATATGAGCAAATCAATCACAATTATCCGACCTGATGACTGGCATCTTCATTTACGCGATGGCGATTTAATGGCGGCAGTATTGCCTCACACGGCGACAGAATTTGCTCGCGCGATTGTGATGCCGAATCTGAAACCTCCGGTTGCAACAGTGGATGCGGCGTTTGCTTATCGCCAACGGATTTTGCAAGCGCTTCCCGCTGGTGTGCAGTTTGACCCGATGATGGTGTTGTATTTGACAGACCATCTCACCCCTGGAGAAGTGGTCAAAGCCAAACAAAGCGGCTTTGTTAAAGCGGTGAAGCTTTACCCGGCTGGAGCCACCACTAATTCAGATTCTGGAGTAACCAGTTTTGATAAAGTGATGCCAGCCTTAGAGAAAATGTCCGAGCTGGGTTTGCCTTTTTTACTCCATGGCGAAGTCACCGATTCGCATGTCGATGTATTTGATCGTGAAGCGGCATTTATTGATAGCGTACTGATGGTGCTACAACAGCGTTTGCCTAAGTTAAAAATTGTGTTTGAGCACATCACCACTCGCCAAGCTGCTGAATATGTACTGAAGGCGGGTGACAATATTGCCGCCACGGTAACCCCGCAGCACTTATTAATGAACCGCAATGCGCTGTTTACTGGCGGGATTCGCCCGCATCATTACTGCCTGCCAGTACTAAAACGTGAAGAACATCGCCGTGCGCTCTTAGCTGCAGTGACATCGGGAAGCAAAAAGTTCTTTTTAGGCACCGATAGTGCACCTCACGCAAAGCACACCAAAGAAGCCGCCTGTGGCTGCGCTGGCATTTACTCCGCCCATGCTGCGCTGGCTTTATACGCCGAGGCCTTTGAGTCGGTGGGTGCGCTTGATTTACTCGAAGCATTTGCTTCCAAAAACGGCCCCGCTTTTTATGGACTGCCAGAAAATACCGATACGGTGACGCTGGTCAAAGAAAGCTGGACAGTGCCTGCGAGTTATCCATTTGGCGAGCACAATGTCGTGCCTTTACGTGCTGGGGAAGAAATCCATTGGAAGCTAGTTTGAAACATAATTTGAAAACAAGCCTAACTCACCGCGGCATCAGTAAATTAAGCTGGTGGTTATTTGGCGCGGCGATGATTGCTGCCGCATGGTGGGGCCAACCGCTGGTCGATTCAGTGCATTTTGAGAATCATTTTTTTGGCGTGTTTTGGTATTCCATGATCGGGCTAGGGTTGATCTTTTGGAGCCTGCCTAGCGAGCAATTTACCGATGGCAAGCTGTTGGAGCGCCGTACCATGCTGCTAGGCTTGCTGCCGCTTTGGCGCAAGAGTGAGCCAGTTAGCGGTTTTGAGCGGGTAGAGCTAACACAGGAGCCCAATATTTTTGGTAAAGATAGCGTTTGGTTAAGCTTAATTACAACGGAGGATGGGGAAACAAAGCGCCGCTTTGTGTTTGCTTATTTTCCTGCCAGCCATCGTGGAATCGCTAAAGCGCAGCAAATGGCGGGTGATTTATCACAAATAAGCGGTTTGCCATTTGCACAAGCAGCCACAGAGGTGTGATAATCCGCCGCTGCGGAGCAGGCTAGACAGTCGCTGCCATACTTTTAGGGTATGGGGGAGGAAAGTCCGGGCTCCATAGGGCAGGATGCCGGTTAACGACCGGGCGTTGCAAGGCGACGGAAAGTGCAACAGAGAGCTGAACCGCCAATGGCCCAAGTTGAAAGCCTTTATTGAAACAAGGCTGGATTGGGATCAGGTAAGGGTGAAAAGGTGTTCCCGTCAGGGATGCAGGCAGCAAGGCTTGTCGGTAAGAGCGCACCGCGGACGTGGCAACACGGACGGCAGGGTAAACCCCATCCGGAGCAAGACCAAGCAGTAGACGTTGAGGTGGCCCGCCGAGTCTACGGGTAGGTTGCACGAGCCCAGTAGCAATGCTGGGCCTAGAGGAATGACTGTCACCTTGGGGTAACTCAAGGCTACAAAACCCGGCTTATCGGCCGGCTCCGCAACCGAATAAGTAAAAAAGCCGATCTATCTATATAGGTCGGCTTTTTTGCGCTTATGGGATTCGTTTTACTGACTAAAAAACGCCGCAAAGCGCTTGTCGATTTCTTCTGGTGACACATCTTCAATATGCGTAGCAAGGCTCCAGATATGGGCAAACGGGTCTTTTAATGTGCCAATTCTATCGCCATAGAATTGATCGCTGACTGCGCGTAGCGCAACGGCTCCGTGCTTAATTGCCTGCTCAAAAGTAGCATCTACATTTTCTACATATAGCATGATGCTAACAGGCGAATTACCCAGAGCGGCAGGGCTTACATAACCCATTTCAGGGTGTTCGTCGGCCAGCATAATGGATGAATCGCCAATTTTTACTTCGGCGTGAGCAATTTTGCCGCTTGGGTCGGCTAAGCGCATCACTTCTTTGGCATTAAAGGCGCTTTTGTAAAACTCAATTGCGCCCACTGCATCGTTGACTATTAAGTAAGGCGTTGCTGTGTGATAGCCGTCTGGTATAGCTTTCATTGCTGCATCCTTGTTCAAAAGTAACTCAACATAGCGCGCTTGGGCTTAAGGCGCGTCTTTAACGCCCCGCTTAAGCAGGCTGATCTTCTCCAGCAATAAAGCGGTAGACCACTGCACCTAAAATGGCACCAACAATCGGCGCAAGCCAGAACAACCATAGTTGGCCCATGGCGAAGTTGCCTGCAAATAGCGCGACTGCGGTACTACGTGCTGGATTTACCGATGTATTGGTCACGGGAATGCTAATCAAGTGAATGAGCGTGAGGCCTAAGCCAATGGCAATGGGAGCAAATCCTTGTGGTGCACGTTTATCTGTAGCACCTAAGATGATGATCAGAAACAGCATGGTCATTACAATTTCAGTAATCAACGCTGCGCCCATAGAAAACTTACCTGGTGAATACTCTCCGTAGCCATTAGAAGCAAAGCCACCTAGTGTCGTGAAGTCTGCCTTACCGGTCACAATAAAATAGAGGATGGTTGCGGCAACAATCCCACCTAAAACTTGGGCAATGATATAAGGAGGGAGTTGGTTTGCAGGGAAGCGCTTGGCGGCAAATAAGCCAATCGAAACTGCGGGATTAAGATGGCAGCCAGAAATATGGCCTATCGCGTAGGCCATGGTGAGAACAGTAAGACCAAAAGCTAAGGAAACACCTGCAAAGCCAATTCCAAGACCGGGGAAGGCGGCGGCTAATACGGCACTGCCGCAGCCACCTAACACCAAGCAAAATGTGCCTACGAACTCAGCGGCATACTTATTCATTGTTATGCTTCCTTTCGATAAACGTTCATTTTAAAAAAGTGGCGGATGTTACAGGCTGCCATATGGCTAGGTAAAGTGTGTAAGGTCACTTTGAGGTTTTGCTGGCTTTGGGGGCAAGCCCATTCCGTATTTTAGTAAACAGAATTATTTTTAGACGCTTATTTGGCCATGTGCCGGATTGATGAGTGAATTTAAAACATGATCTTGCCATCGCCCAGCAATTTTTAAGTAAGAGCGCGCATAGCCTTCTTTTTCAAAGTTCAAGCGTTGTAATAACTGGGCGCTACGCAGATTGCTTGGGAGATGGTTGGCCATGATGCGGTGTAAATCCCGAGTGCAAAATAGATGCTCTATAGCGGTGCTGAGTGCTTCAAACATTAGCCCCTTTCCTTCCGCATGCGCCGCGAGTGAATAGCCCAGATGGCATGCCATAAAAGGGCCTTGCACAATATTACTGAAGCTACATTGCCCTAGCATTTCACCGCTGCATTTATCTAACAAGGCCCAGTGAATCGCTGAGCCTTGCTGATATTGCAGCCGTGCATTTTCTAATCTTAGTTGCCAAGTGTATGCCGTAAAAAACGCTTCATCACGTAGCGGATCCCAAGGGGCCAAGTGGCTGCGGTTTTGCTGCTGAAACCCCGCCCATAATTTAGCTTGCTTAGGGTCTGCTTGAACCAAGTTTAAACGCTCTGCTTGCAATGACTCGGGGGCTTTACGGCTAAAAATCATAATGCGTCTTGTGGATTATTGGCGTTTAGCTTGGTTTCTAGTTCATTAATTCTAGCTTCTAATTCGTGTAATTTCTCACGCGTGCGTAGCAGCACTTCTTGTTGAATTTCGAACTCCTCGCGCGTTACCAAATCCATTTTAGTAAAGGCCGATGCCATCATGGCACGGGCGTTTTTTTCCATGTCTTTGGCTGGGCTGGCGGCGATCGCTTCTGAGATTTTGCTGGCGATTTCGTCAAAAAATTTGTCTTTTAACATGGTGTAGTACTCCTTGTTTGATTGGGTTTTAGTTTAGCAGAAGCGGTTGTAATTAGGCGGGGTTGGCGTGAGTTTTACATCTGCACAGTGTTGGTGGATACGCACTACTCTGGTGCAGAATTTAGTTGCAGTGCACCATAGAACGTCTATTGTTGGTGCATGGTTTTGCTAAGCCCCTGAAGTTTGGTTGATTTATTGCTTGGCATACTTTGTGCTGATATGTGAGTACACCACCCTTTTAAAAGGAGCACCCCATGAAATTCGTGTCTGCGATTATTAAGCCGTTCAAGCTCGATGAAGTTCGCGAAGCCTTGTCAGAAATCGGCGTGCAGGGTTTAACCGTTACCGAGGTGAAAGGTTTTGGCCGTCAAAAAGGTCATACCGAGCTGTATCGTGGCGCTGAATACGTGGTGGATTTTCTACCTAAGGTCAAGGTGGAAGTGGCGATTGGCGATGATCAGTTGGAGCAAACGCTAGAAGTTATCGAAAAAGCAGCGAATACCGGCAAAATTGGCGATGGCAAAATTTTCGTATTTGATTTGCTGCACGTGGTGCGGATCAGAACCGGTGAAATTGGCGAAGCCGCCATTTGATAAAAACTTTGCTGGAGAGAGAGACGATGAAAAAATTGTTAACAGCATTTGCACTCAGCGCCACTGCGGCTCAAAATTTTGCGGCGGATGTGGCCGCGTCTGCCCCAGTCGCGATTGTGGACACCATTAATAAGGGCGATAACGCGTGGATGTTTATCTCCACAGCGTTGGTTATTTTGATGTCTATTCCTGGCTTAGCCTTGTTTTATGGTGGCTTGGTCCGCTCTAAAAACATGTTATCGGTGCTGATGCAGGTGTTTTCTGTGTTTGCCATGATCTCTGTGCTGTGGGTGGTGTATGGATACTCACTGGCGTTTACTGAAGGCAATGCGTTCTTTGGTTCTTTTAGTAAAGTGATGCTCAAAGGCGTGACCCCCGATTCAATCGCGGCTACTTTTAGTAAAGGGGTAGGGATCTCTGAGCTGATTTATGTGGTTTTCCAAGGCGCATTTGCGGCGATTACCTGCGGCTTGATCGTGGGCGCATTTGCTGAACGGGTTAAGTTTGCTGCGGTGCTGGCTTTTTGCGCGATCTGGTTTACTTTCTCATACCTACCAATGGCCCATATGGTTTGGTACTGGACAGGGCCCGATGCTTATCTCACGCAAGCCGCAGCCGATACTGCAACTGCAACGGCTGGTTTCCTCTTTCAAAAAGGTGCGCTTGATTTTGCTGGTGGCACGGTGGTGCATATTAATGCCGCAGTTGCAGGTTTGGTTGGTGCAATTATGGTTGGCAAGCGGATTGGTTTTGGCCGTGAAGCCATGACGCCGCATAGCTTAACCATGACCATGATTGGTGCTTCATTGCTGTGGTTTGGTTGGTTTGGCTTTAATGCAGGCTCCGCATTAGAAGCCAATGGCGTTGCGGCACTGGCCTTTATTAATACTTGGTTGGCAACCGCTGCTGCAACGATGTCTTGGCTTCTAGCTGAATGGATGCTTAAAGGCAAGCCTTCACTCTTAGGCGCTGCATCTGGAGCAGTAGCAGGTTTGGTGGCAATTACGCCAGCTTGCGGCTTTGTTGGTGTAGGTGGCGCTTTGGTGATTGGTTTGTTGGCTGGTGTGGTTTGCCTATGGGGTGTGCATGGTTTAAAGCGCATGCTGGGCGCAGATGATGCCTTAGATGTATTTGGTGTGCATGGCGTAGGTGGAATTTTGGGTGCCTTGCTTACTGCCGTGTTTGCGTCGCCAGCGTTGGGTGGGGTAGGGGTTTGGGATTATGTGGCGAATAAAGTTGCTGCTGATTATTCCATTTTGGCCCAGCTTAAAATTCAGGCGATTGGTGTGGGAACAACGCTGATTTGGTCAGCGGTGGTGTCTATCGTTGCTTTCAAACTGGTTGATTTGGTCATTGGCCTGCGTGTTCCAGAAGAAGAAGAGCGCGAAGGTTTAGATTTAACCAGTCATGGTGAAAAAGCATACAACTTTTAACAATCATTAAAACTATTCTGGGGAATTAATATCGTGTTATTCTCCGCAATGTAGTATCAGTATGCTTTTATGTATTAAGGTTTGTATCAAGCCACTAATTATCTCTCCTAAAGGTGATTCGGTTTGTTTAATACAAAGCATTCTGTGAAAAGCTCGCCGAGTAATCGGCGGGCTTTTCTATGTCTAGTTAATTGTTGATAGCAAGGTGTTTGGCTTAAGGATGAGATCTAGGAGGGGCGTAAATTAATAGAGTAAGTAAATAAAGCTTAGTGGTGAGTAAATATAATCTTTTATATCAGTACCTTAGTGGTTTTTTGTTGTGCATTTATTTGATTTTTTTTGATATTTATACATTGCATATTTTAAGTTGCTGAATTTTTATCAGTTTTATGCTCGTATGTTTTCTGCAGTTTTAAAGTTGTAAGAATATTATTACTATCCTATAAAAGGCTGAATCTGAGGCTGTTTTTTTATGTTGGGTATTTGCAGCCCTGTTGATCACCATGCTTGGATTCGTTTAGATTTATTTGTCATGATGGCAATATGGCCTAAGCTATTTTCCTTACAAAAATGATTGGTTCCATATTGCTTACATATTGTTTTTCTTAATTTAAACGGCTTTAAACAATATGAAAATTTGCTTACAGCTGTTGAGGCTAAAAATGGCAAGCATGATCTATGTTCAGGTTTTTAAAGCGCGATTATTTGGCTTTTAACGGCAGCAATTCTGGCCTGCTTGATTCTTTCAGGAATCTGAGTTTTATCAGTGCAGCTGAGGGCAATTTCACCGTTATTCACAGTGTTGGCCGCGGCCAGCAGCTTGAGTAAGTAATCGGCCTGCGGATAGTCGCAATTTTCAAAATTGATGCGCCCGCGCGCATCGGCAAGGCAGGCATTGAGCATCTCTTTAAAGCGCTCTGGCTTTCTGAAGGCATCGCAGCGCTGAAATACTTCGAGCACTGTAGCAGGGCGCAGCTGCAATGCAGTGTGAACATGGGTGTGCTCACGGCAAACTATTCGCGCTAAATCTCGGCAATCGCTGGGCACGCGCAATCTTTCACATAAAGCATCAACCAGCGCCACACCGCGAGCTTCGTGGCCGATATGCCTAGGCAGAATATCGGCAGGCGTGATGGCCTTGCCCAGATCATGGCAAAGCGCTGCAAAGCGGGTGGTGAGTGGCCAGTTTTGGCTGGCGCTATAATCCAGTACCATCATTACATGTACGCCAGTATCGATTTCAGGGTGGTAATCGGCGTGTTGCGGCACGCCCCATAGTGCGTCGATCTCTGGCGCAATACGCGCTAGTGCACCGCAGCGGCGCAGCATTTCAAACATCTTGGATGGCGTGTTTTCCATCAGCCCCTTGGCAAATTCCTGCCACACCCTTTCTGCCACTAAATGATCGACTTCACCACTGCTTACCATCTCCTGCATTAGCGTGAGTGTTTCTGGAGCAACTTCAAAACCAAAGCGCGCGGCAAAGCGGGCAAGGCGCAAAATGCGTACAGGGTCTTCGCTAAAGGCGGGGGAGACGTGGCGTAATAGTTTAGCTTTAAGATCCGCTTGGCCATTGAAGGGATCGGTGAGCTGGCCGTTTTCATCCTCGGCGATCGCATTAATGGTGAGGTCGCGCCGCAGCAAGTCTTCTTCTAAAGTGACATCTTCGCTTGCAAATACGGTAAAGCCTTTGTAACCATGGCCGGATTTACGTTCGGTGCGGGCAAGGGCATATTCTTGATGAGTTTTGGGGTGTAAAAATACAGGAAAATCTTTGCCAACGGGCGTGTAGCCTTGTGCTTGCATGGCCTTTGCTGTGCTGCCTACCACTACCCAGTCGATATCTTTAACGGCAAGCCCTAGCAATCTGTCCCTTACAGCACCGCCTACGCGATAAACTTTCATCGATCTTTCCTTAGAATTTATAAGCATTTTAATTGCTAATGATCCAACCGTTGCAATCAATCATCAATCTGACTTCAAGGTGGCTTATGAAAATTGCCAATAGCATCACTGATCTGATCGGCAATACGCCCTTAGTAAAGTTAAACCGCGTTGCAGCAGCGAGTGGGGCAACGATCGTTGTTAAGCTGGAGTTTTTTAACCCATCGCACTCTGTAAAAGATCGCATTGCCGTGGCTATGATTGATGCAGCAGAACAAGCTGGCCTAATCGGCCCAGATACGGTGATTGTGGAGCCTACTTCCGGCAATACCGGTATTGGTCTAGCCATGGTTTGTGCCGCGCGCGGCTATAAGCTAGTACTCACTATGCCAGAAAGTATGTCTAAAGAGCGCCGTGCATTATTACGCGGCTATGGCGCTACTTTGGTTTTGACGCCTGCGGTAGAAGGCATGGGCGGCGCGATTGCGACTGCAAAAGCTTTGGTGATTGAGCACAGCAATTACTTTCTGCCTCAACAATTTGAAAACCCTGCTAACCCAGAAATCCACCGCCGTACCACGGCTGAAGAGCTATGGAATGATACAGATGGCCAGATTGATATTCTGGTGGCCGGTGTGGGTACAGGCGGCACAATCACGGGTATTTCGGAAGTATTAAAAGCGCGTAAACCTTTATTTAAAGCGGTGGCCGTTGAGCCAGATGCTAGCCCAGTGTTGAGCGGAGGGCTAAAAGGCCCACACCCTATTCAAGGGATTGGCGCTGGTTTTGTGCCGGGTGTTTTGAATACCAAAAGCTATGACGAAGTGATTCGGGTAAAAAGCGAAGACGCTTTTGCTACAGCACGTGCCTTGGCTACGCAAGAAGGGATTTTGGCTGGGATTTCTGCAGGAGCCGCAACCTGGGCCGCCATCGAGCTGGGCAAACGCCCAGAAAACGCAGGCAAGCTGATTGCCGTGATTATTCCATCCTTTGGCGAGCGCTATTTATCTACGCCTTTGTTTGAAGGTTTGCTGGATTGATGGTGGGGTTGATCTTGTAGGGTGGTCAGCCACCCTGAGCGCTAAGCAAAATACAAAAAGACCTTTTTAGTGCCTTCGGCACATTGATTTAGGAGCGGTAGCCACCGCGGGGGCGTTCTTTTCTTGAACGGCGAAGAAAAGAACCAAAGCCGCAACCTCAAAAACACGAAGGCCCCTCATCTGCGGACAATCGAGCGGCGGCTGCGGAACTCGCTCGCAGGCTCGCTCAGACAGGCATCAAAGAAACCCCGCCCGCTTGTTCCTCGCTTCGGCGTGTTTCAAGGGGACTCTAAATGCCCTGTGCAGAGAGCGTGGTCATTATGTTTTTTTGCTGTTTGCTAATAAAATATTTGGTTAGCGCATATGGGGTGTAAGCCGCGCGAAGAGGCAGAGCATCTGTAGGGTGGGCACAAAAATCTGCCTACCTATTATAAAACTAGACGACTGGTCTATTCTTGTGAGAGACTGTGTCCATGGCAAAGAAAAAACACGAAGATACACGCGAACATTTACTGGCAGTGGGCGAATCCATCCTCAGAGGGAAGGGGTTCACTGCGGTGGGGCTGGCTGAGATTTTAACGGCTGCCGAAGTGCCTAAAGGTTCGTTCTATCACTATTTCCCCTCAAAAGAGCACTTTGGTTGTGCGCTTTTAGAGCGATATTTTGTTAATTATCAGCTGCATATGCAGTCTTTAGAGACGCAATATGATTGCGGTAGCGAGCGGCTAATGCACTACTGGCGTACTTGGCTGATGTCCCAAGGTGCATGTAGCCAAGCGAATCAGTGCATGGTGGTCAAGCTTTCCGCAGAAGTGGCCGATTTATCTGAACCCATGCGGCAAGTTTTTAAGCAGGGAACTAATGATGTAATCGATCGTCTAGCTAAGTGGTTAGATGAGCCTCGCTGCGATGGGTCTTTGATCCCTGATATGGATGCGCAGGCTGTGGCTTTGATGTTGTATCAGATGTGGTTGGGGGCCAGCCTGCTGACCAAAATTCGTCAGGATGGCAGCGCGCTAGAAACCGCAATGCAAACCACCTGCTACCTTTTGGGCGTGAAAGATTTGTAAGGTGGGCATATTTTTGTGCCTACGAGTAGGTTTATTGTTATTAATGGCCAAGGCGGAGAATAACTCTGCCAAGGCTTAGAAAAACGGTGGCTTGTACCGCTTAAAGAGAATCAGGGTTCAGCTTTTCCTGAGCGCAAAATTTGTAAAAAACACTTCGGCAGCGTTGCCGATTTTTTTGACATCCAAACTAGACGACTGGTCTATTTATCACTAACTTTAAAGGATTTCCCATGCAGCAATTCGAATTCTATAACCCCGTTCAAATCGTTTTTGGCGAAGGCCAGATTGCTAAGTTAGCCACTCTGGTGCCTGCAAATGCCCGCGTGCTGGTGCTTTACGGTGGTGGCAGTATTAAAAAAAATGGCACTTATACCGAAGTGATGGATGCCTTAAAAAACCACAGCGTTGCTGAATTCTCTGGCATTGAAGCCAATCCAACTTATGAAACCATGATGAAAGCCGTGGCGCAGATTAAGGCAGAGAAAATCGACTTTCTGCTGGCTGTAGGTGGTGGTTCGGTGATTGATGGTACTAAATTTGCTGCCGCAGCTGCCGTGTACGAAGGCGAGCCTTGGGATATTTTGACTTCGCATGGTCAGCATATTAAAGCAGCCTTGCCGATGGGCGCGGTGCTGACTTTGCCCGCTACCGGCTCAGAAATGAATAATGGCTCGGTGATTACGCGCAGCGAAACCAAGACCAAGCTGCCCTTTATGAATCGCCATGTGTTCCCTCAGTTTGCCATCCTTGATCCTACTAAAACCTACAGCCTGCCAGCGCGGCAAATTGGCAACGGCGCGGTGGATGCCTTTGTGCACGTGGTTGAGCAATATTTAACTTACCCAGCCAATGCCCCTGTGCAAGACCGCTTTGCCGAAAGCCTCTTACAAACCTTGATTGAAGTGGGCCCACAAGCGCTGGCAACGCCGCATGATTACACCGTTCGATCCAATTTAATGTGGGCCGCCACGATGGCGCTCAATGGCTTGATCGGTGCCGGTGTACCGCAAGATTGGGCGACCCATATGGTGGGGCATGAGCTGACTGCTTTATACAATATCGATCATGCGCAAACACTGGCGATTATCTTGCCATCCATGCTGAATGTGCGCCGCGCCGCCAAGCGTGAAAAACTGCTGCAATACGCCGATCGTGTATGGGGCATTAAAGAAGGCTCGGATGACGCGCGTATCGATGCCGCGATTGCCAAAACCCGTGATTTCTTTGAAGCCATGGGCGTTAAAACCCGCATGCGTGATTATGGTCTAGAAGTCAGCGCCATTAATGCCGTGCTCGAGCAGCTAAAAGCGCACGGAATGGTTACCTT
The DNA here is from genome assembly GCA_039796405.1 of Pseudomonadota bacterium. Classification (GTDB taxonomy): domain Bacteria; phylum Pseudomonadota; class Gammaproteobacteria; order Burkholderiales; family Chitinibacteraceae; genus Iodobacter. The sequence goes on from JBDKJX010000024.1 coordinate 38,792, forward strand.
GGGTGAACACGGCGATGTGGATTTAGCCACCAGCAAGCTCGTTTTAGAAGGCAGCTACTGATATGAATACTGCGCTGATTTTGCATCACTACCAGGCCTCGCCCTATTCAGAAAAAGTGCGAAGCTATCTAGGGTTTAAGCGGCTGGCGTGGCAATCCTTGCTTATGCCGCCTGTATTGCCTAAACCCGATTTAATGGCGCTTACCGGTGGATACCGGCGTGCGCCGGTATTGCAAATTGGCGCAGATATTTATTGTGATTCGGCGTTGATTATTGCGGAGCTAGAGCATCGTTCCCTTTTGCCTGCTTTAGCTTCTGGGCCACAGGCGGCGCAAGCTGATTTACTGGGCCGCTTATTTGATGTGGATATCTTTTGGCGTGCTGCACGCTATTTGATGGCAAGCCGTGTGGAGCATATTCCACAAGCTCTGCTCGATGATCGTATCGCCATGCACCCCCAATTACCTTTACAAAAATCGCAATTGCTGGCCGATCAGGCGCAATTAACCATCCAGCTGCGCGCCTTGATTGATCAGCTTGATCAAGCTTTAAGCGGTGCTCATTTTCTGGGGGGTATCAATCCCTGTGCGGGTGATTTTGCGGTATTTCACACCCTGTGGTTTTTGCAGGGCGCACATGCCTTAGAGGCGCTGGCCCCAAACGCCAAGGCTTTATTGCCGTGGATGGCCAGAATAGCGGCATTTGGCCATGGTGAGATGAGCAGTATCTCAGCGGGTGATGCATTTGCTGCAGCAAGGCAGGCTAAGCCTATCGCGCTAGCTGAAATGCAAGATCCCTTATTTAAAGCTGGTCAGAAAGTGGCTGTTCAGCCAGAAGGCTATCCGCAGGAGAGCGTAGCGGGCGAGCTGGTTTATTTGGACGAGAAAAAAATAGTGATTGCCCGTCAAAGCGCAGCTTGTGGCCTGCTGCACGTCCATTTCCCACGTATGGATTACGAAATTCGCGCTGTTTAATTAATCACACAGGAAGCAAAAGGTTTTGTTTCCTATCGTTTTCCCCGCGTGCGGGGAGCAAACACTCTGGAGCTTACTCATGACATCAACACTGAATCGCAGCATCGTTTTAGCTCGCCGCCCGCATGGCGCACCTGTACCCGCTGATTTTCATTTAGAAGAGCACGCCATCCCTGCTATTGGCAGCGGTGAAGTATTGTTGCGCGCCTTGTATCTATCGCTCGATCCCTATATGCGTGGCCGGATGAGCGATGCGCCTTCTTATGCCGCACCGGTTGAAGTGGGCGCTGTGATGGTCGGCGGTACGCTTAGCCGCGTTGAAGGATCACAACACAGCGATTATGCCGTGGGTGATTTAGTGGTGAATTTTGGTGGCTGGCAGGATTACAGCATCTCGGATGGCACGGGCTTGCAAAAGCTGGGCGCTTTGGCGTCTCCATCGCACGCTCTTGGTGTACTCGGCATGCCGGGCTTTACCGCCTATATGGGTCTGTTAGAAATTGGCCAACCTAAGGCGGGTGAAACCGTGGTGGTGGCTGCTGCTACCGGTGCAGTAGGTGCGATTGTCGGGCAAATTGCCAAAATCAAAGGCTGCCGCGTAGTGGGTATTGCCGGTGGTGCGGATAAATGCGCTTACGCCGTGAAAGAGTTGGGCTTTGATGCATGTATCGATCACCGCGCCAGCGATTTTGCTGAGCAGTTGGCTGTTGCCTGCGCTAAAGGCATCGACGTGTATTACGAAAATGTAGGTGGCGCGGTATTTGATGCGGTTCTGCCTCTGCTCAACCCTGCAGCGCGTGTACCGCTTTGCGGCTTGATTTCTCAATACAACGCCATCAGCCTGCCAGATGGCCCTGATCGCTTATCACTCCTGATGGGGACGCTGCTGAGAAAACGTATCCGCATGCAAGGCTTTATTATCTGGGACGATTTCGGCCATCGCTACGGCGAATTCTTCACTGCCATGAGCAAATGGATTGCTGAGGGCAAAATCAAATACCGCGAAGACGTAGTACAAGGCCTAGAAAAAGCCCCACAAGCTTTTATTGGCCTGTTGGAAGGGAAGAATGCGGGCAAGCTGGTGGTGAAGGTGGCTGAGTAATTGATGTTACGTAGCGATCTTTTTGATTTAGTGCCTTCGGCACGTTGATTTAGGAGCGGTAGCCACCGCGGGGGTGTTCTTTTCTTGCTTCGCCAAGAAAAGAACCAAAGCGATAACACCAAAAATACGAAGGCCCCCGCCCCGCTTGTTCCTCGCTCCGGCGTGTTTCAAGGGGAGATTTAAGCCCCATGCCACTAGCTGCGATATAAATCCTTATTGCGTGGGCTTTAAAACACTCAAAACCTAAAAGGCAACATAACTCATGCATTGTTTTCCTCCGTGCAACTCCGCGTTCTCTGTGTCCTCCGTGTTTCAAGGTTTGGGTTTTTCTGCCTTACATCAGTAAGCAAGTTATATTTTTATACTTAATTATTAAGGAAATCTTATGTCCGCAGATAAATTACTCACCCCCATCACCATCGGCAAAACCACACTCGCTAATCGCATGATAATGGCGCCGCTGACCCGTTCCCGCGCCAGCCAGCCGGGTGATGTACCGACCGAAATGAACGCCATCTATTACGCTCAGCGCGCTAGTGCGGGGCTGATTATTTCAGAGGCGACCAATATCACAAATCAAGGCAAGGGATATTCCTTGACGCCTGGTATCTATACTGATGCTCAGGAAGCAGGCTGGAAAAAAGTGGTGGATGCCGTGCACGCCAAGGGTGGCAAGATGTCCTTGCAGCTTTGGCATGTGGGACGGATCTCTAATCGGTTGGTTCAGGAAAACGGCAAGTCGCCGGTGGCCCCTTCGGCCATTCAGGCGGTGAAATCAACCAGCTTCGTAATTATGCCAGATGGCACACCGACCAGAGCGCCTTGCGATGCGCCGCGCGCTTTAGAAACCACAGAGCTGCCAGGTATTGTGGCCGATTATGTAGCCGCGGCAGAGCGTGCAATGCGGGCAGGGTTTGATTTTGTAGAAATCCACTCGGCTAATGGTTATTTGCTACAGCAATTCTTAGCCACGGGCAGCAATAAGCGCACCGATCAATACGGCGGCAAGATGGAAAACCGTGCTCGCCTATTGCTAGAAGTGATCGATGCCGTGGCCGCAAAAGTGGGTGCAGATAAAGTGGGCGTGCGCTTATCGCCTAACTTTGTAGCGCACGATATTGTGGACGACGAATCCGAAGCAATGACGATGTATCTGGCTGAGGAATTTAACCGCGCTGGCGTAGCTTACTTACATATCGCTGAGCCAGATTGGGCCGGTGGTCAGCCTTTAAGCAAAACCTTCCGTACGGATTTACGCCAGCAATACCGAGGTGTAATTATGACCTGCGGTGGTTACGATGCACAAACAGCAGAAGCTCGTTTAGCCACTGGCACCGCAGACGCAATCGCCTTTGGCCGCCCGTTTATTGCCAACCCAGATTTGGTGGCGCGCTATCAACAAGGGGCCGCATTGAATACGCCTGATCAGGCGACATTCTATGGTGGTAATGAAGTGGGTTATACCGATTACCCAATTTTGGTGGCGTAAAGGGGATTCGTCATGGTTGGCAGCAAATTTCCTCTTATGTATTTTTACGTTATTAATAAAATAACCATCTAAATATACGAGGGATATATTTTAAAATGGTATTTTAATTGTCTTTTTAGCGAAGCGCTTTATGGAAGAAAAGCCTCTTTAAGACTGCACTGCTAGGCATTTTTATCCTAAAACATCTCGTGTGATACCAAGTAAATAATATTTATGTAAGAGCAAAAAAAGCCAATGCTATATGAGTAATAGGTTGTTTTTTATTGTGGCTTTTTTTATGGCGAGTGAATCAAAGTTTGCAGCCCTAAACAAAACAGGTATTAATCGCCTACCCAAAGGATATTTGCCAAGCTTATGATTCAGAACATATTTTCAATAAAGTGGCTGGAGTGGGTATGAATAAAAAACTACTATGCGCAATTTTTGCGCTGTCTTTACCTATGGCAGCACAAGCGGGTGATTTAACTGCACGCGTCGGTGATGGCTTTTTTGGTGCCTCATATGAAGGCCGCATTCTATTATTAACAACGAGTGCAGATTGGTTGAGCAATGATGGCAAGGGCAATATCGGTTCATTAGGTTTAGGTGTTCAAGCGCCACTGGGCATTGCAAAATTTAAAGCGGGCGGTAAATTGGTATATATGAATTTAAAGCACCAAGACAACCATTACGCGGCCGCTTTAGGTGCTGGGGTTGATATTCCTGTTGGCGCATTTACCATTTATGGCCAAGGCTATTTCGCACCATCGGCATTATCTAATGGTGTGGATTACTACAAAGAAGCCCGCGCCGGTGTGCGTTGGGATATGACGAAAATGCTTGCCTTGGATGTGGGCTATCAATACGCCTATGTGAATGGCAAAGACAGCAATCCATCGGTCACAATGGCCAATGGCATTTATGCAGGCGCTCAGATTAGTTTTTAATGTTGGGGTGTATTCAAAAAAACGCAGCGGTTTAGGCTGCGTTATTTATGAGGGCTAATTAACCAAGGTGTGTGCGGATTTTTGCATTTAATCTACTTCCCGAATCACCTTCATTTTTAAAGTCATCACCAGCATCATCACGGCCAGCAGCAGGCCAAATATCGGCAGCACCCATTCAATACCAATATGCATAGAAAACAGCCCCTTCACCAGCGTGTAGGAGAGCGGGGCGAGGCCCAGGGATGCCATGGAGTTCAGGCTCATAATCCGCCCTAGCTTTTTGCTGGTCGGTATAGTGCTGAATCAAGGACATCATCGGCACATTATTCGCAGCCACCCCAAGGCCGATTAATACTTATAGGCCCAGTGCTAATGAAGCCAGTAACAGCCCTTCAATGGCAATAACCACGGTAATCATCAGCAAGCGTTTTTGGGTGGGTAGAGGGTGAGCAAGAGGCCGCCCAAAACCATGCCTGAGGCAAAAGCGCTTTGCATAAAAGATAGCGTGCTGGCATTGCCCTGCAGTACGCCGCCTACCGCCATCAGCAAAATACGCGGAACCGAGCCGGCTATCATTACTAGCCCCAGCTGTTCTTTAGCACCCAGTGTGTTAATCACTAGCCATGTTTCGGCCAGCACAAAGTTGCTGACAATGCTGGCGAGCCAAAGTAAGAGGAAATTGCGATTAGACAATAGTGCCGGTGCTTGCTTCATAGATCTCAGAATCGGTATGTTAGAATTCGTATTCTGATATTAAGCGCAGACACGCTTTGGGCGTTATGCTCTGCTTGTGCATTTAACAATGACTCTTACTTATTCACCATTCAAAGGAAACCACCATGGCTTTTCGCAAGATGACCGAGCTTGAATTAACGGGTAAAAAAGTACTGATCCGTGCCGATTTGAATGTGCCGGTAAAAGACGGCGTGATTGGTGATGACACCCGCATTCGCGCTTCAATTCCAACGATTGAAGCCGCCTTGCAAGCCGGTGCTGGCGTGATCGTGATGAGCCATCTAGGCCGCCCTACTGAAGGTGAATTTCAGCCTGCTGACGATCTTGCCCCTGTGGCAAAGCGCCTTGGCGAGTTAATGGGTCGCGACGTGGCCGTGGTGAATGATTTCAAAGGTTTTGTGGTTAAAGCGGGCAAGCTGGTACTGCTGCAAAATGTGCGCTGCAACAAAGGCGAAAAGAAAAATGCTGACGAGCTGGGCCAAGCCTACGCTGCGCTATGCGATGTATTTGTAAACGATGCCTTTGGTACGGCTCACCGCGCCGAAGCGTCTACCCATGCGGTGGCTAAATTTGCCCCAATCGCGGCAGCGGGCCTGTTGATGGCGGGCGAGTTAGATGCTTTGGGTAAAGCCCTGAAAGCGCCAGCTTCCCCGCTGGTAGCGATTGTGGCTGGCTCTAAGGTATCGACCAAGCTGACGATTCTTGAAACTTTGGCAGATAAAGTGGATTACCTGATCGTAGGCGGTGGGATTGCCAATACCTTCCTGCTGGCCGAAGGCCGTGAAATTGGTAAATCTTTAGCCGAAGCCGATCTGGTCGACAACGCCAAGCGCGTGATCGCCAAAATCCGCGCCCGTGGTGGCGATGTACCTTTGCCAACAGATGTCGTGATTGGTAAGCAATTCTCCCCAACCGAGCCAGCCGTGGTTAAGGCCATTAGCGACGTTGCAAGCGATGATATGATTTTTGATATCGGCCCAGATACCGCAGCAAGGCTTGCAACCGTATTAAAAACTGCAGGCACCATCGTTTGGAATGGCCCAGTTGGCGTGTTTGAATTTGATCAGTTTGGCAAAGGCACTGAAGTGATTGCCCGTGCTATTGCTGCATCGCCTGCGTTCTCTATTGCTGGTGGTGGTGACACTTTGGCTGCTGTAGCTAAGTACGATATCGCGAAGGATGTAAGCTATATCTCAACTGGCGGCGGCGCATTCCTAGAGTTCCTCGAAGGCAAAGTACTGCCAGCCGTAGAGATTCTCGAACAGCGCGGCGCTTAAGTACCGGCAGCGCAGCGCAATTGCCATACAAAGACGTATTTGTAGACGGCAGTTCAGCTCTCTCAGTAAGATCAACGCCAGCAACGATGCTGGCGTTTTTTTCGCCTGTTTACTTAGACAAGAGGATCAGCCATGACAAACCGCCCCCCTTTTATCAAGCACTGGCAGGAAATTCAGGAGGAAGATAAGGCCTGTTATGCCAATGGCTTAGAGAAACTATCCATAGGCTCGCCCTTTGGCCGCACTTTTGGGCTGACCCGTCTTGGTATCCATCACGAGGTATTGCCGCCTGGCCGTCGCACCTCGTGGCCGCATTCAGAAAAAACCGAAGAAGAATTTGTTTACGTAATTGAAGGCACCCCGGATTGCTGGGTGGATGGGGTGCTGCATCGCTTAGCGCCAGGGGATGGCGTGGGTTTTGTGCCAGGCACAGGCATCGCCCATACCTTTATTAATAATACCGGCAGCGATGTGCGTTTGCTGGTGGTGGGCGACACAAATCTCGCCGACAATAAAGTGGATTACCCGCTGTATGCAAAGAAAAATCTCACTAATGGCGATTTTCACTGGCACGACGCGCCAAAGCAGCCGCTGGGCGATCACGATGGTTTGCCCGATCAGCTGCGCGCATCAAACGGGCCTTTTTGATGCTGAGTGGCTGTTTTATTTGAGTTGAAGCGATATAAATGGGCGCTAAAACAATAGAAGTGGTTTTAGCGTTTTCCCGAATGGCGTTACTCCCGATTGGATAGGGCGGCGTGGGATACTAATATGTGTTGCATCGCAGCAACAATAATCTGGATCTTAGCCATGTCACTCGTATCCCTTCGCCAAGTCCTTGATCACGCCGCCGAATACGGCTATGGCGTACCCGCCTTTAACGTGAATAACCTCGAACAAGTTCAGGCTATTTTGCAAGCCGCCGATGCCACATCCAGCCCAGTGATCCTGCAGGCCAGTGCCGGTGCGCGTAAATATGCAGGCGAGCAGTTCCTAAAAACACTGATCGAAGGCGCAGTTGCCAGCTACCCACATCTACCTATCGTCATGCACCAAGATCACGGCGTCAGCCCCGCAGTTTGTATGACCGCTATCAAGATGGGTTTCACCAGCGTGATGATGGATGGCTCCTTATTGCAAGACGGCAAGACCCCGTCAGACTACGCTTACAATGTCGCCACCACCGCTGAAGTGGTACGCATGGCGCATGCTTGTGGCGTATCCGTAGAGGGTGAGCTGGGCTGTTTGGGTAGCTTAGAAACCGGCATGGGCGAAGAAGAAGATGGCGTGGGTGCAAACCGCGTCTTAAGCCATGCCGAAATGCTGACTGACCCGCAAGAAGCGCTGGCGTTTGTGAAAGCCACGGGTGTAGATGCGCTGGCGATTGCCATTGGCACCAGCCACGGCGCGTATAAATTTACCAAGCCACCTTGCGGTGAAGTACTGGCGATTGACCGCGTGCGTGCCATTAACGCCGTGATCCCCAATGTGCATTTGGTGATGCATGGCTCATCCAGCGTGCCGCAAGAATTACTCGAAGAAATGCGCAAATACGGTGGTGAGTTAAAACCTACATGGGGAGTTCCCGTAGAAGAAATCCGCCGTGCCATCCAGTACGGCGTGCGCAAAATCAATATCGACACCGATTTGCGCCTAGCCATGACCGCTGCCATTCGCCGCCATCTGGCCATGAACCCCGCAGATTTCGACCCCCGCGCCTACCTAAAACCCGCCATCGTAGCCATGCGCGAAGTCTGCGAAGCCCGCTACGACGCCTTTGGCGCAGCAGGGATGGCAGAGAAAATGAAACCGGTATCGCTGGAGAAAATGGCGTTGAGATATAACAAGGCTTAAGTGGTATTAGGTATTAATTAAAAAAGGGTGAATACGAGAAATCGTATTCACCCTTTTTTAATTGAAGGCCGTAAGCCGTATGGCTTTGTAAGCTGCCCAAGCAGCTCTGCGTGCAAGGTTTGCCTTGCACTAATTCCAACATCACAATTTGCTATCTACACAACTTGAAGCCCCAAACCACCGCCGCTACGTCAATATCTTCCAAGACTACAAACTCAACCTACTCAACCTAAAACGAATCGAAACCATCGCTGCCCACCAATACCACCACCGCAGCGATCAACTAGGCCACGCAAACACCAGACAAAAAAAAGCCCGCGAATGCGGGCTATTTCTTAAAATTATAAATTATTTAACAATTAAGATAATCAGAATTATTAACCAGATGAGAGTTCATCGAAGAAATAAATTACAAAGCCATTACCGCATCAAATGTTTCTACGAGATTTTTTCTCACCTTTTTGAAGTCGTTTTCATACAATGTAATTTGACTTTTAGAAACAGTGCATTTTATTGACCAACAGTTTCTCTGATCACAAAACTCTTCATTATTATGAATAATATCGTTACGATACTCTCTAACCATATGCAAATTATCTTTTAATAAAGAGCTGATTTTTTGAGTGTTATATGCCAAATTAATTGAATCGAAAAAATCTTTTTCATTAGCGCCTATTTTGCATAACTTTTCGTGCATTTGCGCAGTTTTTTGTGCGAACAATCCTCGTAAATTATTAATCTCCTCTCGTTTTGTTAATATGTGATTAAGCAAGTCAAGAACAGGCGTATGCCACACATCACCACCAGAACCACGACTAACAAATGTAAATCGTGAAAATAAATTTGGGTCTTTTTTTTCAAGCAAGTCAGCAGCCAAAAAGCCAACTATTTTATCAACTGACGAACGAGTATATAAAACAAAGTCACATATAAATTTTTTCCTTATCGCAAGATAATACTCAATACCGGCATTTTCAGAGTTTTCTACCCCGAGCACAGATCCAGCACCTAGATTGTTATCACTTAGGTAAAGATCAATTCTACGATTCTTGTTAGGAGATGATAGCGATTTATTTGCTTGGTCAATACTATTATACGTTTCAACTTTAGGATCAAATCCCTTACTTAAGATTCGCTCCTTCAACGCCGAAATTAACTTTTTAGCAGCATAATTGCTATCATCATCATGAATTTCATCATCAACTAAAACCACATTAAAATCTAAACGCATTTAATTTCCACTCCGAGAAATGGTAAACAATACTAAACCAGCAGAATTACTTGCTTTAACTTCAAAACTAATCCTAGTTAAAAAACTACGCACTTGATTCAATCCAATCCCAGTGCCATTTTTTTTACTTGAGAATCCCAAGTCAAAAATTTTATCAAAACTATCTGGGTCAATCGCATTAGAGTCGCTAGCAATTTTTAAGCTATCTTCATCGAACAAAAACTCCACAAACTTTGCTTCATGATCAAGTGCATTCTGATACAAGTTTTCAAACATCATCACTACTTCAACTGCATTACTTCTAACAAGCCATTTGTTGTAAACATTTTGGTCATTCATAACGCAAACGACATTAATTTTTCCGTGATTATTTTGTAATTTATCATCCCTAAACCAAACAGCCAGATCAAACCAATTTATAGCTTGTGGTGACCTTAGATCAATTTCCGTCTTCAACAAGAGCTCTTTAAAAGAACGCAATTCCAATTCAGTTCGCCTGACTTTGCTCAAGGCATTTAAAAACAAATTACTTTTATCTATTGGAACAATAGAAATTAATTCATTCAAATCATCTACTACACCACATAAACGGTCAGCCATACCAGGCAAATGATGCCCTAATTGCTCCCCATATGAACTTTCTGCTCGTTTTACCGACAAATTTTTATTCTGCCGCAGCAGAGTTTCTATCACTTCTTTTTTGATATCTAACTCTTGTTCTTTGACAACATTTTCTTCTTCTAATCGAGCCACATTTTTAATTATTTTCTCAATCTGTTTTTTTTCTTTTTCAGGCAATGTTGATGCAATACTTTGCAGTACTTTCTTTGGGCTCTTTTCTTCTAACTCAAAACTATCAGAAAAATACTTAATAGAAAAATCACCATTAATTTTACTTGTCAAACTTTTTGCAAACCGTTCTACTTCATTTTTTTCAATAGATTCAAACAATACTTCCTCACCCGTTTCTTTTATTTCCCCCCATTGTATCGTAGCAATATACCGTTCAAGTAATTTATGGGCACAATCAAAATATAGTTCTTTTAATCCCTCGAGATAGGCATTTTCAATAAATCCACTATTACGAGAAGATGTTTCCATAAAACGATAATTGACATCTTTTATATCGATAAATCCTAATATCTCTCGCGTACCAAGATGTCGATTATACCCCTGAGATTTTCTAACATTTACACCAAACAAATCATAATCAGCATCACCATACGGACTGACCCTAAAATTATTTTTATATATAAATATATTTCCATAATTTACGGGCTCAACCCCCATGCGGCGGGTAAACGTAGATTTCGCACTTGCTGTTAAAAAATTAATGGTAATAAATACTTCCATATCAACAAGAATAGTATCGTTATCCTTCTCCAAAGTGTATATATGTTGCCCTCGATCAAAAAGGCTGATTTCTATTTTATCACTAACCCTAGTTTCAATCGTTATACTCTTATTTTTTAATACTTCTGAAATATTACTTTTAACTAAGCTTTCCACAGGAAAGTCAATACCTGCGGTAACTTCATAAATCAAAATTAAATCTAAACCACAATAAATATCAAATCCATCAAAATCTAAAAATGGATTTTTTAACCTTCTCAAGCTTTCCATTGCTTTTTTAACTGCATCTTCATTCCAAACATGGCGAAGATCTTTTATACACAATTCGGTATAATTCTTGTCAATTTCATCCACACCAACCTTGTTAGTTAAATATTCAACTTTAACATCTTCAAACTTTATGCTTTTTGATTTTTCAAAGTCTTCCCAATTTACCTTTAATATATGCTCTTCTAATTCACCATATTTTTTTGTAGTAATTGTTAAAGATTTGCCTAAGCTATCACAAGAAAAACGACCAACACCTTTAGATCCAACAAAGGCTCTACCATCATTAGAACGCCCCTCTTCTTTTTCTGAATAAGCTAAATGCAACCATTTGTTCTTTAAATCATCTTTAGACATTCCAATACCATTATCCCTTATAATGATACTTGGAGTGCCGCCCAATGATTCAAATGAAACAACAACTTGACTAGCTCGAGCATCATATGCATTTTTAACTAATTCAAATATTGCAACAAATCGATCTGTAATTAGATCCTTGCCAACAATATTCTTAATTCCAGAGCTAGTAATAAAATGCATTTTTTCAGTATTGCTCATACTACCCCCGATTGTTCAAATTTTTTAGTATTTCAGTCGCAATTGCTTTCGCTAACAGAGGAGGAACCGCATTACCAACAAGCGTATATTGTGGAGTTTCAAATTTTCTACGATTGCCGCCTGTTGTTCTCTTACCCATAAATTCAAAGCTATCATCAAAAGATTGTAATCTTGCCATTTCACGTACAGTGAGAATTCGATCTTTCTGATAATGAATTAGATCATCTGGCAATGTTAAAACTGTCGGCGATGGCTGATTGGCAATAATGCGTCTGCAATTTTGCTTTTTGGTTTTTAGTCGGTATGCATCCATCTCATTTAAGCGTAAAAGCATATTTTTAATGCTCTCCCCTTCTTTAACATGAGAGAAGCGCTCACTGACCAATGCAGAATGCCGACTTGTTTCATGATTTAACAATTTTTCGGCTTTAATTGGTTCACCAAAAGCAGAAGGCGTTCTTCCTACTCTTGATTGATTTTGAAATTCTGAATACGTTGTCTTTTTATACGTTGTTTGAACTTCACCAATACCGATATTTACCAAGTCACGAATCGCTTCTTTGACGCTCACCTTACCAAACCCTGAAGGCTCTGGATGAACTAGCTTACTAGAAACATCAGAACGAGTACCAAGAAATATCACACGCTGTCTTTTTTGGGGAACACGAAAATCACTAGCATCTAGCACTTTAATTTGGACGTCTGGATATCCAATTGCTGCGAACTCAGAGCTAAGCACGTCAATTACTTTTTCATTCTTATAAAGATGATTTACACCTTGATACTCAATAAAATGCGCTGACAATATACCAATCACATTTTCCATCACAAAGTATTTCGGCTGAACTTGAGCCAAAATTTGGATGTAGCTTTGAACCAATTTGTTTCGTATATCCAGAGGATTTCTTTGGCCTGCCAAACTAAACCCTTGGCATGGCGGCCCACCACAAATAACATCAATTTTTGATATGTTTGAGCCTAAAAATTCATTCAAAACAGCGGGTGTGCTCAGTTCTAAAACATCGCCGCAGTGATACTTATGCTTAAGCCCTAGCTGCTTGTGGCGGGTTTGATAAGTTAAAGCCGCTTGTTCGCTTCTGTCGCTGGCAAACGGAATTGCAAATCCTGCTTGCAAAAAGCCCTCGGCCATCCCACCTGCGCCAGAAAATAAATCCAGTACTTGATACATTTTGTTCACATATTCCCCAGATTTTTGCCTCGCGATTGTACCTCTCAAGCTTGAAGCCTCTTAGCCTGAATTTTGCATAAACTCCTCTACGGAGTCCTGAACCAATGCTGACTCTTTTAAGTGTGGCTTCAATGGCAACCGAACCAACCAAACCATTGGCGCTACGACCACAAATTATGCGAAAAGTCATGGGGTCAGGTCTTACATTTTGCACATGATGAAATTTATAGTGGTTTGCAAAGCTGATTGAATTGATTATCCATGTCAAATGTAAGACCTGACCGTTCGCAGTAACAACTGATCGACCTAGCGGGGTAGAGTCCCGTCCAAGGAGTTGTCCGTTCACCTTGGTAGTTCAAGAGAGCGGCGTCTGAGTAATTGGGGGTCGTAAGTTCTCAATTGGCAAAATAGCAGGCCGCAACGCAAGTGAACCTAAGAAGCATGGGGTCAGGCCTTACATCTTGCATTAGATAAAATTTAAAGTATTTGCGTAGCAGATTAAATTGATTGCTTAATGTCAAATGTAAGACCTGACCCTATAGGTTTTTGCTATAGGTTTTTGGGTTTTTTTTTTTAGCGTGGGCCGTAATTGACCACAACTTTGTGTACTTTGTTATTCACTGAAATTTCATGGTGGATACTCTTCACCACACCTTCAGTATTTCCATCAAGGTAGAGTGTTTCGCCAACAGAGGGTACGCACTGAAGTGATACCTCTTGAATAAGCGAGTCGGAGTTGTTGTAGTGAAGAGAGCAGGTGATTGACATAAATTGCTCCTTTAGAGAGTGGGTTGTAAAGGCTAACAATATGTAGACACCCTAAAATGGTAGAAAAACCACCATCTCGGGCGTATAAAAACGCAGCGCGCCTTTGCAAGACCTTGTGAGGTGCGCTCTGAAGTGTTTTATGCCAGCATACTACATCCGGTTGAGCGGGGACTCCCTCGGTAATCCCCCCATTTTTAAGCTCACTTAGAAGTAGAGGCTAGGCATGTAATGCCAGTTTTTGTTTCGGGGTGATGCCGCCCAATCCCATATGCGGGCGCTCG
>JBDKJX010000025.1:0-52290 GCA_039796405.1 Pseudomonadota bacterium
TTGCTTGGGTCGATTGGTCATATCCCACCTGCGGAAGCAGAAGCAAATTATTATCGTAATCAAAGCGAGCAGGCCATGTTGGTCTGACTCAAACCAAACAGCCTCCGCGAAACCCGGTGCGATTCATACTCTCCCCATTGTTATTGTTGGGGGAAGGAAAAAAAGATTACGGTGAGGTTAAAATTGAGCAGCTCATGAAGCTAACGGGCAATAATCCTCAATTAGTTGCTCGATTTTTGAATGAGCTAATTAATAATAATCGGGATGATTTGGTTACACTTTTAAATCTTTCTGATGTGGCAGATAAAGTAGGCTTGGGTGGTGTGGCTCATAAAATTAAGGGTGCTGCTCAGGTTGTTAATGCGGGTGAGCTGATGAGGAGTTGTGAGGTGCTGGAGGCTCTTTGTAAATGTGCCCATCAGCCAGAAGAATTAGCCGCTGCGGTGTTTGCCTTGGAAGAATCTATTTTGGCTTTAGAGTCTTTGCTTTTATCTCATATTAATAGTGGGCTAGCAGAGTTTTAAGGTGAGTTTCTAGATGTGTTTTTATGCTGAAATTCAGTGCTGTTTTTTTGAGGGAAGCAGGAGTTCAGTGTGCCTGATGTTTGTTGGCACACATAATTGAGGGACGAGTGACAAGCCCAGCATACCTAATTGGCATGCTGGTTTTTCTCTGTGAGACGTGCCTTTTCTAGGACTGTTGTACTTTATAAAACGAGGGATTTTTTGCATAAAAAAGCGGCTCCATAAGAGCCGCTTTTTTAATTTCAAGAGTCGATCGTGATGCGTTTAATTTAGTAACCTACGGTAAAACGCTGGCGGCTGTGCTGGGCGTTTTCTGCTTCATTCAACATCGCTACCGCATAGTCTTCTACCGAGATACGGCTTTCACCTTGGGTGTCGAGTAGTAGCTGATCGCCACCTAGGCGGAATACGCTGGTACGGCTGCCTGGCTCTAAATGCGCAGATGGGCTGAGCATGCTCCAATCTAGCGTGCTTTCTTTGCGCAGTAATTCAAGCGCAGTGCGTGCACCCAGTGCAGTGCCTTTCCATTCTGCTGGAAAACTAGGGGTGTCCACAACTTGCACGCCCGGTGCTACTTCTAAGCTGCCCGCACCGCCAACCACTAAAAAGCGCGCTACCCCTGCGGCTTTTACACTGTTTAAGATGTGGGTAAAGCCATCCACATAATATTGATAAACATCGCCTGCAGCATGGCCGCTGAAGGCGCTGATCACGATGTCGTGACCAGCAAGTTGAGTGGTCAGCGCGGCTTCGTCATTCACATTGGCCTTAACGGCGGTTAAAGAGGCGTGGCTAGGCAGTTTGTCGATATTTTGAACGAGGGCGCTAACTTGATGGCCGCGCTCTAGGGCTTCAGCTAATAGTTTTGAGCCAACATAACCGGTTGCGCCGATGATTGCGATTTTCATGATGAGTCCTTTGTGGTGTTTTAAGTAAGGGTTATTGGTGTTTTGCTACAAAATCAATTAAGGCTTGTGGATCTTGGTAAAGCAAGGAGCTAGGTACAATAGAGAGCTGATTATCTTTTTGTAATAACAGTGCAGGTACGCCGCGTAAGCCATACTGTTGCATGGTTTTTTGAGCCTTGCTGGTTATCTCGCTTAGCTCTTCTGGCCACCAGCCAGAGGCAAAGTCTTGAGAAAATTTCTGGCCATCTAAACCAAATTCAATTGCAATTTGAATAAATGCGCTGCTCTCTTGTAAACCATCGTCGTAGCGAAGTTGTTGTATGCGATGCAAGATATGAATGGCTTGCTCGGGTGCGGCCTGGCTAATCAAATAATAGGCTAGTGTGGCGTTACTGGAGTTAAATGGCGTGAATAAATCACCTAAGATATTGTTTTTGTAAGCTTGACTAAATACTTGACCCGTCATTTGGGCGATGCGTTGATCATTGCTCCAAAAGTACTGTGCCATTTCTGCGTTCATAGCTTGTGGGCGGGCAAATAGGCCGGTTGGATGGAGTTGCCATGCAATATTGCTATTTTGCTTGAGTGCCGCAAGGGCAGGAGCCGCGCCGTAGCACCAGCCGCAAAGTGGATCAAATAAAAGATGAAGCATTGTGTGTGTCCCAGAGAATATGCTGCTATCTTGCCTGTTAGCATTGATTAGATAAATAAGCCAATTAAGAATTTAATGTTTACAATAACGGAACAATACCTATGTTGGATTTAAATCGCCTCAGCACCTTTGTTGCCGTGGTGGAAGCGGGCGGCTTTACCGCAGCGGGGGATAGGCTAGGGATGGCGAAATCTTTAGTGAGCCAGCAAATCAGCAAACTTGAATCTCAGCTTGGCGTGGCGCTGTTTACCCGTAGTACGCGCAAAGTATTACTCACTGAGCTGGGCGAGCAACTGTATGCGGATATCTCACCCCTTTTGCTGGCTGCACATGTGGCGGTGGATAGACTGGGGCAGGTCAAGGTGTCTGGGCTGTTAAGAATCACCGTGCCGGTGGATTACGCCGGTGCGGTGCTTGCCCCTTTGCTGGCCGAGTTTGCCTCTTTGCATCCACAGCTAGAAATTGAATTGCTGGCTACGGATGAGGTATTAGATTTATTGGCCGAGCGTATTGATATCGCTTTTCGCCTAGGGCGCTTACAAGATTCGGCACTGCATGCGATTAAGCTGGCGCAATTTGCAGAGTGTGTAGTAGCCGCTCCTGCGTGCTTGGCGCAGTTTGTTTTGCCCACCCACCCACAAGATTTAGCTCAGCTTCCTTGGGTGACGATGACGCGGCTACAAGCGCCACTCACATGGAAATTTAACCAAGCGGGTGAAATATGTATGGTCAGAATGCGCTCGGTAATGCGTGCAAGTGCGCCTTCTTCGGTATTGGCGTTGGTCAGAAATGGGGCAGGGCTATCGGTTTTGCCTGATTTTATGGTGGCAGAGGATTTGGCCGCAGGACGGTTAGTGCATGTGCTGCCTGAGTGGACGCTATCAGCTGGCGGCATTTACGCTGTTTATCCAAGCGCACGTTATTTACCAGCTAAGGTTAGGATTTTGCTCGATTTTATGCGTTCAAGATCGATGACTTAGTTTAGAGCGGGCATTGGTTGCATGATCTAATCCTTTATTTGCTTATGCTCATTGTTTTCTAGTGTAGAAATTTGCAGTAAGCAGTTTGGCAATCGGGGGTGATCATGTTGGTTAATTTGATTTTTAGCGCTACTGCGGTGTTGGCGTTGTCCCGAGTATGCTCGGAAGGCCCCTATATTGCTCGGTAGCTTGGCTGCGGTAGTTAAATTAGCATCTATGGATTAGGGGTGAGCCTCCTGCCTTGTATTGCGCGGCAGCCAGAAACGACTCTACCGAGGGATTGCCGCAGCCGTTGAGCGACGAGATGCCTAAGACCACTCAAGCCATAAAAGAGGCGTGCACTATTTGAGCTGGATTCTTGATAAAAAATATTCGGGGACGGCGATTTAATCAAAGCTATCTTGAGGCATTGCTTTGGTTTTGTCGTGGAGGTAGCCATAGCGTATCAAGACCACTGGTCTAGTGGCGTACTTGGCAATTTCTGCGATTAAAAATCATCGTCCTCAGCACCGCCTACTACCTTGTAAATAACCGACACTGAAAAGCCGCGGCTGATCAAGAAGCGCAGTTGTTTGTTTTTTTCTTTTGGGTTTTGGGGCGGGCTACCAAATCTTTTACGCCAAAGTGCGCGGGCTTGCGCTAGCTCATCGTCGCCATGTTCTTCCATTACCGTAGAGATAATGTCATTGGCCACGCCTTTTTGCTGTAATTCCGCACGCAGGCGTTGTGGGCCGTAGCGTGCAGAGCGGTAGAAAACCCATTGCTCTGCAAAGCGGGTGTCAGATAGCCAGCCTCGCTCCACAAAGTCGTCTAGTACCGCGTCGACTTCGCTTGGATCTTCAGTAAAAGGTAGTAATTTTTGCCGCAACTCCCCGCGCGCATGATCACGGCGCGCAAGGTGTTGCAAGGCTTTATTGCGTAATACTGAACTCATACTTATTCGTCAGATTCTTCTTTTGGATCATCTAATAACGCAGCAGGATCAATCGGTAGTAAGCCACCTGCACCAAGTTTTGCGCGGATTTTTTGCTCGATTTCAGCGGCAATTTCTGGGTTGTCTTTCAGATATTGACGTGAGTTTTCAATTCCTTGGCCAATTTTATTGCCGTTGTAGCTATACCAAGCGCCTGACTTTTCGACGATTTTATGTGTAACACCGTGCTCGATGATTTCGCCTTCATGGCTAATGCCTTCGCCGTAAAGAATATCAAAGGTCACGATGCGGAAAGGCGGTGCCACTTTGTTTTTGGCGATTTTAACTTTGGTTTGGTTGCCGATAATTTCATCGCCTTTCTTGACCGCGCCAATCCGGCGGATATCAAGGCGCACTGATGCGTAAAACTTCAGCGCATTACCACCGGTGGTGGTTTCAGGGCTTTGCCCTGGCATCATATTCCCGATCTTCATACGTAACTGGTTAATAAAGATAACCAGTGTATTGGTGCGTTTGATATTACCAGTGAGCTTACGCAGGGCTTGGCTCATTAAACGTGCTTGCAGGCCAACGTGCACATCACCCATTTCGCCTTCAATTTCTGCCTTAGGAGTGAGGGCGGCTACGGAGTCAACCACGATAATATCAACGCCGCCGGAACGAACCAACATATCGGCAATTTCAAGGCCTTGCTCGCCGGTATCTGGCTGGGAAATCAGCATTTCAGATACATTCACGCCCAGCTTGCTGGCGTAAACAGGATCAAGTGCGTTTTCAGCATCGATATAAGCAGCCACACCGCCGAGCTTTTGCACTTCAGCTACGACGTGTAAGCAAAGTGTGGTTTTGCCTGATGATTCTGGCCCAAAAATTTCTACAACACGCCCGCGTGGTAAGCCGCCAACGCCAAGGCCTAGATCCAAGCCTAATGATCCGGTAGAAACCACTTGTAGATCATTTTGGATTTGGTTCTCGCCCATTTTCATGATGGCGCCTTTACCGAACTGACGTTCGATTTGCGCGAGTGCCGCGGCGAGTGCCTTGCTCTTGTTGTCGTCCATGTATGTGTCCCGAGCGCTATGTGAAAGTGACTTGATTATAGAACAATCGTTCTCTAAATGAAAAGGGGTTTACTCACAATTAGTTGAGTAGATGATTATTGAGCTGTGCTTTATTTGGCAGCGTGAAGTAAAAGAAGGTGTTGTTGCCTCTCTGTGATTTGGCCCAAATGCGGCCATCATGGCGATGAATAATGCGTTGTACAATGGCAAGTCCAATGCCATTGCCGGTGAGCTCGCTTTGCGAGTGTAGGCGTTGAAACGGTGAAAATATTTTATTGGCATGGGCCATATCAAAGCCGTAGCCATTGTCTTGAATATAAAAAACGGTTTGTCCGTTGACTTGGGTCGCGCCAATGCTGATCTTGGCGTGTTCTGTTTGTTCGGTAAATTTCCATGCATTGTCGAGCAGATGCCGCAGGGCGATCAAGATGAGTTTGGGATCGGCATGGGCTTGTAGATGTTCTTCAATATGTACTTCAACTTGGCGCTGTGGTTGAAGGCTACGAAATTCATCGATGATTTCTGCGCTTAAGGCGCTAATGTCGATCGCTTGACTGCGCACTTCGATGCGGGTGAGCTTGGATAGGTTGAGTAGATCGTCTATCAAGCTGGCCATATTCTGTGTTGTGCTGCGGATACGCGCCAAATAATTACGCGCGTTCACATCTAGTAAGCCAATATAGTCTTCAAGCAATACTTGGCTAAAACCTTCAATGGTGCGTAATGGAATGCGTAAATCATGCGATACCGAGTAGGAGAATGCTTCTAGCTCGTGATTGGCCGAGGCTAGCGCGCGGGTACGAGCTTCGACGACTTCTTCTAGGTGGTTGCGGTAGTGCTCCATATCTAGCTCGGCTTGCTTGCGTGCGCTGATATCAATAATAAAGCCTTGTAAGGTGCGCTTGTTATTGGCATCGCATTGGTTGGATGCAGTAAGCAGTACCCAGATTTCCTTGCTTCCGCTGCTTTGAAAGCGGCACTCAAACTCAGAAACACCTTCCTTGCTGGTCTCGCTAAATAGGCGATACGCGTGGTGCCTGTCATCTGGGTGTAGATAGCTGGAAAGAAAACCCTCGTGATACCACTGCGCAAGTGGGTAGCCGAGTAGTGCTTCAGCCTGTGGCCCAACATAAGTAAAACGCCATTCATCTGGGTTGGCATCCCAAGGAATGATGCGGGTGGATTCTACTAAGCGCCGGTAGCGATCTTGACTGGTGCGCAGGGCAAGTTCAATTTGCCTGCGGCCGAGTAAATCGGTTTCGAGTTGCAGGTTTTTCTGCTCAAGCGTCAAGATCAGCTCGGATAAAGAACGGCGTGTTGTGTCTAAGTTTTGCCCAAGCGTACCAATCTCGTCACTACGATGCCAAGTAAAGGCTTCATCTAGCTCGCGGCGAGCCAGTTTAATCGCTTGCCTAGATAGCTCGGCTAATGGACGGATAATGCGCGATTCAAGCAGCAAAAGAATCAGCCCTAAGCTCAAAACAATTTGCAAAAGCACGGCAGCAAGGTAGAGGCGTTGCTCACTACTAATACGTGTAGTGGCACTGCCGTCGTCTAATTCAATGGTGATGGTGCCGATATTGCTACCTTGCTTACTCACGACTCGGGTGAGTGAGTGCAAATGCCCACGGCGGCGCTCTGGTTTATTGGCTTCTAAAAATAAACCAAGTGTTGAATCATTGACCGTAATCCGCACAATACGCTCGTCGCTGACTACCGAGTCCAGGAGTGGCTTGCCTGCGTCCGGCGATAAATTCCAAAGCGGCTCTTGCATTCCTAGCACGAGGATGTCTGCAATCCGCTGGTGATCATTATTGATTTGTCGCTGGGCATTATCGAGTTGACGGGTCAAGCTGATATAGCCATTTACGCCTGAAGGGAGGAGTAAACCTAAAAGTGTGGCAAAAATAATAGAAGTTCGAAGCGACAGATTCATGGCGTGGTGGGGCTTGGCTTTAGAGTTAGGGTGTCTGAGGTTGTTAGTTTAGATCAAGTCTTGT
The DNA here is from genome assembly GCA_039796405.1 of Pseudomonadota bacterium. Classification (GTDB taxonomy): domain Bacteria; phylum Pseudomonadota; class Gammaproteobacteria; order Burkholderiales; family Chitinibacteraceae; genus Iodobacter. The sequence continues at coordinate 7,060 of JBDKJX010000025.1, forward strand.
CTTTCTAGTTAAACCTATGTGTTTTTCATGATTCTGAATGCCGTATTATGAATCGCCCTGTGGGGGGGCATAAAGAAAAAAAATAAATTGATCGTGGGGTAAGTAAGTAGATTGATTGAGTTGTTATTGATATTTCCGGTTTGGTTTGGGAATCAACACGGCAAAAAAATTTCAATAGCTATTTGATGATGGGGGTAAAAATGAAAGTCATTGTATTAGGTGCTGGCGTGATTGGAATTACCTCCGCGTGGTTCTTAAATCAAGCGGGGCATGAGGTTACGGTAATAGAGCGAGCACCAGAGGCGGCAAGGGAAACCAGTTACGCCAATGGAGGGCAAATTTCAGTGTGCCACGCCGAGCCTTGGGCTAATCCCCAGGCACCTTGGAAAGCATTGCAATGGCTAGGGGAGGAAGACGCACCGCTATTGTTTCGTTTTAAGTTGGATTGGCATCAGTGGCGCTGGGGCTTGCGCTTTTTACAACAGTGCACCAAAGAACGTGCGCGTTATAACCTGCAAAACCTAGTGCGGTTAGGTCTATATAGTCGGGATACCTTGCAAGCGTTACGTGCTAGCACAAGGATTGAATATCACCAGCGTACAGAAGGCATATTGCATTATTACACGGAGTTGTCAGAATTTGAGGCGGCTATTCCAGCAGCAAAATTAATGGGGGAGTTAGGTTTAGATCGACAAGTGAAATCAGCTGCAGAATGCTTGTTGATTGAGCCTGCTTTGCAGCGCTCTATGCGGCCAATTGTTGGTGGTACGTATACCCCCAGCGATGAGTCTGGGGATGCACGGGTCTTTACCAGTGAGTTAGCGCTGCGCTGTGAGCAGGCGGGGGTGAAGTTTCGCTACGACTGCGAAATAGCGGGCTTTGATTGCGCTGGGGGCGATGTGCAAGCGGTGCGGGTGCAGGGTGATCAGGGTTTGGAAACCCTCACTGCAGATGCGTTTGTCGTGAGCTTAGGTAGCTATAGCCCGCTGCATCTTCGCCCATTGGGCATTCATTTAGATATTTACCCTGCAAAGGGGTATTCCGCCACGATTCCTGTTCGGGCGGAGCATTGCGCCCCTACGGTAAGCCTGACCGATGATGGTCATAAATTGGTGTTCTCGCGCCTTGGTGATTATCTGCGGGTGGCGGGTACGGCGGAGTTTGATGGCTATAACTTAGATTTGAACGCAGTACGTTGTAAGGCGATTATTGATCGGGTGAAAGATATTTTCCCTAACGGTGCAGATTATGATGCGGCTGAATTTTGGACTGGGCTGCGGCCAGCAACGCCAGGTAACTTACCCTACATTGGCCGCACCCAGTACCCAAGCCTTTGGCTAAATACTGGGCATGGCACTTTAGGTTGGACAGAGTGCTGTGGTTCAGCGTTGGCTATTGCGGAACTTATTTCCGGCAAAAAACCTGATGTAGATTATTGTTTTCAGTAAAAGCTTTGAGTCGTGTTGTGGCTTGTTTATGATTTATTTGGGGGGTGATTGGGGGAGCTTTTATTGATATGCAACTTGCTAGGTAATAGTACTTAGCAAGTTTGCGCGGACAGCTTTAGAAAAAGTGCCCCTATTTCAGAAAGAAAATGGCCGCATCATTTTGATGCCAAGCTTAGTAATCTAAATAAACTCCGCTCTAACTCATTTTCATTTGTCATTTCAAAATGACTGTGGGTGGAATGTTTTTGCTGCTGTCTAGTATAAGCAATGACGACTTATTTGCCCGGTACGGATGGTTTGGCGCTTTTTTATTCTGCCGCTTTGAGTAAAAGCGATTGCTAGCGATGGAGTAAAACCGGTTTTTCGTTGTATTTTATGCCCTTTTATTTTACGTTGATTAGTTGGATTGATTTGCCTGTTTAGGTGTAAGCTTCGCCCCGTGTCCATTTACCAAATGCGCTGTATGTGTTTGGTGAACTTGGATTTATTCTATGAAAGATGAATCGATTGCAGCATGCTGCTCAAGGTTTTTACTAGGCTTTGAGCCCGCTTGGGGTGTGATTGCCAGTTTGATTTTTGTAGATATCGATTGGATTAATGCTTAATATTTGCTATAGGGTTTAAGTGCTTAGCATATATGCAAAAAGAGAGCGATATCGTTTTGACTGCACTGTTTTTAGATTGCTAGGACGCTGATTTCTTATTTCTAGTTGTAGAAAACAGCACTATACGTATTATTTTGCCTTATTTGAAAATCAAGTTTTAACACGTATGCTGTATATAAATTAAGTGAGCTGCTTGCGCCACGCTTGGCGCAAATGTTATGTTCACCAAGAAAGCAATAAGCGCCGAGGTTTAATCCTTGGTTAAAAAACAAAGTGAAGTGTTGGGGGAATTGTGCCGATCAAACCGAAACTCAAGGCTTGTGTCCTTGCTCTTATGTTAGCTGTACCCTTGTCTGCGGGTGCTGTTGGATTAGGTAGGCTAAATGTATTGTCTGGGCTTGGTCAGCCTTTTCGAGCTGAAATTGATTTAGTTTCCGTGCAACCGGGGGAGGCAGAGGGCTTAGTTGCTCGTCTGGCAGCGCCGGAGGCTTTTGCGCAAGCGCAAGTCCCATATCCCTCGTCTACGATGGGTTTGCGGCTTGTGATTGATAAACGGGCTAATGGGCAGCAGTTTGTATTGGTGTCCTCAACTCAATCTATTTCTGAACCATTTTTAGATTTAGTGATTGATCTAAGATGGACGAACGGAAAAATCCAGCGTGAGTACACCGCTTTGATTGATCCGCTGGGTTATGCGTCATCCGCTACAGCGGGAAACGCATCCAGAGAATCATTTTCGCCATCCGTCCTGCCGGGCACGCGCCGCACAGGGGCTATTAAGTCCGCCCCTAGAAAATCAGAAGCTAAGTCTCCAGATGCTGCGGCGACAGATGAGAAATTAGCTGATCAATATAAAGTGAAAGCTGGGGATACACTGTCTGCGGTGGCACGCCAAACGCGGGCAGAAGGCGTTTCGCTAGAGCAAATGTTGGTGGGGCTGTATCGCCAAAATCTAGACGCTTTTGATGGCAATATGAATCGCTTACGTCGTGGGCGTATTTTAAACGTGCCGGGCAAAGAAGCGTTGCAAGCGACTTCGGCTAAAGAAGCCGCCCTAGAAGTACGCTTGCAATCGAAAGATTGGCAGGCTTATCGCAATAAAGTTGCTGAAGCGGTGCAAAAGCGTAAAGCGGTAGCCGGTAATGAGCCGGTCAATGCGGGGAAAATCACGCCTAAAGTTGAAGAAAAAGCCTTGCCTGGTAAGGCAAATCAAGATGTTTTGAAGTTATCTAAAGGTGAAACGCCTGGCAAGGCGAAGGGCGATGCTACATCGCAAGGCCGTATCCGAGCCTTGGAAGAAGAAGTAACGGCAAGACAAAAAGGGTTGGATGAGTCAAACCAACGCGTGGCCGAGCTGGAAAAAAACATCCAAGACATGGAAAAGCTGCTGGCGTTAAAAAGCCGAGCAGGGGCAGCGTTGCAAAGCGCTAGCAAGCCAAACCCTACCGTTGTTTCTGAAGCGAGTCCAGAGCCTGCCGCTATGTCGCTGCCAACACCTGTTGCCACAACGGAGCCGTTGGTGGCTAGCGATATTCCCGCGCGGATGCCGGATACGGCCAGTGTTGCATCGAGTGTTAGCACCGTAAAGAAAGTACGCCGTCCTTTACCTGCTCCAGTGCCTGTTGCTGAACCTAGCATCGTAGATGCGCTGATGGATAATTTATTGCCGTTAGGTGGTGGCTTAGCTGCGGTTCTATTGGGTGGTGCTGGCTTTGCTTGGACGCGGCGACGTAGGCAAGGTAGCGCGTTTGCGGATAGCGTATTAACAGGTGGGGATTTAAAATCTAATACACTGCTTGGCAATACTGGTGGCGCGGTGATTAGTACCCAGCCAACAGAAAATTCCTTCCTTACCGATTTTAGCCGCCAAGGCCTAGGCACCATTGATACGGATGAGGTTGATCCGATTGCTGAAGCTGAAGTGTATATGGCTTACGATCGGAACGAGCAGGCTGAGGAAATCCTACGTGATGCCTTGGTTAAAGATCCAAACCGCCACGAAATTCGCCTGAAACTGCTGGAAATATTGGCAGCCAAGAAAGATAAAACGTCTTTTGAAGAATTGGCGGCAGATCTCTTTACCATGACTTCAGGTAAAGGCGCGCATTGGGAGCAGGCGGCGTATCAAGGTCGTGAAATTGACCCGGAAAATCCACTCTACACCCAAGCCCCCGTAAATACGGCCTTTGCCTCAACTACGGCCGCTAGCGTGTTTGACAATATGTCTATGCCCGCTGATGAATTTGACTTGCCGCTTGATGAGCTACCAGGATCCTTGCCAGCAAGTAGCGTCAGTGATTTTGATGAAATGATGAGTGTAGAGGCTGCTGCACCAAACGTTGATCATCAAGCTAGCCTCACTGATCTAGATTTGTCGCTTGATTTTGATTCAAATACGCTTGATATGGCGCCACCGCGTGCTGATCCGGCTGTAAAGTCAGCTTCAAAGAGCATTGCTGATTTTGATTTGCCTCTCGCTGGGAAGTCGCATAATGTGGCGGCGTCAGCGGATAAAAAGCCCGCCCTTGATGATTTAGCCAGCCTTGATTTTGGCCTGGATGATCTCTTGGTGGCAGGAGAGGCGGCAAAACCTGTCGACGCGCCTAGCGACAATGAAATGCTGGATTTGAACTTACCCGTTGATTTTGCTTCATCAGTAGCAAAAGCACCGGCTGAAACTGTAGCTTCCCCAGAGCCTATTGCAGATGATGCATTTGATTTAAATTTTGATCTGGATGCCATGCCAGAAGCTGCTACTGATATCACGGCTGCTTTGCCTGATTTAGATTTGAATGCGTCGCCCACCTTGGGTGAGTTAGCCTCCTTAGATGGTTTGTTAAATCAACCCGTACCGCCTAACGAGGGGGCTGAAGAGATCTTGGAAGCGGTTAGCGCGGATGATGGTTTAGGTTTGGATTTTGATTTCTCTCTTGATACGCCTCTTGAAATCACTGCATCCAGCTTGCCAGTGGAAGAGTCCATTGATTTGGGGGATTTAGGGCTTAACTTTGAGTCGGATTCTGCGTTTTCGCCCACAGAATCAAGTTTAGATTTTGTAGGTGATGATCCTGTGCAAACTAAAATTGATTTGGCAAGAGCGTATGTGGATATGGGGGATGTCGAAGGCGCAAGAGAAATCTTGCAAGAGGCCATTGGTGAAGGAAACCCTGATCAAAAGAAGCAGGCGCAAGCTTTGTTAGGTAATCTTTGATTAGAGTACATTCTGCAAATCAAATTGTAGTTTGGCTTTGGGTGGCGTGTATCTTGCAGTTATTGCAGGGTACCCCACTCATTGTCTTTTCTGCGCTATGTATTTTGCTTGCCCTAAGTTATTGTGCCAAGCGCTGCCGCTTAACCTTAAAACGCTGCCGTTATTTATTGTTTGCGATTGCGCTGGTGTATGGCTGGGCCACGCCGGGGCAGTATCTTTGGCCAAGCCGCTACTCTCCCACGATAGAAGGTTTGGCTTTTGGTGGGCTACAAGCCGTGCGTTTAATCGGCGTGTTAGCCGCTTTGCAAATGCTGCTATGGCGCTTAAGCTCGGGTCAGGTTTTTTCTGGGCTGTATGTTTTACTGCGCCCACTCACGTATCTGGGGCTGAATCGGCAGCGCTGGGCTTTGCGTCTTAGCTTAACGATGCGTTTCTCCGCCGATTTCTTATCACAGGCAGATCCACTAGCATGGGGTACATTTGTACAACGATTGGCGATTGCAGAGCAGCCTTGCGAGTTGCAGGAAGTCTCGATTCTGTTAGAGTCGCTGTCTTTTTTTGATTTGCTGCTGCTGGGTGTCTTGTGCGTGGCAGTATTGAGCACTGTGTTGATGCTTCATTAGGTGCCTTTTTGTAGATGACCTCTTTTTAGATGACGATGTTAATGAAATACGCGCTCGCAGTAGAATACGATGGTCGTGCCTTTTATGGCTGGCAAGTCCAAAAAGATTTACCAACCGCGCAAGCTGCTTTAGAACTTGCGCTTAGTCAAATGGCGAGTGAGCCCATCCGCGTGCATGCCGCAGGCCGTACGGATACTGGCGTACATGGCGCTAAGCAAATTGTTCACTTTGAAACGCAGGCTAATCGGCCGCTCACCGCATGGGTGAGGGGAGTGAATAGTTTTTTGCCTGATTCGGTTGCTGTGCTATGGGCTAAGCCTGTTTCGGATGACTTCCATGCGCGGTTCTCGGCGTTTGCTCGGCATTATCGCTATTTATTGCTCAATCATCCGGTGCGCCCCGCGCTCTGGTCTGGTCGGATGGGCTGGGCTTTTAATGATTTAGATTTTGAAGCGATGCAGGCTGGGATGGCGTATTTGCTTGGGCAGCATGATTTCACAAGTTTTAGGGCTGCAGAGTGCCAAGCTAAATCTCCAATTAAAACCATGACGCGGGCGAGCATCCAAAAAGAAGGCAATCTTATTATTTGTGATTTCTCTGCCGATGCTTTCTTGCACCATATGGTAAGAAATATCCTTGGCGCCTTGTTGCATATCGGCAAGGGCAACGATAAGCCCGAGTGGATGGCTGAATTAATTCTTGCAAAAGATAGAGCGGCCGCACCCCCAACCTTTATGCCAGACGGACTCTACTTAGCTGGTGTAAGCTACCCCCCTGAATATGCGCTGGCGAGTGAGCCAGAGCCACGGCATGGTTTGATTTAAGGTGCTTTCAATGAAGCCACGTATTAAAGTTTGCGGTTTGCGGGATGCAGACATGGCGCTGCGCACGGCAGAGCTGGGTGCTGATGCCATTGGGCTCGTGTTTTACCCGCCTAGCCCTAGGCATGTGGAAATCAATGCAGCAATGCAGATTGTGACTGTCTTGCCCGCTTTTGTGAGTAGCGTAGGCCTGTTTGTAGATGCCGATGTGTGCTTTGTGCATGACGTGCTGGAAAAGGTGCCTTTAGATCTATTGCAGTTTCACGGCGATGAGACGCCTGAATACTGCCGGCAGTTTGGTCGCCCTTATTTAAAGGCACTAAGGGTAAGACCCGATCTAAATTTGTTAGAATATGCACAGCGTTTTGTAGGGCCACTCTGCAAAGGAATTTTAGTGGATGCCTTTGTGGATGGGGTGCCAGGTGGAACAGGTGAGGCTTTTGATTGGGATTTGATCCCAGAAAACCTACCTTTGCCCTTGATTTTGTCAGGCGGCTTACATTCAGAAAATGTTTTTGAAGCGATTTGCAAGGTCAAACCTTGGGCCGTGGATGTATCGAGCGGTGTAGAAAGTAGCAAGGGTGTAAAAGATGTAGCAAAAATTGCTGCGTTTATTAATCAAGCAGAGAGAAATGCGCATGACTGAGACAGCACACGGCCAGCAATCCTATCAGCAGCCCGATTCCCACGGCCATTTTGGCCAGTTTGGTGGCATTTTTGTTGCCGAAACTTTGATTCCCGCGCTTGATGAGCTATGTATCGAGTACGAAAAAGCCCTGCAAGATCCTGAGTTTGTTGCTGAATACCATAGCGAGCTCAAGCACTACGTTGGCCGCCCTAGCCCGATTTACCACGCCAAGCGTTGGTCTGAAATACTCGGCGGCGCGCAAATTTATCTGAAACGCGAAGACTTAAACCATACCGGCGCGCACAAAGTAAACAACACCATAGGCCAAGCGCTGCTTGCTCGCCGCATGGGCAAGAAACGGGTGATTGCCGAAACGGGCGCGGGCCAGCATGGCGTGGCGTCTGCTACGGTTGCGGCGCGTTATGGCTTGGAATGCATCGTGTATATGGGCGCTGAAGACGTAAAACGTCAAGCACCCAATGTTTATCGTATGAAGCTCTTGGGCGCTAAAGTCGTTGCTGTAGAGTCTGGCACCAAAACGCTTAAAGACGCCATGAATGAAGCGATGCGTGATTGGGTGACCAATGTCGATTCAACCTATTACATCATTGGTACTTGCGCTGGCCCTCATCCTTATCCGCAGTTGGTGCGTGATTTCCAACGCGTGATTGGCGATGAATGCAAGGTGCAAATGCCTGAGATGATTGGTCGCCAGCCCGATGCCGTTTTGGCATGTGTGGGTGGTGGCTCGAATGCAATTGGGATTTTCTATCCTTATGTCGATGATCTATCTGTACGCTTGATTGGCGTAGAGGCTGGTGGAGATGGTATTGAAACCGGCCGTCATGCTGCACCACTTACAACCAATGCCAAGGTAGGTGTATTACACGGTAATCGTACCTTCTTGATGCAAGACGAAAACGGGCAGATTAGCGATACCCATTCGGTGTCTGCGGGTCTTGATTATCCAGGCGTTGGGCCAGAGCATAGCTACCTCAAAGACATCGGTCGCGCAGAGTATGTGGCGATCAATGATGATGAAGCGATTGCAGCTTTTCACGATCTTTGTCATTTTGAGGGTATCATTCCGGCCCTTGAGTCCAGTCATGCATTGGCACACGCGGCAAAAATGGCAAAAACAATGTCTAAAGACCAAGTGATTCTGGTGAATTTGTCGGGCCGAGGAGATAAAGATATACCGACTTTGGCGCGCTTAACGGGAATCGAGCTTTAATCGTGCATTGAAAAAATACAAAAATCTGTAGTCAGAAAAGGGGCGCAGAGAATACCTTAGGGAAATAGGCTGATTGTTGGTTTTGGTTTTCTTGGTGTTCTTTATGTGCTCGGTGTTTTTTATGGCTACAGACGTTTTAGATTTTAATACTTCTTTGTGGAATGCTGATATATGTCCCGAATTCAAGCTACATTCGCGCGTTTGCAAGGTCAGAATCGTCAAGCCTTGATCCCATTTGTGACTGCGGGTGATCCGCATCCTCGTATCACGGTGGATGTGATGCATGCCTTAGTAGCCGGTGGTGCAGATATTCTTGAGCTGGGTGTGCCGTTTTCTGATCCTATGGCCGATGGGCCAGTGATTCAGCGTGCTTCAGAGCGCGCGCTGTTGCATGGCGTGTCTTTACGCCAAGTCTTGGCGATGGTGGCCGAATTTCGCCAAAGCAATACGGACACCCCCGTGGTGCTCATGGGTTACGCTAATCCTATGGAAGCGATGGGCTACGAAGCGTTTTCTAAGGCTGCGGTATTGGCGGGTGTAGACGGAGTATTAACCGTTGATTTGCCGCCAGAAGAAGCCAAAGAGCGCGTAGCAATCCTTAAGCAACACGGGATTGATCCGATTTTCTTACTGGCGCCGACGACACAAATTGCACGTATTAAAATCGTGGCAGAGATGGCCGCAGGCTATGTGTACTATGTTTCGCTGAAGGGAGTAACCGGCTCCGCCAACTTGGACATTGCAGATGTCACAGAGAAATTAAACGTACTAAAACAGTATCTCACCATCCCAATTGGGGTTGGTTTTGGGATTAGTGATGCAGCTACCGCAAAAGCGGTGGCTAGCGTGGCCGATGCGGTTGTCATTGGCTCGCGTTTGGTAAAAGAAGCTGAGGCTGGGGAAGATGGCTTAGCTGATCGATTAACTGATTTTCTTACCGGCATTCGTGCCGCGATGGATACTGCCCGCTAAGTAGGGGCACGGCATGCCGTGCCATTATGAGTTGCAAGGATGGAGAAATAACAATGAGCTGGCTGCAAAAACTGCTTCCGCCGAAGATTAAGATTCGCACTACGGTGACCAAGTCAGGTGTGCCTGAGGGCTTATGGCATAAATGCCCTGCTTGCAGCGCGGTTTTATACCGTACTGATTTAGAAAACAACTTAGAAGTATGCCCAAAGTGTGATTACCACAATGCGGTAGCCGCACGCCGCCGTTTGGATATCTTGCTCGATCAAGAAGGCCGGTTTGAAATTGGAGCTGAAGTCAAGCCGCTGGACGTGCTGAAATTTAAAGATAGCAAAAAATATAGCGATAGGCTGAGTGCGGCACAAGAAGCAACGGGCGAAGACGATGCGCTGGTTGTAATGCAGGGCGCTATTTTAAATGTGCCGGTTGTGATGGCTGCATTTGAGTTTAAGTTTATTGGTGGTTCGATGGGTTCGGTGGTTGGCGAGCGCTTTGTTCGTGGCGTGCGGGTGGCTATCGAAAACAATATCCCTTTTATTTGTGTGTCGGCTTCAGGTGGCGCACGGATGCAAGAAGGTCTTAATTCGCTGATGCAGATGACCAAAACCAGCGCAATTTTAACCAAGCTGGCCGATAAAAAACTGCCTTTTATTTCTATTCTAACCGACCCAACAATGGGGGGTGTTTCTGCCTCCTTTGCCTTTTTAGGTGACGTTGTAATGGCAGAGCCAGGCGCTTTAATTGGTTTTGCTGGCCAGCGTGTGATCGAGCAAACGGTTCGTGAAACCCTGCCAGAGGGCTTTCAGCGCGCAGAATTCTTGCTGGAAAAAGGCGCTTTAGACATGGTGGTTGACCGCCGTGAAATGCGTCAGAAGTTAGCTCAATTAATGACCCTCCTTTCTAAACAGCCTGCACTGAACTGATGCCTACTCCGTTTGATTCTCCCTCCCTTAATGCGTGGCTTTCCTATTTAGAACAGCTTCACCCCAGTGCGATTGACATGGGGCTAACGCGCGTTGCTAACGTGCGTGATGCGATGGGCTTAAAGCCTGATTTTCCCGTGTTATTGGTGGGGGGAACCAACGGTAAAGGCTCGGTGTGCACAATGTTATCCAGCGTTTTACATGCCGCTGGATACAAAGTAGGCACCTATACCTCGCCGCATTTATTGCATTACCACGAGCGGGTTACTATTAATTTGCAGCCTGCAAGTGACGCCGATATTGTGGCCAGCTTTCAAGCGATTGAAGCGGCGCGCGGTGAAATATCTCTGACCTACTTTGAATTTGGCACCCTCGCCGCAATGCAGCAGTTTATGGCTGCAGGCGTGGACGTGGCGGTATTAGAAGTGGGCTTGGGCGGGCGCTTAGATGCGGTCAATGTTTTTGATCCCCTTGCTTCGGCGGTTGTGAATGTTGGCTTAGACCATCAATCCTACTTGGGCGACACGCGCGAGGCGATTGGCTTTGAAAAAGCAGGTATTTATCGAGCCAATAAAATTGCAATTTGTGCCGACCCCGAGCCGCCACTCAGTTTGATGAATGAAGCGCGGCGTATTGGCGCAGATTTGCAGCTTATCGGGCAAGATTTTGGTTTTGAAAAGCAAGCAGAAGGGCAGCAATGGACGTGGTGGAATAAAAACGGTGTGCGCCGCCATGCGCTACCATTCCCCGCACTGCGTGGGCAATATCAATTAGGTAATGCTGCGGTTGTGCTGGCTCTGCTTGATGCGGTAAAAGATGTACTGCCTATTGGTATTGGTGATATAAAGCGCGGATTGCTTGAAGTTGAGTTGGCCGCTCGTTTCCAAGTATTACCTGGGCGGCCTGCGGTGGTGCTCGATGTAGGGCATAATCCGCACGCGGCTAAAGTCTTACGGGCTAATTTAGATAGTATGGGTTTTTATCCAGTCACGCATGCGGTGATGGGCATGATGGCCGATAAGGATATTGCAGGTGTAGTGGCCTTGTTGGCAGATCGTATCGATGTATGGCATTTAGCGGCACCACAATTGCCGCGTGCAGCGAGTCCTGAGCAATTGGCACATATTGTCAGTAGCCTTACTCCTCGTGCGCAGATAAATATTTATGAGAATGTCGAACTTGCTTTCACGGCAGCCTGTAAGCTTGCTACAGAAAGTGATAGAATTCTCGCCTTTGGATCCTTTTACACAGTTGCTGAAGTTATGGCGACGCGTGAGCGTTGAATATGCTTAACCGAAACACCAGTGAAGATTTGCTACAGCTTAAAAAACGTGCCCGTCGCCGCTTAGTGGGGGCGATCACCTTAGTGGTTTTTGCCCTGATTGTGCTGTGGACTGCACTTGATAGCACCCCGCCAAGCAATATCGCTGGTAGTAACAGCATAGAAATCATCTCTAGCTCTCCCGCTCTGCTGCAGCCCGTGGTAACGGCTGCGCCTAGAGTGGCTTCGGTGGACACTGCAGAGGTGCCCGTTATTTTAACGCCGCAGCCTGAGCTGCCCCCCCCGCCTCAAGAATTAACGCCAACACCGGCTCCACAGTATCGGGTGTCTAGTAGCACTCAGTCTGTTTTGCCTGGTAAGTTGGTAAATCATCAAAAAAAAGTAGTGATAACACCCGTCCCTACGCCTAAACCAACGCCTATGGCCGCGCCTGATCCACAAAAAATATTAGATGGGCTGGATGCCACGCCTAGTAAGTCAGCGGCCCTTGCTGAAAAAAACCTAAGTGATAAACGTTACTTTATTCAAATTGGCGCTTATGCAGATGGCGATAAAGCCGCACAAGTCGTCAGTAAGCTTAAAGCTGAAGGCATACCTGCCTATTCTGAAAAGGTAACAACAGAAAAAGGTGCTTTAACGCGGGTTAGAGTCGGGCCAGTCAAAGACGAGGCGAAAGCGCAAAGCTATCTTAAAAAAATGGGAGTGCTTGGCTTACGCGGGCACCTATCTAGCAAATAGGTAGAACGATGACAGGCTTTGATTACACAGTATTAGGCATTATGGGCTTATCCATGCTGCTGTCAGTGATGCGGGGCTTGGTACAAGAAGTGCTGGCTTTGGCGGCTTGGGTGCTGGCATTTTGGCTGGCGAGTCATTACGCCAGCGAAGTCGCTGTATGGATGCCGCAAAGTTTACCTAATGATGAGCTGCGTTATTTGGCGGGTTTTATCTTGATCTTCTTTGTGACTTGGGTGGCTTGCGCCATGTTGCGAGTGACGTTCAATCAATTTTTACAAGCTACCGGCTTAAAACCGATGGATCGCTTTTTTGGCGCCGGTTTTGGTCTATTACGTGGCTTTTTATTGTGCTTAACCCTGGTTCTAGCCGCTGGCTTTACCAGCCTGCCTAAGCAAATGATTTGGCGAAATGCCATGTTTAGCCCCTTATTTGAAGAAGCCGCCGTGATGGCCAAGGCTTGGCTGCCAGAAGCGCTGGCCGCGCGCATTCATTACGATTGATTTTGGGTTGGTGCTTACCACCGCCCTTATTTAAAGATACTGCCGTGATGGCCATTTTGGCTGCTACGCGTGCATTTGTTAGATTAAAGAACCCAAAGGGACACTCCGATGTGTGGCATTGTAGGTATCGTCGCCAAGACACCCGTTAATCAGTTGTTATACGATGGTTTGCTGGTTTTGCAGCATCGTGGTCAAGATGCTGCAGGGATCGTTACTGCTGAGGGGCTCACGCTCCATATGCACAAAGGGCAAGGCTTAGTGAGTGATGTGTTCCGCACTCGCAATATGCGCTCTTTGATGGGGAATGCTGGGATTGGCCATGTGCGCTATCCAACGGCAGGCTCTGCCTCTAGCCTTGCTGAGTCGCAGCCTTTTTATGTCAACAGCCCGTTTGGAATTGTGCTGGCACATAACGGCAACCTGACCAACGATAAACAGTTGAAAGAAGATATGTACCGCACTGATCTGCGCCATATCAATACCAACTCTGATTCTGAAGCGCTGCTCAATGTGTTTGCGCATGAGCTTTCACGCCGCGTTACAGGGCCGCATCTGGATGCGGACACTGTATTTGAGGCGATCTCCGCTGTGCACGAGCGGGTCAAAGGCGCTTATGCCGTCGTGGCAATGATTGCTGGCTTTGGCTTGGTGGCATTCCGTGATCCTTATGGTATTCGCCCGCTGTGCTTAGGTACGCACGAAACACCAGAGGGCCTTGAATATATCGTTGCCTCAGAATCCGTGGCGCATGATGTATTGGGCTTTAAATTTGAGCGCGATATTGCGCCAGGTGAAGCGGTATATGTGACTTTTGAAGGCGAATTCCATAGCAAGCAATGCCATGCCAATCCTGTGCTTGTGCCTTGTATCTTTGAACATGTTTATTTCGCCCGCCCTGATACGGTAATTGATGGTATTTCAGTGCACGAAGCGCGATTAAACATGGGTGAAAATCTGGCTGATAAAGTCGCAGCTGTGATTCCCAAGCTCGATATCGACGTGGTGATTCCTATTCCAGATACCAGCCGTGATTCAGCCTTGCAATTGGCTAATAAATTAGGTTTGCCATATCGCGAAGGCTTTATGAAAAACCGCTATATTGGCCGCACTTTTATTATGCCAGGTCAAGCCAGCCGTAAAAAATCAGTGCGCCAAAAGCTCAATCCAATTGCCGTTGAATTCCGAGGCAAAAATGTATTGCTGGTGGATGATTCAATTGTGCGTGGCACAACCAGCCGCCAAATCGTACAAATGGTGAGGGATTGCGGGGCGACTAAAGTGTATTTAGCCTCCGCAGCGCCGCCAGTGATGTATCCGCACGTTTATGGTATTGATATGCCTACGCGTGCAGAGCTGATTGCTACGGGCCGTACTGATCAGCAAATTGCCGATGAAATTGGCGTAGATGCGATTATCTACCAAGAATTAGATGCTTTAATTGATGCGTGTAGTAAGGCCAGCGCTGGCAAAATCACCTCATTTGAAACATCCTGTTTTGATGGCAAATATATTACCGGCGATATTACGCCAAAATATTTGGATGAATTAGAAGCCAAGCGTCTTTCGCCTTTATCCGCTAAAGCGGGGGACGTTGCAGAAAGCCGTTTATTAGATATGAATATTGGTGTGGGTGAGCAGAATCTGCTTTAAGCAACGCCATATTTAAAACGCCAGCCCTAGGGTTGGCGTTTTTTTTAGTTTAAGAATAGATGTGCTTACAATATCTAGTTAAATATTGACGTGAAATGTCCTTTTGCTAACTGCTGTATGGTTACGCTCTGTCTTGTTGCTGCTCTGGATTGAATCTATTATTTAATTAAGTGATTCAAATTGCTGAGCGTTTGCTTGCATGATTCGTTAAATAACCAGCAGGAATAGTATGCAAAACACGGGGTCTCAATTTTTAGAGCTGGGTCAGCCCGCTAAAAGCATGGCTGAAAGCATAGAGATGATTCATAACGTGATTGCATCGCGCTACTCCGGTGTCGATCGAGTGGCAATGGCTGTTTACGATGCAGCCAGTGATACGCTCAAAACTTTTGTGAGTAGTAATCACGATGGCATGGCTTTGATTGCTTACGAAGCCAAGTTGGAAAACGTGCCTTCCTTACAGTTACTCGCAAAACGGCATCAATCTAGGGTGGTGCAAGATATAGAAGGTAACTTTCCTACGCTTTCGAGGCACGGAGATTGGTTAAAGGATAAAGGTTATTTATCTAGCTATACGGTGCCGATTTATCAACGTGACACCCTCGCAGGTTTTGTTTTTTTTGATTCCAAATCTCCCCATTTCTTTACGGAGGAATCTGCGCGTTTTTTAGATATGTTTACAGGATTAATAGCGCAGCTTTATTTATTACAATTGACGGCAGTACGGAGTTTGATTGGGACGGTGCATATTGCGAGTGATTTGGCTAAAGTCAGAGATTTAGAAACAGGCAACCATTTGGAACGTATGGCCTGCTATTCCCGCATTATTGCTAAAGAATTAGCGCAAATATATGCCCTGCCTGATGAATTTGTTGAGTATGTGTACTTGTTTGCGCCATTACACGATATTGGCAAAGTAGGCGTGCCTGATCGAATTTTATTTAAGCCCAGCAAATTAGATGATGAAGAATGGTTGACTATGCGCAGGCATGTAGAAATGGGTGAAAGCCTCATTAATCAGATCATTATTGAGCTGGGGATGGCAGAAAACATGTCGGCACGCGTTATGCGAAATATGGTGGCGGGGCATCATGAGCGGGGCGATGGTTCTGGCTATCCGCGTGGCCTGCTGATGGCGGATATTCCCTTAGAAGCTCGTATAGTGGCCGTGGCCGATGTGTTTGATGCGCTAACCAACCAGCGCACCTACAAGTTGGCATGGGCGGAAGAGGCTGTTTGGGCAGAGCTGCAGCGTGAAGTTGAGCTGGGGCGATTAGATGCCGCCTGCGTGAATGCATTACGCCATGCCGAACAGGAGCGGCGTGTCATTCAAGAGCGGTTTGCTGACGTGCTATAGCATAACTACTCATTATGGAAAAAGGCAGTCATCTGCGGGGAAAAGGGCGGCGTGGCGGAATGCTTACGTTATAATAAGCACCCAAAGCGGACGTGATAGCCTGTTAAAGCATTACCCTTCCTTAGACCGTGACCGAGTATAAAAGCCATGTTTGAAGATGAATTCCTGCACCCAGATACGCTGGCCGTTCGCGCTGGCACAACACGCAGCCAGTTTGGTGAACACTCAGACGCCATGTACCTTACTTCCAGCTTTGTGGTCGGCAGTGCAGAAGAAGCCTCGCTTAAATTTACCGGCCAAATTCCTGGCTTTATCTATTCCCGCTTCACTAATCCCACCGTCAGCGCTTTTGAAGAAAGACTCGCCGCCTTAGAGGGCGCAGAGCGCGCCGTGGCTACGGCATCAGGCATGAGCGCGATTTTGTCGCTGTTTATGGCGCACTTAAAATCTGGCGATCATGTAGTGGCCTCGGCTAGCCTGTTTGGCTCCACCATTCAGCTGCTCAATGTGTATCTCAGTAAGTTTGGCGTGAGTGTGACCTATGTTTCGGCGACGAATACCGGCGAATGGGCGGCCGCTTGCCAGCCTAATACTAAGCTGCTGTTCTTAGAAACCCCATCCAATCCGCTAACTGAAATTAGCGACATTCGCACGATTGCCGACATCGCCCATGCGCACGATGCTCTGCTCGTGGTGGATAACTGCTTTTGCACGCCCATCTTGCAAAAGCCATTAGCACTAGGTGCCGATTTGGTGGTGCATTCGGCCACTAAATATATCGATGGCCAAGGCCGAGTATTGGGCGGGGCGGTGGTTGGCTCATCGGTACTTGTTGAGCCGGTGTATCTATTCCTACGCACCGCAGGGCCAAGCTTGTCAGCTTTTAATGCATGGGTCTTACTTAAGGGCCTAGAAACCCTGCCTATCCGCATGCGCGCCCATTCAGAAACTGCCTTAAAGCTAGCCACCTACCTAGAAGCGCATCCTGCTATAGAGCAAGTCTACTACCCCGGCCTGCCTTCGCACCCACAGCATGCGTTGGCCATGACCCAGCAAAATGCCGGTGGCGGCATGGTGTCTTTTGTGGTGAAAGGTGGCCGCGAGCAAGCTTGGAAAATCGTCGATGCCGTGCAACTGATCAGTCGCACCGCCAATCTAGGCGACACCCGCAGTACCATCACCCACCCCGCCAGCACTACCCACGGCCGAATCACCCCCGCCGCGCGTGAGGCAGCAGGTATCACCGAAGGCCTGATCCGTATTTCGGTGGGGCTGGAATATATTGATGATTTGATTGCCGATCTGGAGCAGGGGTTGGCTTAGGTTTTTTTGTTTTGTTGATAAAAGCTCAGCTTGGTTAAGCTGGGCTTTTTGTTTTTTTATTTTATTTTAGAATGGGAATTTAAATTTCTGTTTAAATATCTGTCGGTAATATACGCAGCATGCTCATTTCGGAAGCGGCTGCATAGGATGGCTTCTGTTACCTCGCGTTGTTAAGGTTATTACCATGATGGCATGTTATGCTTGCTGCTACCTTCAGGTAAAGGCTGAGAATTGATTACTGCCGTATATTTTTCTTTAAAGTCTTGTGTTGTAAGGAGTTTTTTTGCATAGGCTCTCATATTATTTGCATTGATAAAACGGATTGAAGATACCAGCCCTATGACATCTTTTATAAATTTATACATATCATCGCATGCCTGTTCAGGATTTTCAGTCAATTGGTAAAAATCTAATCCCTTGTGAACAAGCTTGTTTCTAACCTCATATAGCTCATTATATCTAAGCAAGACTTGTTCAAATTCATTTGGACATCCACCACATAAAAGTGCAGCAATATAGGTACGCTGCTGCCATCCATTGCCTTTGGGCTTAGTTAGACCATCTAATGCAAACACTAAGCTAAGAAATTGAGACTCACTACCAAGTGTGTAAAATGACTGCCGACAAAGCCTTAATGCCACTTTTATAGAGAGTGCCATTTCATTTTTAATTTCTCCGCTATAAATTGAAGCTAAATACTCAATGCCATACGCATCTAAATGATCAACCTGAGGGCCAAGCCAGTTATTACTAACAGATATTGGTCGAGAAATTCCTGCAAGCTTAATTGGCTTTATATGTGTGTGTTCTTTGGGGATGATTTTAACCTCAAAAAAACCATCACTCATTTGTCCCGCTGGGTTTGGTGTGTATTCTTTTTTTAGAAATGAGCTGTGGACATACCGAACTAGATCCATAGCGTATTCTGCTAATGATAAACATTGATTGATTACATCGTTATTGTGATCAAGTGTTTTATTTAACCGAAGTAAATCTTTGTACTGTAGTGTGCTTTCAAACTGTAAGTATTCATTTTCATACTCCGCTAATCTTTCATCTGGCTCAATATCAAATTCTTTGCGGCAAAAGAAGGTGTAAGGATGGAGCTCTAATGTTTCTTGAATATATATTTTATCCAAAGGTATTATTATAATACAGTTTATTTTTCTATCTGGCTCAAGATTGGCTAATTCGTAATTTAAGTTTTTAGACTCCCCTTTTGAAATGTTAACCCAGTGAAAACAAGATTTAAAGTCGTTTAATATTTCATCGTTAGATTTTATAATTTCTTTATTCTCTATATAAAAAGAAACCCCATCTCCTTCTGGAAACGGGCTTACATAATATCCAATTTTCCTTAAGGCAGTTAAAGATCCAGAAACATCTGCGAGCCTATTTTTAAACTGATCTTTATTCCAGAGTAGGTTGCCAGTAAAATTATCTCTTGGTGCTAAAAATATTGCTTTCATATATCCCTTGTAAAAGGCTTAATGATTTTTTATGGGAAGTCGTTAGGTTGGTCGTGTAAGGTGGGTTGGTCTTATCAACTCGCGCTGATTATTCGTGTGTTATTGGAATCAGATTGGCGGGGTGCATCTTCGGCTAAAAGCCAATATTCATCAGAAATGCTTAGTTAATAGTTAATGAGCTGATATTACACCGCAGTCCTTTTATTTAGTGCCTTCGGCACATTGATTTAGGTGCGGCATCCCCGCGGGGACTCACTTTCTTGAACGGCCAAGAAAGTAAGCAAAGAAGGCCGCCCCGACCAGCACGAAGGCTCCTCACTGCGGATAATCGGCTCGGCGAAAAAGGCTGCTCGCTCGCTGCCTCGCTACCCCTTTTCCGAAACCCCGATCCGCTTATTCCTCGCTTCGGCGTGCTTCAAGGGGAAATTAAGCCCCGTGCGACCTGCTGTGATACAAGCTCAGATTTCAATGGTTTTAAATACTTAAAACTTATAAACCAACTTAATTCAGGCTTTGTATTTCTTCGTGAAATTTTATGGTTCAAAATTTGGATTGCTGTCGCGTCACATTAGTTAGTTAAAAACAGGTAATAGCCTGTTAAATAATTTTACAGCTTATAGCCTGTTTTCTTGATTTACATAAAGATGAATTGGCATTTCTTAGGGTGTACAACACGTTGTCGGAGTGCAGAGGGTGGTGCGCAAGAAAGGCGACTTGCGCACCCTATAGAAGCCAGACTTTTAGCTATTTTTTGTCTTAAGCGGCAGGGCGAGCGGTGAACCCCTCCCTGATTTTTTAATCCAAATACTGCGCCGCACGCCCGCTCATTTGGGCTGTGATGGCTTCTTTGATGTCGGCAGAGAGCAGCATGCCGCCGTTCCAGGTGGCCACGTATTCCAAGCCATCGCTTACGCTGTGATCGCGGCTGTAGTTCAGTACCTGCTTGCTGCCGCGCACGGCGAGTGGTGATTGGGCTGCGATGACGCTGGCGGTGCGCATGGCGGCGGCAAGGCATTCTTCTGGGCTAACAAACACTTGGTTAACTAGGCGCACGCTAAGTGCATCGTTGGCGGGCATGTCCATTGCGGTGAAGGTCATTTCACGCGCAATGCCTTCGCCCACCACGCGGCCTAAGCGCTGCAAGCTGCCTACGTCGGCAACCAAGCCCATGGCTACTTCACGCACGCTAAAGCTGGCGTCTGTGCTGGCGTATCTAAAATCTGCCGCCAGCACTAAATCTAAGCCGCCACCCACACATGCGCCATGAATCGCAGCGATCACTGGCTTGCGACAGTGTTCTAGGCTGCTGACGCAGGATTGCAGGTTTAAAATTAAGGCGCGGATGGTTTCACGATTACGCGCTTCGCATTCGCTCGTCAGGCTGGTTTGGATTTCGGCCAGCATCATCAAATCAATCCCTGCACAGAAATTACGCCCAGCACCATTAAGTACCACCGCACGTACTTCGGCGGTTTGATCGCACCAGTTCAGCGCAGCTTTAATCTCTTGCCACATCAGGGCGTTGAGCGAATTGGCTTTTTTAGGGCGATTAAGCGTGACAAGGGCGATGGCGTTGCTGAGATTCACTTCAATCGTTTCGTATTGCATGGGGCATCCTTGGTGAGTAGAAGCTTGCAGTGGTATTAAATTGATGTGAAAGGCTTAGTCGCGCTTTTTAGGCAACCACGCCCAGACCATTTCGCACTGGATAGGCGCTTCGCCAGATTCATCGCTGATCGCTACATTCACAAGCAAGGTGCCTTTTTCTGTGCTGTGTAATAGCTCGATTTGATCATCGCTTAAGGTGGCCACGGCGCGCATATCGCCCTGTGAGCGTTTTTGGTAATCGACATGCATGGATTTAAGCAGCAGCAGTTTATCGTCCGGCACATTCATGCCTATTACAAAGCCGGTGCTGGTTTCGGCCAGCAGCGCCATCGCCGCAGCGTGTATGCCCTTAATGTGGTTTTGTACTTTGCGGTGGTTTTTAATTGAAACCACCAGCCGAGCCGCGCTGACTTCCTCAAACTGCACAGAGGCGGTGGCTAAGAAAGGCACGATACGGCCAAATAGGCGGGTCAGGATAAAACTGCGTAAGCCTTGCGGTAGGCTGGCTGTTTTGGCCGCAATACGGCTCATTTTGTTCAGTGGGCGGGTCATCAGTTCTTGCCTTATCTTGCTGGAATATAAGACAAAATAGCAAGATATGGCCCCTTGCGTGATCGGAGTATCCCGACTTTACAAACGATCGTTTTAATGCCGTGTTTTATTTTAACAATGCTGAAAGAATTACACGTCGTTTCAAACACTACTCTTACAAGGCTGTTAAATGTAAAGAGGCTTCTTGCGCGGGCAGTACGCGCCTGCCAAAAGCGAGCACCGCATCGCCGATCCGTTTGGCTTCTTGCGTTTGTTTTTGCCAGTGATGCCAATACAGGGGGATATGAATGCGCTCGCTGCTGGCCAGCTCAATAATTTTGCCTGATGCAATGGCCGCTTTGGCTTGGGCGTAAGGAATGGCCGCGTAAGCCAAGCCAAAACATACGGCATCAAAGAGGGCGTGGCTTTCAGGGATCTGATGGCAGGGGAAGTGATCATCCAAAATGCCGTAGCGCTCGCCAAGCCAGCGCCGGTGCAATGAATCCCGATTGCCAAATACCGCCGTGGGAGCGTGCATCAGGGCGGTTTGGGTAAAGCCTTGGGCAAAATAACACTCGGCAAAAGTAGGCGTGGCTACAAACACATAGGGCATGCTGCCAAGGCTTTGCACCGCGCAGCCTGTGACCGCGTTGGATTGCGTGCTGATGCAGCCAGCCACATCGCCCGCCCGCAGTAAATCTAGCGTATAGCCTTCGTCATCAATCACGCATTCCAGCAATAAACGCTCACTTTCTAAGAGCGGGGCGAGTGCATCTAATAGGCCAACGGCCAAGCTATCTGCATTCACGCCAAGGCGAACGCTTTGCCAATCTTGCTCTTTAAAATCAATTTGCTCGGCGAGGGCCGCTTCTAGCTGGCGTACTTGGCGAAAATGCACAATCAGCATCTCACCAGCGCGGGTGGCGTGAACGGGGCTTTCACGCACCACCAATACTTTACCGAGCTTTTCTTCTAGCGATTTAATCCGCTGCGAAACGGCCGACTGCGTTAAAAACAGGCGTTTAGCGGCCCGCTCAAAACTACTTTCCTTTACCACCATTTCCAGCGCTTCTAGTAATTTGTAGTCAAGCATCAGTTTGGCTTATGCAACATAAGAATTGCTTGTTTTACCACAAATCTAGCTTGTGTTTGAATGTTAAACATCAAACAAAGTATGACATCGAATTAAATGATTGCCTCGCCGAACGCTGCGATTTATCTGGATAAAAAAATGAATACCTTATTAAGCGATGGAAGCACACTGACTATTCGCCAAGCTAATTTAGATGACCTGCATGAAATCTGGCGTTTATGGGGGGCATGGGCTTTATTTGATGAGTATCGCCAGCATTTTAATCAAGCCACAGATTTAGAAGCAGGGCATCAATTTTTAATTGAACGCCTAAAAAGCGGCGACTCGGTATTATTTACCGCATGTGAAGGCGCTAAAACGGTGGGCTTTGCCCAGCTGTATTGGAATATCTCTTCATTGCGTATGCAAAAAACTTTATTACTGAATGATTTATATGTAACTAAAGAATCACGGCATCGTGGGGTAGGGCGTGCACTGATTAAAGCCTCCGAAGATTTCGCCGCTCAGCAGCATGTGGCCTATATGGAAATGGAATCCGCTGCTAGCGAAAAAGATGCCTTATCTTTATATAAAAACGCCGGTTGGCAGCCTAGCCGTAATTATGTAGTTTATGAGCGTAAATTACTGGCCGCTTAGTGAGTGCTGTTTGTTCAATTAAAAAGCCACGATGCTTAAATCGTGGCTTTTTTGTATTTGGCTTAGGGCTATTTTATATCTTCTAAGTAATCTAATGCTTTCTCTGCTTTGGCGGCGGCACGATCTGCCAGCTCGTTGCGTATTTGACGCCTCGCTTCAAATTGTTGCCGGTGAAGCCCCATCACGACGATTTCCATATTGCGCTGAGATTGTTCCAGCTGACGGCGCTGGCGAGGGGTTTTGAACGTAGAAGGCAGAGTCATGGGAGTACCTTTTTTGAGGGTTACCGTTTGATCACTGAGACTCCTGATAAGGGAGCCGGTCATATCGCCTAGCATCGCTGTTGTTGATTACAGTTTAAAGATATTACGCCAATTTTTTGTGCATGTAATATTACATATTGCCGGAGGCTTGGCTGGCTTGAGGGTAAGGCCATTTTAATAAATTGGCCTGATGCTTGCTCAAGCTAGCCTAGCTAGTTTAGTTGAATTTTATTGCAATGCAATATAAGTCGTGTTGTTGCTTAAGATTTAGTTTCAGCTAAGAGCTCTTTACGCATTTCTTCTGGGATATTAGATAGTACCAGCGTATCGTTTTCTGGGTTGTAATGCACCGCGCCCGAGCGCAGGCTGCTGCGATCAAACTCTAGCTTCCAGTGTGGCGCCTTGGTTTTAAAAGTGCGTAGCGGTTTAATGGCGCGGCGATCCGGTACAAAGCCATCGCTGATTTCAACGGCTTGATTATCCAGTACGCTTTGTAATTGCTGCGGTGCATCAGGCCATGCTTGTTCGGCGACTTGCGCCAGTGTTACTGGGCAGCTGGCATTACCTAGCTCGTCTAGGTATTGGTGGGCACGCTCAAATAGCTGATCGCGTTCTGTGGCTGGAAGCTGTTGCTCTTCTGCAAATTGGCTAAGGCCTTGCACTAGTTTTTGGGTTTCTTTCAGCGCCACCACCACATCATTACAACCTAAAAATGATTTAAAGTAATGGGCAACATCGCCTCGGCCACGTAAAAAGCTGATATAGCGCTCAGTACCATTTTGCCAAGCTTGCAGATCAATCTTGCCTGCCACTTTTAAATTGGCGGTGTCTAGATAAAGGCTGTCGGCAATGTCTAAGTTTTCGTTAAGCATGGTGCCCATGACTTCAGACAAGATGGTGAAGAGTAAATAATCGCTGCCATCGGCTTTTACTCGTGCAATCAGCACGTAACCGCCACTGGCCAGAGGCTCTTGTTCTAGCCGCGTTTGTAGGTGCTGCATCATTTGGCACGATAGCGTGTAAAAATCGACGCTAGCATCGTTTAAATGGCGGCGAATCATGGCTTGAATGGGAAAGCTTTCTTCGTCAGTCTCGAAGCTCCCAAATCCTTTGCCCATGCGCTGCACATACAGCTGGCTGAGCTGATCAACCAGCCTTTGCGCTGCAGGCGTTGGGCTGATTTCCTTGCTGCTTAAACGCAGGCTAACGGGGCCGTGCGCTTCTTTATTGATCTGGTGGCTAATTAGGTTGGCAATGGTGTTGCTACTCATGGTGGTTCTCTGTGATGGCTTTGGGGCGCAGTTTACTATTCATCGGGAGTTGGGAGGCAAAGATGCGTGGTGATTTTTTGTGCGAACACGGCCAGCTGTTGCCAATCCGTGTATTCCACACTACAGCGACCATCGCTGGGGCCGCCGCTTAAATACATGATGAAACGAATCATTTGCCTATCCAGCCAACTATAGCGCGGGTAATCAAGCTTGCCAGCTAAGGCAATCACCGCAAATGGCGTTAAAGTAAATTGTGAAATGAGTTTTCTTAAGTAGTTATTGGGGGCGCCATTGCCCTTGCGGGCGCTTAGGCTAACTGATGCAATGGCCAATGGGATATGTTGAATCTGGCAGGTGGCGCTACGCAAAAACGTGGCGACCTCTGGCAGGTGCCGTCCATAGCGTACCGCAGCAACCATAATGATGGCGCTGCAATTCTCGTACTGGCTAGGCGGTTGTTTTATATCGCATAGCTCAACGGCCAGAGTGTGGTGAGAAAGATAAAGTGCGAGTGTTCGAGCGATCCGCTGGGCTTGGCCATCATGGCTGGCATATAAAATAAGGACTGGTTTCATCTCCTCAGTGTAAAACGTCCACGGGGATGTGTGTTGAGCTGGGTCTAACTACCAATCAATAAGCTGGCCGCTCGGCTGCGATAAGCGCAATAGCCAGGGCGAGGGCCAATACGCGGATGGTTACGACAGGTGTTGGGACGCTGCTCGTAGATCGTGCATAGGCGGGTTTTTAGGTCTAAATAGCGGCAATCACCATTGGATTTGCGCTTCAGCGTGTAAATGCTGTTTTTAAAATTAAAGTGATCGATGATGCCCGCTTTTGTTAAGCGCTTGGCGATTTGCTTAGGTGGCTCGCCTTCGGCTTCAAAAGCATCAACCAGATTCATGCGCACTAAATCGCTTAGTTTTACTTCTACCGGCATGGTGCAACAGGATGATTGGCAGTTTTGGCATAAATCATCCCGAAATTTAATCCAAGTGGCTGGGTTTTCGGGGTGAGCGTGATAAATCAAAGGGTTTGTCATAGGAGTCTATTTGGCAGGCTACTGGCGATCGGGGGCGTATTTTGCCTGTTTTTTCTATTCATGGGCTTATTAACTGACTTAATGCCAGATGATCGTGATTTATTCTGATAAATAGGTCAGATTAGGGATAAAACAGCAGGCTGTTTTTGTATTTTTACTTTTGTGCCTTGCTTCGATCGCAAAAACACCGCATCCTTCGCCCTTGGTTTTTTTATCTTGGCGCTTGTTTGTGTTTGAACTGGCTACTGGATGGGGTACGGTTATACTTAAGTGCTTAAAAAAATGATTACGAGTCATCGCTGTAGAATGAAAGAGGGTGCATATGCTAAGTAAATTTCAGTTGTATAAACTAGACGGGTTTAAATCCGACGAACAAAATCGAAAAGAACGGACTCCGGGACGTTTTGGTCAGGAAGCGGCAAAAGTAATGGATAAACGCGAACAACGTAAATTAGATCAAGCAGCAGGTTTGGTGCCATTTGCAGTAAAGCTGAACGGCGATCTGATTAAAGAATTGCACGCCACAGCAGAAAAACGCCAAATTACTTTGGCTGAGCTGGTCACTGAATTGCTGCAAAAAGGCTTGGTATAAGCTTTAGCATTACTCTAAGTGGTTTTTTAGAGTAGATAAATAAAAAGGGGAAAGCCTAGGCTTTCCCCTTTTTATTTGCATTTACGCACGGCCTTTCCATTTTGCATTGCAGCGTTGCTGTAAATATCTGAGTGCGCGCTCCATGTAAAGATCTGGATATTGAGGATCTTTATTGGCGAGGGCGGCTTCGGCTTCGGCTTTTAAATCATTTTGCCAAAAATCGTTGATTTCCTCACGCTGGCTCATTGGCACGTGGTTATCAATAAACTTTGCAAGAGCTTGGGCGTTAAAACCATGATCCCGAACATATTGAGTAATGGCGATGGCTTCCCGTTTAAGCATGGCGGCTTTAAAGGGTAGCTCACAAGCACTAAATAGCAATAATGTGGCAAGCGTTTCTGAATCTGAATCAAGGCCAGTGAGCCGCTGCCAATTATCTGCAATAGCTTGGTCATATAGGCTGATTTCATTATGCCCACCACGCAAATAATAAGATTCAACATGCTGATTGCCTGTTTTTATTTTTGGCAATTCATTTTGAATAAAGGCATTCATCTCGGCTTGGGCGCTGATTTGAATCGCAGTAGGGGCTTCTTTAAAAAAAGCGGCCAGATGCTCAGCATTTAGCGTGGTCGATTTTTTCTTTGCTATTTTAATATAACGATCATAGTCGGCGCGGCGCAGTGGTTTTTCATCACTGCCCTTGGCGAAAAGCATGAGCATGCTGCTTAAAATTAATGATTCAGCATCGCAAATATCATCGCTGGCTAGTTTTAGCTTTTTTGCTAGCCAAAAACCTAAATCAATCTTGCTTTGTAATAGTTGGCCTTCGCGTAAATCGGCTTGATATTGTGGCCAAGAGATACGCTCTTGTGAGCTCATGATGTTTAAATAAGATTGCTGCTCATCAAGCGATATACCGCCCGATTTAATCAGTAGGGTATTTTGTGCCTGCCCCGCAATATTGCGCAGTAAATCAGCGCCTTTTTTGGAGTGGGATAGCAGGGTATTGTTTTGTAATGATTGTGCGGCGATATGGATATCGCCCTTAGATAAATCTTCTAAATAGAGGCTAATTAAATTGACGGTACGAATCAGCGCGAGCTCTAAATCTGGACGTAAATAAGCTGTGCCAAAATAATTGGCGATTTGCACGACGCCCTTGGCTAAATCGGCTTGGATCGTGGTGCAACGCTCAGGCGAAATAAGACCTTGTGCTACGCCGTAGCTCAAGGCTTTGTCAAAAAAACGGCGCTGGTCAAAAGTTGAAATTGCAGTGGAAGCTGTACCCATTAAATTGCAGACTCTTCAATATCGTCGTTGCTACTATTGCAGATGGCTTGCAATAGTTTATCCAAGGCTTCTGGGTTGATCTCGGTTTTTTGTGCTGCGCGTTGGCAGGCTGCCAGCATCCGGCTTTGTACTTCATCAATAAGATGATCGAAAGCATCTGGAACCTCGTGAAATAAAATCCACAACGTTTCTTTCCAATCATTGTCAGCAAGTTCGGTGCGGGAGTAGCCCCAGTCAACCTTGTCCATGATGTTTTCGCTGGAGTAAAAAACCTCAAAAAACGCACTGATTTCTTCTGGATCAAGGATATTTTCGTCGTCTAAAAACGGCAATGGCGTGGTTTCTAAGTGGGCGCGCAGAATGAAATTGAGCGCAACTTCATAATGTCCCTCAAAATAATCGGCCAGAATGCCTGCGCCGCCTTTTTGCTCAAAAATGGCTTCTAGATAATCCGGTGCGGTATCGGCGTGCTTGTAAATTACCGCATTCATCATGCCGCGCAGCTTGTCTTTATTGCGCTCACCATAGAGCTTATCCAGCACGACCGCCCGGGAAAATTGCTCGGGAGAGACGACTAGGCTGAGCACTGTTTCTTTGGCTGAGTCATATTCACGCAAGATGGCCAGCAAATCCTTAGGGGCAACATCTTCTAAAATAACGGACAGAGCATGATCGCCATGCTCGTCAGCAATGTCAGATAGCGCCTTTTCTGCGCCGCTAATATCCCCGACTAGAATGAGCTTTGAGGCATTGATAATTGCTGGATGCATGATCGTCCTTAGTTAGCGTCTATGGTTTCAAAGCCTTGCTCGGCCAGCCAGTTTGAGCCGGATTCACCTAAATCATCGCTGTCTTGCTCATCACTATCATCATCTTCATCGTTATGCTCATCCGGCTCTGCTGGCGTGCTTTTGGCCGCGCTGTGCGAGTCGTGAAGACGGTGGAATTCGAGGGCCGCGCAGCTCACTAAAAACACATCGCCGCCGTCGGCTTCAATCGCAGCATCAACTAAGGGTTGGGCCCAGTCCGCAATGCTTAGATTGTCTTTGATCTCGTCCCAAACCATAAAATCATCGTCATCAGGCTCGCTACGCATCAGTGTGCGCATCATTTGCGGTGCGTGAAAGCTAAATGCGTTGTAAAAAGCGACCGCCACCATTTCGGGGCTGAATTCAATCATGGCCAGTAGCGCTTTAAATTGCTTGCGCTTCTCGTTTAGGCGCTTTTTGATGGCAGAGCGGCCTTCAGAGTCGGTCATTAAATCGTCAAGCTCTGCGCTATACGCCGATGTTAGTTCTTCAAAATAAGGGGAAAAACTCAATTTAATATGCCTTGTATATAGAGCGCCGAAATTTCTTGGGCAATTTCGAGGGGATTATCAATCAGGCTGCGCTGCCGGTAATTATCGTAAGCTTTGCGGCGGGTGACATCGCTTAAAACCTCATAGGCTTCTTGGATCTCTCGAAAGCGTGCTGGCGCAGCCGGGTCAGGATTTTTGTCAGGGTGAAATTTTGCCGCGTTTTTGCGGTAGGCCGATTTAATCAGATCGATACTGGCATTGGGGGACACGCCGAGCTTTGCATAATGATCGCTGTTTAAAGACACTGCTTTATCCTCGGTGTAAGGTGATCGGTATGCCAAGCAAAAAGCCCACATCTTGAATGCGGGCTTTTACATATCTTGTTTTTGATGGTTTGTGGCGAGGAGGAGGTGCCCCTGCATCATATTGCGCCTTACTGGCGACCACACCAAATAACCCTCGATTGTATAAATTATGTAGCAAATAGTCAATGACGCAAGGTATGAACGGTAGGATTAAGCCTAGGCTTGGATGGATATTCGCTAGGAAATCGCTATAAAAAAACGGGAAGATCCGCTCTTCCCGTTATATGTTAGCGCTAGCTAAATTGTGCAGATTAACGGCTAATAGGCTTGTAGCGAATACGTTTTGGTTTTGCGCCTTCTTCACCCAAACGTTTTTTCTTATCGGCTTCGTATTCTTGATAGTTGCCGTCAAAGAATTGCCATTTAGAATCGCCTTCACACGCTAAAATGTGCGTAGCGATACGATCCAAGAACCAGCGATCGTGCGAGATCACCATCACGCAACCGGCGAATTCCAACAGCGCATCTTCAAGCGCGCGCAGGGTTTCGATATCCAGATCGTTAGATGGCTCATCCAGTAGCAAGACATTACCGCCAGAGATCAGCGTTTTAGCCAGATGTAAGCGGCCACGCTCACCACCGGATAATTGGCTTACAATTTTTGCTTGGTCTGCGCCTTTAAAGTTAAAGCGGCCGATGTAAGCGCGGCTGGATGTTTCATAGCGGCCAACCGTCAGAATGTCATGCCCGCCAGAAATCACCTCAAACACCGATTTATTGCCATCACCCAGCGAATCACGGTTTTGGTCAACATAAGCCATTTTAGTGGTCGTGCCGATCTTTACCGTGCCGCTATCTGGTTGCTCTAAACCGGCCAACATTTTAAATAGCGTGGATTTACCCGCGCCGTTTGGCCCGATAATCCCAACAATCGCACCAGGTGGTACGCGGAAGCTTAAATCATCAATCAGCAAGCGATCGCCAAAGGCTTTGCTCACGTTTTCGAATTCCACTACTTCATTACCTAAGCGCTCTGCCACGGGAATAAAGATTTCCTGTGTTTCATTTTGCTTTTGATAATCTTGGCTATTCAGTTCTTCAAAACGGGCAATCCGTGATTTGGATTTAGCCTGACGCGCTTTAGGATTCTGACGAACCCATTCCAATTCTTTCTTAATGGTTTTTTGGCGCGCAGATTCTTGGTTTTCTTCCGTTTTTAAACGCGCTTGCTTTTGATCTAGCCAGCTAGAGTAATTGCCTTTCCAAGGAATACCGTGGCCACGATCCAGCTCTAAAATCCACTCGGCGGCGTTATCTAAGAAGTAGCGATCGTGGGTAACGGCCACCACAGTGCCAGGGAAGCGGCAGAGGAATTGTTCCAGCCAATCGACCGATTCAGCATCCAAGTGATTGGTTGGCTCATCGAGCAGCAACATATCAGGCTTAGAGAGTAGAAGTTTACACAGCGCCACGCGGCGCTTTTCACCACCAGACAGATTGCCAATGATGGCATCCCATGGTGGCAGGCGCAGCGCATCGCCCGCGATTTCTAATTGCAACTCAGCATTGTCGCCAGAGCTAGCCGAAATAATCGCTTCTAAGCGCGCTTGCTCGGTCGCGAGTGCATCAAAATCAGCATCAGGCTCGGCATAGGCCACGTAAACGGCTTCTAGCTTGGCTTGCGCTTCAAATACTTCGCCAAGGCCAGATTCCACTTCTTCGCGCACGGTTTTGAGTGGATCAAGCTGTGGCTCTTGCGGCAGATAGCCGATATTCAGGCCCGGCATCGGTGTGGCTTCGCCAATGATGTCTTTATCAATACCGGCCATAATTTTAAGCACGGTCGATTTACCCGAGCCATTTAAACCTAAAACACCAATTTTGGCGCCGGGGAAAAAGCTTAATGAGATATCTTTTAAAATTTGGCGCTTCGGCGGGACAATTTTCCCGACCCGATTCATGCTGAAAACATATTGAGCCATTTGTTTTCCTTAAGTTAAGGGAGTGAATAGTTTGCGGGCAGCGATGAGTTTTCTGCCAATGGGCATAAGCATAACATTCATGCCCAATAAACACTGCTTTGGCAGGTGTTTTGTAATGAAAAGAGTGGCGAATAATGGCTTTTTTATAGAGAAAACATGTGGAGGCAGGAGGCTGCAATGATGGCGCGGGGACGAAAGGGTGCTTGCTTGAGATTTAGGTGCTGGTGGGAGCAGACGGTACGCAAATCTTGCTGCATAAAATAAAGCTGCGGAATTGTAAGCGCTGTTTTTCTATAAGAAATCATAATACGTATTGCATGACCCAAATAAACGCATTGAGTGTGTAAATGCAATTTACCTAGAGGCAAGGGTAAGTATTGGGAGGCAAGCAAGGGAGGGTGTTTATTTATAAGAGGGTGTGGCCTCTAGTTTAACCTACCTTGCCGCCATGAGCGTTTAATGCTTTATTTCATCAGCAGGTATGCTGGCCGCCATTGATTGCGATATTGGCGCCGGTCATAAAACCGGATAAATCGGATGCCAAATAGCTAACTAGGCCAGCGATTTCTTCTGGTGTGCCTAGGCGGTTAACAGGGATGCCCGCAATGATTTTATTGCGTACGTCTTCTGGTACGGCCATCACCATATCGGTTGCGATATAACCAGGTGAAATTGTATTAACTGTTACGCCTTTTTTTGCAACTTCTTGCGCCAAAGCCATACTAAAGCCGTGTACGCCTGCTTTTGCTGCAGAGTAGTTGGTTTGGCCAAATTGGCCTTTTTGGCCGTTAATGGAAGAAATATTAATCACACGGCCCCAGTTGCGCTCAACCATGGCATCTAAGAATTGCTTAGATACATTAAACAGCGAGTTAAGATTAGTGCTGATAACGCTTTCCCAATCTAGCTTGCCCATGCGCTTAAAAGTGGCATCACGGGTGATGCCCGCGTTATTGACTAGAACATCAACTGGGCCGATCTCTTCGTTGACTTTTTCTGCCATACGAACGCAAGCATCAAAATCAGTGACATCACACTCATATGCGCTAAAAAGGTAACCTGATTCTTTCATATCTGCCAGCCATTGCAATTCTCTTCCTGCCTTAGAGTAAGTCGCTACGACGTTAAAGCCGCTATCAGCCAATGCTTTGCAAATTGCAGAGCCGATACCACCCATGCCACCGGTGACGAGTGCTATTTTTTTCATGGTCTCTCCCTTTCTTTGCTTGTTTGCTAAGGTGTATGTAAAACATTGTAAAATCTTACATTGTTTGTATGCATAAGCAAAGCATGTTTTCGTGTAAGGTAGATGTGCGTTTTATTACTAGTGCCTGTTGCGAATAATTGCAAGGTTGTATTACATAGGTATGTGTTTCATATAGCAATGTTGTTTGTGGGTTTATTATTGTTGGTTTTTGCGTGTGTTCTTTTTTTAGTTTTAACTTCTGATCTTGGTTGCAAGTTTTATTGCGGACTATTGAAATATTTTGATTGTAAATTGCGTGAGCTAGATTTAATAAAGGGGATGTAAGTGAGCGTAGGTGTCATTTTAATTAGTGGATGTTCCAGTGGAATCGGTTACGCCACGGCACACGGCCTAAAGGCAGATGGATGGCGTGTTTTTGCAACAGCTCGTGATATGGCGGATGTAGTGCGGCTCAGCGATGAGGGTTTTGAGGCATTACAGCTCGATGTGGCTGATTCACTTTCTATTAAACAAGCGGTGGCCGCTGTGTTGGCAAAAACGGGTGGACGCATCGATGCTTTATTTAATAATGCGGGGTTTGGTTTGCCAGGAGCGGTAGAGGATTTGAGTAGAGATGCGATGCGCTATCAGTTTGAAACCAATGTATTTGGTTCCATTGAGCTAACTAATGCCGTGCTGCCCGTCATGAGACAGCAAGGCCATGGTAGGGTTATATTTAATGGCTCGGTGCTGGGCTTTGCGGCTATGCCATACCGCGGTGCCTATAACGCGAGTAAGTTTGCGCTTGAGGGCTTTGCAGATACTTTGCGTCAAGAGCTAAAAGGCAGTCAGATTTATACGGTGTTGCTGCAGCCAGGTCCAATCACTAGTCGCTTTCGTGCCAATGCACAGCAGCAATTTAATCGCTGGATTGATGGGGGGCAGAGCTTTCATCGGCCTTCTTATTTAGCGATGCAAGCACGTTTGGCCAAGGTAGGTCCAGCCGCGCCATTTACCTTGCCAGCAGAGGCGGTATTGCTGGCAGTGCGTGCTGCGTTACGGGCCCGCCGCCCATCGGCCCGCTATCAAATTACTACGCCAACAAAAGTATTCTGGCTGCTTAAAAAAATCTTACCGACGCGTGTACTGGATTATATTTTGTTAAAAGCGTCGGGCGATGAGCCTCGTTGCAGTTATGGCCGAAAATAATTGCTTGTAATTTCTACGCTTGATTTTTAATTATTAGGCATTAAAACGCGATTAAGCGTGTAAATGAGGGCTATTTTGGTCTTTTTAATTAGCAGTCAAGCCCCTTTGGAGGGAAAGATGAGATACTTTTTTGCTGTACGCACAAAGTTGAGCTCTTGTCGAGAATTGAGCCGCCCCCGCCAATCGGGTAAAATAGCGAATTCCAACCTGCTATTCCTGCCATGACTAAGTACATTTTCGTTACCGGTGGCGTTGTCTCCTCGCTGGGCAAGGGCATCGCCGCTGCGTCGCTGGCCGCTATTCTTGAATCACGTGGCCTTAAAGTCACGATGATGAAGCTGGATCCGTATATCAACGTTGATCCCGGCACCATGAGTCCATTTCAACATGGCGAAGTCTTCGTAACTGAAGACGGCGCTGAAACTGATTTGGACCTTGGTCATTACGAGCGTTTTATTAGCTCAAAAATGCGCAAATCCAATAACTTTACCACCGGGCAGATTTACGAATCTGTCATCACCAAGGAGCGCCGTGGCGACTATCTAGGTGGCACGGTCCAAGTCATTCCACACATCACAGATGAAATTAAAATGAAGCTGCGCGAAGGCGCAGGTGATGTGGACGTTGCGATTGTAGAAATCGGCGGCACTGTTGGTGATATTGAATCCTTGCCATTTTTGGAAGCAATTCGCCAAATGCGCTCTAATGTGGGTCGTAAAAACACCCTCTACGTGCATTTGTCTTACGTGCCTTATCTTGCTGCGGCGGGTGAAATTAAAACCAAGCCAACCCAGCATAGCGTAAAAGAATTGCGCCAAATTGGTATTCAGCCAGATATCTTACTGTGCCGTATGGATCGCGAGCTGCCTGATGAAGAACGCCGTAAGTTGGCGCTATTCTGTAATGTAGAAGAAAACGCGGTGATTGCTTGTTACGATGCGGATAGCATCTATCAAGTGCCAAGTATGTTGCACGCGCAAGGCATTGACGATATTGCTTGTGAACTACTACAAATTGACGCACCTAAGGCTGATTTGTCTGCTTGGGAGAAAATTGTTCATGGCCTGAAAAACCCGAATCATTCGGTCAATATCGCCATGGTCGGCAAATACGTTGACCTCACTGAATCATACAAATCATTGTCTGAAGCGTTGATTCACGCGGGTGTGCACACCAATAGCCGTGTACAGATTCATTATATGGATTCTGAAGAGCTAGAGAAAAACGGCTCCAGTTGCCTTGCAGGTATGGACGCTATTTTGGTTCCAGGTGGCTTTGGTAAGCGCGGTGTAGAAGGTAAAATTCTTGCTGTTAAATACGCTCGTGAAAATAATGTGCCCTACCTTGGTATTTGCCTTGGTATGCAGATTGCTTTAATTGAGTACGCGCGAGATGTAGCCGGCATGAAGGGCGCCAACTCCACTGAATTTGATTTAGACACTGAGTTCCCCGTTGTAGCGCTGATTAACGAATGGGTTAATCACGACGGTAAAATTGAAACTCGCGATGAAAACTCCAATTTGGGTGGCACAATGCGCTTGGGTGCGCAGGAATGTCAGCTAGTCGAAAATTCACTTGCGGCTAAGATATATGGCGCGGCATCGATTGCTGAACGTCATCGTCATCGTTACGAAGTAAATAACTACTACTTGCCACGCCTAGAAGCTGCTGGATTAAAAATCAGTGGCCGCTCGGCAGGTGCTGAGCAATTGGTTGAAACGGTTGAGCTGAGTGAGCATCGCTGGTTCTTTGCTTGCCAATTTCACCCAGAGTTCACCTCTACGCCACGTGATGGGCATCCATTGTTTACTGCATATATTGAAGCGGCATTGGCTTATGCTAACGAGCAAGGGCGCAGTGGTTTAAGCTGCTAATGCTGTAAAACTGCCCGCTTGTGCTGCTAAGCATGGGCGGGTAGGTTAAACCTGCTTTTCGCTGGCGGGGTCTTATAAGTTGAGGGTGAATTTCCAGCCAAATGTGTAGACGTAGGCTTTGCTGCCGGATGCGCATTGATGGCGAATAAATTTACCTAAGTACTTAGCTATAGTTTGTGAAACTCGTGAAGAGTAGGTGCTGGGTTTGCTTGGTGCTTACTCCTCACTCCTCACGGAGCGAAAAATGAAATTATGTGGCTTTGAAGTCGGTATCGATCAACCTTTCTTTTTGATCGCCGGCACATGCGTGATTGAAAGCGAGCAAATGGCGCTGGATACCGCAGGACAATTAAAAGAAATGACCGATGCATTGGGTATTCCTTTTATTTATAAATCGAGTTTTGACAAAGCCAATCGCAGCTCAGGCAAATCTTTCCGTGGCTTAGGAATTGATGAAGGCTTGCGGATTTTATCCGAAGTTAAAAAGCAGATTGGCGTGCCTGTTATTACCGATGTGCATACTGAAGCCGAAGCCCCTATTGTGGCGAGCGTGGTTGATGTACTACAAACCCCCGCATTTTTGGCTCGCCAAACTGACTTTATTCATGCCGTTTGTGCCACTGGCAAGCCAGTGAATATCAAAAAGGGCCAATTTATGGCCCCTGACGATATGGTAAATGTGATTAATAAAGCGCGCGATGCTAATGGCGGGCTGGATAATCTAATGGTTTGTGAGCGCGGTGCATCTTTTGGCTATAACACGCTGGTGAGTGATATGCGCGGTTTAGCGATTATGCGTGAAACGGGCTGCCCAATTGTGTTTGATGCGACGCACTCAGTGCAGCAGCCAGGTGGGCAAGGTGATCGCTCTGGTGGCCAGCGTGAGTTTGTGCCGGTATTGGCGCGTGCGGCGGTGGCGGCGGGGATTTCTGGTTTATTTATGGAAACCCACCCAGATCCATCTAAAGCACTTTCTGATGGCCCAAATGCTTGGCCATTAGCGCGCATGAAAGAATTGTTGATTGTATTAAAAGACATAGATCGCGCAGTGAAAGCACATTCATTTATTGAGCATAGCTTGTAATTCGCTATTGCAGGCGGGCCTGTTTAGGCTCGTATTGCTGCTCTGCCCAAGAATGAAAGAATTGCTGATCGTACTCAAAGACGGCGGGGGTGCTTTAAGGCACACTCATTGATTGAGTACTCGCTGTAATATTTTGGCAGTTTAAATGACATAAAGTTGAAAGGCTGCCAAATCTGAATTTTTTAGTGCCGGAAGTTTTCCGGTGTAGCTACTCAGACCAACCCTCCTTAAAGGTGTTTGAAATATGAGCGCAATTGTAGAAGTAATCGCCCGTGAAATTCTTGATTCTCGTGGCAACCCAACTGTAGAAGCCGATGTATTGCTGGAATCCGGCGTAATGGGCCGTGCCGCTGTGCCGTCTGGCGCATCCACTGGTGAGCGTGAAGCGCTTGAGCTGCGTGATGGTGATAAATCCCGTTACCTTGGTAAGGGGGTATTGAAGGCTGTTGAAAATATCAACACCGAAATCTGCGAAGCCATTATTGGTTTAGATGCGGCTGACCAAGCGTTTATCGACAAAACCATGATCGACTTAGATGGTACTGACGACAAACGCAATCTGGGCGCAAATGCAATTTTGGCCGTATCGATGGCTGTAGCCAAGGCCGCTGCTGAAGAAGCTGGCTTGCCGCTGTATCGTTATATTGGTGGTTCAGGCCCGATGAGCCTGCCAGTGCCAATGATGAATGTGGTTAACGGTGGTGAACACGCATCAAATAGCTTGGATTTCCAAGAGCTGATGATTGTGCCAGTTGGCGCGCCAACTTTCCGCGAAGCACTGCGCTACGGCGCTGAAGTATTCCACAACCTGAAAAAAATCTTGCACGACAAGGGTATGCCTACCCAAGTGGGCGATGAAGGTGGTTTTGCTCCGGATGTAGCC
The DNA here is from genome assembly GCA_039796405.1 of Pseudomonadota bacterium. Taxonomy (GTDB): domain Bacteria; phylum Pseudomonadota; class Gammaproteobacteria; order Burkholderiales; family Chitinibacteraceae; genus Iodobacter. Next base: position 43,990 of record JBDKJX010000025.1, read on the forward strand.
AATGCAGAAGAAGCATTGGAAATGATTATGTCTGCGATCGAAAAAGCAGGCTATAAAGCCGGCACGGATTTCTGCATTGCTCTGGATTGCGCTGCTTCTGAGTTCTTTGATAAAGAAACCGGCAAGTATGTTTACAAGAAAAGTGATAAACGCGCGCTGACATCTGAAGAGCAAGTGGATTACTTGGAAAGCTTGGTGAATAAATTCCCAATTATCTCGATCGAAGATGGTATGGGCGAGCGTGACTGGGCGGGCTGGAAAGTATTGACCGATCGCTTGGGCAAGCGCGTGCAAATCGTGGGCGATGATCTGTTTGTAACCAACACTAAGATTCTGGCTGAAGGGATTCGCTTAGGCGTTTGTAACTCTATCCTGATCAAAGTAAACCAAATTGGCTCATTGTCAGAAACACTGGCTGCTGTTGATCTGGCCAAGCGTCATGGTTACACCTCGGTCATGAGTCATCGTTCAGGCGAAACCGAAGATGCAACCATTGCTGATTTGGCTGTGGCAACTAATTGCATGCAAATCAAAACCGGCTCATTAAGCCGTTCTGATCGGATTGCTAAATACAATCAATTGATTCGTATTGAAGAAGAATTGGGTGAAGCAGCGGTTTACCCAGGTATCGGTGCTTTTTACCAAATTAATAAGTAAAGACTGACTTATTATCAGGTAGTATCACAAACCGGAATCTTTGATTCCGGTTTTCTTCTATTTAGAATCTAACTATGCGCCTGCTTGCTATTGTATTTTCCATCATGATTGCTGCTTTGCAATGGCCCCTTTGGGTGGGCAAAGGCAGTTGGTTGCGCGTATGGCAGCTTGATCATCAGCTTGTCGAAAAAAAACTACAGAATGAAAAATTAAAAGAGCGTAATGACGCATTAGATGCGGATGTGCGCGATTTAAAAACCGGCTCAGATGCGATTGAAGAGCGTGGGCGGAATGAATTAGGCATGATTCGTCAGGATGAGGTTTTTTTCCAAGTTTTAGATAAAGATCACCCCATTGTTTCTACTCCAACTACACCTGCGCCAGCAGGGGCTAGTGCGGTGAAATAGCTGCATGTCTTGTATTTATCCAGTAGATGACTTAGCGGTACACTTTTAAAATATTTATCTTTTTTTGCCACTGTAATCCTTGCTCGGGCTAAGATATAGTAAGGTCATCTATGGAGTTTGTGATGACTGATCTCTCTTTACCTAACGCTAATCAGCGGCGTAAAACTGAAACGCTGTATTTTCAATTGGCAGGTGAATTGGCTCAGGCCATTCAATCTGGCGTATTGCAGTTAGGCGAAAAACTCCCCTCTATTCGTAAGCTATCCGCGCAGCGGCAGGTTAGCCTTTCTACCGTAATGGAAGCTTACCGTGAGCTAGAAGACCGCGGCTTAATTGAAGCACGTCCTCAGTCTGGTTTTTATGTACAAAAGCATCGCAATGGTTTTTCTGCCCCAGAGCTAACCCAGCCTCCGCAGCAAGCGCGGCAAGTGGTGGTTGATCCTATGTGGCTGCCCGCTACTTTGGCACGTTTGCATGATATTAAAATTGATTTCGGCTTCGCTATTTTAGCCCCCGCATTGTTTCCTAATCAGCAATTGCAGCGCTTATTGGCGCAAGTGACTCGACATTCGCCGGAGTTGATTGCAGATTATGGTCGCCCCGCGGGTGATGTGGAATTACGCCGTCAAATTGCCCGTCGTGCATTGAATTGGGGTGGCCAATTTGAGGCGGAAGAAATACTGATTACCCAAGGGGCCATTGAAGCGCTTAATTTATGTTTAAGAGCGGTGACTCAGCCTGGGGATGTTGTGGCGATTGAATCGCCCGCGTATTTTGGTTTATTGCAGATATTAGAAAGCTTTCAGCTTAAAGCGCTAGAAATCCCTACGCATCCACAAACGGGCATATCCATTGAGGCGCTGGAATTAGCCACACGCAGTGATGAAGTAAAAGCCTGTGTATTGCTCCCTAATTTTTCTAATCCATTAGGGAGTTTAATGCCGGATGAAAATAAAAAACGTTTGGTGGAGTTACTGGCAGAGCGGCATATTCCTTTAATTGAGGACGATTTATACGGCGAGTTTTATTACAAAGGGGATAGGCCTCGGCCAGCAAAAGCTTTTGATAAAGAAGGTAACGTGATGCTGATTTCTTCTTTTACTAAAACCGTTGCTCCGGGCTTTAGAATTGGTTGGGTGGTGGCTGGGCGCCATCATCAAAAAGTAGAGCAGCTTAAGTTTATTAATACCTTTTCTAATGCGATGCCCCTGCAAAGAACCATTGCTAAATTTTTAGAGAGTGGCGGTTATGATCATCATTTGCGCCGCCTGCGCCGTGCTTGCTTTGATCAGGTTATGCTCGCGGTGGCGGCGATTGAGCGGTTTTTTCCAAGCGATACTCGCCTGCATGTGCCGCAAGGCGGTTATGTTTTTTGGATTGAATTAAATGCCGTCGTCGATACTTTATTGCTGCTTCAGCATGCTTTAAGGGAGGGGATAAGCTTTACCCCTGGTCCTTTGTTCTCACCCAGTCACAGCTATCGCAACTGTTTGCGTATCTGCTGCAATGAGCCGTGGGGCGCACGGCACGACCATGCAATTGAACGTCTAGGAGAGCTGGTTCAGCAGCAGATTAGCGAAGCTACCACGACACGCTGACCACTTTGCCATCGGCTGCTTGGGCATTGTCTTCGCTCATCACCACAAGGCAGCTTTGCGGGGTACTGGGCTGAGCTTCTTCGCAGCCATCGGAGTAAGTCATTACGCATGGCGGATTGCGATGTGATTCATCGACTAGAATCACATTCATTCGTACGCCGCAAAAGTTATTAATGGCTTGCTGCAAGCCAAGAATGTCATTGATATCTGCGCGTGACTCGGTGTGAAGAAAGCACAATCCAAGGGCTAGGATGGGGATGATGCTGCGCATGATAAACCTCCTACATTGTTAATTGCAGGATAGGTCGCGCTTTATGTTTGTAAGTGCTTAGTGAGGCTTTAGCCGCTAGACGGGTGGCTCAATAGCATGACCGGTAAGTTGTTATGGGTTTTGACGTAGTTTATGCTAAAGAGGTGTAATTATTATTTAGTTTGCTGCAAACCAGTCGACAGGTTTTTCAAGCTTCTACGATGTTTTCTGAGTAAAAATCGCGAGGGGTCAAGGGCATGTATTAAATCGGCTTCGAGGGGGGCCGGGTCGTTATTTAACTGGCAGGCTAGTACTTCGGCGGCAATGATTGCCCAGCTGAGGCCGCGCGAGCCTAATCCTAGTAAGCCATATAGCCCTTTTTGCCTAGGGATTTGATGTAATTGATGCAGCGCCATGGGTATGTTTTTGGGGTCGTGCAAGGCACCAACTAAAGGAAGCCGATCAAGGCTATTGGGACGATAACAGGCGCGGCTGCTGTGGGTTGTTTTTGTGGCTAAATCAGGTAGTAAAGCGTGTAATTCCGCTAAATTATTGGTGGCTGCAGCATTTAAATCATTATCTTTTATCTCAGCTGCGCCAATGCAGCGGTAGCCTTGAAACGCGGCGGTTAAATAGCCTGAGCCGCTTAAGCTGTATTTTGGGTGCTCAAAATCTGCAATAAGACTGGTGCTTCTGAGCGTTTTGCTAAGGGGGAGCTCTAACTCTGTCAGTAAATCGAGTGCTTCGGTGGCATTGGCAATAATCAGTACAGGGCTACTCGCAATAACACGGCCATCTGCGGCAATGGCTTGCCAACCGTCGGTGGTTTGATGAATGCGATCTACTTTATGCCCAAAGTGCGTAGTTATTCGCTTGGGCCAGCAGGCTAGGTTGGCCTGACAAATGCTGGCTGGATTGGCCCAGCCACCCTGAGAAAACCACCAGCCGCCGTGGCTTGGGCGTGCGCCAAGCTGCACCTCGGCATCGTTTTGGCTAATCCACTTTAATAAGCTGGCAGGGTATTGTTGGGCGATTTCTTGCATCAGCACAGCTTGCGCATCGTTTTTGGCAATTTGCAGAATGCCATCGTTACCAAAAAACGCCTCAAGCTTGGCTTGTTTTAGACGTTGAAGATGTTGCTGGGTTTCTGCACAGCCAGCGCGGCTAAGCCTTGCAGCATAATTGTCATCGAGGCTGGCGCTTGGGTGAAATAATCCCGCGTGGTTGCCGGAGGATTTCGTCGCTACGTTCGCAGCGGCATCAATGATATCAACAAGCCAGCCACGGCTCGCTAAGCGCTCGGCGATGCTGGTGCCCGCCAAACCTGCGCCAATAATCAGCGCTTGATGCGGGTACTTGTTAGATTTATCGATAGGGGGGCGAGTACAAAAACCTGCGTAATAATCGCCGTGCTTAACCATGCCAAAGCCGCTACTTTTTTGTAATGCGGCATCGGCGTTGTTATAGGCGACGAGTTGGGTATTGGTACTCGATAACCGCCACAGTGCTTTGTAGTGCGCGGGGCGAGTGGGGGCATTGATATCAATCGCATTAATTGTGGCGTTGACGCTGCGTAATTGGTTGAGCGTATCGCCCCAAATCAGCGTCAATATCACATCACCCGCCACAAAATGCAGGCGCTGAAAACCTTTGCATAATGTGGGCCAGTTTTGTATGAGTGTGGCGTAAAACTCGGCTAGATCGGGATGGGGGCAGGCCGGTGGTGTTTTGTGGCTAACAAAGGCTAAGTAATGCAGGCGTTGGCTACGTTTTTGATCTTTTTGCCATGCTTGCCATGTTTGCAAAAAGCCTTGGCCATTGGCAAAGTCAAATTGCAAAAAAGTGAAGCTCGGCTGGCCTTGCCAGCGTGCAGGAAGGCCGTGCGCGGCTAAAAAATCCATATCGCCCTTAGGAGATGGTTGCGTTAGAAATGCGCTGATGTTTATCCATGAATTTTTTCAGCGCAAATATAAATACACCACCAACAATAAGCAGGGCGCTAGCAAAAAAGCGATTGCCAGCCAGTAAATGCCCAGCTTTAATTCCCTCAATGCCAAGGCTATACACGCCCATGGTAATCATCCCAAAGGCTGCGGCTACTGTGCCTTTGCTGACATTGCTGGAGAACAATACCAGCCTAAATAAGCCTGCATTAACCAGGCCACAACCAAAAGCGTAAAAGCTAATGCCGATCACTAGATAAATATAGTGACTAGGCGCGAAAAGCATAGCGATAAAGCAAAAGCTTAAACCAAACACCTGAGGGATTAGCCCCAAGCCTATCATTCTGCGCACTGGCAGGTGATTGCTTAGTTTAGCGAGGGTGAAATTGCCAATAATCAAAGCGGCAAATACAGGAATTTGCCAATAACCAAATTCAATCGGTGATAAGCCTGCGTCGCCAATTAAAATAACCGGCGAAATGCCAATCCAGGTTAGCAATGGCACACTACATAAGCCCATTGCCAATGCACCAGTTAAAAAATGCGTATTACTAAATACATTTTTATAATCTTGCCAAACCGCACGATAAGTAAAAGGAGATAGGTTTTTATTGGGAGCGATTTTTGGCAGAGCGTACCAAAGTCCAATAAAAGATACAAAAGCCACCGCCGCGATTAGCACAAAAATCATTCGCCAAGGTGCTAGCTCCATCATCACCGCGCCCGCTAAGGGGCCAAGTAAAGGGGCAATCATGGCGACATTGGCCATGAGCGCCGTGACTTTAATTGCGGTTTTTTCGTCGAAGGATTCTTGCACCAGCGCATAGCCCACTGCGCCAATAAAGCACATGCCTACGCCTTGAAATACCCGTAAAACAATAAATTGCTCAATAGAGCGGGTAAAGAGGGTGAGTAAACACGTGGTGATAAAAAAGGCTACGCCGTATAGCATCACCGGTCTGCGGCCAATTCGATCTGACAATGGCCCAAGCAGCCATTGTAAAGACGCGCCTCCCACTAGATAAGCCGTCATTGAGGTAGGCACCCATTGTGGCCCCGCATTAAATTCCCGCGTAACCGCTAACATGCCTGGCAAAATCATATCGTTAGCGATATAGGTGGAAAATTCAAACAATACCAAAGCTAAGGGCAGGAGCATTGTGCGCCAAGTCAATTGGGTTATTAGTGTGTTAGCGGGCATGGTATGTAAGCATGGTCGGTGAGCAGTGCAGCAGTCTGGCGTTTTTAGACCGCCGTGCCTAGAGAAGAATTCCCATTTGGTCTAATTAGTTTCGGCAGCCGCCGCAGCAGAGGCTTGTTCGGCAGATTGCTTTAGTACGATGCCCTCAACGGCTTTGGCTTTATCTAGGGCTTCACGCTGTGGTTCGGCAATTTTTTGTGGGGTGGGGCCGCATGCGCTTAGGGTAAGGGCTAGGCAGATTAGGGTGGTTTTCATGTTTACCTACATTGGGGGGGCGGGTGGTTGCTGGAAAAAAACGATGTTGCGTGTGTAAGGGCCTTGCTGCGCCCACGTACTCATAATCAGCGGCCGTTAATCATAAGCTTTATCAATGCAAGCCTGATACGCATTCACGGCTTTGGTGTAACCCAGCTCCAGCGCATCGGCAATAAAAGCGTGGCCGATGGATACTTCTTGCACGCCAGGCACGGCTTGTAAAAAGCGCGTTAGGTTGTTGCAGTTTAGATCGTGCCCCGCGTTAATTCCCAGCCCCGCAGCAAGAGCGGCCTCTGCTGTAGCAGTAAAGCCCGCTAGTACGCTGGCTTCTTGCTCGCTGCCATAAGCGTTGGCGTAGGTCTCGGTGTAAAGTTCGATGCGCTCAGCGCCCAGCGCTGCCACCAAGGGCATCGCCTCTGGATTTGGATCCATAAACAAACTCACTCTAACGCCTAGTGCCTTACATTCGGCAATGAGTGGGCGTAGTTTGTTCATGTCCTCGGGTAGGCTCCAGCCAAAGTTGGAGGTGAATTGGTCTTCGCCATCGGGCACGAATGTCGCCTGATGCGGGCGAAATTTACGGATAAAATCCATCAAGTTTTGGGTGGGATTCCCTTCGATATTGTATTCAGCCTGCGGCCATGCTTTGAGCAGGGTGGCAAGATCGCTTACATCGTCGCTGCGAATATGGCGCGCATCTGGCCTAGGGTGAACGGTGATGCCCTGTGCGCCAGCTTGCAGGCACAGCTCTGCTGCTTTCACCACGCTAGGAATGCTTAGATGGCGAGTATTGCGCAGCAGCGCTACTTTGTTGACATTAATGGAAAGTGCGCAGCGTGTTGTAGAGCTCATTATCATCCTTATTGTAGTGCTAGGCAGGCTTTTTTAGAGTGCTAAGCCTGCATCCATATATATTAATTCCCAGATATGCCCATCTAAATCTTGAAAACCGTGGGCATACATAAAACCATGATCTTGAGCTTCGTTATACATTGCGCCACCCGCTGTGACGGCTTTACGGACGATTTGGTCTACTTCTTCGCGGCTATCGCAGGATAGGCAAAGCAGCATTTCGGTATGCGTCTGGGTATTACACAGCATCTTGGGTGTGAAGGAAAGAAATCTAGCCTCGCTTAAGAGCATGACAAAAATATCATCTGAAATCATCAGGCAACTGGCGCTGCTGTCAGAAAACTGCGGGTTAAAATTAAAACCCAGCTGGGTAAAAAATGCGATGGATTCTTCCAGACTTTTTACAGCTAAATTGACATAAATCTTGCGGCTCATTGCTGCACCCTCGGCTCAGTGAAAGATTTTACAGCAAGAAGTATAGGGGCAATGCAGAAAGTCGCTGTGAATGTAAGCTGGTTGAGCAATGCGGTTTCCTGATGAGCCGGTTTGTAGAGTGAGATTGATGACTATTGTTAGTCTTTTTTATTGGCTAAAGCTCTTTCTATTTTTTGGTCGGTTTTAAATTGACTGAGTGCATAAACTGCCCAAATTGCCGCAGGTAGCCAACCAATTAAGGTGATTTGCAAAATAAGGCAAAAAACCCCTGCAAAAGGGCGGCCAATAGTAAAAAAAGCAAGAAAGGGCAGAAATATAGCAATAATAAGGCGCATGGATATTCCAATGGTCGATTTGTTAAATTATGGTTTGTTTGATAGCTGCTTGAAGTAAAGCGAAGTTGGCGCTCGTTCTCCAAATGGATTGGCTGCAAAATTGGGAATCTCACCCGCCCGTTGCCAGCCTAGTTTTTGGTAAAGGATTTCTGCATCAGAGCCGGTTTGCGTATCCAGTACTAATAAATGGCGGCCTTGGCTGTGGGCGAATTGCTCTATGTGTTGCATCAGCTGGCTAGCAATGAATCACACCGGGTTTCGCGGAGGCTCCAATTCTTGAGAGAATGGCGCCATGAAGAAATCAACTCACTTTTCCCCCGAAGTCCGTGAACGAGCAGTTCGCATGGTCATTGAACACCTTGCTGAAT
>JBDKJX010000026.1:0-49590 GCA_039796405.1 Pseudomonadota bacterium
ATTCAGCAAGGTGTTCAATGACCATGCGAACTGCTCGTTCACGGACTTCGGGGGAAAAGTGAGTTGATTTCTTCATGGCGCCATTCTCTCAAGAATTGGAGCCTCCGCGAAACCCGGTGCGATTCAGGGTGCCCATTACGCCAGAATGTGGCAGTTGCAACAAGGCGATGAAGAGATCAATACCAATTAAGGTGTCTTATTAAAACGCAGACCATGGTGTTCGAGTGGTTTGCGCTTTAAGAGCGACTTCTTCAACTACCCATTCATATAAAGCATCAGGATCAATTGCAAGTTGCCTCGCTTTGACGCTGATTTTTTCCCAAGCAGCACGTCTTAATTGTTGACGTGCTAGCTTCTTTGCTAAGGCGGACTCATCAGTTTGGCGCATGGTGTGCCAAGCTTCTGGCTCTGGCCGCTCCTCATCTGGGCTATAAAACAAAACCGAAGGGTGAGGGAGTGGTTTTTTTTGATTTAAGTCTTTCAAACTTCTTTATACCTTTTGAAGGGCCATTTCTAAGAATGGTTACTTATCGATGATTCGATTAAAAGAGAAACAAAGCTGCTCTCTTAAAATATCGTAAAAATGGCAATTTTAAATTAAAGCCGCAAAAAATACATGCGATCAGCGGGCTGGTGCATTTATTAAAATGAGTTGCTTGGGTTTGTCTTTATAAATGCATATTAATTTTTTTATTACAATGAAACCATACAAAGGCCAAATGCTATTTAGACTTGGCAAATTGAGGGCCTTAGGTCGGAGTGCCGATCAGGTTTGCATAGCTTGTATCTCTTGCGAGATTTGCTTTCATTGATTGGCTCAGATTGTATAAGGCTCTTACATTTATTGCACCAATTCTATAGCTTAGTGGGTAAAAAAACCGAAAAAACATCGATTTTTGTAAGGGTTTAATCTGGGATGCCTTGTTGCTTTCTAGGCCAAAAGGTTCACGTAAATTTTTAACAGTAAAACACCTAGGGTGGAGATAAGGTGCCTGTGATATTTATAGCATAGCTTGTAACGGTTGTTCGTTTTTTTGTTTTGATTTTATTCAATTCTAAAAGCGCAGTTGAGGCTTAAATCTAAATACTGCTGGCTAAGATGTACAAGGTGGGTTTTTGTTTCCCCTCGTTCGCCACATTCTTTATATTTGGTATGACGGGTTAGCCAAGTGTGGTTAGTTTAGATTGTCCCTTTGGGCTTTGCGCGCAATATCACGCTATTTTCAACAAAAAAAGAATATATCCCTAGTCTTCATTCTGGTGTGAGTGCGGTTGGCATTTTACCTCTCAATGATCGCTTTGAGGTGTTGGGTAAACTAGGCATTGGCCAAGCTAGAATGGATAGCTCTTTGCATGCAGAGCCGGATTATTACGAAACAGAGGCTAATATCGGCTTGGCGCTTCGTTGGGCTCTCGGCACAAGCTGGGGTTTAAAGTTTGAAAGTAATTATTTTAATAAAGCAAAAGTGAGTACCGCAATGCTAGGTTTCGATTGCCACTTTTAATTATTTAGCAAATTAAATGCCGGCACACTATTGAAATGCAGTCCGCATATAAACCGGCATTTAATTTTACAAAGGTAGAGGGTGGTCTTTAGGCCATAAGAGCCAAAGCTGCCCATTTTGCTTCATCTTCCCCGCTAATTCTCCCGCAGCATCTCCTGTTCCCCAAAAGAAATCAGCACGTACCGAGCCTCGAATCGCTCCGCCCGTATCTTGGGCGGCAACAAGGCGGTGGATTCCTCCGCCATTATCTGGTCTATCTGTGGCAATAAAAGCCATGCTTCCAAGCGGGATTGTGTTTTTATCCACGGCAATGCTAAAGCCTGCTGTTAGCGGGATATTTTGCGCGCCAATCGGCCCGTCATTAGAGGCGGGTAATGTACGGAAAAAAACATAACTTGGGTTGCTATTGAGCAAGGTTTCTACTCGGTTCGGATGGCTATCGGCCCAGCTTCTGATGGTTTGCATTGAAACATCCGCAGCTTTTAATTCGTTTTGCTCGACTAACCAGCGGCCAACGGGTTTGTAAGGATGGCCATTTTGATCCGCATAGCCAAGCCGTAGCTCTTTGCTATCACTAAGGCGCACTCTGCCAGAGCCTTGAATTTGTAAAAACTGCACATCCATTGGGCTTTCTAACCATGCTAATACGGGCGCATCGATATTTTTTTGAACTATGTCAGCGCGGCTGAAGTAGGGCTGTAATTTATTGCCAACAATGCGACCACGTAAACGCTTACCTTTAAGTTCTGGGTAAAGCTCGGCCAGCTCTACCGTAATCATGTCTTTGGGCGATGCGTAAACGGGGTAGCGCGCTTGCGCGCTCTGCTGCAAGCTGCCCGGATAAATCGGTTCGTAATAACCAGTAATAAGGCCGGTTTGGCTGCCATCTGGATTACTTAATTGATAAGGGATAAAGCGGGATTCAATAAAAGCGCGCGCGGCAGAGGCGGGGAGATCTTTAGCTTCTTTACATAAGCCAAGCCAAGGCTCATTTTTAAGCTTGGTGCAAGATTTTTGCCAAGTGGCAAAGCTGGTGGCTAAATCATCGCCAGGCCAATTAGGCAAAGCCTGCCAATCATTGCGCTGATATGGGCTAGTCGTTACGGTGGGTACGGTTTGTTCCGGCGCGGTGGTGGGGGCTGAAACGGGCGTTGCGCAGGCAGTAAAAAGCCCCGCAGTGAATGTAGCGAGGCAGAGGGTACGGGTGGAGCGAAAATAAATCATGGTTCCTTAGGATCGAGTCCTTGTTTAAAAGCAGTAATCCCTGCTTTTTGCATTTCTAAGGCTTTGACGGTCATTTGCAGCATACCCACTTGCATAGAGAGCCACTGCTCTACGGTACGACATTCTGCAATTTTTTTATCTATCTCTTCGATAGACATGGGGGGTGCAAAAGGGTTCCCTGAGGTAGGCTTAAAAAACTGGGAAAACAAAGCAAAAGGATCGTTTGGGTTGTATTCGCTCATTGTGTTTCCTTTGTGCGGGGCCGCTTAGAAAGAGGGGGGCTAAGGCAAAAATACCCCATCCACCCCTCACTACCTTGCGTTGTTTAGTCTTTTGCCGCCGCTTCAACCGCAGCTAAGGCTGCCATATTAACGATGCGACGTACCGACGCAGTTGGTGTAAGAATATGCACCGGAGCGGCTAAGCCCATTAACATCGGCCCAATGGTCACGCCATCCCCACACGTCATTTTCAATAAATTGAAAGAGATATTTGCGGAGTCTAGATTAGGCATAATCAATAGATTCGCTTCACCTTTAAGCGTGGAGTTGGGGAAAATCTGTTGGCGCACAGTGCCAGAAAGCGCCGCATCGCCGTGCATTTCTCCATCCACTTCTAAATCAGGTGCACGCTGGCGCAAGATGGCCAAAGTTGCACGCATCTTACGGGCCGAAGGCGTATCCATACTGCCAAAGTTAGAGTGGCTTAAGAGCGCCACCTTAGGCTGTATGCCAAATTTACGCACCGTATCCGCCGCCATGATCGTAATTTCAGCAAGCTCTTCAGGGTTGGGATCGTGGTTAACGTAAGTGTCAGTAATGAATACATTGCCAGTAGGCAGTAATAGTGCATTCATTGCCGCAGTAACTTTTGCGCCACGTTGCAAGCCAAGAACATTGCTAACATACCAGTGATGGCGTTGATATTGGCCGTAAGTACCACAAATCATTGCATCGGCTTCGCCACGCTTCAGCATTAAAGCGCCAATCAGCGTAGTTTTGCGGCGAACTTCTGCTTTTGCTAACTCTTCAGCAACACCGCGACGCTCCATAATGGAGTGATATTGCATCCAATATTCGCGATAACGCGGATCGTCTTCTTGATTGCACAGCTCAAAATCAACGCCAGCCTTGATACGTAAACCGAGTTTTTCAATGCGGTTTTCAATAATTGCAGGCCTTCCAATGATAATAGGGCGGCAAACACCCATATCTACCACTTCTTGTACCGCATGCAATACGCGTTCGTCTTCGCCCTCGCAGAAAATAACTCGTTTATTTGCTTTTTTTGCAGCAGTAAATACGGGACGCATAAACAAGTTAGACTTATAAACAAACTGCGTCAGCTCTTCGATATACACGTCCCAATCTTCAATCGGGCGAGTCGCCACGCCAGATTCCATTGCGGCACGGGCCACTGCAGGCGCGATTTTGATAATTAGACGTGGATCGAAGGGTTTTGGAATCAAATAATCTGGGCCAAAGCTCAGGTTTTGCCCGCCGTAAGCATCCGCTACCACATCAGATTGCTCCGCATGGGCGAGTTCTGCAATGGCGTTGACGGCCGCGTGCTTCATTTCTTCGTTAATGGTGGTTGCACCAACATCGAGCGCGCCACGGAAAATAAACGGGAAACAAAGTACATTGTTTACTTGATTTGGATAATCTGAGCGGCCAGTACACACAATGGCGTCGCTACGCGCAACGCGCGCATCAGGCGGGGTGATTTCTGGATCTGGATTGGCCAAAGCCAAGATCAGCGGCGTGGCAGACATTAACTGAATCATGTCGCCCGTCACTAAGCCCGCGCCAGATAGACCTAAGAAAATATCTGCGCCAACTAGCGCTTCTTTTAAGGTGCGGGCTTCGGTGGTTTGGGCATAGCGCTGCTTGGTTTCATCCAAGGGGCCACGTCCAACATAGATCACACCTTTAGAATCGCAAACCGTGACATTGCTACGTGTCACACCGAGTGAAACCAGTAGATCCAGACAAGCAATAGCAGCTGCACCAGCGCCCGAGGCCACTAGTTTTACGTCTGAAATTTTCTTACCAATTAAACGCAGGCCGTTTTTAACTGCCGCGCCAACAATAATGGCCGTGCCGTGCTGATCATCGTGGAAAACGGGGATATTCATCCGTTCACGCAGCATTTTTTCTACGTAAAAGCACTCAGGCGCTTTAATATCTTCTAAATTAATCCCACCGAAAGTTGGCTCTAATGAGGCAATGATTTCAACGAGCTTTACAGGGTCTTTTTCTTCAATTTCAATATCAAAAACATCAATGCCGGCGAATTTTTTAAATAAAACGCCTTTGCCTTCCATAACCGGCTTGCTCGCTAAAGGGCCAATATCACCCAAGCCAAGTACTGCAGTGCCATTGGTGATGACCGCAACTAAATTGCCGCGCGCAGTCAGGTTGCGAGCTTCGCTAGGGTCTTCAACGATGGCATCGCATGCAGCCGCAACACCAGGTGAGTAAGCCAGTGCTAGATCACGTTGGCTAGATAATGCCTTGGTTGGCATAACCTGAATTTTACCTGGCTTAGGAAAGCGGTGATATTCGAGGGCTTTCTTGCGAATTTCTTCGTCCATATTTGTATCCCTTGTCAAAAGTGTTGTTCTGTAGAACGTGTGTATGCTCGCGCATCAATGCTTATTAGGTCTTGTTCTATGCACGCTTCTAAGTAGATGCTTTCTTTAAGCATGTTGTAATCAGGTGTTTCAGTAGTTGTTATAATTAAGTTTAAAACTTAATAGAAACGGCTTCATTGCCTAGCCAGCTTTTCAACTCTGCCAGCAATTCATCGCGCAATGTTATTCGCCAGCTTTCACCTAATGACATGATGCACGCGGCATCGGTATTTTGGTAATCCACTTCAACGGGGCATTCGCCGCCGCGATGTAATATTAGCAAGCTTTTAAGGCGCTGAGCATCCATGCCTTGCCGCATTGCCAATGTCATGCTGCGTGCAAAACGGCTACGTGCTTCGGCAATATCATAGATGGTATCGGCAATGATTCGTAAGCCCCCTGAAAAGCGATCTTCTGAAACCTTGCCCTCGATCACTAAGAGTGTGTCTTCTTTGATTTTGTTTCGGTTGGCTTCAAAAACCTCGGAGTAAACCGTGACATCTCGGCGCGACTTGCCATCATCTAAAGTCACAAAAGCCATGCGGCCACGATCACCGTTTTTAATCCGCAAAGCACTTACAATTCCAGTAATCATTTGTGGCGTACGGCTTGGCTCTAAACGCTCTAAAGACGATTTAATGAATTGACGAATCCCTTTGGCGTGCGCATCAAAAGGGTGACCGGAGATATAAAAACCAACGGCATTTTTTTCTTCGGCGAGCTTTACTCGCTCATCCCACTCTGGCACTTCAAGCATGGCCACTTGCGGCACATCAACCGCTTCTAGCATGTCAAACAGACTAGATTGATTTTTGTTGGCCGCTTCACTTTCTGCTAAAGCCATGGCTTGTTCTACATTGGCCATCAGGCGAGCGCGGTGCGGGTCGATTTTATCAAAAGCCCCAGCACGGATCAGGGCTTCTAAGGTGCGTTTGTTGACTTCGCGCTTTTCAGTGCGACGGCAAAAATCATACAGATCGGTGAAGGGGCTGTTGGCCTCGCGCTCACGCACAATCATCTGTACGGCGGATTCCCCTACACCCTTGATCGCACCGAGCGCGTAGCGAATTTCCCTGCGTGAAACCGGTACAAACTTATGAAAGCTATGGTTAACATCGGGCGGCAATAAAATCAGCTTATTGGTTTCAACGCTATCGTCGTAAAACACTTTGAGCTGATCGGTGTTGTCGAGTTCCGAGCTCATGGTGGCGGCCATAAACGCTGCGCAGTGATGCGCTTTTAACCATGCAGTGTGGTAGGAAACCACCGCATAGGCGGCCGTGTGGGATTTATTAAACCCATACTCGGCAAACTTGGCCATCAAGTCAAATAGCTGCTCAGCAAGCTTTGGGTCGTAGCCCTTTAGCGCTGCACCTTGGGCAATTTTTTCGCGGTGCTCGGCCATCTCCTCTGCTTTTTTCTTACCCATGGCACGGCGCAACATATCCGCGCCACCCAAGGTGTAGCCACCGATAATCTGCGAGATCTGCATCACCTGCTCTTGATACACGATTACGCCATAAGTTGGGTCGAGGCACGCTGTTAGATCGGGGTGGAAGTAATCGACTTCTTCAAGTTTATTCTTACGGTTGATAAAGGTATCAACCATGCCTGAGCCCAGCGGGCCAGGGCGATAGAGCGCCAATACCGCAATAATATCTTCAAAACGGTCAGGTTTTAGCTTGGCTAAAAGGCGCTTCATACCATCGGATTCCACCTGGAATACGGCGGTGGTATTGGCATCTCTAAATATTTTGTAAGCGGCGGGGTCTTCAAAGCCCAAGAGCATTAAGTCGGGCGCGCTACCTTCCATGGTGCGAATGTAATTGAGCGCTAGCTCAATAATGGTTAAGTTGCGTAAGCCCAAAAAGTCGAATTTAACCAAGCCTACTTTTTCAACGTCGTCTTTATCTAGCATCGAAACAGGTGCGGAGTCCGCGCCGGATGCGAGGTAAATCGGGCAGAAATCGGTGATTTTACCCGGCGCAATCAAAACGCCCCCAGCGTGCATGCCAATATTACGCGTTAGGCCTTCTAGTTTTTTGGCCAGCACCCACAGCTCTTTGACTTCGTCTTCGTTTTCTACGCGCTGCTTTAAGATCGGCTCCATTTCTAGCGCGTCATCAAGGCTGTATTGCTTGCCGGGTGCGGCAGGGATCAGCTTGGATAAGCCATCGCAAAACATATATGGCAGATCTAATACGCGGCCAACGTCGCGTACAACGGCTTTGGCCGCCATCGTACCGAAAGTGGCAATTTGGCTTACCGCCTCAACGCCGTATTTTTCACGCACGTATTCGATCACTCGCCAGCGGTTTTCTTGGCAAAAGTCGATGTCGAAATCGGGCATAGAAACGCGTTCTGGGTTCAAAAAACGCTCGAACAGCAGGGCGTAGGCGGTGGGGTCGATATCCGTAATGCCAAGGCTGTAAGCCACTAAAGAGCCTGCACCCGAGCCGCGGCCAGGTCCAACCGGACAGCCGTTGCGTTTTCCCCAGTAAATGAAATCGGCCACGATCAAAAAGTAGCCGGGAAACCCCATTTGCACGATGGTGTCAGTTTCAAACTTAAGCCGCTCTAGATAGCGCGGGCGCTCTGAATCACGTTTTTCCTGATCTGGATAGAGTAGCAGTAGCCGCTCTTCTAAGCCACGTTTGGCCTCAAAAATCAGGAAGTCATCGAGCGTCATCCCTTCTGGTGTTGGGAAATCCGGTAGATAGTTCTTACCCAAGACAATAGTTAAATTACAACGCTCGGCAATGGCCACCGAGTTAAGTAATGCCTCTGGAATGTCGGCAAATAACTCAGCCATTTCTGCGGCAGATTTAAAGTATTGCTCTTCGGTAAACAAGCGCGGGCGGCGCTTATCCGACACCATATTGCCCTCGGCAATACAAACGCGGGCTTCGTGCGCCTTGTAGTCATCCCTATCCATAAATTGCACAGGATGGGTGGCAACCACCGGTAGATCAAGATCAGAGGCTAAATCTAAATGGCCTTGCAAACTCGGCTCGGCGCTGGGGAAGCCCGTGCGTTGTAGCTCAAGATAAAAACTATCAGGAAAGGTCTCTGCCCACCAGCGCGTAGCGGCCAGCGCCGCATCGTATTGGCCGCCGATTAATAGCTGGCCAATTTCACCTAAAGCAGCACCAGATAAGCAGATGAGCTGGCTATTATCGCCTTCCGTTAGCCATTCTTTTTTAAGTTCAGCACGGCCACGATATTGATTGTTGCGAAAGGCGTTAGATAATAGATCGCAAAGGCGACCATAACCTGCTCGGTTTTTACAAATTAATAGGACGCGAAAGGGCGCATCTCTCTCGTCGGAGTTCTCTACCCAAGCATCAACCCCCACAATGGGCTTGATCCCCGCTTCGCGGCAAGCCTTATAGTGTTTGACGATGCCAAAGAGGTTCATTAAATCCGAAACCCCAAGCGCAGGCATGCCTCCAGACTTAGCGGCATTAACCGCATCATCTAGGCGTACGATGCCGTCGGTAACTGAAAACTCGGAGTGGAGGCGTAAATGGATAAAGGAGGGCAAATTCATCCGTGCATTTTATCACTCAAAAGCCATATCGCCACTCAAAGATGAAGTAGATAATTTCACGCTCTAAACGGCAGGGCATAAACCAAAACTCGGTTGACATTTTTTGGATATTAAAGCGCAAATACTGGAGATTGTTGATGCTTGTAAAGCATGCAGCGCTAGCTGTAAAACAAAACGCCAATGCGGAAAACAAAGACTATAATGGCGGAACTCCAAATCCTTTTTCAAATAGGTGATCTATGGATGTTTCAACCGTAAGCGCTGGCGCTAGTGCCACCACTCAAAATGCAGCGGCCTTGCTCATGGCCAAAAAATCAAACGATATTCAGGCGCAATCAGCGCTAAGTTTGCTTGCTGCCGTGCCTGATGCACCTAAATACAACAATCCAGTAGGCCTAGGAAATAGCGTAGATACAAGAGCTTAGCTGGGTTCGTTGCTAACAAATGGAATATTTTTGTGCACCGCACAAAATGGTTTGACTCTCCGTGTTTATTGCACTCATAATGAATTGCATTGTTGCACTGCACAACCGGAGAGATAACCATGTTCAAAGACCTATTTAAAGCCCCACAATTCAATCCTGCACAATTTACTGACTTTGGCCAAGCTAACTTGGACAAATCACTTCGCTTTACCAATATCGCTTTAAGCAGCGTAGAGCGTTTGGTTAATCTGCAAATTGGTATCACTCGTGATTTGATCGCTGAGCACGCAGAAACGACTAAAGCATTGTCTGGTGTAAAAGATGTGCAAGATTTGGTCGCGTTTCAACGTCAACTGGCTCAGCCATCTGTTGAAAGAAGTCTAACTGTAGCACGCAATGTATTTGATGCGGCAAGCGCAACTCAGCAAGAGCTGAACAGCCTAATCGAAGAGCAAGTTTTAGAATTTAATAAAAACTTACTTGCTACTCTAGATAAGGCAACTGTAAATGCACCTGCTGGCTCTGGCGTTGCTGTAAATGCATTACGCAATGTGGTTGAAACTGCAGGCAATACATACGATGCAGTATCTAAAACTAGCCAAAAAATTGCATCAGAATTAGTAAGCGCAACTGTAAATGCCGCTGAAGCTGGCGCGAAAGTAGTCAATACCAAAGCCACTGCTTAAATCATTAAATAAAAATGCCGCTCTTTATTAATAGAGAGCGGCATTTTTATGGGCGTTAATATAATTATGGCGCATCGCAGCAGCGTAGCCAAATCATAATCTGCGCACTGAATGCTTATTTTTGCAAAAAAACTATTCGGTGCCGAAATAAATACCTATTCAGGATCGATAGCACTCGCATCCTGCATAGGTAGCGGCACGATATGTGGGGATGAAGTACGGGGAATCTCTAGGCAGCCATCCAAGCGTAATATATGCTTTCTACTATATTGATTACCAATAAAATATTGTTCTCCATGCAACCATAAAACATCAGCAAAATATTGAGCCATATTGATTTATGCCTTGTTGTACGGGGCAAATAACGTAAATTGAATGACTATCTTATCTATTAAATACTTGCAACTTCACGCTAGATAAGTGCGTCATAAAGTGTGATCTTCAACAATAAAGTGCTAAATATGATTGTCTTTGGTTTCAATAATATTCCAAATAATTTGGGGCCGAATATCTAGATTGGCAGGGCAGTCTATCGCGTAAAAATCAGAGGGAAGGCCAATATTCTGATCTAGCTCTGCTTTATATGCAAAACACAATGCATGAAACGGCTGGCCATTATAGTTAAAGAAGTTTTCAATTATGGCCGGCATTCGTCGTTCATTTAAGGTAATGCCTATTTATTCTTTTTTCCCGCGGATTGCCACATTAATCGAGGTTTCATTGGTTTTAATTCTAGCGCCAATTGGGAAATAAACGCCACGGCAATCATGCTCAAAAATATAGCCTTGAGGGATGTGTAATAGAATCGCCACACGTAAATTTAACCGAGTATTGTTAATGCTTAGACTGATATCCATGCGGTACTTCAAAGGGGCACTTTATGGGGGCTTGTTGTTATTTCATTCTTGGTAAAAGAGTGGCGTTAGTTGTGTTGTATGCCTCAATAAGAAATATACGGCATACTTGGATTTAATACTCATTGCGTAATCAGTGCGAGGTATTTTTCAGGATAAGTCAAAATTGAAACGGGTAGCCTTTTAAGGTGCCGTGAGAATGCCAGGGGGGGGCTAGTAAAAAATTAATACCCCTTGCTTAGTAAGGAGTATTAACTCAGAGGTGCGCCAAGTCGGTGTATCAAGTTAGCTAAGGATTATTTGTTATATGTATAAGCTATACCAACGTACTTTAATCTGAAGGTTGAGCTGCGTTGCAATACCCATATTGTGCTAGGTATTATTTCCTAGACTCATATTTTTTAAAATGACGTATGCCGCTTCATCGAATCAAGAATAAAAACAACTTTTTCTGAAATAAGTCTATATTCATTTTCAAGCACAGAGCGTGCCTGTTCTTTTTTCCCAAGCCTGTTTAATATAACAACATTGCTAGCAGAGTAATGAAATTTCTTATGCGCGGCTAATAATGTTTTGTATTGTTCCGTACTTCGAATGCTTGAGGTTTTACCGCTGTAAATCCACTTGCCAAGATCGCATTTGTCATCGCATGAAATAATGTCTGGATCAAGATTTTCCGTTGAGTTTTCTGACAGATAAAGTTCAAGCCTATTCTTCCAGTTTTGGTGGGCATTTATTGCAGCGTCTAAATCAAGGCCAAGTTCCCATGGTTCGTAGGCATCTATTTTTGATTTTTCTTTTCCGAAAAAATAACTAAATATTCCCATGATATGGTATTCCTTTTTAAACAGTTTTGAATTTTATTATAAATGGCTTTGTAAGAAAAAAACAACGCCTTGCCCAGTTAATATTGCCGTGGCGTGATTTTTCTATGCTTTTTTATTGTAAATGGGTATGCCTATATTGAGATCTAGGATCGATCTGAAAAGGATGTAGGAAATGGCCTATTTTCTATGCCATTAAGAGAATTAAATAGTTAGGTATTTAGATTGAGTATTGGTAGGGTATGAATGGCTTTCTATAGGGGTATTTTATCCCCAATGGCATTTGCCTAACAAACCCATAAAACTAAAAACCCCACATACGCAAATACATATATGGGGTTGGGCTGGTGTTTTGATTGTAAAACTTACTCAGGACGCATTTGCGGAAAGAGGATAACGTCGCGAATGCTTGGTGAGTCGGTTAGCAACATCACAAGGCGATCGATACCAATGCCGCAGCCGCCGGTTGGGGGCATGCCGGATTCTAGGGTGCGGATGTAGTCTGCATCGAAATGCATGGCCTCATCGTCCCCAGCGTCTTTTTGCTCAACTTGGGCCATAAAGCGTTCGGCTTGATCTTCTGGGTCATTCAACTCAGAGTAACCATTGGCGTGTTCACGGCCAACCATAAACAGCTCGAAGCGCTCGGTAATGCCTGGCTTGCTGTCATTGGCGCGGGCCAGCGGGGAGACTTCGGCTGGGTAGTCGATAATAAAGGTTGGCTCCCACAGCTTGGCTTCGGTGTTTTCTTCAAACAGGGCCAGTTGCAATGCACCTACGCCTGCGGTTGGCATCGGCTTACCGCCTAAACGAACTACCTCAGCCGCTAAGAAAGCTTGATCGTTCAGTTGCTCGTCTGTGTATTCTGGGTTGTAAGCTTTGATCGAGCCTGCAATGGTGTAGCGGGCAAAGGGCTTAGATAGATCGACTTCTTTACCTTGGTAGGTAATGACCGTGCTACCCGTAGCAAGCTGGGCGCAAGCGCGGATAATGCCTTCAGACATTTCCATCATGCGTTGGTAGTCAGAATACGCTTCGTAGAATTCGATCATGGTGAATTCTGGGTTATGACGTGTGCTCATGCCTTCGTTACGGAAAGAGCGGTTAATTTCAAATACGCGCTCCATGCCGCCCACGATCAGGCGTTTGAGATAGAGCTCTGGGGCGATGCGCAGGTAAAGTGGCATATCCAGTGCATTGTGATGCGTTACAAAAGGCTTGGCCGTTGCGCCGCCGGGGATGCCGTGCATCATCGGGGTTTCAACTTCCAGATAGCTTTCGCCAACCATGTAATCGCGGATGCACTGAACGATTTTAGAGCGCTTGATAAAGGTAGCGCGGCTTAAATCGTTGGTAATCAAATCCAGATGGCGCTGACGATAGATTTGCTCTTGGTCTGCTAGGCCATGATGTTTGTCGGGAAGAGGGCGTAAAGATTTAGTCAGCAAGCGCAATTCTGTGACTTGGATCGACAGCTCGCCAGTATTGGTTTTCATTAGCGTGCCACGGGCAGCGATAATATCGCCCATATCCCATGTCTTGAAGCTGTCGTAAAGATCTTCGCCCACTTTATCTTTGCTGATAAAAAACTGAATGCGGCCGGTGGAATCTTGCACGGTGGCAAAGCTTGCCTTGCCCATCACGCGTTTGAGCATCATGCGGCCAGCTACCGCTACGCTGACTTGAGCTGCTTCCATATCGGCTTTTTCAAACTCGCCGTACTTGGCTTGCAAATCGCCAGCCAAGTTTTCCCGTTTAAAATCATTAGGGAAAGCCACGCCAGCAGCGCGCAGGGCGGTCAACTTAGCGCGGCGTTCCGCGATAATTTGGTTTTCATCTTGCTGGATAATTTGTTCTTCGGACATTTAATTTAAACCCCAGGTCTGTAGACACAGAGAACAGGAAGAACACAGAGTACTCAGAGAAAATCAAAGTGAGAGTCTGCGAATCCCGTCTTTTAGTAATTTGCTATTAAAGTTGATTAATAATCTGATTTTGCATTGAGTTAATCGCATATAAGTGAGTAACTGGGCCTGATGCAATGGCAGAAAATCTTCAACCGCTTTAAGCTCAATAATTAATTCTTTATTTACCCAAATATCCATTTTGAAAGCGTTTTCAATATGTATATTTTTATAATCCAATGCCACAAAACACTGCCGCTCGGTTCTTAAGCCGCACAAACACAATTCATAATCAAGGCACTCTTCGTAAGTGCTTTCAAGTAAACCCGGCCCAAGCGATTAATGCACTTCAAGCGCTGCACCAATGACAATTTTGCTCAGCATTTAAAGCACCCCCAAAAGGTCTGTAGTACACATAATCAGCAGGGTTCCTGCATTTACTCGATTTTCTCTGTGTTCTCACAGATCTCTGTGTCTACAGGCCTTGGGGGCTTCTAAAACCCTTAAACCCCGTGTTTCAAGCTGGCGGCGATGAAGCCTTCTAGGTCGCCGTCCATCACGCCCTTGATGTTGCCGACTTCATAGCTAGTACGCAGATCTTTGATGCGGCTTTGGTCGAACACATAAGAGCGAATTTGATGACCCCAGCCGATGTCCGCTTTGGTCGCTTCCAGCGATTGCTGCGCTTCCATACGTTTACGCAATTCCAGCTCATACAATTTGGCGCGCAGCATTTTCCATGCTTCGTCACGGTTTTTGTGCTGAGAGCGGTCATTCTGGCATTGCACGACGGTATTGGTCGGGATGTGCGTCAAGCGAACCGCAGAGTCGGTTTTATTAATATGCTGACCACCCGCGCCAGAAGCGCGGTAAGTATCGGTACGCACATCAGCCGGATTGATTTCAATCTCGAAACTATCGTCGACTTCTGGGTAAACAAATACCGAGGCAAACGAGGTGTGGCGACGATTGTTTGAGTCGTAAGGCGAGCAACGAACCAAGCGATGAACGCCTGTTTCTGTACGCAAAAATCCGTAAGCGTAGTCGCCAGTCAATTTGATCGTCGCTTGGCTGATGCCCACGATGTCGCCGTCTGACTGCTCCATCACTTCAACGGTAAAGCCTTTACGCTCGCCATAGCGGACATACATGCGTAGCAACATGCCCGCCCAATCTTGCGCTTCAGTACCGCCAGCGCCCGATTGAATATCGATAAAGCACGGCATTGGATCCATCGGATGATTAAACATCCGGCGAAATTCTAGCTCTTCTACGTGGGTAGAAATGGCATCTACGTCATCAGACACGGCTTGCAAAGTATCGAAGTCGCCTTCTTCCTTGCCCATATCGAATAAATCTTTAGCGTCAGTAAGACCTGCCAATACTTCATCCAGCACCACAACCACGCCTTCAAGTGCTTTTTTTTCTCGACCTAGCTCTTGTGCTTTTTTCTGATCATTCCAGATGTCTGGGTCTTCCGTCAGGCGCACAACTTCTTCAAGTCGATCGCTTTTGCCGGGGTAATCTAAGTATTTGCGGAGTTCTTCGCTGCGAGAGACCAAATCTTCAATCCGGTTCTCGATCTGATTAAGCTGTTCTGCTTCCATGCCTGTGGCTTTGTCCCATAAAGGCGGCTTGCAGCCTGTCGGATTTAAGCGATCGTTGCGAGGGGAAGTTCGGTTTGAGACACATTTCGCGAATTTTTGAGGCGAATAGCGGGCTATTCAACGAAAAAATGCGTGAAATGTGGCCAAATCCGGCTTTTCCGCAGTAGATCAGTCTTAAGTCTGGCAGGCTGCAGACACTAAAGCGCGAAATTATACCGTGAGAGTGGCTCTCAAGGGGAGTCTCAGATGAGAAAATGCTAAAAGTACGATTTATTTGCGGATGCTTACCAAGATAAAACCCAAATCTTGAAATACGAAGGGCGCAATGAAGGCAGAGTTTTACAGAGAAAATAGTTTTTAGAGTCCTTATTGAGTAAGGGTGCCTTATGCCTGAACGGAAATCTGCGGCAGGCTAACTTGAATTGGGCTGGTATTGCCATCGGCACTATATAAAGCAGGGCTATCGGAGGCTTGTGCTTTGCCGTCCTGTTCTAAGGCGGCGGTGGCATTTTTGAGCGTATTGTCCATGCTGTTTAAGGCATCTTTATAGAGTTCTTTATCTGTTTTGATGTCTTTTTTGCTATTTTGTATTTCTAAAGCCAGCAGTAGCTTGGCTTTTTGCATGACCTTTTTGGCCTCATCCAAAAAAGTACGATCTTCAGTACTCATATTGCTTTTTGTGCTAGCTAGCTCTGATGATTTTGATTGTTTCTCTTCCTGCGCCTTGGCTTCTTGCTCTGCTTTTTGTACGGCTTGCGCCGCCTCTTGTCCCGCGTGTTCAGTGTTTTGCCCTGTGTTTTCCTTGGTGGCTTCAGCAGAAGGCGGATTGCTCGCACCCGCAATGTTAGGGGACTGCACCGCGCCGCCGCTATTAAGACCAGCATATTCGGCCACAGCCGCAGCAATTTGCTTGGCCAAGCGTGCCGCAGCGGCCACATTGCTTTTACCTATGCCCGCAAATTTCAACATGCCTTCTAATTGCTGCTTCAGCATATCTAATTTGCTTTTTGCCGCGCTTTTTCGGCTTGCAATTAGATCGAGCTTTGGCATTTTGAATTCAAACGAAGCGCTTTTGGGAGCGCTTTCTTCTGGCTTATTGCTAATACCTTGCCGTATAAGGTTTTGCACGGTGGTTTGCATTACGTCAGCGGTGATTTTCATGGAGCAAACCTTGAGTTTGAAGCGGGTAGTCAGTCTAATTACAGGTATATCGAAGAAAACCCATGAATCTTTAATGTTATTTATTGCGCGGGAAGCTTGGGCGGAGGTGTTCGAAGAGATGATTTAGTTGGTTTTTTGTCAGCATTGTTAAATACGCCTTCTGTTTATTTAAATCGTAGAGCGGGTGCAAGCCGCGAGCAATGCTGAAAAATATGCGGGTTGCACCCGCACTACAAATTATCCTGTTGATTTTGCTGTGGGTGATAAACTTTAATCTTCTCTCCCAAAGAAAAATGCGGCCCCTTTTCAAGGCCGCATTGACTATCGAATTGAGCCTAAACTCAGCCTCTCTTTCTTACACAGCTAAACGATGCCTAATCTCACGTAAAGCGGCAGACATCATGGCCAGATCCGGCGCGAGTGTTTTCATTTCTTCAAACATTCTGCGGCAGTGGGCGATGGCTGTTTCTTGGCTTTGTAGCCATGATGCAACCCGCACACTAGGTGCTGCTCCCGGGCTAAGATCCAGTGCTGCGCTGGTTAACGCGATGTGAGCGCGTTGTAGATCATCGCGGCAAGCTAGGCGGGCTAGGGTTTGCCAATGATTGGCGCGTGGCAATTGCTCGATTAAGCCATGCAGCCAATCTAGCTCTAGTGCATCACCCAAAGCAAAGTGAATCGTGGCAACGGTATCCACATCAGCGGCTTGTTTTTTGGTGAGCAGCGCGATATTAAGCAGTTGCGTTGCCCCATCAAGGCAGGCACTTTGCTTGGCCAGAGCGGCAGGCACGCCCGCAGCTAACCAGCTTTGGGTGACGTCTACTTGCTTGGCTGAGCCTGCATACCATTCAGGCAATTGCGGCAGCAGTGCAGGGATTTTGCCTTTTAAGTCACGGATCAGCTCTGCGTAATCTGGTAGCGTGTCTTGGTTTTGCAGTAACCAACGTGTGGCGTGCTCTAGCTGACGACGCTCGCGCAGCAGCATGGTGTATTGCATGGTGGCCGGAATGCTGTTGTCGAGGGATTCGATAGCAACAAAGCGGGCTTCGCTATCGAGTAGCTCGGTGGCATCGTACCAAGCACGCACAATCGTGGCTGGAGGTAGCTCGGTCTCTTCAGAAAGACGGAAGACAAAGCTAATGCCCATGCGGTTGATGGTGCGGTTGGTCAGCTCATTGGCTACAATTTCGCGTCGTAATGGGTGCTCGCCAAGGCGATCACCAAAGCGATCTACTAGCGGCTTAGGGAAGTAAGCGGCAAGTAGGCCATCCCAATCCAAGCTATCTGGCAAATCGCTCGCGAGCAAGTCTTGGAACAGCGCCATTTTTGCGTAAGCCAGTAGTACGGCTAGCTCTGGGCGCTCTAAACCCTTGCCTTCTTGCTGACGCACGGCGATTTGTGTATCAGTTGGCAAGAATTCAATACGGCGCGATAGACGGCCATTTTTTTCTAACGACTGCATAAAGCGTTGATGCACCGGCAAAAGTGAAGCGGTTTGCTGGTATTCAAGGCTAATGGCTTCGGTTTGCAGATAGTTATCACGCAGCACCAAATGGCCCACTTCATCGGTCATCGATGCCAGCAGGTCATTACGCTGCTTCATGGTGAGATCGCCACCGGCCATAATGCGGCCCAGCAGAATCTTGATATTGACTTCGTGGTCGGAGCAATCCACGCCGGCAGAGTTATCAATCGCATCGGTATGCACGCGGCCACCATTTGCTGCGTATTCGATTCGGCCTAATTGGGTGAAGCCTAAATTGCCGCCTTCGGCGATCACTTTGCAGCGGAATTCCTTACCGTCAATACGCAGCGCGTCGGTGCCCCTATCGTTGGCTTCGGCTGGCGTTTGAGTCGATGCCTTGCCGTAAGTACCAATCCCTCCGTTGTAGAACAGATCAACCGGCGCTTTCAACATGGCACGGATCAACTCGCTTGGCTCTAGTTCGTCGTCTTCGATATCAAGAATGGCTTTTACTTCGGCAGACAGCGGAATGGTCTTGGCATTGCGTGGCCAAATGCCGCCCCCTGCAGAGATCAGCTCAGCGCTGTAATCGGCCCATGAAGAGCGAGGCAAATCAAATAAACGCGCGCGCTCTTTAAACGACGCGGCAGGATCCGGATTTGGATCAAGGAAAATATGGCGGTGATCAAATGCGCCGAGCAACTTAGTGTGCTCGCTGCGTAAGAGGCCGTTACCAAACACGTCGCCGGACATATCCCCAACGCCGATCACGGTAAATTCATCGGTACGGGTGTTGATGCCTAACTCACGGAATTGGCGCTCTACCGAAACCCATGCACCTTTAGCGGTAATCCCCATTTTCTTGTGGTCGTAACCTACCGAGCCGCCTGAGGCAAATGCATCGTCAAGCCAAAAGCCGTAATCGCGTGAAATACCGTTGGCGATATCAGAGAAAGTCGCCGTGCCTTTGTCGGCCGCCACCACCAGATAAGGATCGTCTTCATCTAAACGGCGCACTTGTGATGGGTGAACCACTTGGCCCGCCACCAAATTGTCGGTTAGATCAAGCAGACCGCGAATAAAGTTTTTGTAGCATTCAATACCGCGTGCCATTAGCATTTCGCGATCGCTTGGTGGGTTTTTCACCACAAAGCCACCTTTGGAGCCAACCGGCACAATCACGGTATTCTTGACCATCTGGGCCTTGACTAGACCCAAGACTTCGGTACGGAAGTCTTCACGGCGATCAGACCAGCGCAAACCTCCTCGAGCAACCTTACCGCCGCGCAAATGCACGCCTTCCATTTCTGGTGAGTAAACAAAGATTTCAAATAGCGGTACAGGCTGTGGCATATTAGGGATACGTGCCGATTCCACCTTGAATGACATATACGATTTAATCTTGTCATCACTATCAAGCTGGAAGAAATTGGTACGCACCGTTGCTAAAATCGCGGCCAGTAGGCTGGAGAGGATTTTTTCTTCATCCACGCTCGATTGATTGGCGCAAGCCTGACGAATTTCTTCTGCTAAGATTTCAGCTACTCCCGCCGAGTTACTGACAGGATCGTGTGTTAGCACAAATAGCGCAGCAAGCTGCCCACTGAGCTTGCCATGGCGCAGCAAGCAATCGGCAATAATTTCAATGCCGTACTTGAGGTTGACTTGACGCATATAGCAAGCATAGGCACGGAGAATCAGTACTTCACGCCATGCTAGGCCTGCACCTAAGATCAAGCGGTTAAAGCTATCGTTTTCGCAAGCGCCTTCAAAAATAGCGGTAAACGCGGCGATCAAGCGTTCACGATCGATACTGTTTTCTAGCGAAGTGCCTGTAGGTAGGCGCAAGCCAATATCAATAATCCAAGCGTGTTCGGTTTGATCGAAAGTCAACGCATATGGGCGCTCATCCAACACGCGCACGCCGAGGTTTTCTAAGAGCGGCAGGCAATCGGATAGCTCAATCGGCTTGCCACGGTAGAGTTTCAAACGCCATAGAGTAGGATCAACCACGCTACCTGGTGAAAGGGTAATGGCGATCTTGTCATTCTTTAAGCTGGCTTCTAGCGCTTCGATATCGTAAACCGCCACGCGGCCAGTGAAATCTGCGCAGTAAGCGGGGGAGAAGGCACGC
Source organism: Pseudomonadota bacterium (assembly GCA_039796405.1). Taxonomy (GTDB): domain Bacteria; phylum Pseudomonadota; class Gammaproteobacteria; order Burkholderiales; family Chitinibacteraceae; genus Iodobacter. The sequence continues at coordinate 19,975 of JBDKJX010000026.1, forward strand.
TGATAACGCTGATACAGTGCTGCGCCGGTTTCTTCACCGCGTACATGGCTTAGCTGATTACGTAAATCATCTTGCCAGCGTTGTGCGGCGCGGGCGATTTCGTCTTCGATCTCTTTAACGTCATAAACAATGCGCTCACCAACCGGCAGGTGAATCAGGAAGTGGATCCGTGCCAACGGGCTGTCAGCCAGCAACACATTGAATTCAGCTTCATAACCACCAAGGCGCTCCATGAGGATTTTTTCTACTTTAACGCGCACTTCCGTGGTGTAGTTATCGCGCGGCACAAACAGCATTACCGATACATAACGGCGATATAGATCTTCGCGGAAGAAAGTACGCACACGGCTGCGCTCGTGCAGGCTAACTACGCCCTGAGCAATACGTGCCAAATCATCAATACCGATTTCTAGCAGCTCATCGCGTGGATACGTGTCGATGACATTCAGTAGCGCTTTACCACGGTAGCCACCTATATCGGCATCGCTTGCCAGTAATACGGTATTGATTTTTTTGCGCAGCAGCGGAATGTTGCGTGGTGGGGTGGTGTAAGCGCTGGCAGTGTATAAACCAAGAATGCGTAATTCACCGATGACTTTGCCCGTGGCGTCTACTTCACGCAGGCTCACCATATCCAGGTATGCAGGGCGGTGAATGAGGGAGCGGGTATCGGCCTTGGTCATCAGAATAAGCTGATCGGCAGAATAAGCGCGTTGGCGCAGGTCTTCCGGCAAGGCAGCCCAAGTGTGCGATAGGCCAGAGTCGCCCGCATCACGCAGCAGGCCGTGGCCAGAGCCGCCTACAAAGTGTAAGTCACCGTTTTCAGCAAAGCGGTAATCACGCACGCCAAGGAAAATAAAGTGCCCCGCCAACATCCATTCTAAGAAGGCACTGGTTTCACGCACCAGCACAACATCCAGCGGAGGTGGACGATGGCGCAAGCCTTCCAGCGCGGTAGTGACGCGATCTGCCATCGATGGCCAATCGGTAACGCACGCATCCAGCATATCTAAAGCATTGTTTAGATCGTTTTCTAGCTGGGTAATGGCATCGCTAGAGGTGATGCGATCTATTTCAATATGCATCCATGATTCGGCTGCGCCAGCCTCATCCATGTCTTGCCAATCGCCATTTTCCTGACGTGCCACTTGCAATACCGGGTGCACCACCTGATGTACGCCATAGCCACGACGTGCCACCGACATGCCGATGGTGTCAACTAAAAAAGGGCGATCAGGTTGGACGATTTCGATCACGGTATGGCTACTTTGCCAGCCGTGATCAGGTACGCTTGGATTATAAATGCGTAATTTGCGTGTATTAGCCACGCGATTGCGTGCCATACGCCAATGTGCAAGTACCGCGCCAAACCAATCTTCCGGCGTTTTTTCTATTAAATCGTCTTCAGAAATGTGGGCGAAGTAAGCAGAGAGAAAATCTTGGGTGATCGGCTGGTCACTCGCTGCAGCAAGTTCGCCTAGTGCTTTGAGTGTGGACAAAACGGTCATAACAGAAGCTCCGGTTCAGTGTGCCATGACTCTATACCCACCTTTCAGGCATTGCCAGCTTTGGCGCATCATGATTTTCACTAATAGCAAGATTGCAATAGTAAGGATATTGCAGCCAAGTTGTTGTTGTTAATGAATAAGCCTGACTGCATGTTATTTGTAACAATAGGGTAGATTGTAAATTTCAAGAATGTTTAATTTATGAATGGTTTTAAAAACGCCATGCTTTTTTATAGGTGCAAACACCTATATTTATGTTTTTAAACATTTCTGCTTAAAAAATTGTTTTTTTATTGGCGCACTAAAATAATTCTTCGCTGCGTTTTTTAAACAGGTGTTTTAACATTTTTTAAATAAACGGCCTCGTTTTAGCGATTAAAATAAGCTCAAAAAATCGCAAATATATTTCTCCGTAAATACGTCCCCGCCACAAGGAATAGACTTGTCTAGAGCAGAGCGCTTACTTGCCTTAATGCAAAAACTACGTTTGTACCATTACCCCATTAGCGGTGCTGTTTTAGCGGATCAGCTAGGAATTAGCCTGCGAACGCTCTACCGCGATATCGCCAGCTTACAATCGCAAGGCGCGCAGATTGAGGGTGAGGCAGGGCTTGGCTTTGTCTTAAAGCCTGGATTTACTTTGCCGCCGCTGATGTTCAGCGTTGAAGAAATTGAAGCATTGGCCCTTGGCGCTAAGTGGGTAGCCCAGCGCACCGATGCCCGTTTAGGTGCGGCGGCCAGTCACGCTTTAAGTAAAATTGCAGCGGTATTGCCCACGGGGCTGCGCCTAGAATTAGATACGGCAGCCTTACTCATCGGCCCTAGCCAACAGCCAAATGATTCTGACGAAATAAGTGGTTTAATTAGAGAGGCCATTCGCCAAGAATGTAAGCTAGAGCTACGTTATTTAGATGCACAAGGCAAAGAATCCACCCGCCTTATCTGGCCCTGCGCTTTGGCATTTTTTGATCATGTAAGAGTAGTGATTGCATGGTGCGAGACACGCCAAGCTTTTCGCCACTTTAGAGTGGATAGAATTAAATCACTACTGTCACAAGAGCTGCGTTACCCCAAGCGCCGCCAAGCCTTGCTAAAAGCGTGGCGATTGGCGGAAGGGATTATGGAACAAAGGCCTTGATCGTGCTGCATAGCTAGACCTTGAAATACTGAGAATCACCTACGGAGGGCTTATTCGCTAACACGCAGGCTTGTTAGGCAAACAAAAAGATCGTGAAATCGTGCTTTCAGTGATCTTGAAATCCTTGCCATTATTTAAATAATGGCTTGCCACTGCTGACAAAAACTGACACTAGCCCCCCCTAAACTTCAGGTATGACTAAAGCGATGGAGCCTTACTATGTTTATTCCAAATTTTATACTGCTGTACGTAGATAGCCCCGCGGCCAGCGCCACGTTTTACCAGAGCATACTGGGATATTCACCCATTGAGCTTTCAGCGACCTTTGTACTCTTTAAATTGGAATCCGGCCTTAAGCTTGGTCTGTGGTCAAAACACACGGTAGAGCCTGCGACTGGCACAACGGGCGCTGGGTTTGAGCTAGCGTTTGTGCTACAAGGGCGGGAAGCAGTGCAAGCTCAGTACGAGGTTTGGAGCAAGCTGGGCCTAGTTATCGCTCAAGAACCTACCGCTATGGATTTTGGCTACACCCTTGTGGCGCTCGATCCTGACTCGCATCGCTTACGTGTGTACACCCTAGAATGAAGTACTGGATTGCCGTGGTTTCTAGCGAGCACGTTGCTCGGGGCGTGGCGGGAAGCTATATGCAGGTTTGCCACGGAAAATGCGGGCCTTTAAAACGCATCCAGCCCGGTGATTGGGTGGTGTATTACTCCCCCAGTACGCAAATGGGCGGCAAAGATAAGTTGCAATCCTTTACCGCCATCGGAATAGCAAGAGCTGGGGCTCCCTATCCTTTTGATATGGGTGGCGGCTTTATCCCCTATCGCGGGGATGTTGATTGGTTGCCCGCACAGTCCGCCGCTATTTTGCCATTACTTGAGCAATTAGATTTTTCAAGAGGTATACGCAATTGGGGTGCTCCATTTAGATTCGGCTTATTTGCGATTAGCCAGCATGATATGCAAACCATTGCAGAGGCGATGGCGGCGAATAGTCCTAACAGCACTACTTTTTACCTCTCCCAAGCCACACAAATCTCACTTTTTTAAAGGCTTTTATGCAAGCAAAACATGTTGAAGGTTTTTTAGTTTCGGGTTTAAGCGCAAGAACGAAAAATAGCGATGAATTCAACCCCACTACCGCACAAATCCCGAGGCTATGGGGGCGTTTTTTTTCTGAAGGGCTGATGGATAAAATCCCAGAGCGCATTGCCAACTCACCTATTTACGGGGTGTATTCGGGATATGAATCAGATGCTAATGGCCAATATGATTTAACCGCTGGCGTTGCCACATCTGCCCCAAGTGCTGATTTTAGCCACGTTGCTATTCAAGCTGGGCAGTACTTGGTTTTTGAAGCGCGTGGCGTGATGCCTGCAGTAGTGATCCAAGCCTGGGGCAATGTTTGGGCGTATTTTGAGCAAAATCCACAGATTAAACGCAGCTTTATCAGTGATTACGAAGCCTATCTTGGGCCAAATGAAGTGCATATTTACATCGGCGTGTAAGCATCGATTCCTGTAAAGTTGACATGGGCTGCATAATATTTGCAGCCCTATATAAGCTGGCGTTATCAAACAGGAAAACATATGCGTAAAACATTGATTAAATTATTTGTTTCTTTGTGTTCAACGATTTTTATCGTGGCTTGCGCGCAAACGCCAGCCGCCGATTCCACCGCCCAAACACAGCAAGCCCAAGAATTATTAAGCTTAATTGCTCAACGTTTGGCCGTTGCGCCTTTAGTGGCTCAAAGCAAATGGAATTCGGGCGCTGCAATTAATGATCCCGCCCGTGAGCAATCTATCTTAGCGGATGTGCAAAAACGGGCTATCGCAATTGAGCTTGATCCTCGATTTGCCACTGCGTTTTTTCAAACTCAATTTGATGCTGGAAAATTAATACAAAGTCAGCTTCATCAACAATGGCGATTGCAAAAACAAGCTCCCTTTTTGCCCACACCTGATTTAGCCAAGGATGTGCGTCCCGTGTTAGATGGCTTAACCCCGCAATTACTGATGAAGATAAAAATGGTGCAAACGGATTTATGTAAATCTGAAACCAAGCGCTTATTAAATACCGCAACAGGGCCACTCACACAATTTAATCCCGAAGTAAGCGCAATGGCACTCAGCACATTGCAATGCCCTTAAGTCATGCTAGCCCCACCTTATTTCAATAGAATGCGTATATGCTTTTTGCGTATTTGTCTTGAGCTAGATAATACAAAACAAGGGGCTGGACGGGCTTGCGTGTAATTTGCACCAATTTTTAATCGAATTATCCACCTTTTTTTAAAAGTGATGGTGAGTACAGCACTTTAGCTTTTAAAAATTGGAGGGCTGCGTCAATCACGTATACTGTGCTTTGGGGGTGCCCTTTATTGAACCGTTTAAACTACTTTGCAAATAAGATCATTCATACGCGAATGCCGATGATCTGGTTAAAATATTTCAATATACTCGGTGATTTATTTTTATGTTTTGGCTGGCGCTTAATCGCTGTGATAATGGATTTATTTTTTCTGGAACGAACAAAAAAAAATTTTCATTGGCGTATTCCCAAATCGAGGGGATGCGTTTTTCCATGTAATGGATGCCTACTTATTATGCCAAATTTTGGTATACATGCTATCAAACCCTAAGTCGGACTCAATGCTAAGATTGCCAATTTTCTTAATGGAATCACACGTAACTAATATCGGTTTAGATACATAGCCACTCGGGGGGCTTGCGGCAAAGGCGCGATTGAGCTCGTCAGCTAATTGGTAACCTTGCATCGTCAAGGGCTCCGCAATGGTTGCTATTTGTTGAGAGCGACATGAAGCAATTCGGCTTAATGCCAAAGTAGAGCCATCCCCAGCAGAGACAAGCCGCATATCTTTAGCCCCCGCTTGAATAAGGGGATAGTTAATACTGTCAAAGTAGATGTCATTAATTGCTAAGCTGTAAGTCCAATTTTTTCCATGGCGATTTAAAAGCTTAGGTACCAACTTTGGAATAAAATAGGCTGAATCAGATATCTTAACGTTTTCAATTGAAAGCACTTTGCAATCTGTATGTCCAATGCACAACTCAATAACCTGTTTCATTTTATTGGTTTTATTATTGGCAACTGCAAACTGATTGTCATTAAAGATGATTACACCAAGAGGGCGTTTGTTTTTTATTGCGTCTGTTAGTACAAAATTTGCCGCCATTGCTGCGACTTCAATGGTATCTGTTGTTACATTAGCAAATAAATGTGGTGAGGCTCCTGGATTTTTTGCGGCATGCCAGCCAACCAGCTTTATTTTTTTCTGTTTGGCAATTGTGAGTTGATCTGGAAAATCGTCGGGTTGAAACCCTCCGAACACAATGCCATCAGGTTGCCGAGTAATGCTCTGCGCCAATAAAGACTGTAGCTTTTCTTTTTTTCCCTCTCCATTAAATAAAATAAGCGTCCATCCCAATTTTTGGCAGGCTTTTTCTAGGCCACGATACACACTGGCAACGCCGCCATTTCTAAGATCCGAAGCAATAAAAATGACGGTCTTTCCTTTTTGAGCTGTTGGCCCTGCTATTGGCCCACTCCATGATTTGGCAGCCGTGGTGACAACAAACATCAGAACTAATCCAATAAAAACATTGAATAGGTAGCGTTGTTTTTTCATCCCACCCTCGTTCTTTAAAAAATAGTTAAATTTTTTCAAAACTGCCATTTCATGCTAGCAGCACACACTGAAAAATAGATTATTTTTTGACAAAGAGATATTAATTCCTATTAATACTTATTTTGACCTGATTATTTTTCTTGCTCAATTTCATCATAATTTCCCCATGCAGGCATGGATTGTGCCAAAAGGATCGCTTTAAGAAGTCGAGTAATCATCATGCATAAATCAGCTCGCCGGTTAAGTCGGTACCGCACTCTGACTAAATAGCGGGCCGCATAATTTTAAATACATGATGCGTACCGAATAACGTGATTTTTAAATCGCCTAACAATACATTGATCCATTTAAAAGTATCAATTTCAGTGCCCGCTGTTCTTTTTGGCGCAATCACGACTTGATACTGAAACCCAAGTTGCCGTACGACTTCAAAACCAACCAAACCCTCTGAGGTAATAACGCTGCTTGGCACGAAAGCAGGCGTAATGCAGCAAAAGAAAAGTCGCTTGCAGGATCAAACTGCACCCAAGCTGGCTGGCCATTATGGCTTGTTGATCACAATGTGGCTGAGCATTGTGGATTGCTTATTTTTAGTGTCAATAAAACACGTGCCAAAGCGTAAAAACCAGCAAAAAGCCCAGCAAGGCGAGTTTACCTCAGATCATTGCATTCGCTTTTAGCCGCTTGTTCAAGATTTGGCTTTTTCATCGCCCTGTCTCTGTTAGAATCCTGCCCCATGATACGACTTAAATCCCTCACTCTAAGACGCGGCACCAAGGTGCTGCTTAATTCTGCCGATTTAACTCTACAACCGAGTAGCAAAACTGGTGTGGTAGGGGCTAATGGCGCAGGTAAATCTAGCTTCTTTGCGCTGATGCGCGGCGAATTACACCCAGATGCTGGCGATATTGAAATGCCGCCACGCATCACGATCAGCCATGTGGCGCAGGAAACGCCTGCGCTGGAATGCTCGGCGCTCGATTATGTGCTTGATGGCGATAGAGAATTGCGCCGTTTGGAGCATGAGTTAGAGCATGTCTCACACGACGATGGCATTCGCCACGGTGAATTACTTGGCGAATTTGATGCCATTGATGGTTATACCGCAGCATCACGCGGATCAAAATTACTGGCAGGTTTAGGTTTTTCTACTGAAGAACTCAGCCATCCGGTATCGAGCTTTTCTGGTGGATGGCGCATGCGGTTAAATCTGGCGCAGGCGCTGATGTGCCGTTCAGATTTGTTGCTACTGGATGAGCCAACCAATCACTTGGATTTGGAAACCGTGGTTTGGCTTGAGCAATGGCTCAAGACTTACCAAGGCATGCTGTTGGTGATTTCGCACGATCGCGATTTCCTTGACAATACTATCAAGCAAATCTTGCACGTAGAGGGTGGAGCGCTGACGCTTTACACCGGTACTTACGAAGATTTTGAAAACCAGCGTGCAGAGCGTTTGTCTCTGCAACAACTGGCGTTTGATAAGCAGCAACGTACTATTAACCATCTTGAATCATTTATTACCCGTTTTAAAGCCAAAGCCAGTAAGGCGCGTCAGGCACAGAGCCGCGTTAAAGCGCTGGAAAAAATGGAGCGCATTTCTGCCGCGCACGTTGATTCACCGTTTACCTTTAGCTTCCGCGAGCCAGAAAACAGCCCTAACCCCTTGGTTAAATTAGAAAACGGTCAAGCCGGTTACGATATTAATCGCCCTATCCTGAAAAACCTGACGCTAAGCTTAGAAAACGAAGCGCGTTTAGGTTTGCTGGGTGTCAATGGTGCGGGTAAATCGACCTTTATTAAAGCCTTGGCGGGCGAAAATCCGCTCTTGCTGGGCGAGCGCGAAGAGGGCAAGGGCTTAAAGATTGGTTACTTTGCCCAGCACCAGCTCGAGCATTTGCGCCTAGATGAATCACCACTCTGGCACATGCAAAAGATTGATCCGCATACGCGTGAGCAAGAGCACCGTAATTTCTTGGGCGGTTTTGATTTTAACGGTAGCATGGCCACCGGCAAGATTGAGCCTTTCTCTGGTGGTGAAAAAGCGCGTTTAGCCTTGGCTCTGCTGATTTGGCAAAAGCCTAACTTACTGCTGCTGGATGAGCCAACCAATCACTTAGATATCGAAATGCGCCAAGCGCTGACTATGGCGCTGCAAGATTTCGAAGGTGCCATTATTGTGGTCTCCCACGATAGGCATTTGCTACGCGCTACGGTGGATGATTTCTGGCTGATTGAAGACGGCACAGTGCGCCCATTTGATGGTGACTTGGATGAGTACACCAAATATAGTCAGCAAAAACGTAGCGAAGAAAACAGCGCCTTACGTAATTTCAGCAGTGCTATTGATCGTAAGGCACAAAAGAAGCTTGAAGCCGATGCTCGTCAGCGTAATGCGGGTTTGCGTAAACCAGTAGAAAAGAAGTTGGCTAAAGTCGAAAAAGATATGGCAGGCTTCACCGCAGAGCTAGCTAAAATCACGGTCTTGCTTGCAGAAGAGAGCATCTATCTGCCAGAAAAGAAAAATGATTTAGAAGCGGCGCGCAATAAAGAAGCTGAGCTTAAAAAGAAACTAGAGCCATTAGAAGCACAGTGGTTAGAGATTTCTGATGAGTTGGAAGCACTACGTTAAGAAAAAACCTTAATCAAGCATGCTTTCTGCTGCCACCCCAAAAGCTGGATATCTATCCATGTTTTTGGGGTTTTTTATTGCAAAAAATAAACAAACTCTTTTTTATTTGGTACCCCCCCATTTTTAAGCCCACTTAAAAGTAGGGGCTAGGCATGTAATGCCCGTTTTTATTTGGGGGTGATCCTACCCAGTTAAAATCATCAATTACGTTAAATAAGCGAATGCTGCGGCCATCGGCTCATTGGTCGTGTATAAAATCCATCGATCCTGTTTCATTTTTTGCCGCTGGCGTTTCGCGTTCTAAGCGTTTTTTAGGCTTAATCCGCAGATTTAGTTCTAAATCACAGTAAATCCTGAAGACCCGTTTATAGTCCCAGCACTTTTTCTTTACATTTCGCAGATGTAAAAAGCAGAGGCCAAAGCCCCAGCTTCGATTCGTTTAAGTGAGCTGAATCAGCAATTCCGCAGTTTTTGCGTTTTCTGCATCCCGTTTACGAATGGAGCGATAGCAAGTCGAGCCAATTGCAAAGCTGGTGTAAGCAGCGCCGAGCCATCTCGCGCTGCAAAGATGTTTCAGAGTATTTCTATCATGGCCTCTTTGATAACGTCTGCCTGCATTTGGGCTCTTTAGCGCTTATGGTCGCTTGCTCTAAACTCATTTACGCCAACAAAATGAACCCTATGTGACTTGTTTGGAAAAACGTCAAACAGAGCCTAGGGGAGGGGCCACACGCATCGATTTTTAGCTATAAACACGACCAAGAAGCTGCCGGTGGCTTTCGAATTGATCAAGCACATCGCGGGTAATCTGCTCTGGGGAGAAGCCCATTAGGTCGTACTCCTGACTGCCGTTGTACAGATAAACCTCAGCGCGGTAGTAACGCGTACGCTCTTCATCATCTTCTGGTGATTCGCTTGAGGGCGCCAGATAGCCATCCAAGCTCACCTCATAGACAAATGGGTTCCCCTCACCCATATTAATCCGCACGCCCATGCAGCGCTTGGACTTGCCAAGCAAAGTCTGTACATCCAAGCCCTGATCGCGCAACAGCACCGCCGCCACTTCGAGAGCTGGCATCACTTTACGATCCATAAAGCACTGTACCACTGCTTGGGTAGGGTGCAGGTCAAGAGCGGTTAAGCGCTCACTGAAACCATGACGCCCACGTTCAGCAAGTTGCGCTTGCTCCTGTTCGATGGCGACATCCTGACGCATGGCCTTGTGCAAGCCAAACATGAAAAAGATCAACACCACCGAAAAGGGCAGCCCCGCCAGCACCACCATGGTTTGCATTGCTTCGAAATTACCAGCGAACAAGAGCCCGATGGTTACTAGAGTGATCACCAATGACCAGAAAATTCGCAACCAGTGCGGCGCATCTTCGTCAACATTGCCGCCTTTGCAGGAAAGGTTGGCCATCATGACCGCGCCAGAATCTGCGGGGGTCAGAAATAGCACGAAGCCAACAAAGATCGACACGCCGATCACCACCTTCGATGCTGGGTAGTGCTCAAGCAACAGATAGATCGCCATCGACGGTTGCTCTAGGGCTGTTCTCCCCAGCTCTACTGCGCCATGATTGAGCACCAGATCAAGTGCTGAATTCCCGAAGATCGATAACCAAGCGAGGGTGAAGCCCAGTGGGATCAGCAGTACACCCGCCACCAGTTCACGCACCGTACGACCACGAGAAATACGCGCGATGAACATACCCACAAATGGGGCCCATGAAATCCACCATGCCCAGTAGAACACCGTCCACAAGCCCATCCAACGTTCGGCTTTCTCGCCATCACCTGTGTATACATAGAGATCGAAAGTCTTCAGTACGATGCCGTTCATGTAATCACCGATATTCTGCACAAAGCCATTAAGCAGGTGCAGGGTCGGGCCAAACAACAAAACAAAAATCAACAACCCGCTAAATAGCACGATGTTAAGGTTGGATAGGCGGCGGATTCCGTTTTCCACGCCAGACACTGCTGCGATCGTCGCCACAGTGCTCATCATGATAATCACGATCAGAAGGTTGGTATTGCTATGTTCCATGCCGAACAGGTTTTCCAAGCCTGAAGATACCTGCATCGAGCCGATTCCCAAATTGGTAACCAGACCCAGTAGCGTCACAAACATGCCGAATCCATCTACCGCATGACCCGCTGCGCCTCTTACCCAACGCTCGCCCACTAGCGGAAACAGTGCTGAACGTAGAGCCAGCGGCTGATTATGCCGATAAGCAAAGTACGCCACGGCCAAACCAACTAAGGCGTAGATTGCCCAGCCATGCAGCCCCCAGTGCAGGAAGGTCAGCTGCAAAGCTTGGCGGGCGGCTTGGCTCGTGGCTGCTGTGCCTTCGGGCGGGTTAAAGTAGTGGTCAAGCGGTTCGGACGCGCCAAAATACAGTAGCGAGATGCCGATGCCCGAGGAGAACAGCATCCCAGTCCATGCTCCGTAACTAAAATCTGGGGTATCGTCTTTGCTGCCCAATTTGAGCTTGCCATAAGACGAAAACCCTACGCCGACGACAAATAGCAGGTAGGAGGCAATCACTATCATGTAGTACCAGCCAAAGCTACGCGACAACCAAGCTTGGGCCACACCCAGCACTCGACCGGCCTCTTGCGGAGCAGCAATTAAAATGGCCGTCAGCAACAGTATCATTGCGGTAGAGGTGTAAAACACCCAACCGTTGACCTGTACCTTTTCTGGCGAGGTCTTTATAAGAGAGGCAGAACTCATGACACAAATGCTCCAGACTGGACGATAAGAAGAACAAAAAACAACACTTTACCCGCCCAGTCGTTGCGTTAGTAGTTGACCGACTGGCAGTAAAAAGGCTATGTCTGCGTAAAATGTTGAAATAGAGTTGAGTGGATACTTATGCTTTTATAGGGGGTGTAAGTCGTTTTTCTTGCGCACTGTTTTTCGCATGCAGCGGCATTGCCACTAAGCAAAAAAACAAAAAGATCTTTTTAGTGACCCATTCCCTTACTGCGGACAATCGATGCTGCTGCGGGACTCGCTTCGCTCAAACAGTATCAAATAAACCCCGCCCTGATTGTTCCTCGTATCGTGACTTAAAGCCCCGTGAAAAGACCGCGTATCTGCTATATGAAGCAGACCTAGCCAATAAAAAGACCCTCACCCCACAGAAACGGTGTTGATTGCTTCGTCCACGGGTAAAAAACTTTTCACCCTAACTGAGGGGCCTTTGCCTATTCAACAGACACTAAGGTCTTATCGACACCATGTGTTGCTATTTTTACTAAGAAAAAACGATATGTCGTAATCATTTGCCGCAGAGCTTATTCTTTTTTAATTGAACGTTCAATTAAAACAAAATAGACTGTCTTTCAAAGACAACGGATGTTCAACACTCGTTTCTAAGCCTAAAGAGAGATGCACCATGCCTAAGGTCGGTATGCACCCTATTCGCCGCCAGCAGTTGATAAACGCCACGTTGATGGCCATCGATCAGGTCGGAATGGAAGATGCCAGTATTGCCCTGATCGCCCGTTTTGCGGGGGTATCAAATGGCATCATCAGTCACTATTTTCAGGATAAAAATGGTCTGCTCGCCGCCACGATGCGGTACCTAATGAACACTTTGACCGAGAACGTCCACGTACAGCGAAATGCGTTGGAAGACGACAGCCCGCGTGCGCATCTCCAAGTCATTATCGAAGGTAACTTCGATGCCAGCCAAGTCAACAGCCCCGCAATGAAAACTTGGCTAGCCTTTTGGGCCGCCAGCATGCACCACCCGTCTTTACACAGATTGCAGCGAATCAACGATCGCCGCCTGTACTCGAATCTGTGTTGCCAGTTCCGGCGTGTTCTGCCTCTGCCCGATGCGCGCAGCGCAGCACGTGGCTTGGCAGCCTTGATTGACGGTCTGTGGTTACGCGGTGCACTGTCAGGTGACTCTTTCGACACAAGGCAGGCGCAACAAATCGCTTATGAGTATATGGATTACCAATTAGCCAAGCAGGCGAGCTAAAACACACATCAAACGACCACGACCTGAACGCCTGTTGATCAATGTTTCCCGAGTTTTAATATGCAGCACTTTTTTTGGCGATTAACGCCAACCACTTATGCACTTGTGAGGATTTTATGGCCCGTTTTGAATTGCAAAAACTCTACATTGATGGTGCCTATAGCGACGCTGGCAGCGTTGCCACCTTCGACGCCATTAACCCAGCTAACGGTGAAGTTCTCGCCAAGGTGCAATGTGCAACCAAAGAAGACGTAGAGCGCGCTGTCGTCAGCGCTGAAAAAGGGCAGAAGATCTGGGCTGCACTCACCGCGATGGCGCGTTCGCGCATCTTGCATCGTGCAGTCGAAATCTTGCGCGAGCGCAACGATGAATTATCGGCCCTAGAAACACTTGACACCGGCAAACCGTTATCCGAAACCAAGTACGTCGATATCGTCACCGGTGCTGACGTACTGGAATACTACGCTGGGCTGGCCCCTAGCATCGAAGGTGCACAGATTCCATTGCGCACTACTTCATTTGTCTACACCCGTCGCGAGCCGCTGGGTGTTGTGGCAGGTATCGGCGCATGGAACTACCCGATTCAGATCGCCCTATGGAAATCCGCGCCAGCTCTGGCAGCTGGGAACGCGATGATATTCAAGCCAAGCGAAGTCACCTCCCTAACAGCGGTGAAATTGGCTGAAATCTATACCGAAGCTGGCGTTCCGAACGGTGTATTTAACGTCCTGACCGGCAGTGGCCATGAAGTTGGCACTTGGCTGACCGAGCACCCGCGCATCGCAAAAATCTCTTTTACTGGTGGGACCATTACCGGCAAGAAAGTCATGGCCAACGCTTCGAGTTCATCGCTCAAAGATGTGACCATGGAATTGGGCGGCAAATCCCCACTCATCATTTTTGACGACGCCGATCTAGATCGCGCGGCCGACACTGCGATGATGGCCAATTTTTACAGCTCCGGCCAGGTCTGCACCAACGGTACTCGCGTGTTTGTGCCAAAGCATCTGCAAGCGGCCTTCGAAGCCAAAATCGTGGAACGCGTTGCCCGTATCCGTATTGGCAGCCCTGAAGATGAAAACACCAACTTTGGCCCGCTAGTTAGCTTTGCACAGATGGAGAGCGTGCTTGGCTATATCGCCAAAGGTGAGAAACAAGGTGCCCGGCTGCTGTGTGGTGGCAACCGCCTAACCGATGGTGATTTGGCCAAAGGCGCATTTGTAGCCCCGACTGTGTTCACTGACTGCACCGATGAGATGACAATTGTTCGGGAAGAAATATTCGGCCCAGTCATGAGCATCCTGACTTACGAAACCGAAGAAGAGGTGATCCGGCGTGCGAACGATACGCACTTTGGGCTCGCTGCCGGTTTGATCACCAAAGACCTGAACCGTGCCCACCGAGTCATTCACCAACTGGAGGCCGGTATCTGCTGGATCAACGCTTGGGGCGAATCCGATGCCAAGATGCCAGTCGGTGGATACAAGCAATCAGGCGTGGGACGTGAGAATGGGATTAGCTCGCTGAACAACTTTACCCGTATCAAATCGGTACAAGTAGAGCTAGGCGACTACATCTCAGTGTTCTAAAGGCCGAGCATTACTCACGATGAGTGCGAAGCACTCGCCTGACCCTATTCAAAGAAGGTGCACCCAATGTCTCAAGAGTTCGACTACATCATCATCGGTGCTGGCTCTGCCGGTAATACTTTAGCGGCACGACTAACTGAAGACGAAGGTGTCACCGTCCTACTGCTGGAAGCCGGTGGCCCGGACCATCGTCTAGATTTTCGCACGCAAATGCCAGCGGCATTGGCGTTTCCTCTTCAAGGCCGTCGCTACAACTGGGCCTATGAGACCGATCCGGAGCCACATATGGACGGCCGCAGGATGGAGTGCGGTCGCGGCAAGGGTCTGGGCGGCTCTTCCCTGATCAACGGGATGTGCTACATCCGTGGCAATGCCATGGATTATGACGGCTGGGCCAAATTGCCAGGATTGGAAGACTGGACTTATCTGGATTGCCTCCCTTATTTTCTTAAAGCGGAAACCCGCGACATTGGTGCTAACGATTATCACGGAGGCGAAGGCCCAGTCAGTGTGACTACGCCCAAAGCCGGTAACAACCCATTATTCCACGCCATGGTTGAAGCCGGTGTGCAAGCCGGTTATCCACGTACCGAGGACTTAAATGGCTACCAGCAAGAAGGCTTCGGCCCGATGGATCGTACCGTGACGCCAAACGGCCGTCGTTCCAGTACCGCTCGTGGTTACTTGGATGTCGCCAAAAAGCGTTCGACCCTAACCATCGTCACCCATGCCCTAACCGATAAGGTTCTGTTTGAAGGCAAGCGTGCCATTGGCGTACGCTACCTGATCGGAGCCGCAGAAGAGCGCATTGAAGCCCGTGCCCGCAAGGAAGTGCTGGTGTGCAGCGGCGCAATCGCCTCGCCACAAATCCTCCAACGCTCAGGCATCGGTCCCGCTAAGCTGCTAGAAAGTCTCGATATTCCAGTGGTCCACGATCTGCCTGGTGTTGGTGAAAACCTGCAAGACCATCTAGAGCTATATCTACAATACGCATGCACCCAACCCGTTTCTCTGTACCCATCACAGCTCTGGTATAACCAGCCCGCCATCGGTGCAGAGTGGCTACTCAACGGCACCGGAATCGGGGCCAGCAACCATTTTGAAGCAGGTGGCTTTATCCGTACCCGTAAAGAATTCGCATGGCCGAACATTCAATATCACTTTCTCCCCATAGCGATTAACTACAACGGCAGCAACGGTGTCAAAGAGCACGGTTTTCAAGCGCACATGGGCTCCATGCGTTCGCCAAGCCGTGGCCGCATCCAGCTGAAGTCACAGAACCCGCGCGAATACCCGAGCATCCTCTTCAATTACATGTCCACCGCGCAGGACTGGCAGGAATTTCGTGATGGCATCCGCCTGACTAGGGAAATCATGCAACAACCTGCACTGGATGCCTTCCGGGGACGTGAAATCAGCCCAGGCATCGACCTACAGACGGATGAGCAACTGGACACGTTTATCCGCGAGCACGCCGAAACCGCATTCCACCCATCCTGCTCATGCAAAATGGGCACTGACGAAATGGCCGTGGTTGATACAGAAGGTCGCGTACATGGCATACAGGGTCTTCGTGTGATTGACGCCTCAATCATGCCAATTATCACCACCGGCAACCTGAACGCACCAACGATCATGATCGCAGAAAAAATTGCTGACAAAATCCGTGCTCGCAAGCCACTGCCCCGCAGCACCGCCAACTACTATGTGGCAGGCGATACGCCGGTGCGCGACAATCCGGTACGTAAAGTAAGTTGTACTGCGAAATGAGCGTGAGGAGAATAACGGACACCTTCATAAAACACTACTTTCATGTAGAACTCCTCAAAGACGGCGAGAAAACTCTACTTAAAAATAAATGGGTTTTGTGGGGTGATTGCCGAGGCTGTTAGCATTTGAGCACAGCTAGAACTAGACCCCAATAAAATGACCGAGATGAGGCGCATACTAAACGGCATTTTTTATGAAGAAGGGTTAATTTCAGAGCGGGGTTAATAGTAAAAAATTAACCCCTAAATATTTACAAGCGATATTCAGGACTGGCGGATATCGGACTTGGCTTTTTTGTGATTTACTGGCTTCATCTCTATAGTGAGTAAGCCACTTTGCTTTAACCATCGCTGCACCTAGGATGTTTACTTAGCTTGCGAATAAAATTTCACTTTAAAGCCGCGCTGAAATGCCCCGTTTTTTTGCGCTTTAGTAGCAAAGCGCCGCAAAGATCGGCGACCTTGCCTGCGCATGAAATTCGTTGCACGCAGTGTGATTTGCTGCAAGTAATAGGTGAACTTCAGCCGGGTCAACAAGCGAGCTGCGTTCGCTGCGGCCATCATTTAATTCGAATCCATCGTTATCCTTTTGATGCATCCTTAGCCTATGCCTTGGCAGCATTGATACTGCTTACCTTAAGCTGTTTATTTCCATTGCTGCAGCTAAAAATTGCCGGTAGCGCTAGCGAAATGACTTTTTTAAGTAGCGCCAAAGCTTTAGTTGATGCAGATTTTGGCCTTGTCGCGAATGTGCTTTTAAGCTACGTGTTGTTTACCCCCAGCGTTTTTTTATGCGCCATTGTGTATTTAGCACTGGCATTAAAGCATAGCCAGCGCTGGCCGGGTTTGCGAAGCGTACTCAGACTTGCCGTTTTACTTGAGCCTTGGATGATGGCCGATGTTTTTGTGATAGGCATTTTGGTGAGCTTAATTAAGCTGGCTTCTTTGGCGCAAATTACACTGGGCTTATCTTTTTGGGCCATGCTGCTGTTCTCTATTACTTTAACGAAAACAGTTGCCGTATTTGATGCGCATTGGTTTGGTTTTCAGCTTGACCATTTAGAGGGTTTGCCAGCCCAAAAATTGCGAGGGAAGGGCGCTGTTTCCTGTGCGGTATGTGGTTTTTTTAATCCGCCGCACAGCTTAAAGTGTGAGCGGTGCTATGCGCGGCTGCATCTGCGTAAGCCGCATAGCTTATCCATGA
Source organism: Pseudomonadota bacterium (assembly GCA_039796405.1). Classification (GTDB taxonomy): domain Bacteria; phylum Pseudomonadota; class Gammaproteobacteria; order Burkholderiales; family Chitinibacteraceae; genus Iodobacter. Next base: position 37,470 of record JBDKJX010000026.1, read on the forward strand.
CGTGGGCTTTATTGCTGACGGCAATCTTGCTATATATTCCAGCTAACCTTTACCCCATGATGATAACCGAGTCATTAGGGGATAAATCCCCTTCCACCATCTTGGAAGGGGTGTTGTTGCTATGGAGCATGGGCTCCTATCCTGTGGCATTGATTATTTTTATCGCCAGTGTAGTTGCGCCGCTAGTGAAGTTTATTTCGCTTGGTTTACTTTGCATCTCCGCTCAAAGCAAACCCAACCATAGCGCTTTGCATTACACGCGCTTATATCGCATGACCGAGCTAATAGGGCGCTGGTCTATGGTCGATGTATTTGTGGTGGTTATTTTAGTGGCGCTGATTCATATGGGGCAATTGATGTCGGTTTTTCCTGGCATTGCCGCGGTTTCTTTTGCTGGGATGGTGGTGTTTACCATGCTGGCGGCTTTAAGTTTTGATGTGCGCCTGATTTGGGATGTACATGATGCTCAGGATCAAATCGATGGAAAATGAAAACGAGTTACCCCATGCCAAAATAGGCTGGTTGCGACGTGTTTCCTTAGTTTGGCTAGTGCCTTTGGCGGCCTTACTTGTTGGGGCTTGGATGATTTTTGATACTTGGCGGCAGCAAGGCCCTGAGGTGATTTTGTATTTGCCCAACGCCGAAGGTATTGAAGTGGGCAAAACCACTGTAAAAGTGTTGTCTGTAAATGTGGGGAAGGTGAGCGGAGTACAGCTAGATGTGGCGGAGCATCGAGTGCGTATTACGGCCAAGCTAGATGTGAATGCACGTAGCTTACTCAATAAAGACAGCCAGTTTTGGGTAGTAAAACCACGGGTTGATCGCAGTGGCATTAGCGGTTTATCTACGCTGCTTTCGGGGTCTTTTATCCAGCTTAACCCCGGAAAATCTACCAGTATGAGCAATGAATTTAATATGCTGAGCGAGCCACCCATCACCTCTCTGGATGTGCCGGGTCTGCGCTTATCGCTATCTGGGCGCGGCGTTAAGGTCTTAAGAGTGGGCGACCCAGTGCTGTATCAAAACTTTGAAGTAGGCCGAGTAGAAAAAGCAGACTTTGATCCATCGCTTAGAGAAATGAATTACCGCTTATTTATTCAGCGCCCATATGATCGTTTGGTGACGATGAATGCTCGGTTTTGGGTAGCCAGTGGCATACAACTCGCACTTAACTCAGATGGAATCAAGCTCAATACTGGCTCAATGGAATCCATGCTTTCAGGCGGTATTGCTTTTGGAGTGCCAGAAAGTATGCCCTTGGGCGAGCAAGTTGGGGATCTAAGCAGCTTTACGCTCTTTGCAGATGAAGCCAGCTCGCTAGAGCGTCAATTTGAACGCCGGCTTCCTTATATCGCGCTGTTTAAAGAATCTGTACGCGGCTTAAAACCGGGTGCACCGGTTGAGCTGCGTGGCCTAAGGATAGGTACTGTGGGGGAGGTGCCTTACGCCATTCCTAAGCTGGAAAACAAAACCCGCAAAACCCACGGCATCCCAGTGCTAATTTATTTGGAACTAGGGCGCTTAGCCGCTGGCGCAGAAAATGAGAGTGATGACTATTGGCGCAAAGTAATCGCTACTCAAGTTCGCACTGGCATGGTGTTGAAGCTTAAAAATGGAAACTTACTGACGGGGGCTTTGTATGTAGACGTGGATTTTAGCGGCAAACCATTACAAAAGCCGTTGGAACCTTATGCAAGCCTTGCCGTGCTACCAACTAGTGATGGCGGCTTAGCGCAAATCGAAAACAAAGTAATTGCCTTATTAGATAAGCTTAACGGGCTAAAAATTGAGGGTGTACTGGCTCAAGGCAATAAAACATTAGATGAAACGGGCAGGCTTGCTAGTGATGTGCGCGGCCTGATTAAAACCTTAGATAGTTTTGCACAGCAGCCGCAGGTGCAACATTTGCCCGCAGAATTACAACAAACATTAACTAAACTACAAGGCACATTAAATACCCTTGGCAGCACTTTAGATAATTACTCTGGGCAATCACCTGCATACGGCGAATTAAACCGCGCATTGGGAAATCTAAATCAAATCTTGCAAGAGGCAAGGCCAGTGATTCGTACCCTCAATGAAAAACCGAATGCGCTCTTGTTCGATCGTACGCAAGAAGATCTCCAACCCAAAGGGGCCAAGTCGCCATGAAAAAATACTGGGGTTTATTGCTGGTAACAGGTTTTTTGAGCGCATGCGCTAGCGCGCCGATTACGCAGTATTATCGTTTAGCCGATGTAGCACCTAAAGCCGCCCCTGTATCGGCCGAACAGCCGGCCATCTTGCTAGATATTAAAGTGGCCGATTTTTTGTCTGCAGGTGGAATCGCCTACTTGCAAGGGAACGTTGGGCTGCGTTTAGCTCAACAAAACCTATGGGCGGAGCGGCTCCCAGAGGGCGTAAAGCGGGTGCTGCTCGCCAGAATGCAGCAGCAAGTCCCCAATAAACTATGGCTAGGCTCTGCACCAGATGGGCGCATCAGTACGCTAAGCGTAGAGCTCACCCAATTTAATGGCCGCGACGACGGACAAGCCATCTTGGCAGGGCATTGGTTTTTAAGAAACGCGCAGCAAACTTTAGTGCTGCAAGCGCCATTCCATATCGAACTAGCCCAGCAAGGTGAAGGTTACGCCGCTTTGGTTGTAGCCTTGGGTAATAGCTTGGATCTTTTGGGGCAAGAAATTAGCTATAAAATAGCCCAGTGCGCAGCAAAAGGCGGCTGCTAGCACGCATAAATCCATCATTTTAAAACATACTGCTGTTTTAAAGGTCTTTTGGAGCGATTTTTACACACACGTATGCTTGTAAGGTTCCTGTTTTTTAGCTCAATAACTTTACATAATATACAATATACGAAATAAATAAAAATAAGGGATGTGATAATTCTTACTCCATGTAATTTTTTTGTAAAAACAGTAAGCCTATCACGATTGCCAGTCAACATCCTGATGTACGCATAAGCAAAAACGCAGTATTTTCCAAACACCTCTAACAGTAGGGTAGCGGCGATATTCATTGCCACGTCACATTACTTACGCAGGATATGTCTTTTCTCGCGAGGAGTCTGACGTGTCTATTATTCAACCATCAATAGTGTTTGGTGTTTTAGCGCTACTCTCATTTTGGTATTAAAAAAATGCCCGATGGCAGTTTTTGGATTCTCACAGATAACGGCTTTGGTACTAAGGCCAATTCTACCGATGCAATGCTGTACTTAAACCGCTACGCCGTGGATTTCAAGAGCGGCAAGATGCAGCGCTTAAAGACTAACTTTTTGCATGATCCGAAAACAACGCGAATGCAATTGGTGATTTTAATATGATCGACGACCAAACTGGTCTAATTATCGAGCGAGATAATGGCGCAGGCACGGCAGATAAAGCCTGCCCTGAAGGGCAAAAGCGTAGCGATTGCTTCCATGATCTGGCAAAATTCAAGCGTATTTACAAGGTGGAATTAAACGAGGCAAATGCAGGTGGCCCGCTGCGTAAAATTGCATATATTGATTTAATGTATATCGCCGATCCAGCCAAGCTGGCTCGCAAGCCCCTTGGTAATGGCGTATTTACCTTCCCATTTTTCACCATTGAAAACGTTGATATTGTGGACGCAATGCATATTGTGGTGGGTAATGATAACAACCTACCCTTTTCTAGTGGCCGCGAGCCTAATAAAGCCGATGACAATGAGCTGGTTTTACTGGAGGTGGCTGATTTCTTAAATGCCATTTAACTTATCGAGATGCAGTGCAAGCAATGACCCACATTACTTTGCATGCAAAATTTACAAGCACCTTAAGCCAGGTAGACGCCCCCACCCTGAAGGGGTATCGTTTAGCGTCATTATTTTATGGAGGTTCCTAGTGGAAATTTTGGTTGTCGAATAGTTATCGTTCGATAGGGGCAAGGTACTACTCGGATCCTCTTCTGCCGTTGCCTTGCCGCTTGGCGGTGACGGTGTCTATTTGGTCTGTTTCTAGACTTTGCAACACCAAACCTATTTTTGTGCAAGGTTGCCAATTCACTTGACGATCTTGCACTGTTTAATTTGAATTAATTTTATTCAAAAAAAACCTCTTCAGGCTTTATTTAATAACAATTAACAAGGGGAGTTAAATGCTCTTTATACAAAGCTTTGATTTAATATGGCTACTTAATTCCTTGGTAAGTTTAACCACCGCATTTATTTTGGGTTCTATTATTGGCTATGAGCGCCAATATCGGCAACGCACTGCCGGGCTTAGAACCAATGCGCTGGTTTCTTTAGCGGCCGCTATTTTTGTGGGGCTCGCATACCGTGTTCACGGACCAGATGGCGCGGCACGCGTGATCTCTTATGTGGTATCTGGTGTGGGTTTTTTGGGCGCGGGCACCATTATGAAAGAGGGTCTGAATGTGCGCGGGCTAAATACTGCCGCCACGCTTTGGGGCTCTGCTGCAGTGGGGGCTTGCTCAGGGGCAGGTTTAATTGCAGAGGCATTGCTTGCCGCTATTTTTGTATTGGCGGCAAATACTTTATTACGCCCTGTGGTGAATGCAATTAACCGCTCGCCCATTAATGATCAGACCGGTGAGGTAAGCTATCAGATTTGCATGATTGTGGATGGCGACCGGCAAAAACATGCGCTTAATGTATTGGAATCAATGTTAACGCAAATTGAATACCCCCTAGGCGATTTAAATGTGGAGCCGTTTGGGGATGATGATGTGGAAATCACCGCAACATTACTCTCTAGTAAGGTTGATTCTGGCAAGTTAGATGCATTAATTATGCAAATCCAAAAGCGCCCTTATGTAAAACAGGCATTCTGGAATCTATCTGCTGCGGAATAATGGCTATAGCCCAATAAATCGCAGACAAAAACAAACCCCATCCAAGATGGGGTTTGTTTTATGCATTTGCTAATGATTACTTAGCAAGCGCTTCTTCACGCAAATGGTTTTCTACATAGGCATTGCCGTAATAACTATCTAACAGTAATTGTTTTAGCTCTGAAATCAATGGGTAGCGTGGGTTAGCACCGGTACATTGATCATCAAATGCTTCTTCTGCTAACTGATCCAGTTTGGAGAGGAATAGCGCTTCAGGCACACCGGCTTCTTTAATAGAGGCTGGGATCTGGATCGTTGTTTTTAGCTCTTCAATCCATGCAATCAGATTCTGCACTTTTTGCTCGTCATTTTTGCCGCCAAGGCCCAAATGCTCTGCAACATCAGCATAACGGCAACGCGCTTGTGGGCGATCGTACTGGCTAAATGCTGTTTGCTTAGTTGGAATATCTGCCGAGTTAAAGCGAATTACATTAGAAATCAGTAGGGCATTGGCCAAGCCGTGCGCCAAGTGGAATTCAGCACCCAGTTTGTGCGCCATGGAGTGACAAACCCCCAAGAATGCATTGGCAAAGGCAATCCCAGCAATCGTTGACGCGTTGTGAACTAATTCGCGCGCTTTAGGATCTTTTGCACCATTTAAGTAAGACGATGGTAGGTTTTCTTTAAGCAACTTCAATGCTTGCAAGGCTTGCGGGTCAGAATACTCATTCGCCAGTACAGAAACATAAGCTTCTAGCGCGTGCGTTACCGCATCAATGCCACCAAAAGCAGTTAGGCTTTTTGGCATGTTCATCACTAAATCGGCATCAATAATCGCCATATTTGGTGTGAGTTCATAATCAGCAATCGGGTATTTCATGCCGGTTTTTTCATCAGTCACTACCGCAAATGGGGTCACTTCTGAACCAGTGCCAGATGTAGTTGGAATCGCAACCAATTCAGCCTTAATGCCCATTTTAGGGAACTTATAAATACGCTTGGTGATATCCATAAAGCGCAGTGCTAAGTCTTCAAAATGGACTTCTGGATGCTCGTACATCACCCACATAATTTTGGCGGCATCCATTGGCGAGCCGCCACCTAGCGCAATAATCACGTCAGGTTTGAACATGTTTAAGGAATGCACCCCTTTACGAACCACTTCTAAGGTTGGATCGGCTTCTACTTCGTGGAACACTTCAACTTCCATGCCCATTTGTTTCAGTACTTTGATGGTTTCATCACAGTAGCCATTGGCAAACAAGTAAGGGCCAGTAACGATAGTCGCGCGTTTTTTGCTAGACAAATCAGCCAGTGCAAACGGCAAACAACCGCGACGGAAGTAAATGTTTTTAGGAAGTTTGTGCCATAACATATTTTCGGCCCGTTTAGCGACAGTTTTGGTGTTGATCAGGTGTTTTGGACCCACGTTTTCTGAGATAGAGTTGCCACCCCATGAACCACAACCTAGCGTCAAAGACGGTGCCAATTTAAAGTTATAAAGGTCGCCAATCCCGCCTTGCGAAGCAGGGGAGTTAATTAGAATACGAGCGGTTTTCATTTTGTCGCCAAAATAAGCAATCCGCTCATGCTGCTGATCTTGATCTGTATACAGCGCAGATGTATGGCCAATTCCGCCCAGCGCAACTAAAGCTTCAGCCTTAGTGACCGCTTCATAAAAATCTTTAGCGCGGTACATGGCCAGTGTTGGGGAGAGTTTTTCGTGGGCAAAAGCTTCTTCTTCGCCGGTGGAGGTAACTTCTGCAATCAAAATCTTTGTGTAACTAGGCACTTTAATGCCTGCCATCTCGGCAATCTTGACGGCTGCTTGGCCTACAACGCCTGCATTTAAATTACCATCGATCAAGATAACCTTACGAACTGCTTCGGCTTCTTTTTTACTTAAAATATGGCCGCCGCTTTGAGCAAAACGGGCTTTCATAGCTTCATAAATGCTGTCAACAACGATAACTGATTGTTCTGATGCGCAAACCACACCGTTATCAAAGGTTTTAGACATCAAAATAGACGCTACAGCACGCTTAATATCTGCAGTTTCATCAATCACAACGGGTGTGTTGCCCGCGCCCACACCAATGGCAGGCTTGCCTGAAGAGTAGGCCGCACGAACCATGCCTGGGCCGCCGGTTGCCAAGATCAGATTGATATCTTTGTGCTTCATCAGTTGATTAGAAAGTTCAACGGTTGGCTGATCAATCCAGCCAATAATATCGCGCGGTGCGCCAGCCGCTACGGCAGCATCCAATACAATACGCGCTGCTTCACAGGTTGAGGCTTTTGCGCGTGGATGTGGGCTGAAAACAATACCATTACGGGTTTTAAGTGCAATCAGCGCTTTAAAAATCGCGGTGGAGGTAGGGTTGGTGGTAGGCACAATCCCACAGATGATCCCGATAGGCTCTGCAATGGTGATGATTCCGTAGGCGTCATCTTGCGTTAAAATGCCGCAGGTTTTTTCATCTTTGTACGCGTTATATATATATTCAGAGGCAAAGTGATTCTTGATCACTTTATCTTCAAGTACGCCCATGCCCGTTTCTGCAACCGCCAGCTTTGCCAGAGGCAAGCGCGCATCGGCAGCCGCCAGCGCAGCGGCACGGAAAATCTTATCGACTTGTTCTTGTGAGTAAGTGGCAAAAAGCTGTTGAGCTTTTTTGACTCGCACCATCAGCGCATCAAGTTCTTGAATGTTAGAAACGGTCATTTTCTGATCTCCGGAAGTATTATAAGTAAGATGCGACGTATTGATTAAATAGGACTGACGCTTGAATTGCTAGTTCGTTTAGTAAAAAGGAATACACACAGGATATACCTTGTTAGCTGGCGTTACTTGATATAGATCAAGGTGGATTTGATTGTTGTACATTACTTCGCATAATGTATATTATGTAAAGTTGATGCTTACTATTCCACCCGTCGGAACATCTCTAAATCTGCAATAAAATCAAGCGTTTTTCGTAATAAAATTACGTACTCGTAACGATTTGTAATTTCTATAAATAGTTGGTTTTATGCTTAAAAAGCGTCTGCTAAAAGATACAAACTTTAAACTGCATATTGAACAAGCCCGCATCAAAAGCCACGCAATGCAGCTTTCATTCAAACCACCCTCCGTCACAGATGCCGATCTTGTCTATTATTCTACCTTCATCATGGGCTTTGAGTGCTTTAATCAAACCAACCGCGCCAGCCGCTTCTTACAAGCCAGATACTACCGCGAAGAGTTACACCACTATGTGACCAACGGCCAATGGCCTAGGCCCAAACATCACTGCAACCTTTTGCCGTGGTTTGCGCTAGTCTGGCCCGATTTTCCTCTGCCCGTTGAAGCGCCTAAATTTAGCGTTCCGCAACTGCTCGCACTAGACACCAGCTACGAAGAACGCCGCGCCTTTGCCGATGCCCGTGAAGAAATGCGCAAAATCATCAGAAAGGCCGAGCTCAAACGCCTACGCCTACTGAAAAAGAAAAAAGCGGCCAAAGCCGCTTTAAATCCTGAACCTGGGACAGACCCCTAAACATCCCACGTAAGCGGCCCGTTTACTTCCTTAATCCAACCCATTCTATCTGGGGGCGCACTTTGCGCCTTTCTTGGTGCCAAATTTGGCCTTTTTTTGATCTTGTCATAGATCATCATCGCCACCACGCCCGCAATGGCCGCAAGAACCACCCCCTTGACGTCGTTTTTGCTCATCATTGCGCGGCTTCTCGCTGTTCAGGAAGAAAGACGCCCAGCAAAGCGGCCACCACAGGCCCAGCGACCCCCACAGAAGACATTAAGGCCGGATCAACATGAGCCAACGCGCCCAAAGCCGCCACGCCTGCCCAAGTGGACGGCTCTTTCAGTCTTTCAAATAGATATTTAAGCTTTTTCATACAGACCCTTTACGTGACTTTAAAAAATGTCATACCAATGTTTAATGGGCGCTTTGCCCTTGTTTTGCCGGTAATCTTTAACCGCATTACCCGCCGCATACGCTTTTGCTGCAGCCCAAACACCCACAACCGGCATGCCGTCCAAATCTTGAATCAAGTCATACGGCATGTAAGACATGCAAATCTGCTCTTCCATAAAATCTGCAGGAATCACACCAGATAAGGCTTTGACGTTCATCAGGAATTGAATTTTATAGTTGTCGATGATTTCTTTTTTCTTTGCCGCGTCGAGCTGCTTAATCTTTTCGGGAAGCTTCGCCACCGCGTCTACCGCCCCGCCCACCGTGTCGCTGATCTTGCGCCCTGCCAGATAAAGCAACAGTGCCGCACCGCCTGCTATCCATAGCATTTGCTTATCCGTTAATATCGCCATGTATGCCTTTAACCCGCCTTTTAGGTGCTGTAATGAAAACCATATTATTTTTGTCCCTAGTCACTTTTAATGCCTTTGCTGCTGACTTGTCGGACATTTACCAGTTTGATAAAAAAACATACGCCCCAGCAGTCGAACAATGCAGAAAAATAACTTTCACGGTAGACAAAAACGAATGCTTAGAAAAACAGGTTTCACTTTTAAAACCAACAAAACCAATCACTAATCAGTGCGGAAAAATTGCCCAGCTAAAAAAACAACCAAGCAATTCAGCCTACACAATGTTTTTGCTTTGCCAGCTTAATAATCCCAGCCAAGATTTGAGCAAATAAAAGCGACGTAATCTTGTGTTTCATTTGTTAGTAATGAGATATTCACAGATCGTGTTTTTGCCCACTTTTTATAAACGGACGGGTAGCCGTTATATGCGGCTACTGCGTTTACCCAGCTCCCGCCAAATTGCTTGTAAAACCCTGCAAGCATTTTTGCCGCATAATCCGCAGCACGTTCCCAGTTGTATGGATCAACACTTTTCCAGTGCATTGGCATTAGCTGAAACATACCCGCAGCACCTGCCCCTGATTTGACTTTGCCGCTAATAACTTCGTCCCTAAAGCGGGACTCTTTAAAGGCGATGCTTGCCAGCAAATACGGCGGCAAGCCATTTCTTGTGCCAATTTCTTCAAGTTTCGATCCAAATTTATTCCCACGGCCCGATGTCATAGAAGATTTAAAATCCACATTCGCCATATCTGTAATCCCATCATAAAAGTTTGTTGCACTTGCTTTAATAAACCCCAAAACATCAGGCAAAAAGAAGCCGCCTTCTTTCTGCGTCTCCCCTGCCTTCTGCGCTTTAGCCATCAGCAGCCACAAGCCGCCTAAGCCCAGCGCGATAGCTACAATGGCCTTTTTATTCATTCGGGAACCACTCGCAATTCCCACGCCGAACCCGTCCAAAACGGCCACTTGTCGCCAGCCGGTTCTTGTGGCTCGCTAAATGTGGCGTTAGCCGGTAGCAGGTAAACCCCGTCTTCAAGGGGGGATCGCTGTGCTAGCGTAGCGCCCACATATTCGCCCGTCAGTGGATCGAATGAATACGCGGCTTTAAATGCGGCATTCTTTGACATCAGTTTTTCTCGCTTTTTAGTAATAGATACATGGGAGTAAGGCGATGTTACGGGGGCGGGATTCATTGCCGCCGTTTCTTGTCATGTTTGGGTATTCCCCCTCCTTCAGTTCGTCACGCTCAGTGTATCCACTGCCCACGCCGTAATTTGCGTGCTGAAAAGCAATTAAGCCCGGCGTTTGTGATGTGACTCTGTTTGGATTTGCAATAAGCGGATCATTTCCTAGAACAGGCGCAGCACTGTTTGGATAACGCAGCACAAGTGGGTTGTGCCAGTGCAGTGCATTTTGACCAGCCTGCGCCGACCCCACGACACGCGCCGAATCTACACCGCGCCCCGCATCAGCAAAACGCGGGAATTCACCGCGCAAATCCGGAATTGCAAACGTGCTTACGCCATCGCCTGCGCCGTAGGAAATGCCGATTGCTACAAATAAGTTTGCATAAGCTGTGCGGCTAATTAATGCGCCATTGCAAAGCAAAGCGCCTGCCGGTGGTGTTGCACCGGCATGACTAAAGACCTCTCCCGCCATTTTTCGCCTTCCGTATGTGTTGACCACGCCCACAGTCGATTTGTAGATACGACGTGTTAGGCGGCCCATTAGTAGAGAATTTCCTGAATTTTGAGCTGTGCGCCCGCTGCGTCAGCAATGGCAACCCATGCCGCGCCCGCCGCAACTTCTTCAATCCACAACTCCCCCGAAGCTAACTTAATAGCGGCGTCTGTCAGGTTAAGGCCCGCGCCACCTATCCAGATATTTGCAGCACTGGCATTAAATAAGCGAAGCGAAGCGCGGTTAATGTTCTGGCCAATCACGATTGTTTCAGCGAGGCCCACCAGCAGCATGGGTTTATTAAGTACCGATAACGCCGGAGTCAGTCGGGAATCGACTTTCCCAGAGACACGGTCGTAACCGCCGCTGGAGTCGTTAGACATGGCGATATCAACACGGCCCGCTGTATTGGTAATGATATCCACGCGATCAAACTGATCGTCATCCACTTTTAGCCAGTAGCCGCCGAGCACGTTTTTAGCTTCGCTAATGGCACGGTTTTGCTTGAAAAATTGCACCGTTACCGGCCCGCCGCTGGTATCCAACAGGCGAAAGTAGCGGCCTAAATAATTGATATTCCAAGTGCCAGCGTCTGAAAATACTTGTGACATGGTTTGCATGATTAGCCCTTTTTAAATGCCATTAAGGCAAATACGCCAATGACAGCAATTGCAATCGGTTTCATATCGCCCAGCGATTTACCGTCTTGCGCGTCTTTGGCGCTTTTCCAAGCGTCTGACACTTGGCTACCGGCTTTGGCTGCAATTTCAGCCACTGAATTGCTGGTGTATTTCGCCAATTCTTGCGCGTTCTTTACTAAGTCATCGGTGATATGTTGATTTTTGCCAATGGCCTCAAATGCGCTATCAACAATGCGCGTGCCGTAATCGAGTGAATTTTTATTAATATCAGCGGCCCGACTGACTAGGCTATTAAAGCCCGCCGCATTGCTATTAATTGAATCTTTCGCAACGGATAACGCACCGGCAATTGATCCCAAGTCGGTAGTGGTAATGTTATTTACTGAGCGATTGCTAGAATCTACCGTAGTGTTTTGCACAAAGCTGGACGTGCTACGGTTTGACATATCTAAATTGCTGGTGCTTCTATTTGAAAAATCAGCATTGTTTGTGCTGTGATTTGAATAGTCTAGCTGCCGCTGATCATAGGAATTAAATTACCTCCGGCAAAGCCGGAGGTTTATTGCAGGGGCGCCTCGAAGGCGCTGGTAAATCAGGAGCCGCCTAAAGGCGGCTAGAGGCCTAGCTTCATTTGATCGTAACGATCATCCTCTTTT
>JBDKJX010000027.1:0-47503 GCA_039796405.1 Pseudomonadota bacterium
CCTGGCAATCCGCAGCAAAACGCATATATTGAGCGTTATAATCGCACCGTACGCTATGAATGGCTGGCCTGCGATGACTTTGAAAGCCTTGCTGAAGTGCAAGAAACAGCAACGCAATGGCTTTGGACTTACAATAACGAGCGCCCGCATATGGGATTGGGCGGCATCACCCCGAAACAAAAACTGGCATTACATGCCTAGCCTCTACTTCTAAGTGAGCTTAAAAATGGGGGGATTACCGTAGAAAGTGAGCTGCTTAAAACGAGCAGTGATTTGCTTCTTGTATTGCATGTAAATTACAGATAGCTGACTATTTATTGCACTGTGTTTTGATAAAAGAATATTGGAACAGAGGTGGATTTATTAATAAAAGTGTTGTATTGCCATTGGGGTTTGCCATCCGACGGGAGGTGCTATGGTCGTGTGAAGATAAGACTAGAGTAAACTAATGCTTACTAAATAGGAGTTAAATCATGCCCACCCAGCTGCTTGCGCTTGGTGTGATCGGCGTGCGTTTGTATGAGCGTATTTTGACATCTCCTGTGCAGTATTCGAATGAGCTTGCTGATCATATTATTGATGAAATTAACTACTATCTACCAATGGCCCCATTACGGGAGAAAAACGTACTATTTCATTTGGCATGTGAAATCCATGCCGCATTAGAAGAGTGTGATAAAGATATTAATTCTATTGCTGGGCGTCATCAAGTTGCGGTGATTGTTTCTCGACTTATCGCTCAATCAAAGAAGAATTTTCACTTATACCACGATTAAATTTTACATTTTAGCCTGCAATTCACGTGTTATGCGCTCGCAATAAGTTATGCTAGCAAGCGTCTATTCTGGATGCTTATTTGCGAGTGATTATGCGAATTCAAAGTTCTGATTTAATTGAGCCATTAGCCGCACTGCTGGCTATGGGAGCGCTTATATGGCTTGGCTTGATGATCATGTCTCCCTTTTTAGCTTCGGTAATTTGGGCCGCTATTTTGGTTTACTCCACATGGAGACCTTATCAGTGGCTCGTTAGGCTGTGCCGAGGCCGCCGCTTTATGGCTGCTTTGCTGCTTATTAGCGGCTTACTGGCTTTTTTGGTGTTGCCTTTGTTGCTCGCTGGGATTGAATTTGCGAGCCAGGCTGGTTCTTTAATTAAAACAGTAAGACTGCAATTTGAAGCGGGTTGGCCTGTTTTACCTGCATGGGTTAGCACCTTTCCTTATCTTGGTGAATGGCTAAATGGTTTCTGGCTTAAATTAGGTCAAGGAGATCCTCAGCTATTAGAGCGTATTCGAGGTTTGAGCGGCCCTGTAGCTGCTGGTTTATTACGCTTTGGTGGCGTTGTTGGTGGCGGATTTTTGTTATTGGCTTTAAGTTTAATTGTCGCTTTTTTCTTTTATCTGCATGGTGAAAGTGCTGCCGCATGGTTGAAAGGGGCAATGCGGCGCATTGCAGGGGATAAAGCTGAGTCATTGTTGAATGTCGCAGGCGGTACAGTAAGAGGGGTTGTTTATGGCTTCTTAGGTACAGCCTTAGTGCAAGGCATATTGGCTTGGTTTGGTTTTTTAATTGCTGGCGTACCTAATTCATTAACACTTGGCTTCGCTAGTTGCTTTCTTTCTTTATTACCAGGTGGGCCAGGTTTAATTGGTTTACCTGCGGCGGCGTGGCTGTACCAGCAGGGTCATACTGGCTGGGCGATGTTTTTAGCGATATGGATGGTGGTGGTGGTGGGTACTGCAGATAATGTGGTTAAGCCGCTCTTTATTGGTAAGGAAAGCGATTTACCCTTTATTTTGATTTTATTTGGTGTATTGGGTGGCGCTTTGGCATTTGGTTTATTAGGCGTGTTTTTAGGCCCAACCCTGTTGGCTGTTTGCTATGCCTTGCTGGGAAGCTGGGTTAAAGGCGGAGCTGCAAGTGTTTGAGGGATGAGTCTTTATTGAAGAGGTAAGGCACCGCAGGTAGGGCGGTGCCTTTTTTTTCTGGTAATTATTTTATTTCGAAAATTTTGCCAAAGTTGGCAATTTCTAGTACGGCTTTGACGGTTCCACGGCAGTTAACTAAGGTGACTTTCCGACCATTGGCGCGTTCATTTAATAGCAATAACATGCCTAATGCCGCTGAGTCCATGTAGTCCACCGCACTAAAATCCATCTCTAACTCGGTCAAACCAGGGGTTTCTAGTGCTGCAGTAGTGGCTTGCTTGAACTCACGATGTGATTCAAACGTGAAGTTGCCGTTCAACATGATGCGACCTTTGTGATCATCAATCTTAGTACTGGTTTGCATGATTGTTTCCTTCGTTAATCTCAATTCAGTTTAGCAAGCCTAGAGGTTTTACACTCTCTTCATTGTAGAGATGCATTTTGACTTTTGCTGGGCGTTCATTATTAACTAACTAAGACTTTCGGTCAGTTAGTTATGCCATAGCGTATTTTACTTTTACGATAAAACTCTTGCAGCTGTAAGCCTCTGCCATTGACCGGATCAAGTTCGTGGATGCGTTGTAGGAAATCATGGCTTAATTGCATCCATTCTTGATGCCAGCCGTGTTGGTTGGAATGGGCCAGTAGCGCATTGACGGTATTGAGCAATACTTGCAAATTGCCTGGCATCTCGGTGGCTGCACGGATGAAACGCTCGGCTGCCCCAGCTAAATCACCACTCCGAGCGAGCTGTACCGCTTCATTATTGAGGGCAACAATGCTGGCCGTGTTTTCTTTGATCAGGAGCTCGGCTTGCTCAGGCTTGCCCTGCTGCTGATACAGCGCGGTAATTTTTGCCGCTAAGGATAAATCGTCATGGCGATTTTTTAGCAGATTACGCACCACAATTTCTGCCAGTTCCTCCCTTTGTTGATTAAAACAAGCCTTGGCTAAAGCTAAACCTACCGTTGGGCTGGGGGGGAACTTGAGTTGCACCAGTTGTGATAATGCAATATTAAGCTGGTTCTGAGCACTTTCTACTTCACCCATCTGCATAGAGATATCTGCATCAAGCGCATCGGCTAAAATCACGACCTCTGGGTCTTTAAAGTCCTTTCGTACCTCTGCGACGGTACGTCGTGCGGCTACCACATCGCCTCTGCTAATTTGTACATCAGCGAGTTGCCCGTAATCGCTTGGATCACGCAAGAATGAATGCCGAGCAATTTTAACTGTTTCTAGCAGTGCTGTTTCAGCCGTGGCTAAATCGCCACTACGCAAAGCGACATCTCCGAGTTGTCGCTGCCTTGTGGCGACAAAGGGCGATTTAACAATGGCGCGTTGCAAGGTCTCTTTAGCTGCTTGGTTATCACCCATGGCTTGTTGGGCGCGGGCAAGCCAATCGTAGGCCTCAAGAGCAAGTGCATGCTCGCTCATAATGGTTTTAAAGACAGATATTGCTTCTGAATAGCCTTTTAGTTGATACAAGGCTTTACCTAGAGCCATTTTTGCCCAAGGTAAATCTTGTTCTACGAGTAGTTGCCGGCATTGGTCTCGAACACTAACCCAATCGCCAATTCGAAGTAATAAATGAATTTTTAGCCGTAAAAAGTCGATAGCGAAATCCCCGCTGGTTTTGGCTGCCTTGATGCAAAGTTGGATCGCCGTTAAAAAATCGTGGGCCATGATGGCTTCATCTACTAATTTAAAGCGTACTTTCTTTTGCAGGGCGGTAAGGATACGGCTGTAGAGCATTTCACTGGTAAATGGCTTAAGTAAAATACTATCGGGGGATTGCTCGGCGGCTCCTAGTACTTTTTGGGTGCTTCGCTCGGCGGTCATAATGATAAAAATAGACGAAGCCTTGAGCAAATCATTACGGCGCGCCTCATCAAATAGAAATAAACCATCCTGCCCTGTGCCTAAATCATATTCGCACAGTACCAAGTCATATTTAATCCGACGGATGCTTGTTAAGGCCTCGTTGCTGTTGCTGGCATGATCTATATGGCTGGTGCCATATTGGCCGAGGGTCATCCCAACGGTGGTACGAATTTCCGCCAGAGGATCGATCACTAAAACTTGCAAACTGGCGATGTCAGGAATGCCGTTGGCGGCTTTACGCTTGGCCGTGGCTGAGGAGATTACCGAGAAGGAGCTAATTTTTTCAGCCATAGGATTTGAGGCTTGTAGGTAGGGTGTATGCCGTGGGCTGCTTAAGGTAGGCCACGATAATGAGTAAGGCCCATAGCGTAAATTAAAGGGGCTAGCTTGCCTATATGCTTGTTCACTTTAAGCTATAGCCAAGTAACTAGCCTCTATCAATTCAAAAATCAACAATAGCTTAGGCTTACAATACTTTTAATTTTGCATAAGCCACAGCAAGCCATTTAGATCCTGCATCAGCAAAATTGACTTGGACATTACCACTGGCACCCCCTTCATAATCGGTGACCACACCCTTGCCAAACTTTGGATGCTCCACATGCATTCCTATGGCCAAGCCATGCTCGGGCGTAGGTGATTTAATTTTGCTGGCAAGGGTGGCTGGGCCTGAATAGCCCTGTGGGGCATAACCGCGGTTTAAAAACTTCAAAAGTTGCTGGGGTATTTCTTGCATAAAGCGGCTAGCCACGGCATAGCGCGTTTGCCCGTGCAGCATACGACTTTGTGCCAGTGTAATGTAAAGACGGCGACGAGCACGGGTAATGGCTACATACATTAAGCGACGTTCTTCTTCCACAGCGCTTGCATCATTCATACTGTTATCGTGGGGAAATAAGCCTTCTTCTAGGCCGCATAAAAATACCGCGTGAAATTCTAGGCCTTTTGAGGCGTGCACGGTCATTAGTTGTAGGGCTTCTTCATGCGCACCCGCTTGATGATCTCCGGCTTCTAGGCTGGCATGCGATAAAAACGCGATGAGATTGTTTTCATCTTCTTGCACAAAATTGGTGGCAGCATTGATGAGCTCACCTAAGTTGGCGAGGCGTTCTTCGCCTTCTTTATCCGCTTGGTAGTGCGCACGTAGGCCTGATAGATCAAGCATCATATCGACCAGTTCAGGCATCGCCAGCCCTGTGGCTTGCTGACGCATGCTTTCGATCATCTCAGCGAATTTCTTAACCGCTGCGGCACCACGGCCTGCTGCTCCAGAGCAAGCGGCTTGCCAGAGGCTTGTACCAGCATTACGCGCGCTTTCTTGGATACTTTCGATGGTACGGGCACCAATGCCACGGGTGGGGAAGTTCATGACGCGTAGCAGGGCGTTATCGTCACCAGGATTGGCAATCAGACGCAAGTAAGCTAGGGCATGTTTGATTTCTTGGCGTTCAAAAAAGCGTAAACCACCATAGACCCGATAAGGGACACCTGCGGTAAAGAGTGCGTGTTCAATCACCCGTGATTGGGCATTGGCGCGATAAAGAATGGCAATGTTATTGGGCCGATTGCCATCTCTAATCAATGATTGTGCTTCTTCAACAATAAAAGCGGCTTCTTCAAAATCTGTGGCGGCTTCAAATACGCGAATAGGCTCGCCAGCAGGCTCGCTGGTCCATAATTCTTTACCCAAGCGATTACGGTTATTTGCAATCACGGCATTAGCGGCATCTAAAATATTGCCTTGCGATCGATAATTCTGCTCAAGACGAATCACGTGCTTTACGGAAAATTCAGTTTGAAAATCATGCATATTGCCCACATTCGCACCACGGAATGCGTAAATAGATTGATCATCATCACCAACGGCAAAGAGGGCATTATCCTTGCCCGCCAAAAGCTTTAACCAAGCATATTGGAGTTTATTTGTGTCTTGAAATTCATCGACTAAAATGTGTCGGAAACGGCTTTGATAATGGGCCCGTAAAGATTCATTTTTAGAAAGTAATTCGTAACAGCGTAGTAATAATTCAGAAAAATCTGCCACACCTTCCCGTTGGCATTGTTTTTCATATTCTTCATAAATTAATCGCAGCATGCGCGAATAATCATCCCAAGTATCTACATCACCTGCGCGGCGGCCGTTTTCTTTATGTCCATTAATATATTGCTGTAAAACTTTTGCTGGATATTTTTCGTCATCTATATTTAATGCTTTCAATATTCGCTTAATTAGTGAAAGTTGCTCGGCAGAATCTAAAATTGCAAAAGCTTCGGGTAAGCCTGCATCACGCCAATGTAAACGCAGCATACGATTACATAATCCATGAAATGTACCCATCCATAATCCACGTGGATTAAGCGGCATCATGGAGGTAATTCTGAGCAGCATTTCTTTTGCGGCTTTATTGGTAAAAGTAACTGACAATAAACCGGCTGGGCTGCATTGCCCTGTAGATAACAGCCAAGCAATGCGCGTTGTTAATACACTGGTTTTGCCGCTACCCGCACCGGCCAAAATCAGGGCGTGTTCCGGAGGAAGCTCAACGGCGGCGGCTTGTTCTGGATTGAGATTTGCGGTGAGGGGATGCGACATGGCAAGGATTCACAGATAAAGATGAGGGGATTGTACTGCTAGCAGTCTATTTAGCTGGGGCTAAATAACAAACAAGGCAGCCGAAGCTGCCTTGTTTGGGGCGATACGCGCACAATGTTTTATAAAATAATGAGAGTATTCAAGGGCATACTATTTAGCATAAGGTATTTTTACACAGGCAAAAAAATCAATTTTTGTGCCTGTATTAAAATAATTCTTAGTAAAACAATATGCTGCCGGTTTATTCTTTATTTCATAAAACAAGGCTTAATTAGGCGATACGCAGTGCTTCTAATGAACCACCTTGAGCCAAGAATTCAATTGCCCATTGTGGCTTACGGCCACGGCCAGTCCAAGTTTGGTCTGCATCAGATGGGTTACGGAATTGCGCTTTAGCAGTAGAAGCTGCTTTTTTAGCTGCTTTTTTGTCGCTGCTTGTGCCCAATACATCAGACAATGAGAAGCCTTTAGAAGCAACCAAGTTTTGCAGTTCGGCAATCAAGTTTTGCTTTTCTGATTCTTTACGACGAACAATTTCAACTTCTAGGTTCTTGCGCAGTTCAACTAAGTCGCTATAGCTCAGTGGGGAAAGATCAATCACGGTAATTCTCCTTGGGTCTTTAAATTGGGGTACTCCACCGAACGGATTATGGATATCTATTCGCTACAATTCAAGCTTTCTTAATTACCAAGCCAAATATTTATTAAATTTAGATCTTTTTCGGACAATTCCCCGCTTGTTGCGGCTAATTGTAAACGAGCATACAAATAGGTGTAGCGGGCTACAGTTAGGTCATAACGGGTGGAGAAATAGGCTTGTTCGGCATTAAGTACATCAATAGTAGTACGCACTCCAACTTCGCGTCCTAATTTAGTTGATGCTAATGATGATTCGCTCGATTTAAGCGCTTGTTGCAATGCGAGGATTTGTGCCGCGCCGGAACTCACGCCTAAAAAAGCTTGTTTGGTGAATTGAGTTGTATCTCTACGACTTGCTTCTACCGTTTGGCGTTGTTGTTCTTTTTTTGCGATTGCTTCGCGTAATTTAGAAGAACGATCTCCACCCGTAAACAATGGAATGGATAATTGCAAGCCAATTTGTCCTGAGCCGCTGCGATCTAATCCACCTGATTTGGATATGCCCGCCGATTGCCAAGCATCACCATAGCCAGCCACTAAATCAAGAGTTGGGGAACTTTCTAGCCGATATTTGTCGATTTCTCGGCTGGCAATATCTAAACCTAATTGCTGACCTGCAATCACTAAGCTGCCATTTTCACTGCGCTGTATCCATGCTGCCATATCATTCGGTTGTGGTGGGGTAGGTTGCTGGCGATTGCTAATTGGTTTTAACCCCGTTGGATTAAGCTGAGTAAGCTGCTCATATGCATTACGCTTAATGGCTAGGTCATTTTTAGCGGCAATTTCGGCGGAAGTGATTGAATCAAATCGTGCCTGAGCTTCATCTGTATCGGTAATAGTCGATACGCCAACCTCAAAAGATTTTTTTGCTTGTGCCAGTTGCTGGGCAACCGCTTCTTTTTGGGCCGTAGTTTGTTTTACTTTTTCTTCTGCACCTAAAACTTCAAAGTAAGTTTTAGCTACGCGCAAAATTAAGTCTTGCTCCGCTACGCGAAAAATAACTTCGGCTTGTTCAGTTTGTTTTTTGAGCTGATCGGCACCTGCAAATGCTTCTGCTCGATAAATAGGCTGGGTGAGGCTTAGTTTATAGCCATAGCTCTCGCCATTTGAGCTGATGCTGTCACGGTTTTCTGGGCTGTAGCGTGATTGCTCCCGATTAGCATTCCCCGCTAAAGAAACGTGCGGCAGTAATAAGGCTTTACCTTGCTCGATCTTTTCTCGCCCCGCATCTAGCCCTGCGCGTGCGGCGGCAAAATTAGCATCATATTTTTGTGCTGCGTTCCAAGATTCGATCAAATCAGCAGCAAAGAGCGGTTGGGAAAAAATGGCGATGCTCAGAGCAATTAAAGTTTTTTTCATCATTGGTGTCTCAGGTGTTTTGAGTGGGGTGAATATACTGTTCAAAATTGTGTTAAAAAAACGACTGAAGTGCAGTTATCTTGCTCAGAGCCTTCTGTTCAAATCTAAGTCAAGCAAGGAAGAGGGAGATAATCCCCCTTCCCATTATTTTAAATTGTCGAAATTTGTATGCTTTATGTAGATGTTTTTACATTTGTAGGCTGCTCTGGTGGGCTTAAGCGGAACCAAGCGGCATATAACGCTGGTAAAAATAATAAAGTTAAGACGGTTGCTACAAACAGCCCACCCATAATGGCAATGGCCATTGGGCCCCAGAAGGTATCCCGAGTCAGTGGGATCATCGCGAGAATTGCGGCGGCGGCGGTCAGCATAATGGGCCGGAAACGCCTTACTGCTGATTCGATTACGGCAGTCCAAGCATCGTCCCCTGCGGCACGATCTTGCTCAATCTGATCCATCAGAATCACCGAGTTGCGCATAATCATGCCTGAAAGTGCGATCACGCCCAACATGGCCACAAACCCGAATGGTGCTTGAAACAACAGCAAGGAAATGGCCACGCCAATCAGGCCCAACGGCGCGGTGAGCAGCACCATAATCATTCTCTGAATACTTTGCAGCTGTAGCATTAATAAGGTCATGACGACTAATAGCATCAGTGGCATGACTTTATTAATTGATTCTTGCCCTGTGGCAGATGATTCTAGCGTGCCGCCGGTTTCAATATGATAACCCTGAGGCAGCTTGGCTTCGATTTCACGCACCCTAG
The DNA here is from genome assembly GCA_039796405.1 of Pseudomonadota bacterium. Lineage (GTDB taxonomy): Bacteria > Pseudomonadota > Gammaproteobacteria > Burkholderiales > Chitinibacteraceae > Iodobacter. The sequence goes on from JBDKJX010000027.1 coordinate 9,175, forward strand.
GCATCAGCGCATTGCTCACGTCAGGCGCTTGGGCACTACCAGCTACATCGGCACGTACCGTGAGCGTGGCGACCCTATTACGTCGCCATATAAGACTTTCTTCGTTCTCTAACTGCAAAGTTGCCAGCTGGGACAGCGGCACAAACTGGCCGGATGGTAGGGGGACGCGCAAATCTTTCAGAAAATCGAGACGTGTGCGTTCATCGCTGGTGAGGCGGGTGACCACATCGATGCTCTGATCGGCTTCACGATATTGTGTGGCGGTAATGCCAGACACGGCCATTTGCAAATAAGTAGCTAGCTCTTGCGAGGTTAAGCCCAGTTGGCGTAAACGATCTTGCTTGGTTTGCAGACGTATCACCTTTACTTTTTCGCCCCAATCAGTGTGGACTTGGCGCGTATCTGGGTTTTTGCGCATCGCATCGGCCACTTGATTGGCAATGCGGCCCAGCTCGGCGGTATCTGTGCCACTAATACGGAACTGCACCGGATAACCAACTGGCGGACCGTTTTCTAAGCGCGTTACCCGGCCACGTACCAGTGGAAAATCATCAGCAAATTTCTGGGTAAGGCGTTTGTAGACGTTCTCTCGCACCTTCTCGTTTTTGGTCATCACCGTCAGTTGGCCAAAGTTGAGGTTGGGCATTTGCTCATCAAGGGGCAGGTAGTAACGCGGCGAGCCTACGCCGATATAGCTGGTGACATGATCGACATCGGGGTCTTTCATGGCGATGGCTTCCATGCGCTTGACTTCGCGCTCCGTGGCTTCATACGAGGCAGTGTAGGGTAGCCACATATCTACCATCAGCTCGGGCCGTGCAGAGGCAGGGAAGAACTGCTGCGGGATAAACAGGGCAAAGGTGGCGACAGCCAGCAGAAACGCGCCTAGGGTGGCAGCAATCACCGTTTTTCGCCATGTCACGCACCACGTTACTAGCTTGCGAAAGCGTGCATAAAACCCTCCTTGGTAAATATCGTGTTCTTCATGCCGAGGCGTTTCTGGAAGCAGGTGATAGCCCATGTAGGGCGTAAACACCACGGCCACAATCCACGATAGCACCAGTGCAATCCCGATCACGGCAAAGATAGAGAAGGTGTATTCACCTGCATCCGATTTAGCCAGCCCCACCGGCAAGAAGCCTGCGGCGGTAATCAGCGTGCCGGTCAGCATAGGAAACGCGGTGGAGGTATAGGCAAAGGTGGCGGCCTCAAAGCGGCTCCAGCCTTGCTCTAATTTAAGTGCCATCATTTCAACCGCAATGATGGCGTCGTCCACCAATAAGCCCAGCGCAATCACTAGTGCGCCGAGTGAAATCCTTTGGAGCTCGATATTGAAAATACTCATGCCAAGGAAGGTCAGCAGCAGTACCAGCGGAATGCATAACGCCACTACAACACCGGTGCGCCAACCCAAGCTTAAAAAGCTGACTGCCAATACAATCACTACGGCTTCTAGCAGGGATTTCATGAAAATGTGGATGGCGTTTTTAACCACGGCAGGTTGGTCTGAAATGGTATGGATTTCTATACCAATGGGTAAGCTGCTTTTGATTTTTGCGAGCGATGCATCAATCTGCTGGCCCATTTTGACGACGTCGCCCCCTTTACGCATCGAGATGCCCAAACCCACCGCGTCTTGCCCTTGATAGCGCATTTTGGTTTGGGGTGGATCAATCGTGGCGCGAAATACCTGAGCGATATCGCCGAGCAAAAAGGTTTTACCAGCCACGGTAATCGGTAGGCTGCGTAAGTGCTCTACGGCGTTAAAACCGCCAGTTACGCGTAAAAATATGTGCTCGTCCTTGCCCTCTATTGCACCCGCTGGGGTAACTGTATTGGTGGCGGCAATGACTTTATTGATTTGAAATGGCGAAATACCTAAGCTGGCGAGCTTGGCATTGGAGTATTCCACATAGATTTTCTCATCCTGCTGACCAATCAGCAGCGCTTTGTTTACATCTGGAATACGCAGTAATTCGGTGCGGGCCAGCTCAATATACTTTTTAAGTTCTGGGTAGCTAAAGCCATCGCCGGTAAAGGCGTAGAGATTGCCGTAGGTATCACCAAACTCATCATTAAAAAATGGCCCCACCACTCCCAGCGGCAGCTTACCCTTGGCGTCGTTAATACGCTTTCTGACCTGATACCAAGCATCGGTCACATTATTTTTTTGATCTTCGTGCAGCATAATCGTGATCAGCGATTCGCCACTTCTGGAGTAACTTTTAGTGAAGTGGATATAAGCAATGCCCTGCAGCGCTTCTTCCAGCTTATCGGTAACCTGCTGCTCCATTTCTGGCGCACTGGCACCTGGCCAAAAGCTTCTGACTACCATGGCTTTAAAGGTGAACTCGGGGTCTTCTTTCATGCCGAGCTTGCCGTAAGCCAGAATGCCTCCTAGCGAAAGCACCACCATTAAATACAGCACAAGGGATTGATGCTTTAAGGCCCAAGCCGATAAATTAAAGCCTTGTTTGGCTAAATCTGGTTTGTTTTGCTTCATGCTGCTATTCCCCTTGTGCAGGCAATAGCTTCACAGCCTGCCCTTCGCGTAATAGATGCACACCGGCGGTAACGACGACATCACCCGCTTTAAGCCCCTTCACCTGTACTTGCTCGTTGCGATCTAATTGGCTGGCTTCAACGGCAACACTCTTGACCCGTTTGCTTTGCATATCAACTAGCCAGATGCGTTGATCCTTGCCTTTGCCATAGATAGCGGTCAGTGGCAGCATGGTGCTGGCTTGAGTGGCATTATTTTGGCTGCTTTTTACCGTGGCGCTCATGCCAAGGCGGATATCAGCAGAGGGCTTTTCGAGTGTCACTTTGGCGCGGTAAGTGCGGCTGACTGGATCGGCGGCGGGGGAAACTTCGCGCACTTTGCCATTAAAAGTTTTACCGGGTAGCGCCCAGAAGCTAATCTCGGTTTGCTGGCCTGGTTTTAAATCGTGGCTACGCGCTTCGGGTAGGTCAATAAAGACTTGAACCTCACCGGCTTTCGCTAATTGCACCACCGGCTGGCCTGCGGCTAAGACTTGGCCAGGCTCGGTCAAGGTGGCGGTAATAACCCCATCGCTGCTGGCTAGCAGCGTGGTATAGCCCGCTTGATTTTGGGCGAGTTGCTGCTGAGATTGAGCTTGTTGCAGTGATTTTTGTGCGCCAATGACGGCGGTTTGCTTGCGATCGACTTCGGCTTGGCTCACAAATTTTTTGGCGAGTAGCTCTTGAGAGCGGGTGAGATCTAATTTGAGTTGGGTCAGTTGGCTTTGTGCTGATTCTGTTTGTGCCTTGGCTGCGAGTGCATTCAGTGCCATATCTTGGGCATCAATTTTAGCGAGTACAGCACCTGCTTTAACCACGCTGCCAATCTCGACTTCACGGCTGATTAACTTGCCCGGAATCCGAAAGCCTAAAGTACTTTCTTGACGAGCATGCAGCTCGCCAGAAAACTCGGCGTGATTGCTGCTTGGATTAGAGGCGAGCGTAATGGTGCGAACGGGGCGAATTTCTTCCTGTGGCTTGGCCTCTTCCTTGCATGCGCTGAGTAGTGCCACAGCAATCAGCAGCAAAGGGATCGTTTTATTCATGTTTCAATGGTCCTTGGGTGAGGCCATTAGGCCGTTAAGGAGGAGGTCGAGTGTGGTGTTAATGAATCTTTCAGGATTCAGCTCATCAGATAGGCAGTTGATCAGCGAATGCTTCATCAGCATGGCCATCACAATGGGGGCACAAATCACTTCGATCGCGTAATCAATATCGAGCAAGCGAAACTCACCGCTGGCGACACCTCTTTGCAGGATATGCCGCAGCATTTTATTACCAGGGTTTACAAACTCTTCTTGGTAAATCTTTGCAACTTCGGGGAAATTACTGCCCTCGGAAATCATCAGCTTAGGCATGGCAGAAAACTCGCTTTCACCCATCGCCTGCCACCAAGTTTGCAGCATGGCGCGAAGTAGCTCAGCGGAGCTGCCTTGAAAATTGCTTAGCAAATCATGTCCACGCGCCAGTTGGGGAAGTAATAGCTCACGCACTACAGCTTTAAAAATCTCTTCTTTGCTTGAAAAATAGACATAGGGTGTGCCACAGGTCACGCCCGCCGCCTTGGCGATATCGGCCATTTTGGTCGCCGCAAAGCCTTTTTTTACAAAGAGTTTGAGTGCCGCGGCTAAAATTTCCTGAGGGCGTGCTTCTTTGCGGCGGGCCCAACGTTTGTTTTCCGGTTGCATTGTGTACTTTTTAAATAAATGAATATTTATTCAATTATTATGGGCAGGGAGATTTTTGTCAAAACTTGCCATCTAACTCGCTTGAGACTGTTAGAATTCTGCTACGCGGCAGCCTCCCTTTAGCCTCTGCAGTAGAGATGACTTAGGTATGGCAGGGCTGCTAGACCTTATCTTGTTTTTGGACTCGCCATGACCACGATTACCCCGCAAGAAAAAGCCGAAATTCTTTCGGAAGCCTTGCCTTATATTCAGCGTTTTTTTGATAAGACCATCGTTATCAAATACGGTGGTAATGCAATGACTGAACCCGAGTTAAAAGAAGGGTTCGCTAGTGATGTGGTGCTGCTCAAGCTGGTGGGGATGAACCCCGTGGTGGTACACGGCGGTGGCCCACAAATTAACGAGTTGCTTGATCGCATCGGTAAGAAAGGCGAATTTATTCAAGGAATGCGCGTCACCGACGCCGAAACCATGGATGTTGTCGAAATGGTATTGGGCGGCCATGTAAACAAGGAAATCGTTTCCTTGATTAATAAGCATGGCGGTAAGGCGGTTGGTTTAACTGGGCAAGATGGGCATTTTATTAAGGCGCGTAAAATGTATCTAAAAGACAGCTCGGACGAGCTGTTAGATATTGGCCAAGTGGGCGAAATTGAATCGATCGACCCAACTATCGTGGCGCATCTAGACGCGGGTGATTTTATCCCCGTGATTGCACCGATTGGCGTAGATAGAAATGGTGAAAGCTACAATATCAACGCCGATTTAGTTGCGGGCAAGCTGGCTGAAGTCTTGCATGCTGAAAAGCTCATCATGATGACAAATACCCCTGGCGTACTTGATAAGGAAGGCAATCTGCTTACGAAGCTCTCTGCTAAACGTATCGACGAGCTATTTGCAGACGGCACGATTTCTGGTGGCATGCTGCCTAAAATCTCTTCAGCGCTCGATGCTGCTAAGAGCGGCGTGAACGCGGTGCATATTATTGATGGCCGAGTAAAACACGCGCTACTGCTAGAAGTACTCACCGAGCAAGGCGTAGGAACTATGATTCGCGCTAAGTGAGTTGCACGCTGCTTAGGCCAGGAGACTCCTAGTCTAAGCAATTGAAATATTAAGATTGTGATGCTTTCATCCCCTTTTCTTGTTTTTTTGTAAAAACTAAGCTAAGTCATCCTTGCATGTTGCGCTCTGGCATCTAAAGTTAGAGTACTAGCCATCAGGGAGATGACCATATGAAAACAGCACGCCAGCTGCTTGCAGAAAAAGCCATAGATAATATCTTGTCAGTTACGCCTCAGGCTTCCGTGTATCAAGCCTTGCAAGTGCTTGCAGAAAAAAATATTGGTGCTTTGTTGGTGATGGAAGAAAATCACCTTGTTGGGATTTTCTCCGAACGGGATTACGCCAGAAAAGTGATTCTGATGGGTAAGACTTCGGCGGGTACGCCAGTCTCAGAAATCATGACGCGTAAGCTACTTTGTGTGCCGCCATCTGCCACTATCGATGAATGTATGGCGATCATGAGTGAAAAACGGATTCGCCACTTACCGGTTTTAGATGGGGATAAGGTACTAGGGGTATTATCGATTGGCGATTTGGTGCGAGAAATCATCGACGAGCAGAAATTTACCATCGCTCAGTTAGAGCACTATATTCATTCTTGAGCTTAAATACGGCCACCCTAAACAGACCAGCCATGCTGGTCTTTTTTATGTTTAAACAATGAAACCAGTCTGGATATTCGATCTCGATAACACCCTGCACAATGCCGATTTGCACGCTTTTCCGGTGATTAATCGTGCCATGACGGCCTATTTAGCCCAGCATTTATCACTCAGCCCAGAGCTAGCATCCATATTGCGTACTGATTATTGGCGGCGTTATGGCGCTACTTTATTAGGCTTGCGCCGTCATCATCCGCATATTGATCCCCTGCATTTTTTACGAGCCACCCATCCTTTAAGCGAATTGCTAACGGCGATCCACCCTATGCCGGGGTTAAAAATGGCCATTCGGCGCTTACCTGGAGAGAAAATTCTTTTCACTAACGGCGCGCGCCATTACGCCAAGGCCATGATGCTAGCACTAGGGATTGATGATTGTTTTAACGCAGTGGTGGCGGTTGAGGATGTCGATTTTATCCCCAAGCCACATATTCATGGCTATCGCCGCCTCATTAGCAAGTTTAAGTTGAAAGCTAATCGCTGTATTTTTGTGGAAGATACGCTGGCTAATCTGGTAACGGCCAAGCGCTTAGGCATGAAAACCGTGTGGCTAAACCATGGCAGCTTTGGCGCGCAGGCGGCTGATTTAAGCATTACTTCGCTACGCGATTTGCCGCAGCGAAGCCGTTATTTATTGGCTAGCAGTGCGTTTAGCCGCTGATTCTATTCCGGTTTAGAATAACTACGACAGATTTCTCTTCTGTACCAAGGCAAACTGGCAAATTTATAGCGGCTAGTGTAATTTGCTTGGCATAAACATAAAGCATAAGTCAGAACTTTTGCAATTTCTTAAATACAGAAGAATGGAGATTCAATGGAAGCCGCCCGCCAGCTATTTGCAGCACTTAACCGTGATTACCTCGCTGTTCATAAAGCCAAAGAAGACTTATTTTGGGATACCTATATGGCAATCTCTGATGATCATGCAGGCTTTGCCAGGGCAGAAGACGCGTATAAAAATTTCACCTCTAGCCCCGCTAAATTGGCGGAAGTAAGAGCGGCTTTGGCACAGTTAAGCGCGGACGATGCCGATACGCAAGCGTTAAAACACGGCTTAACCGGCTGGTTGGCGCTATTTGAAAGCAATATTATCGATAGCGATGCCGCGCGTGATTTGATGAGCCAGCTGATTGTGATGGAAGCCGAGCTGTTTGCTAAAAAGCGTGATTATGTGCAAACGCATATCAATGACAAGGGCGAGCGCGTTGAAGCCACCCAAGGCTCGCTGGCGACAAATATGTCGACCAATCCAAGCGAGGAGGCGCGTAAAAGCTCCTTTGATGCGATGGCGGGGCTAGAAAACTGGGTATTGGAAAATGGCTTTTTAGAGATCGTTAAACAGCGTAATGCCTTTGCACGTGCGCAGGGCTATGCCAATTATTTTGATTATAAAGTACGCAAAAATGAGCAAATGAGCAGTGAAGCGCTGTTTGCTATTTTAGATGATTTTGAAGTGCGCACTCGGGATGCCAATCTGCGCGGCTTAAATGAGCTGGCAAAAGAACACGGTAAAGACGCATTGCTGCCATGGAATTTTCGCTACACCATTAGCGGTGATGTGGCGCGCCAGCTTGATCCATACCTGCCTTTTGCCAAGGGTTTACAGCGCTGGGTTGATAGCTTTTGCGGGCTGGGGGTTACTTACCGTGGTGCCACCTTGCAGCTCGATCTTTTGGAGCGTAAGGGGAAGTATCAAAATGGCTTCTGCCACGGGCCGATTCCGTCATTTTATGATGTAGATGGCCGCTGGGTAGCGGGGCAGATTAACTTTACCTCCGATGCTAAGCCAGATCAGGTGGGCAGTGGCGCGCGGGCGATTAATACGCTGTTTCATGAAGGGGGCCATGCGGCGCACTTTGCCAATATCACCCAAAATTCACCGTGTTTTTCGCAAGAATTTGCGCCGTCCTCTATGGCTTATGCCGAAACACAATCGATGTTTTGCGATAGCTTGCTAGAAGATGCCGATTGGCTAAAGCGCTATGCCAAAAATGCGGCTGGCGAAGCGGTGCCGGATGAGTTGATCAAGGCCAGAATCGAAAAGACCCAGCCTTTTTCTGCCTTAAACGAGCGCAATATCCTAGTGGTGCCTTACTTTGAACGGGCGCTGTATTTGCTGAGTGAAACTGAGCTAACCGCCGAAAACGTACTGGGGTTGGCGAGAAAGTATGAGTGGCAGATCCTAGGGCTAGAGCTGGCGCCGCGTCCATTGCTGGCAATTCCTCATCTCTTAAATCAGGAATCGGCTGCGGCTTATCACGGTTATTTACTGGCTAATATGGCGGTTTATCAAACCCGCGCCTTCTTTGAGCGTGAGTATGGCTATCTGACCGATAACCCAGCTATTGGCCCGCTGCTCTCTGAGCATTATTGGGCGCCGGGCAATAGCCTTAGTCATAACGCCAGCTTGATCAGCCTGACGGGCGAGGCTTTCAATGCCAAGTATTTAGCCGATGCGTGTAATCAAACCGTTGACGATGCGTGGAATGAAGCCAGCGAAAAAATCAGTGCAGCCGCCAGTCGCAGCTATCCTGAATCGACTGTAAAGCAGCTGGATGCGCATATTCGTATTGTGCATGGTGCAGAGCTGCTGGCAGATAATCAGCAGTCTGATGCGCAGATGTATCAGGATTTTGAATGCTGGGTGGCTAAGCAATACGGAGAGTAGAGAGGGCTAGGCGGTGTAAGGGTTTAGCTTGCGCACCCTCTGTTGATATTGTGTGTAAGGTTAGCCAAGCAACACTGCTAGGCTAACCCGCATCTAAGTGGTGGCAATCAGTGCTGTGCAACTGCCAGTAAACCACCCACCGTGAAGAATGCTGCTCCGCAGCCTTGGTTAAAGCGCTTAATGCGATTTGGGCCTTTTAACCAGCTGCCAAGGCGTGCGCCCCCTGCGGCGTAGGCGACTTGCCAGCTGGCTTCAATAATAAAAAAACTTCCTAGCAATACTAGCCATTGCCCCATTTGCGGCCGCGATGTATCAATAAATTGTGGCAAAAATGCGCCAGCAAATAAAATAGCTTTGGGGTTAGAAAGGGCAACGGTTAAGCCGAGGCGAAAACGTCGGGCTGCTGAATCAGCGGCAGCATCGGGCATTTGCAAACTATCGCCCGCCCGAAAGCATTGCCAGCCTAAATAAATTAAATATAAAGCGCCCGCAATCTTAAAAATAAGAAATAGCGTGGCCGAGGTGGCCAAAATAGTGGCCATTCCAAATGCTGATAAGGCAAATAAAAAATACAGCCCAGTAATTGCACCAGCCATCGTGGCTAAAGTGCCTTGCCAGCCATAGCGTGTGCCGTGCGATAGCATCAGCAGCATATTGGGGCCGGGGGTGCCGGAGATTAAAAAAGTGGTGGCAATAAAAGCCAGCCAAGTTGCTAAGCTCATCATATTGAAGCCTTTTTGCTCAGTTAAATAATATTCAGCCCAGGATGGTTTTTCATAGGTTTATCTAGGTAATAGCCCTGTACTTGATCTATCCCTAACTCAATCAGCATATTAAAAATAGCTTCGTTTTCTACGAATTCGGCTATGGTGGTTTTGCCCATTTCATGCGCCATGCTTACCATGCCTTTTACAAAAACTTGGCTATCGTGATCGCTAATAATATCTTTAATAAAGAAGCCATCAATTTTTAGTACGTCTGCTTTTAATTGTTTTAAATAGGCAAAAGAAGCAAAACCAGTACCAAAATCATCGAGGCAAACGGTGCAACCTGTGGCTCTGAGTGCATCAATAAAACGCTCAGCATCGCGGATATCCGATACCGCCGCTGTTTCGGTGAGCTCCACCAATAGCCTTGCTGGATTTACTTTATGTAGTTTGAGCTGCTGGCTAATGTAATCAGGCATTTCTGGTTCATCAAAAGAGCGGCCAGAAATATTAATGGCGATGGATGGAATATTGGCTTTTTGGCCGAGTAATTCAATGGTGGTGCGAATCACCCAACGATCAATATCAATAATCTTGCCGGTTTTTTCGGCGTGGGGAATAAACATCCCAGGCATGATGAGCTCGCCCGGATTTTGCCGATTTTTCATGCGCACCAAGGCTTCTAAGTGGGCGAGCTTTCGTGTTTTGGGGTAGTAAATTCCTTGGTAGTGCAGTTCCAGCCCTTCATTTTCTAGGGCCTCTGTAATGCGATCTTTCCATGAGAGCCGAGTAATTGCTGATCGAGAAGGATCAGCGTCTTGGCTGTACATACGCCAAGTTGATTTACCTGCGGATTTAGCCTGATACATGGCAGAATCTGCGTGGGCGACCAGCTCTAGCGAGTTGCTTGCATGGTTGGGAAATAACGCTACGCCCACCGATGAAGATGGACGCAGTACATGGCCTTCAACGGTAAAGAGGATTTGCGCGATCGAGCTTACAATTCGCTCGGCTAGTTTACTGACTTCAAATTCATTGCAATCAGGGACCAAAATGGCAAATTCATCCCCCCCAAGGCGAGATAAAACCTCATGGCGGCGCACTTGTAGGCCAATGGTTTGGGCGATGGATTTAAGTAACTCATCGCCCACGCCATGACCAAAAGTATCGTTTACATGCTTAAACTCGTCCAGGTCGAAAAAGACTAAGGCCATAGCACTTTGCTTACGGTCGGCTTCTGAAACCATTCTATCCAGCTCTTGCTGAAAACGGTGGCGGTTATACAGGCCGGTGAGCGAGTCACGCTCCGCCAGCTTGATCATATGCTCGGATATCTCACGCTGTTGGGTGACGTCTTCGTAAATCCACATCCGCCCATTGGCAGCGCCTTGGCTATCGAGCACCTTAAAGCCATGCTGAGTAATCACACGCCCATCATTCATGGTGAGCTCGCCAAAATCGACCTTATCGTCAGAGAGAACCAGCTCTTCAAGATAGGTTGCAATAATATCGCCTAGGGCTGGGCGGTTTTCTGCAATTTGCAGAATTTGCCCGATAGGTTTGCCTGGCAACTGATTGCTAGGCCCAAGGCCCCATAGATCACAGAAGGCGGGGTTATGAAATACCACGCGGTTATCGTTATCTACAAACAACACGCCAAAGCGCATGGCGGAGAGCAGTGCGCTTAAGCGGGCCCGTTCGGATTCGGCGCGGGACAAATAGCTTTGCCCTAGCGATTGAATTTGCCGCAGTTCAATCACAGCTTTGCGTAAGGATAAGCGGTCTTCTTTTAGCTCGCTATTATCGCGAATACTAGCTCTGAGCCCTAAATAGCTATTGTTTGAATCATAGATAGGCTGCCAAGAAACCGAGGCCCAAAAGGGATCGCCATCACGGCGTACTGCGCGAAACTCAAAATCTTGAATCACCGTGCGATGCAGTAGCGCTTGTTGCAGGGTTTCTGTGACGCGGTCTCGTTCCTCAGGCATGGTGAGCGACAGTGGAAAATCCCCCAGTAGCATGCATTCATTGACTGAATAGCCAGATAGCCGTGTGACTGAATCATTTATCCACACCAGCTTGCCTTCATCAGGGGATAGCCATAGCTCCGTGCTGTGCGTGTAGTTAGCAATGGTATGAAATTTTTCCTCATTCATAACGAGGGTATCTATGCGCTCTTTGATTGCAGCCGCCATTTCATTAAAGCGGATGGTGAGTAGGGTTATTTCGGTCAGGCCATGGCTAGGCAGGGGGACTTCGTAGTGCCCTAGCGCAGCGCTTTCAGCGGCTTTGATGAGCCGATGAATATGCCGAGTAAGCCAAAAGCCCAGTACACCCATGATGAGGGCACAAAGTAAAACCCCTGCGACAATAGTCATTGCGCTTTGCAGCATGAGTTGATTAATGCCGCCCCGCATGATTTCTGTAGAAACACCAAAGCGTAGCTCGCCAAAAGGCTCGCCCGCAAATTCAATCGGGGTGGAGGCGTGAATTAAAGTGGGCAGATCATGATCGAGCGATAATTTATCTACTGGAGGGAGTTTTTGTGCAATATCCCAGCCCCGAGCGGCAATGATTTGTTTTTTATTATCGAGCAGAATTAAGTAATCAATCCCTTCGGGGGTGCGAATTCCTTCTAGTAAATCTGCTGCTTGTGCTAAGTTGCCGCTGGATAAAGGCGTAGCAAAGGCCGCATTTAATAGGCGAGATAATTCTTGTACGCGCACTTCCGTAGCATGGGTTGCCATTTCTGACCATATTCTCGATGTATTGAGCAATAGGATGGCTAAAATCGTACATTGGACGACTAAGGTGGCAACGATTAAACGTGCTCGTAGCGAATTAAAAAACGGGAGCGATGCCATGCAAACCTGTCAGAAAAGGAGTCTATCTTTTATAGGTCAAGCCGCTTCAGTATGTCTTGGCCGCTTGGTGGTTAATTTATGCATAAGCTCTATTCTGAGATATTGCTTGCACTTAGCCCGATTACTACCGAAAGCATTGTTGGCTTTCGGTAGTGTTATGTTGTCAATAATAATGATTAATTGAAATGCCGTATATTGCTTATTTATTTTCTCAATACAACTTTAGTTTCGCAGTTGCTTAATAAATACTTTTGAGCGTCTTTGATAATTGTAGAGCTGCTTTCTTTCAATCGGTAAAGCATCGACGGTGGCTAAGGCAAAACCTCTTTCAACAAACCAATGCGCGGTACGGGTGGTCAGCACAAATAGCTCGCGCACACCTAGGCTGCGGGCGTGTTGCTCAATATGCTTGAGTAATTGCTCGCCTCGATTGGCATCGCGGTAATCAGGATGGATCACCAAGCAGGCCATTTCTGCCATATGGCTTTTAGGGAAGGGGTACATTGCTACACAGCCCACAATCTTGCTATCGTGCTCAAGCACCGAGTAACGATGGATCTCACGCTCAAGGAGTTCCCGCCCACGCTTCACCAAAACCCCATCGTCTTCTAGCGGCTCAATCAAGGCCAATACCCCGCCGACATCATCAATAGTGGCTTCACGCATGGTTTCGAGTGAATCACGCGATACCATGGTGCCAATTCCATCGTGGGTAAATAGCTCTTTAAGCAAAGCACCATCCACATGATGGCTAACCAAATGCGCCCGTGCTACGCCATTGCGCACCGCTTTAATGGCGCAAGGCAGATACAGTCGGATATCTTCGTTTGGATGAGGGTGAGTGTTTAAAAACTGCTCGGCTTGTAAGGCGGTAAGCTCAGTAAGCAGCTCGCCCACTAAGTCTTCTACCCCTTGCTGGCCAAGTAAAAAGATCAGCTTGTCGGCACGTAGGGCAATAGCGGCGCTGGTGGCCACGTCTTCAAGCGGCACATTAAATACTTCGCCAGTGGGCGAGTAGCCCAAGGTGGAAAGCAATACGAGCTCGCCGTCATCAAGACGATAGCGGATGGCGGTGGTGTCTACTTTACGCACTTCGCCGGTGTACATTAAATCTAGGCCGTCACGAATGCCCATCGGCTGCGCCGTAATAAAGTTGCCCGCTGAAACGCGAATATCGGCGTTGGCCATGGGCGAATTAGCCAAACCCATAGATAGCCACGATTCTATTTCTACTCGAACTTGGCCCACTGCCTGAATGACACATTCCAAAGTTTGAGCATCGGTAACGCGTAAACCGTGGTGATAGCGGGTTTCTAGGCCACGCTCATTAATTCGCGTTTCAATTTGTGGACGAGCACCATGCACAACAACTAGGCGCACCCCAAGGCTGGTGAGCAGGTTGATATCGTGGGTGATGGTGGCAAATTTGCCGTCTCGAACCACTTCACCGCCTAAGGCGATAACAAAAGTGCGATCACGAAAGGCATGAATATACGGGGCGGCCAGACGAAAAGACTGGACGAACTCATCGGCTTGCATGGGATTCCTAAAAGATTTGATAGCTTTGAGTTAAGTATGGGTTATTGCTAGGCTCCGTTGATATTTGTTGCACGATTATTGTGTTTGCAAAGCAAACGTCAACGGAGCCTAGATAGCCAGCCAATTGGGGGAATGCCGGATTTCTTCATATTTTGTGCAATTTTACTTCAAATAGCTAGCAACTTAGCCTTAAGGGAGCAGACACCTGCTTTAGACGAGTCTTTCTATTCAAAATATGGGTGAAGTCCTCTAGGTGGTAAGGACGGTGTAAAAGGATTGTTGTGTCTATATTGTAAAAGTAACTGCGTAACGGAGCTTGGCCATGCGTACACTTTTTCTACGAATTTCCCCCTTGCTGATTGCGCTAGCTTCATCAGCAGCTGAGGGTTTGGAGTGGCAAGTGGAGCTTGGACGGGGCATCCAGCCAAGCCATGTTGAGCAGCACCATTTGTTTAGAGTGGCTTTACACAAGGCGCTACCTTGGTCTTGGTATGAAAGTAATACCGGCAAATTAAGCTCTGGTTTTTCGATTGGGGGCGGATTGTGGCGCGGCGATGATCGCAATACAGGTGAAATATTTATTACACCAGAGCTAAGATATGAATGGACGCCACTGGAGACCGGCACGCAGTGGTTTGTGGAGGCGGGGGTTGGTGGGCATTTGTTTTCCCGCACGGATTACGCCAAACGTGGCCCTTTTAGTACGGCATTTCAATTTGGTGAGCAGTTTGGCGCAGGCGTGCGTTTTGGTGAGCAGTCCGCTCAAGATTTAACGCTGATGTATCAGCATCATTCAAATGCCGATATCAAAACGCCCAATTATGGGGCTGATTTTGTGGTGCTGCGCTACGGCTTTAAAATGTAGATGAGTGGTGTGACGGTTCACAATTTTTATCCACTAAAAACACGTAAGGCATGAAAAATAATGAAGTTTCAGGTGTGAATTTTCGCTCAACTTGTTCTTATTTTTTACGCTTGCAGTGTTTTTAGTGGGTGATCCTATTTATGTAAAAATTAATACGCTCCGCGCCCGCTCACTACCGTGCGTATCGTTTTGCAGACAATTGCCACGTCGTACCAAAGATTCCAGTTTTTAACGTACCAAGCATCCAATGCCACGCGCTCTGCATAGGTGGTGTCGTTGCGGCCAGAAACTTGCCATAAGCCAGTTAGGCCTGGGCGCGCTTCTAAGTAGAAATCAACGTGCTCACCATAACGCTCTAGCTCGGCGGTGATAATTGGGCGGGGGCCCACAAGGCTCATTTCACCTTTGATTACATTCCATAGCTGCGGAATCTCATCGAGGCTAGTTTTTCTTAAAAACTCGCCGATTTTGGTGATGCGTGGATCGTTTTTAAGCTTAAAGTCTTTATCCCATTCGGCACGTGCCTCGCTGCTGTTTGCCAATAGTTTTTCTAGTACCTCTTGGCTGTTGGATACCATGGTGCGAAACTTCCAGCACTTAAATGGCTTGCCATTAATCCCTACGCGAACATGCCCAAAGAAGATGCTGCCAGGGCCACCTTGGCGTTTGATTTGAATCGCTACATAGGCCAGTAGTGGAAAAAGTAAGATCAACCCAACGCTGGCCCCGAATAAATCAAAAGCGCGTTTTAAGGTAGTCAGCGATTTCACTGATAAATTATTGCGTACGCGCAGCAGCAGCACTTCATGGCTAAAGAAGTGATGTGGTACCACGCCAAACAGCGGCAGCCCAGCAATTGGCGGGATAATATGCATATCTTTATATTTGAGGGATAGCAGCTCAATTTGCGGGCCAAGGCGGCGCAACTCATCTTGATCCACGGCAACCACCACGTGGGGGCGGCCGTTATTATCTAGCCAAGAAAGCAACCCGCTTTCATCTAGCTGAATAACCGGCCTAGTCTGGCCGTCAATGATCAATGTGGCTGGATCACTCTGGTTAATCGATAAAAAGGCTTGCACCTCAAACCCCAGTTGGCGTTCGCTATGCATGGCACGGCAGGCGTCAATCGCATTACTGCTGGCTCCGATCATCACCGTGGGTAGTTGCCAGAGCTGCTTAGATAACAGCCAATTTTTCATTTGTGAGCGTAAAAATGGCAAGAGCAGTAAGGCAAGGCTCCACGACATTGGCCATAAAAAGCGTGATACGGTGAATTTACCTAGCAGTACCAGCATGCCATTTAATAGTGCGGCTAAGAGCAGGGCGCGCAGGATTTCTAGCAACTCATCCCAAAATGGTAGCCGCAGGCTGTAATGCCCACGCCACCAAAAATTGCCCACGGTGAGCACGGCCAGAAACAAAAAAGCGCTACTTTGCTGCGAGCCTTCCCACCACCACCAAGCGGCAAAGTCACCACCGATTCTTTGGTGGCGAAAAAAACTGAGCATGGCCAGCGCCGCGCAAAAAGACGCGGTCAGCGCAGCAAAATCAGCCAGCGCCAATAAAGGCTTGGCCCTTTCGGCTTGTAAATGCTTATTCATTTTACTTCCTGTTAAAACTAATTTGGTTTGCTTGGTATAAAACCCAAATCTTCAACCACGGAGGAAAAGGAGAATACGGAGGAGCATAGAGAAAATCATTGGTCGTTCTAAAAACAAGGCTAAATGTTTACTTATGCTTAGTTTTATCCGTGAAACTCTGTGTCCTTTGGGAGCGGTGTGGTTTAAGGTTTGGCTTAAATCCCATACGCCAGATAAAGGCTTGCCATCATCTTATCGAGCGAGTAATGCTGCTCTGCAAATGTTTTGGCCTGTGCGCCTAGTTTTTGGCGGCTGCTACGGTCTTCGATTAGGACGTTTAGATATCTGACAAAGTCGGCGCTGTTTTCACACAGATAGCCATTTTCACCATCAATCACGAGGTCTTTATTGCCAACTACATTGGTGGCAAGCACTGGCAGGCCTGCGGCCATGGCTTCGATTACAGCTACCGGCAAGCCTTCCCAACGTGATGTTTGTATATAGATATCAAGGCTAGCAAGGTGTTGCAGTGCTTGGCTGCGGTCTATCCAGCCAGTGAGCCGCACACCGGCCTTGGCCAAGGTTTTTTCTGAGTGGGCATCCCCGCCGCCAGTCCAAAGGAACTCTACACCGGGCTGAGTCAGTTGCTTGGCGATCTCTGCAAACAGTTCGGGGTTCCGTGCTAGGGTTACTCGGCCAACCGTGCCGATGCGTACGATATCCTGATTGCCGCTTGCGGCAGGAATGCTCGCTAGATCAACCGCGTTATTGACTACCACTACATTGCTGCTGAGATGGCGGCGAATTTCTGCGCCCTCAGATGGCGAGCAGGCGATAAAGGTGCAAGGGATTTCCGAAAGGATTTTTTCTACCGTTAGAAAAATAGTGTTTTTTAAACGCCCTTCTGCTCGCTGCAAAAATGACAAGCCGTGCGGTGAGAAAAACCACTTTGGCGCAGATCTGTCACGGATAAATAAGCTAACAATTCGCCCTAGCGCACCGGCTTTAGACGAATGCATATGCACCACATCTGGTTTTAGCTCACGCAGCCAGTGATAAAGCGCACGGCCAGCACGCCAGTCGGCAGCAGGATTAATGGCGCGAATCATTGGCAAATGAATAAAGCGTATCCCTGTATGAAATAGCGCCTGCCAGTTATCTGGCGTTTCTTCTCTTATTGAATGAATCAGCGTGACTTGATGGCCGTCTTGGGCCTGAGCACTGGCCATGGCCGACACCATAGATAAAGTGCCTGCGCCAAAAGACTCAACGATATGAACAATGTGGGCGCTAGTTTGTGTTTTCACTAATTGATTCATGCTTTGCCTCCCCTGAGCTTTGCTTTTAGCTTAAAGATCAGCGAGTAGGGTAGTTGTAGTAGCAGCAGCGTTCTGGCTTGGCCCAGTAAAGCGGCCAGTGAGCCATCGCTATATTTCTTTTGCACTTTAAGGCGTGATTTCAGCTGCTGCTGGCGTTTGCTTAATGAAATGCCGCTGGGGTCTAGCTCGTAGCGGATGAGTACATCCGGCAGGTTGGCTACTTTAAACTGACGGGTAAACTCGCTAAACAATGCGTAATCTTCGGCAGAAGGCGTATCTGTTGGATATAAGCCTGTGTTACTCAGTGCGGCGGTTCGGTAGGTGACTGCTGGGTGGATAAAGGCTGAGTTATTGCGCATAGCGGCGGTAATCGCCGCGTGTTTTTCTGGGTGGCGCAACACAAATTGCTCGTTGCCCGCTTGATCCACAAAGCTGGCTGCTCCGCCGAGCAGCATCACGTCTGGATGCGCATCTAAGTAGGCGATTTGCTTGGCGAATCGATCCGCAATGTTTTCATCCCCACAATCGAGCCGTGCAATCAGCTCGTATCGGCGGGCGATGATCCAAGCCAAACCAGAATTTAGCGCGTGCTCAATGCCGCGATTTACAGGTAGGTTTAAAAACCGCAGCACGCCCTGTGCCTTAAATGCCGCTCTGGCACTGTGGTGATCAATGGGCGCACGCATGCTGCCATCATCCACCACTACGACATCGCATTGCTCGTGTTCACCAATCGAGGCCAGCGATTTAAGCAGCCCTTCAGGATTATTAAAATGTGGAATCAGTAAGATAAGGCGTTTCATGTGTGCTTTTATTTAGCGAGCTGTGCATCGCATTCAATGATAGGGAGGCTGCAAGCCGTCAAAGTATTCGAAAAAAAAGAGTGTACCAGCGTGCTAAGCCCACTTCCCCATTCCTAACAGACGTTTGATTTTACGGGTGAAACTCACCGGCAGGGCAAAGCTGAGTGACGCTTTGCTGATTTTTACCAAAGATCGTGGAGTGTAATCAAAGTAGCGCCAGAGCAATTTAATCCGCATCGCCTGCTGCTGGCGACGGCGGCTCATGGAAATCCCCGCGTCGTTGTATTCGCTTTTAGTCAGGACCTCAGCCAGATTTGCCGTTTGGTAATGCGCTACAAAGCGCCAGAAATAGGCAAAGTCTTCGGCGGCTTTGCAATCAGTAGGGTAGAGGCCCAGTGTCTTTACGCCTGCCGCACGAAACATCACCGAAGGATGGGTAAAGGCGTTGTCATCGTGCATTTGTTTGACGATATCAGCGTGGCTTTGTGGCTGATTAATAGTGAAACGATCACCACTGGCATCAAAAAAGCTAACCGCGCTGCCTAATAAATACACCTCTGGATGGGTATCTAGATAGGTTTGCTGCTTGGCAAAACGATCCGGTGCGCATAAATCATCGCAATCTAGGCGGGCAATATAGTCATAGCCCGCATCCATAATCGCCTGCAGCCCCGTATTCAGCGCGTGCTCAATGCCTTGGTTTTGCGGTAGATAAATAAAGTGCAATTGCCCCTTTGCCTGCCAGCTTTGCAGGCAAAGCGCTTCTTGAAGCGGCGCTTTACTGCTGCCATCGTCAACAATAAACACATCGATGGTTTCTGCCGCACCGATCGACGCTAAGGAGCTGGCTAAGCCGAGTGGATTATTAAAATGGGGGATAAGAAGGGCGGTGCGGGCCATGCGAGCGCTTTGATTAATCTATTAGGGCGCTATTTTAACGGGTTTTAGGGGTATGGGGGCTTGGCAATAGCGGTGGTGGGCGTTTCAGAGCGTCACCCGTTGTATCGGGATGTATCGAATGAGGAAGGATGCAGCTTACTGCGTATCTTGCCCGACTGGTGTTTGCCCCCCGTGGCGGCTTGGGCTGTGTTTCCAGAGCGGCGCTTAATGCCCGCTAAAACACGTGTTTTTTTGGATCAGTTAGAGCAATCTTTAAAGATTTAGCAACTAAATCGCACCGTAGCTAGCCTTAGCGATTGCGCCAGCTCAGCATTATGATCTACCGCGATATTGATTTCTTTTGATGCAGAGAAGGAGCGCTCCGTCATCACGGCAATCAGTTGCACATTCACGGCAATCTCTTGGCCTGCTGTGTTTTGCTCGGCCAAGGCATCGGAGATTTTCGCCATGGCTTCTTTGGTTTCAGCAGCGCTTTGCTTAATCAAAAGCAGCACTTCACTACTGTGGTTGGCGTGCTCTAAGGCAAGCTCGGTTTGGCTTAAGCTATTGCGCATATTGCTGGCTGCTGCATGTGTGGTGCTGGCGATGGTGCCAAGGGTTTCCTGAATTTCGCGGGTGGCTTGGGTGGTGCGCTCGGCGAGTTTTCTGACTTCGTCGGCCACAACGGCAAAGCCACGGCCTTGCTCGCCGGCTCTGGCGGCTTCGATGGCGGCGTTTAAGGCGAGTAAATTAGTTTGCTCGGCGATATCTTGAATCACTCTTGCTACACGACCAATGCTGGCGCTATGTTCTTCTAAATGGTTAACGGTGTCGGTGACGGTGTGGGCGCTATCGGCCACAATTTGCATTTCTTTGGTCAGCTCATCTAAAGCCAGCGCACCTTGCTCGGCATGTTTGCCAGAGGCGGTGGCGACTTCAAAGGCGTAGCTTGAATAATCTTTAAGATGCGACATTCCCGTTGAAAGCTCTTCGACTGCGGCAGCCATCCGGGCGGCGGCATCGCTTTGCTCCCCTGCGGATTCGTGTACTTCTTGGCTGCTGCTGCGAGTTTGCGCAGCATCGGTGGCAAGTTGGTTGGATGAGTTTTGAATGTTTTCCACAAGGGCGGCCAGTTGGGTGCGCATTGATTCCATTGCGCCCGCTAAGCTATCTCGCATATTGCTTGGCACATGCACAGGTGAGGCTAAATCGCCTTCAGCAATCCGCGTGGCTGCGGAGCGCATATCACTAGGCTCGCCGCCTAAATCGTTGAGTAGTGAGCGCAAAATCCAGCCAGCCAGCAAAATGCCCGATAAGGTGGCGATAATTACAAATACTGCCCCGCCAACCAAGGCGTGATTGTGGCTACTGGTAAATGCAGCTAAGTTTTCTTGTGCTACGTGCAGTTGCAGTTGAATCAGTTTATCTACCGTGTCGGTAATAGGATCAACGCTTTGATAAAGCGTGGTTGCGGCATACTCATTGATTGCCGCAACGTTGCTGCTGGCTAAGAGGTTTTCGAGTTGATCAAAGCTAGCTCCTGTGGGCAACATATTTTTATCGGCGATTTCTACCAGCCTATTTTCATCAGCGGTGAGCTCCGTGGCGTGATAGGTCTGCCATTGCTCTTTGATGGTTTTTCTGGCTGTTTGGACATTTTTTAAGCCGTCTGCGGTGCTCATGCTGCCATTGGTGACTTTATGCACCGTATCCACGATATTAATGGCATACATATCTGATACAGATTTGAGTTGCACTAAGGGCATCACTCGATCTGCAATGGTGGTTTGAAATTTTTTAGAGCCATTTTCTAAACAGCTAAGACTAAGGGCCGCTAGCATTAAAATAATGCCGAGTAGGCTGCCAGATAATAATATAAGCTTGTGCTTAACTTTCATGGCTTTCTCATCTTAAGTCAGGCTGATATTTAAAAGGTAGAACTAATTTGTTTAATTTAAAATAATTAATTAAGTAAGCTGATAAACGGGTAATGTTTTATTGCAATTTAGTGAAAGAAAAAAGGAGGATTTTTTTAGTTTTTTGTCAGAAAATGACGTTAGAAGAGGGCATAATAAAAAAGGCGATGGGGGATCGCCTTCTGTGGTGCATTAGATAGAATGATTTTTTTGGTATCGAAGCGAGGCAATTAAGGAAACAATAATAAAGCCTGCGCCAATCAAGCCAGTAATAACCTCATGAATTTCATGAAAAGTACCAATAAACATAATAAAAGCTAATGCGCCAATAGCATAAAAGGCACCATGCTCTAAATATCTAAATTGATCCAAAGTCCCTTTTTCTACAAACATAATCGTTAGGGATCGAACAAACATTGCACCAATCCCTAGGCCAATAGCAATAATAAAAATATTATTAGATAAGGCAAATGCGCCAATGACACCATCAAAGCTAAAACTGGCATCTAATACTTCTAAGTATATAAAGGCAGAAAACCCTGTTCTGACTACCGCCGTTTGATTGTGGTTTTCTTCTCCACCTAATAAAGCGCCAAAGCCATCCACAACGACGTAGGTAATAATTCCTGTAATAGCCGCTAGAATAAAATCGAGTTGGGCTTGGTGGGCAAGTTGAGTAGAAATAAAATAAACAATAGCTAAGCAAATGCCGATTTCAATCCCACCCATTTTACCCATTTTAACTAAGGGTGATTCAACAATAGGTAACCAATGCACTTCTTTGTTTTGATCAAAAAAGAATTTTAAAAACACCAGCATTAAAAATGCACCACCAAAGCCTGCCACAATAATATGCGAAGAGGTTAAAGTGGCCGCATATTGCTCAGGTTGTTGGATAGCCATAGTGAGCGCAGCCCAAGGGCTAAGCTGAGCAATCACCGCCACAATTAATACTGGGAAAATAACCCGCATGCCAAATACGGCAATTAACATGCCCCATGTCATAAATCGTTTACGCCAAATGGCATCCATGTCTTTTAATACCGTGGCATTAACTACCGCATTATCAAAAGAAAGGGATACTTCTAACACCGATAAAATAGCGGCAATAAACATGGCCTTAGGGCCACCCAAGGCGTAGGCGGCAGCTAAACCAAGCAGCGTAATAATGAAAGAGCTTTTAAAAAAGCGTAGGTGTGACAACATTGAGCGTCTCGGTATGTAAGGTTCTATATTTCAACACCGATATTTTAACAAGTGCACCATGGCTTCGGGTAATTAAGATCTTTCAGATTGGCGGGCGCTTTGTAAGTAAGTTAGATGGGGCAAAGTTTGGTGCGGGTTAAAAAGCGTAAGCCTTCTGATCCCTCTAAAGAAAACATGCCGCCGATATGCCCTAGTAGTACATCGCTATCGCCAGTGATCAGTTCTTCCGCCTGAAAACACATTGGTGAGCTGCCATCACAGCAGCCTCCTGATTGGTGAAACATCAGCTCACCGTATTTGGCCGCCAGCTTGGTAATCAAATCTAGCGCCGCGGGCGTGGCGCTGACTTTGGCATCGTTAGCCATGTTGTTTTCCAATTTTTAAGAGTAAGCATGAGATACGGGATTTGCTAAGGGGTGTATTACGTGTGGGCAAAATATTTTATCTTGCCCACACGTGCATGCCATAGAACGGTGCTTAGAAAAATCCCAAGGCATCTGGGCTATAGCTCACCAATAAATTTTTGGTTTGCTGGTAATGATCGAGCATCATTTTGTGGTTTTCACGCCCGATTCCTGATTGCTTATAGCCGCCAAAAGCGGCGTGGGCGGGGTAAGCGTGGTAGCAGTTGGTCCAGACTCGGCCCGCTTGGATTTCGCGGCCCATGCGATAAGCAGCATGCGTGTCCCGCGTCCACAGGCCCGCCCCTAAGCCGTAGAGCGTATCGTTGGCGATTTCTAAAGCTTCGTTTTCGTCTTTAAAGGTGGTCACGGACACCACCGGCCCAAAGATTTCTTCTTGGAAAATCCGCATCTTGTTATGACCTTGGAAGACGGTTGGCTGGATGTAATAACCGCTCGCTAATTCGCCCGAGAGCGTTGCGCGAGCGCCGCCTGCCAATACTTTAGCGCCTTCTTGCTTGCCGATATCTAAGTAAGCGCTGATTTTCTCCATTTGTTCCATAGAGGATTGCGCGCCCAGCATGGTGCTGGTATCCAGCGGATTGCCCTGCTTAATGGCGGCAACGCGGGTCAGTGCGCGGTCCATAAAGGCATCATAAATCGATTCGTGAACGAGGGCGCGGCTTGGGCTGGTGCAGACTTCGCCTTGGTTGAGGGCAAACATCACAAAGCCTTCGATGGCCTTATTAAAGAAGGCATCGTCGTGCTTCATCACATCGGGCATAAAGATATTCGGTGATTTGCCACCTAGCTCCAGCGTCACCGGAATCAGGTTTTGCGCCGCGTATTGCATAATCAGGCGGCCAGTGGTGGTCTCGCCCGTAAAGGCGATTTTGGCGATACGCTTATTGGATGCTAGTGGTTTGCCTGCTTCAAGACCAAAGCCGTTAACAATATTGAGCACGCCTTTGGGCAGCAAATCGCCGATCACTTCCATCAGCACTAAAATGCTCAGCGGAGTTTGTTCGGCAGGCTTGAGCACCACGCAATTACCGGCGGCCAGCGCTGGGGCCAGCTTCCATGTGGCCATTAGCAGCGGGAAATTCCACGGGATAATTTGCCCAACCACACCAAGGGGCTCATGAAAATGATAGGCCACTGTATCGTTATCGATCTGGCCAATGCTGCCTTCTTGCGCCCGAATCGCCCCAGCAAAGTAGCGGAAATGATCGATGGCTAAGGGCAAATCGGCGGCGCGGGTTTCACGAATCGGCTTGCCGTTATCCCATGTTTCTACCGTGGCTAGCATGTCCAGATTGGCCTCGATACGGTCGGCAATTTTATTCAGAATATTGGCGCGTTCGGTGGTCGATGTTTTTCCCCAAGCACCTTTGGCTGCGTGGGCGGCGTCGAGCGCCATTTCGATGTCGGAAGCATCAGAGCGCGGGATTTCGCAAATCACCTTGCCGGTGATGGGGCTGATGTTTTCAAAGTATTGCCCAGCAAGCGGTGCCTGCCATTCACCATTGATATAGTTTGCGTAGCGCGATTTTAATTGCAGTGGAAAACCATACTGGCCTGGAATCAATGTGCTCATGCTGCTTCTCCGTGGGTTTAGGGCTGCTGCCCCTGTCTACCGTTAACAGCAGAAAGCATGCCTGTGCATGGTCATGCTGCGCTGCAATGTAGGTGAAAACTTTATGAAAGCTAATGACTGCTGTTTAAATATTGCAATGCGGCATTTGTAAAGGCGGTAAATATTCGTATTTACAAGGGTTTAACGTATATTGTGGGGCAGATAAACCTTGCAAGTGTTGCAATTTGCAACAGTGGTTTGAACGCCTGCAACAAGGAGATCATTAATGCCTACTTCTCTGCCAGCCCTTACCACCGCAGCCCGCCGACAGTTTTTTGAAGAAGGGATCTGCCCATCAAACCTACCGCAGCAGATTGCCGAATCATGGCTGCGCTGCCGTCAGCAAGGGGTGGCGGAAGAGGGCTTTGATCCGCTAGTAACTGCCGATTTGCAACAGGCGCTACAGGCGAATGAGCATCTGCTGCGGGTGGCCCTGCCCGAGCTGGATGGCTTGTACGAGCAGGTACTTGGTACGCAGAGTGTGGTGCTGCTTACCGACGCCACAGGCCTAATCTTGAATACCACCGGTAACCCGCAGTTTATGAAAAAGGCCGAGCAAGTGGCGCTGCTGCCAGGCGTGAGCTGGGCTGAAGCCACTAAGGGCACCAATGCAATTGGCACGGCGCTGGCGCTGGCTGATTCGGTGGAGGTGAGGGGCGGCGAGCACTTCTTGGCGCAAAATATCGGCATCTCTTGCTCGGCATCGCCCGTGTTTGCACCAAATGGACGGCTGGCTGGGGCATTGAATGTTTCGGGAGATGCCCGCCTGCATCACTTGCACGCCCTAGGTTTGGTGCGCCTTGCTGTGCAACAGATCGAGCATCGTTGGTTGAGCACGGCGGGGGATGAGCATTGGCTGCTACGGCTGCACCCGCGTAGCGAGTTACTTGGTTCGCCAAGGGAGGGCGTACTGAGTTTTGCTGGGGATACCCTGATCGCCGCCAATAGGGTGGCGCTACACTGGCTAGGTTTAAGCTGGCAAGACTTAGGCCGCAGCCGTTTTGTGGATTTATTTGATGTGGTTTTAAAACCCATCGCTGTGGCGCAGCAAATCTATACTCTGCGCGGCCAGCGCTTTTACATCACCATTACGCCCCCCAAAGCCAAGCCCGCTGCTCGTTCCCTGATCGAGCCCATGTTGAGCGAGCTGAGCGTGGTGCAGCCTTTTCAAAAGCAATTAGATAAAGCGGTCAGGGTACTTAATGCTGGCGTGGCCGTATTGCTACAGGGCGAAACCGGTTGCGGCAAAGAGGTCTTTGCCAGATCGCTGCACCAAGCCAGCCAGCGCAGCAAAGGCCCGTTTGTGGCGATTAACTGCGCCGCGCTCCCAGAGTCCTTGATCGAATCTGAGTTATTTGGCTATGAAGAGGGCGCGTTTACGGGGGCCAAGCGTAAAGGTCATCTGGGTAAATTACGCGAGGCCCATGGCGGCGTACTGCTGCTAGACGAAATCGGCGATATGCCGCTGGCTATGCAAGCACGTTTGCTGCGAGTGCTGCAAGAGCGTGAAGTGACCCCGCTGGGCGGCAGCCAGTCATATAAAGTCGACTTTGCCATTGTTTGCGCCAGCCACCGCGATCTACCCAAGTTGGTGGCCTCAGGGACGTTTCGGGCCGATTTATTCTATCGCCTGCAAGACTTTACCGTGCGCCTTCCTCCGCTGCGTGAATACGTAGATTTGCTTGGTTTTATCACGGGGCTTTGGCAAGATCTGGGAGGGGTAAAACGGCAGATTCGGCTGGAAGACGAGCTACTGGTAGCATTAAGCCGCTATCCTTGGCCGGGCAATGTAAGGCAGTTGCTCAGCCTGCTTAAAACTTTATTAGCGCTGGCCGACGACGGCGATACTCTGGGCATCAGCGATGTACCAGAGACGTACCAAACGCCGGTCAGCCAAGCTTCCTTAGCCAGCAATAGCCAAGGGTTGATCGAACAAACCATTGCCCAGTTTGAAGGCAACATCAGCAAAGCCGCAGCTGCACTGGGTGTGGCGCGCAGCACGCTCTACCGGCGGCGGCGCAGCTTGAGCGGAGCCTGAAACCCAAGCTACTGCCCTGCTTCCTTTATAAAACTACTCTTGCTTTAACATCTGCACTTCTACTGACTCTGGGGTGTTGATTACTGGTTGTGCGTTGGGTGCTGTTGTGGGAGTGGGTGAGCTACTTAAAGCATCTGCTGCTGCGCCACCTACGGCCACTGCGCCTTTTACTCCCGCTTTGCCTACATCGTAAGCCACCCCGACGGCGGTGGTGGTGAGGCTAACAGCGGCTGCGCCGACGGCCACCACGGCGCAGCCGCTTAGGCAAATGGCGAGCATGCTGAGTAAGATCAAAGCTTTCATTTACCCATTCCTCCTACTTGTTGCGCTAGATAGGTGGCGTAGTTATCGGTCATGCCGCCGATAAAGTCGAGCACGCGGCTATAGCTTTCATACAGTGGCCATTCTTTTTTAGGGGCGTTGTATTCCATTAAATCGAGGATTCGTTTCATTCTAAAGCTCAGCTGAGGCGATACTTTTTGTTGGTAGGCGGCATTGCAAAAGGCACCCAGTAGAATATCTAAGCAGGTAAAAGAGCCCACTTCGATTTCTATTTTGCGCCTTTCATTAAAAATACGATCACGGGCAAGTTGCTTGGCGGCGTTGATGCCGTCTTTCATACTGCTGGGGCAGGCGCTGAGTAAATCGCCCTTGAATTTCCCTTCCATAATCGTGGTGTACTGCTGCATAAAGGTTTCAGTGGTACTGAGTACGCAGCGTTCGATCGCTTTACCACGCAGCAGCGATATTTTGCGGCGATTGGATGGTGCTGCGGCGATTTCTAGCTCCAGCAGGTCTTGCTGACCACCACAAATTTTAATTAAGAGCGGCTCGACTTGTTCGTAAGCCAGCATGCCAATTTCTATGCCGTCTTCTAAATCTAGAATGGCGTAGCAAATATCGTCGGCGGCCTCCATCAGGTAGGAGAGCGGATGGCGTGCCCAGCTGTTTTTATCGACCTTAGGCAGGCCTAATTCGATGGCAATTTCTTCTAAGATGTTTTTTTCAGATTGATAGCAGCTAAATTTGCCGCTGGGCGTGGCTTCACTGGATGTCCACGGGTATTTAAGCGTCGTGCCCAGCGTAGCGTAGGTCAGGCGCATGCCACCTTCAAAACGGTGGTTTTCTAGCTGGGTAACCACTCGAAAACCTTGAGCATTGCCTTCAAATGTCATTAAATCGAGTCGCTCGTTGGCGCTTAGATTTTGTAGCAGATAGGCGTGTTGATCGCGGCAAAACCAATCGCGTATCGCGTATTCACCGGCGTGGCCAAATGGCGGGTTGCCAATATCGTGGGCAAGGCAGGCAGCTTGCACAATCGCACCGATATCGTAAGCGTTAATATGCGGCGGCAAGGCGTATTGCAGCCTTTGCCCCACTAAAATACCCAAGCTGCGCCCCACGCAGCTCACCTCAATGGAGTGAGTGAGGCGGGTATGCACATGATCGTTTTCAGTCAGCGGGTGAACCTGAGTTTTGCGCCCTAAGCGGCGAAACGGGGAGGAAAAAACGATGCGGTCGTGGTCTTTATGAAAATCACTGCGCCCTGATTCGTGATCAAATAAATCATTACGTACCGCGCCAAGTCGCTCGGCGTTTAGGAGCTGTTGCCAGTTCATCATAAATGGGTCTCATTGGGCTATGTTCGTCTTCGGAAAACACTCAAAATATAAACGAGCGATGATCTGAACGAGCCTTCCCTTTCGAGGGGGGGGCTGGAGGGCAGATTAAGTCCTGAAAGATGAGCTATGGCGTTAATTAGCGCGTCCTTAGGCTTACTCGTGATTTGGGTGTTTTTCGTGGACTATGTATTTTTGATATTCGCTGCTTTGGCTGCAAGATAATATTGCAGTAAGTCATTGGCTGCGAGTGGGCGACTAAAATAATAGCCTTGAATCAGGTTACAGCCATAGGTGATTAGTTTTTCTGATGTAGCTTGGTCTTCTACGCCCTCGGCCACCACGCTTAAATTGAGTGTGTGCGCTAAATTAATTACGCTTTCTACGATATGTGCGTCGGTGTCTGATTGAGTAATTGTGCGAATAAAGCTTTGGTCGATTTTTAGCTCATCAATCGGTAGGCGCTTTAAATAAGAAAGCGAGGCGTAACCCGTGCCAAAGTCATCGAGGGCTAGCTTACAGCCTAGTTTCTTTAGCGCATACAAGCTACTGATGGTGGCTTCTAAATCCTCAATCGCGGCGGATTCGGTAATCTCAAAAATAATGCGATTGCCAGGGATATTCCATAGGCTAAGCGCGTTTTCTACCTCTTGCACTAAACGTGGATCCAGTAGATTAGATGGGGTTAGATTAATACTTAAACTGCCCTTTAGCCCCGCTTGGCTGAGTAGGGAAAACTCGCGCAAAGCTGCATGAATCACCCAGCGGGTAAGTTGTGGCATGAGCCCGAGTTGCTCGGCCACTAGGACCGCCTCATCGGGGCGTATATAGCCTAGTTGCTCGTCTTGCCAGCGCAGTAGCGCTTCGGCCCCTTTGTAAAGCAAGCCATTGTTTAGCGGCTGTACCTGCGGTTGAAAAACCAAATGAAAGCGATTATTGCTTAGTGCTTCACGCAGTGGTTTTTCTAGTTTTGCGAGTAGCAGGCCTTGGATATCTCGCTCGGCTTGATACACAGCGGGTTCTTCATTGCTGCATTGCTTGACCGCGGCTTTGGCGCAATGGATTAATTGCCTTAGATTTACGCCATGCAAAGGCCACAGCGCAATGCCGATCCGCGGGCTAACTGAGTATTCAGTAAAGGATTGGTTTAGCAGGGATTGCGCACGGTTAGCAGCTAAGAATGCATGCCCTTCCCCTAGCATATTGGGCAAAATCATTAATACTCCCCCTTCGATAGGGAATACTTTGTCTTGCGGGCGCAGCATTTCATTTAGTAGCTTTATCGCGCTGGCTCTGAGCGATTCAAGATGA
Source organism: Pseudomonadota bacterium (assembly GCA_039796405.1). Classification (GTDB taxonomy): domain Bacteria; phylum Pseudomonadota; class Gammaproteobacteria; order Burkholderiales; family Chitinibacteraceae; genus Iodobacter. The sequence continues at coordinate 38,485 of JBDKJX010000027.1, forward strand.
TCTGCTTCTATAAAAAGCAGGCCAATATTTCGCTCTGCCTGAGTATGTAGCTTGGCATTTTCTAAGCTTTGAGCGGGTGAATCTACCTGTAATGGCCTGCGCGTTTGTAGCTGCTGACGGGCTTTTTCTAGCTCTGCTAGGCTGAGGCGATTTATCAGCGCTTCAGCGTCGGCAGGTAAATGAGGGAGTAATTGTTCTCGCCAACTTAAGATCATTAAGGTGGATTGGCTAAGGCCGTGTTGGCTAAGCTGCGGCCAAATGTCAATAGCTTCTCCCCTAAGGAGGGCTTGAAAGTAACTATCGTAGAGCGTGTCGTCTTGGGGATTTTCTTGACAATGTGTTTGGGCTTGTTTGCTTAGGGCTTGGCTTAATGAGCTCTGTGTACTGAGTTGATAGCTGGCAAGCAGGTTTAGATCGTTGTTAATGGCTGAGGGCGCGGTGCTCATCCTTGAAAATACTCTTGTGGATTAATATTAAAACTACCCTGTGGCCACTCTTTGCGAATGCTGATTTCTTGCCCAGTACTGCTGGATGGATTAATCATTAAATCCAGCAGGCTAGGCCTCGCATGGGGAAGTTTATCTGGCCCTAAAATCAGTAATACCTTGGGCTTAAGCCGCCTACTGCGATTTTGCCCCGTCACAATCCCAATATCACCACTGCTAAGCTCAACCAGCGCACCTACCGGAAAAACCCCAATGCATTGAGCAAATTGTTCAACCAAGGCGGGGTGAAAGTATTTATCGCTCCATTTATAAAGCAATTGCAAGGCCGCGTGCGAAGTCTTGGTTTCGGCGTGGGAGCGATCGCTGGTCATGGCGGTAAAACAATCCACAATGCCTGCCATGCTAGAAAATAACCCAATCTCTTCGCCTTTTAAACCGATAGGATAACCACTGCCATCTAAGCGCTCGTGATGGCGAGCCACCATATCGTAAACATCAAGTGGTACATCTTTAATCTGGTTTAAGATATCTAAGCCATGCCAGACGTGCGTTTTCATCATAGAAAACTCCCCTGGCGAGTAAGAGCCGTGGTGGTGTAATAGCGTTTTAGGCAATTTCATTTTGCCAATATCCAGCATAAATCCAGCAAATCCCAAGGTGTGTAAATCTTCGCGGGGATAGCCTAAGTGCCGACCAAAAGCCAGCATATAGACAGCGCTATCTAAGGCATGCTCATAGGTGTAGCTGTTAGCATTTTTGAGCTGGGATAGCCAAAGCAGAGCGCTGGGATTGCGGATAATCGAATCGACCATCTCACTCACTACGGTGTTAATTGCCTCTGCGCGTGGTTGTAAATCTCGGCTGATTTCCGTCATGGCAATCGCAATCATATCGCTGGCGGAATGGTGTATGGTTTTAGCTTGCTGCAGCTCTTGTTTGATGGGCTGGCTATCCGCATAAATAATGATTTGCGGCTCAACGTAGGGTGTATGAGTTGCAACTGTTTTGTTTTGCGACCACTTGGCAAACAGTTGACGTAATTCTTTGAGCAGCGTGATGTGCTCTTTGATTTCTACTGTTTGATATTGAATATGCGGCAAGAGGGGGAGGGCGCTAAATTTCTTTTCGGCCAAAAATCCCCAGCGCGCCACTCCGCCTATGGAGCGCTCGATATCTACTGTCACGAACTGGCAGTATTCTTTGAGTTGCTCAAGCTGTTCAGCGCTTTCTAGCAAAAAACCTTCAATTAGAAAAGGCGTGTCAATCCAAGGGCGATCAAGTTCGCTAATAAATAAATCAGCTTGTAGCGCTGATACAGGTAGGCGTGTTTCCAATTGATAATGTCTTTATTGCTAACTCAGATGACTAGAAGCACTGAAATGTCATTTTTTTTCAAAATTAATTACTGTCTTTTTATTGCTATTGATTATATATTTTGTAAGTAATAGATTTTTTTAAACGAAATTAAAGCACTATTGTAAGATAATTACAATCGGCTTAAGCCATTTCCTTGTGGTTATACTTATCTTTTTACCCGTCATGTCAATAGCATTATGGCGGTAGTTTTTGTAATCGCCAATGGCAAAATGTACTTAATCCGCATGGTAAAAGAATTGCTAAATGACGTTATCAATGCATTTGCAGGCACTTAATCAGCTTTTCTAATCTTTTGCAGATTAACTGATGCATATAGAACGCATGAAATTAACCTCCCAAAATTTCAAAAAAATATCACGAGGGCTGCTTGCTGCGCCCAATATTGGCCAAGTTTAGCAATCAAGGTGCTTGATGTGGGGTAATTTCTCATGTTCCCAGTGCTAAACACGAGTTGCCGATTGCTTTATAAGTCCCTTATGCGTGAGCTTATGCCCTATTTTTGGCTTGTAGGTTGGCTAGCATTGAAAGGGCTGAGTATGCAGCCAATATGCACTGCCTTATCTGCTTTGGGTACAAGCAATTATTACCAAGAAGCCGCATTAAATGCTCTGAGGAATAGCTCTCGATATTTGCATTTGGCAATAGGCTATAAAACCAACACCACCGCGGTGTTTTTGTTAAAATGGCGACCGTTTTTTTGTGAGAAGACTATGGCCCTGCTGGAGATCCGTGACGTCGTAAAAACTTTCGGCGATTTCACTGCTGTTAATCATGTGAACTTGTCGGTGGAAGCCGGTGAATTCTTTACCCTGCTTGGCCCCTCGGGCTGCGGCAAAACAACTTTATTACGGATGCTGGCCGGTTTTGAGCAGCCAGATTCTGGCGCGATTTTGCTCGATGGCAAAGACATGTCGAATGTGCCGCCAGAAAAGCGCCCAGTGCACACGGTGTTTCAGAATTACGCGCTGTTTCCGCATATGAGCGTGGGCGACAATATCGCTTTTCCGCTGAAAATGGCCAAAGCCTCGCCCGCAGAGATTAAATCCCGTGTGGCCGAAATTCTTGAAGACGTGCGTTTGCAAGAGTTTGCGCATCGTTTTCCGCATGAATTATCGGGTGGACAGCGCCAGCGCGTTGCCATTGCTCGCTCCTTAGTGAACCGCCCGCGTCTCTTGCTGCTGGATGAGCCGCTCTCCGCGCTGGATGCCAAGCTGCGTGAACAAATGCAAATGGAATTGATTACGCTGCAAAAAGAAGTCGGCGTGACCTTTGTGTATGTTACCCACGATCAAGGTGAGGCCTTGGCTTTATCGCACCGGATTGCGGTAATGAATAAGGGACAAGTAGAGCAGCTGGATGTGCCTGAAACCATCTACAGCTACCCAAAAAGCCGCTTTGTGGCTGATTTTATTGGCCAATGTAATTTGCTGGATGCCACGATCAAATCGATTAGCAATGAGCGCATGCAGGTAGAAATTGCTGGTGTAGGCATAGCTGAAACCTTGCCAGTGGCGGGGGCGGTGGTCGGGCAAACAGGAACGTTGAGCTTACGCCCAGAAAAAATCAAATTGGCGGCATCGCTTGATGTTGGGGATGCTGATGAGGTGCACTTCAAAGGCACGGTGCATAACTGCCTCTACTTGGGCGATGTGACCATTTATATCGTTAAGCTAGATAACGGCATGTTAGTAGAGGCCATGTTGCCAAATTCGGCCGCAGGGCGGGCTAAGTTCTTTGATGATAATGATGCAGTAGAGCTGGCTTGGCGTTATGACGCTGGTCACTTCTTGCTGGCTTAGGGGGCGATATGTCGAAAGTAAAATCGCCTCGCTTGGCGAAATGGCTGATTTCTGGCCCGCCGCTCTTATATTTAGTGATCTTTTTTGCCGTGCCAACGTTGATTATGATTTTTTCAGCGTTTCGTTTTCCAGGTGAGTATGGCGGCTTAATGCCGCTGGTCGATATCAACCCAGATACGGGCGCGCGTGAGCTACTGATTAATTGGCAAAATTGGCGTGAATTTCTGACTTTAGAAAATTTTTCACGCTTTTTTGAAGACGGCGTTTACGTTGAGCTATTTATTAAGTCGTTTTGGTATGCCGGATTAACCACTTTTTTTTGCATTATTTTGGCTTACCCATTGGCGTGGCTGATTGCCCGTAGCCCAAAGAAATATCGTGATTTATTAGTGTTATTAGTGATCTTGCCATTTTGGAGTAATTTTTTGATCCGCGTGTACGCGTGGATGATTATTCTAGGGCCGCAGGGCTATTTTGCGATGACGGTCAATAGCGTATTAGCGTGGTTTGGTATTGGTCCGCAGCAGTTTCTATTTACCCATTTTGCGGTGATTGTGGTGCTGGTCTATGTTCATCTGCCGTTTATGGTGTTGCCGCTCTATGCTAATTTAGAAAAACACGATATGGCCCTTTTGGATGCGGCACAAGATTTGGGCGCGTCTGCTTGGCAACGTTTCTGGCGGATTACTTGGCCATTGTCTTTGCCTGGTGTTTGGGCCGGTGCAGCCTTGGTGTTTATCCCGGCCTTAGGGATGTTTGCCGTGCCTGATTTGGTGGGCGGCACTGATGGCATTATGGTGGGTAATCTAATTAAGCAGCAGTTCTTAGATAGCCGTGACTGGCCATTTGGCTCTACCTTATCGATTATGCTCACGGCCAGCGTTTTGCTATTAGCATCCTTAGCGACCTTGATTAGCCGTGGGAGAAAAAAATCATGACTAAGCAAAACAAATGGCTATGGTTAGCGGCTTTGCTCACCTATGCCTTTTTATATTTGCCGCTGATTATTGTGGTGATGTATTCGTTTAACGATTCACGGCTTAATGCAGAATGGGTAGGGTTTACCTTTAAGTGGTATCGCATTTTGTTTAATGATGAGCAAATGCTGGTGGCCGCCCGCAATTCATTATTAATTGGCGTGGTAACGAGTTTATTTTCCACCATATTTGGTACCTTGGCAGGTGTTGCCATGTACAAATATAAGCTGCGGCTTTTACCTGTTTTGGTACTCACCCCGATCGCTATCCCAGAAATACTAATGGGCGTATCGCTGTTGATGTTTTTTGTTATGCTAAATATGACATTGGGATTGTTCTCCGTTACCTTAGCGCATATTGCATTTTGTATTGGTTTTGTGGCTATTGTGGTGCGCTCCCGTTTGCAAGGCATGGATGAATCCTTGATAGAAGCGGCGCGCGATTTAGGTGCTACGCCAATACAGGCATTTAGACTGATTACTATGCCTTTGATTATGCCTGGCATTATTGCGGGTGCATTGATGGCGTTTACATTATCTATTGATGATTTTGTGATCACGTTCTTTACTGCAGGCGCGGGTGCATCTACTTTGCCATTGCAAATTTATTCAATGATTAGAATAGCGGTAACTCCTGAGGTTAATGCTATTTCAACCTTATTAATGTTGTTAACTCTTGCTTTAATTTTGATTGCCAGCAAAGTAGCCCCAAGCGCTTTACGCGCTAAATAGTTCGCAAGCGCTTGGTATTGATGGGCAATACCAAGCGCAACAACATTTTGTACCTACAAACATAGATAACCAGCATAAGGGTTCCTTTGTTTTTAGCGTGCCTTAAGATTTAGGGCATAATCGCACAGCTTTTTTATTCAATCGCTTTGGAGTGTTTGAGACATGAAGAAATTATTATTCACGCTGCTATTGGCTGCCAATATGGCAAATGCTGATGAAGTGCTCCACGTTTACAACTGGAACAATTATATTGCGCCAGAAACGGTAAAACGCTTCGAAGCAGACTGTAAATGCCGTGTGGTGCAAGATTATTACGGCGCAATGGAAGAAATGCTGGCTAAGCTTTCCGCCGGAGCCAAAGGCTACGATGTGGTTGTGCCAACTGGCTTTGCAATGCCGCCTTTAATTAAACAAGGCATGGTGCAGCCGCTAGATAAAAGCAAGCTGGCGAATGTTAAAAATGTAAATCCAGCTTTTTTAAATAGCCAGTTTGATCCGGGCAATAAGTTTTCCCTGCCGTATTCGTTTACTACCACCTTGCTGGGTTTTAATCAGACCAAGCTTAAAGAGCTAGGTGTTGAGTCTAATTCTTGGGCCCTTATTTTTGATACCGCTATTTTGGCAAAAATTAAAGGCAAAGTAACCGTGCTGGATGATGCTAATGAGTTATTTGCCGCATCCTTAATGTATAACGGTTTTTCTGCTAACTCGACCAATCCCGCTGAGTGGAAAAAAGCCCAAGAAACCATTATCAAAGCCAAGCCATTTTGGGCTGCGTTTAATTCGCAAAGTTATATTAAAGAATTAACGCTGGGCAATATTTGGGTAGCACACGGCTATTCTAGTGATATGTTTCAAGCTGCCGCAGATGCTAAAACAGTCAAGCGCGCCTTTACCGTGAGCTATGGTTTGCAAAAAGAAGGTAATACCCTCTCTGTTGATAATATGATGATGCTTAAATCTGCGCCTCGCCCTGATTTGGCGCTGAAATTTATTAACTTTATGATGGAAGGGAAAAACTCGAGCGAGCTGACCAATATGGTGGGCACGGGCAATCCTAATTCGGCTGCTGCCCCGTTTGTAAAGGCCGAAATTAAAAAGAATACTGCGGTATTTCCTAATGAAGCTGCTTTAAAGAAACTGCAGCAGCTCAAGCCATTGGATGCCAAACAGCGTCGTGATTTAAGCCGTTTGTGGACACAAGTTAAAACCTCTAAATAAGAGGGCGATAGGGGGGCTTTGGCCCTCCTTACCCAATGCGAAACACATCCTTCAATATCAGCTACTTGGCTCGTCGCATTACCCCATCGCGGGTGCCGCGCTACGTGTTTTTTTGCAGCGTACTGGTGATTTTGGTGGTGAGCCTGTATCCCTTTACTGGCTGGCGTTTTACTGGGGAGCCTATCTGGGCTTTCTATGCCTACCCTCTGCCTTACTATTTCACTTTCTTTGATAACAGCATCAATGTGTTGGCCTATATGCCGCTGGGCTTTAGTTTGGCCATTTCCTTAAAAAGTTATCGGCTAGGGCCTTTGCTTGCGCTACTTTCGGGGGTGTTTTTATCTTCGACGGTGGAATTTACCCAGCAGTTTTTACCCGGCCGAGTGGCCTCTAATCTAGATATCTTAAGCAATAGTTTTGGTGCTTTTTTGGGGGTGGTGTTGGCGATGATTTTAGGTAATCGCTATTGGCAAACACGCTGCTTGGCGGCTCGGCACGCTTGGTTTGCCCCCGGGCCAGCCGTGGAATGGGGGGTGACTTGGCTGGTGCTATGGTTTATTACCCAGATGGATCCCTCCCAACCCTTTTTGGGGGTGGTGGTTGAATCGCCCGGCCTGCCGCAGCCGTTTGAATCGCCAATGGAAAACGCCAAGCTATTTTTGCGCCTATTAGAAGGGGGCGGCATGATGTTGCACTTTTTGGGTGTGGCTCTATTTGTTTCGGTGCTGATGCGACACACACGGCAAAGCCCCGCCGCGATTCGTTTTACCCTGCTGGCGGCTTTATTACTTAAGCTTGGGTTTGCGGGAATCTTGCTTAAGCCTGCACAGTTTTTTACTTGGCTTAATTTAAATATCTTCGTGGGTGGATTATTAGGCACGCTGGCTTTGCTGCTGCTATGGCGTTTAAATCGTAGCCTAAGGGCCTTGTTGGGGGCGCTCGCTTTGGCGGCCACCTTAGTGATTGGCTGGTTTTGGCCCTTGGTGCCACAGCTGGCGGCAACCCTGCCGCTGTTTCGCTGGCACTATGGTCATCTCTTACACTTTAATGGCCTATCTGCGGTGATTAGTGATCTATGGCCTTATGGCGCAATCGCCTTGCTACTATGGCTAGCCGCTCGCCCTCCCCGCGAAGAGTCTTGGTAGAGGTTTGAGCTTGACTTGGTTTCAACTAATTCCTGCGTATTTTTATTATATTTTTCAAACTAACTTTCTTTTCTTTACCTTATTTTTGCATCTGAGGTAGGCCACTAAATGTGGACACCTTCAATGGAGATAAAATCGTCTCTGGAGGTAAGCCACAGGGCAGCCGTTACATCACTGCATTTCATTAACGCCGTGCAGCCCCAAAAATGGGCTAAACCCGAAGGGCTGAGCCGGAAAATGGCCATTCACTGCGTGATGCTCCTCGACAATAACCCGTTATTACCTTCGTCACATGTCTTGTGCCTAGCAGCCTGTCGGACTTAGCATCAGTCAGCTGCAAAATCACCTGATTGGCCTATATTTCACCAGATTTTTGACCAATAACTCGTTATTGGCGCTGCAAATCCGGCAAAATCTGGTCTCGATCATGCGATTTTTCGCTTCGACCGTCTAAGTCCGACAGGCTGCTAGTCCATATAGTATTTTATTTTATTTTACTTACGCCGATTGGCTGATTTATTAGTGAATATGCACAAATAAGGTAAATCATAAAACAGGCGGTTTAAAGCTTCATGTAATATTAGCGGTCGCCATATATCGTTGATTTATCATGAATCTTAGTGATCTGCTTGCTTCCTTCGCCTCTGCTTTTAATCAAGAGCAGCGCCTTATCTCTCTTCAGCTAGGCGATGGTGCAGCTTGGGGCCAGCAGTTATTGCCCCAGCGCGTAACAGGTAGTGAGGGGATCTGCCAAACGTATCGCTATCAGGTTGAGTGCCTATCCTCCAATGGCGATTTAGAACTTAAATTGCTATTAGGCTTGCCGGTGGTATTGGCGATAGAAAACGCCAATGGTGATGCGATAGAGCGTTGTGGGGTAGTGAGTCAGGCGCAGCTATTAGGTTCTGATGGCGGCTTTGCAAAATATGCGCTGACGGTAGAGCCACCGTTTGCGCTACTCAGATACCGCCGTACTTCCCGCGTATTTCAAAATTTATCCGTGGCAGATATCGTCAAGCAAATTTTGGCTGAGCACCAAGCTAAAAACCCTGTGTTTGCTGCCGTGCAAACACTGGATTTCAAGCTATCCGGCACTTACGCGCCCCGATCCTACTGTACGCAATATCGAGAATCAGATAGCGATTTTATTACACGGCTATTGGCGGAGGAGGGGCTTGGGTGGAGTTGGCTTCATCTGGCCCAGACTGTGTAAAAACGTGTCTTGTAGTATGATTTTGCCATGACCACGGGACGAGGTGTTTGTTTTGAAACGCTTTATCGAAGGCGACAGCCGAACACAGACTACCTTGCTCCCAGAATGCC
>JBDKJX010000028.1:0-47399 GCA_039796405.1 Pseudomonadota bacterium
AATGGCTTTGGATTTACAATAACGAGCGCCCGCATATGGGATTGGGCGGCATCACCCCGAAACAAAAACTGGCATTACATGCCTAGCCTCTACTTCTAAGTGAGCTTAAAAATGGGGGGATTACCGCCCGTCATCCCCGAATGCATTGATCGGGGATCCAGCAGAGCCGCTGGATTCCCGATAGAAATACTCAGGATTAACGATTTGAATGAGCCTTACCGCTTATCCCCGTTCAAGGAGCACAAGGCTGTGAGCGCTCTGTGGATAAGTGTGGCAAGTCATTGTTCTATTGGCTGGTTTTTTTGCTGATTAAATATTAATCAAATCAGTAGACTGAATTACAAGGGATCAAAAAAAGGCCAGCGCATGCGCTGGCCTTTCTCTTATTTGGCTTTCTGCCAGCGCTTTTGCAAGCTGTCAAAGCTCAGATAAAGCGCGGGGGTGATGTAGAGGGTGATGAGCTGCGATAGCACTAGGCCGCCGACCACCGCCACGCCCATGGGTTGGCGCAGCTCGGCACCTGCGCCGATGCCGATGGCGATTGGCATGGCACCCATAATGGCGGCCAGCGTAGTCATCATAATGGGGCGGAATCGCAGTAAGCAGGCTTCCCGAATCGCATCTACGGGCGCTTTGCCTTCTTTGCGCTCAGCCTCTAGCGCAAAGTCGATCATCATAATGGCGTTTTTCTTGACGATACCAATCAAGAGCAAGATCCCGACCATGGCGATAAAGGTGAGCGGCAGGCTCATGATATCCAGCGCAATCAGCGCCCCAACGGCCGCAGAGGGAATACCCGCCAAAATGGTGAGTGGGTGAATCCAGCTTTCATACAGTACGCCCAGAATCACATAAATTACCGCCACGGCTACCAGAATCAGCCATAGCTGGGTGTTTTGCGATTGCTGGAATACGGCTGCATCCCCGGCAAAAGCGCCAAATACTTTGGATGGCAGCTGGATTTCCTGCTTCAGGGCATCGATCTTGGCCGCCGCTTCGGATAGCGTTTTCCCTTCGGCCATATTAAACGATAGCGTGACCGCAGGCAGCTGGCCTTGATGGTTGATGGCGTTATTGGTCATGATGCGCTCGACGCTGGAAAACGCTGAGATCGGCACTAAGACGCCGCTATTGCTGCGGGCATAGAGCTTATTCATCGCCGATTCATCCGTGCGATAATCGTCTGAGAGCTGCATCAATACCGAGTAGCTGTCTTGCGGCAGATAAATGGTGCTGATTTCACGCTCGCCAAATGCGCCATACAGCGTTTCGCGCAGGTTTTGCATATCGATGCCTAGGGTTTGAGCCTTGTCTCTGTTGATATTGAGCCTTGCTTGCAGGCCGCGCTTTTCGGTGTCTGATGTGACTTCGGTAAAGATGGGCGATTGGCGCATGGCGCGCATCAGCTTGTCTGACCAATCGCTCAGCTCGTCCGATTGCACGGCTTGCAGGGTGTATTGGTAGCGGCTTTTTGAGCTGCGTGCGCCAATCTTCAAGTTTTGGGTCGGGTTAAAAAACACCGAAATGCCGGTAATCCCGCTGGTGTCTTTACGCAGGCTGGCTACGGTTTTTTCCATAGAAAGCCGTTGATTACGTGGCTTCAAGGTAATAAACATCCGGCCACGGTTGCCGCTGGATAAGTTGGAAACCACCACGTTTACATTCGGATTTTTTTGAATCCGCTCGGCGACTTCGGTATGCAATTTAAGCATGGCAGGGTAGGCAATATCCTGCGGGCCCTCAGAGCTTGCCTGAATCTGGCCGATATCTTCTTCAGGGAAAAAGCCCTTGGGCATGGATTGATACAGCCCCCCTGTGAGCACAAAGGTGGCCAGCGCGATGAGCAGCATCAGCTTGCGTCGGCCTAAGCTCCAATCTAGCGTGCGCTGATAGCCGCTGAGCACGCGATGAAAGCCCCGTTCAAAAAAGCGGCTCCATGCGGGCACGTGGGTATCCGGTGCTTCGTGTTTAATATAACGCGCCGCCAGCATCGGGATCAGCGTCAGCGCCACCACGGCGGACACCATAATGGCTAAGGTAACGACGGCGGCAAATTCATGGAACAGCAGGCCAATCGTGCCAGGCATAAAGAAAATCGGGATAAACACGGCAATCAGCGATACTGAAATCGATACCACGGTAAAGCCGACTTCCTGCGCGCCCTGAATGGCCGCTTCCATGGGCTTCATGCCGTTTTCAACGTGGCGCATGATGTTTTCAAGCACCACAATCGCATCATCCACCACCAAACCAATGGCAATGGTTAGCCCCATCAGCGAGATATTGTCGAGGCTATAACCCAGCCAGTGCATCAGCGCAAAAGTGGCAATCAATGAGATCGGCAATGATAAAGCCGGAATTAGCGTGGCCGCAGTACGACGTAAAAACAGCAGAATCACGCCCACCACCAGCAGCATAGTCAGCAGCATGGTGAGGTTTACATCGTGAATCGCCTCGCGCACCGATTGCGATCTATCGTTTAAAACCTGCACATTTATCGATTCAGGCATTTGCGCTTTAAGCTGCGGCAAGGCGGCTTTAATGGCATTGACCACGGCCACAGTATTGGCGTCCGATTGGCGCATTACGGCCAGCACGATAGAGCGCTCGCCGTTAATCCAGCTGCCGCTTTTTACGTCTTGCACGCTGTCTTCTACCGTGGCGACATCGGCGAGGCGCACCGGTTGTTTATTCTTTTGCGCAACGATTAAGTTGGAAAAGTCGGCGGCATTTTTAAGCTGCTCATTGGCTTGCAGTGCCAGCACTTGGCGCTTGCCATCAAGCTGGCCAACCGGGCTGTTGGCATTGGCAGATTTAAGCGCGGCGGATAACTCGGCCAGCGTCATATCTCTTGCTGCTAATAGCTCTGGGTTGACTTGCACACGCACGGCAAAGCGTTTTTGCCCGTAAATCGTGACCTGCGCTACGCCATTGAGGGTGGAAAGCGTAGGGGAAATCAGGTTGTCGCCGTAATCGTTCAGCTCGGCCAAGCTCATCGATGGCGAGTTAATCCCTACCATCAGCACCGGCGCATCCGCAGGGTTTACTTTGCGGTAGCTCGGCGGGTTGGTCATATCTTTAGGCAGACCGCGAGATGCGCGGTAGAGTGCGGCTTGCACGTCAACGGCGGCGTCATCGATATTGCGATTGGCGTCAAATTCCAGCGTCAGCGATACCTTGCCCTGAGTGCTGCTTGAGGTAATGACAGCAAGGCCGGGAATCGTTGAAAATTGCTTTTCAAGCGGGGTAGCCACTGAGGTGGACATTGTTTCTGGGCTAGCACCGGGCAAGCTACCAGACACCTCGATGGTGGGCATATTAAATGAGGGCAGGGCAGAGATCGGCAGATTAAACCAAGCCACTACCCCAGCGACGACTACCGCCAGCCAGAGCAGGGTGGTGGCGATCGGTTTGTTAATACTAAGTAGGGAAATATTCATTTTGCGGCACTGGCTGGTTTCTTTGCTTTGGCTGCGCTGGCTTCTCTGACCTTGCTGCCATCACGCAGATTTTGTCCGCCTTCTTTAACCACTCGCTGATTGCTGCCGATGCCACTGACTACGGCGCGCTCGTTTTCTACCTGTACCAACTCAACCGGAATCGCTTTAACGGTTTTGTCTGGCTGAATCGCAAACACAAAGCGCTGGTCTGGTCCGGTTTGTACCGCTTGTACCGGTAGAACCACGGCATTTTTTAATGTGCCCGCAGCGATTTGTACCGGCACAAATGCACCTGGCCATAGCTGGTTTTTAGGATTAGCAAACTCGGCTTTTAAAGTAATCGTGCCTGAGCTGGGATTGACCGTGTTATCGATAAAGCTCAGCTTGCCTTGCAGCTTGCTGCCATCGCTTAGCTGTGCGTTGACGACGATAGGGCGGGGAGCGTTTTGCAGGGTGATTAAGTTACGCTCTGGCACGCTGAAGGCAACGGTAATGGGGTTGAGCTGGCTGATGCTTACCAATGGTGTGACGATACTAGGCTGCACATAGCTACCGGTATGCACTTCAACCAAACCTGCACGCCCGCTCAGTGGTGCTTTGATCTTTGAGTAAGATAGTGTGATCTTGGCGGCATCTACTGCTGCGCGTTCTGCGCTGAGTGTGGCTTGTAGCGTTTCTAGCTTGCTTTGTGCGTTATCGAGCGCTGTTTTAGAGATGAAACTTTGCGCTGCTAGCTCTTTAGAGCGCGAATAATCTCGCTCTGCAGCGGCCAGTTGGGCCTGACTTTGGGCTAGTTTTGCCACCGCTTGGCGCACATTGGCTTCGTCTTCTCGCGCATCTAGGCTAAATAACAGCTGCCCAGCGCGGATCTGATCGCCTTCTTTAAAATGCACCTGACGGATCAAGCCGCTTTTTTGTGGTCTGATCTCTACTTGATCTAGTGGAGTGACGTGACCCTGCGCACTCAGGTTCAGTGCAATATCTGCACTTTGCGTCGTGGTGGCGATGACTTGCGGCGGCGGGCGCACGGTTTTCTCTTTAGTGGCTTCTTTACCACAGCCTGCAAGCAGCAAAACAATTAGGGTCAGGCTTAGTTTAGTCATTCATTATCCCAGCACGAACACCGCGCCGGAATCGTACGGTGATCGCAATCATTGTTAAAGCCACCATCAGACCAAAGCCGGTAATAATGGCGTACATAGGAGGAATTCCGCTGGTTTGGAATTGATTAGCTACGGCTGCGCTCGCGCTGGCAGTGATAGGCTGGCTGAAATATTTCACCATCATGGCATGAATACCAACCATCACCAGAATGCCAATATTCTCATTAAAGTTTTGTACCGCAATCGAGTGCCCCGCACCCATCAGACTATGGCCTCTATGTTGCAGCATGGCATTCAAAGGCACTACAAAAAAGCCCGATAAGCAGCCAACAATAAACATTAAAAATGCAGCGAGCCAAGTATTGTGAACAAACAGCATGCCGATCACCAAAATGCCCATGGCAATCCCTGCTGGCAGCACATTAAATGCCTTTTTAAGAGGGACGCAATGCCCAGCCAGTATGGCACCCGCTGCAATGCCAAATGCAACAACGGCTACTAACTGAGTGGCTTGTTCCATAGAAAAGTTCAGCCAAATCACTGCCCAGTTCAATACTACCAAGCGCATCGTGGCGCCTGCTCCCCAAAACAAGGTGGTTACACCTAGAGATAATTGCCCCTGAGGGTCTTTCCAAAGTTTTGCAACGCAGCACCAAAATTCTTTGATTAAAGTAATGGGCTGAAGCTGTAGGGATTTGAGTTCTACATTCAATTTGGGGATGTAGCAGTTAAGCCAAGATGCAGCGAGATAAAGCAGGATAATTGCGGCAATAGCAAAGGTGGCTGGGCTAAAGTATGGGGCTAGATGGGTGGTTTTTAGCCAAGGTGCAATATGAGATCCGGCCAGTAAACCGCCTAAAATGGTGCCAAAAATAATAGCACTGACTGTAGCGCCCTCTAACCAGCCATTGGCTGCAACCAGCTTTTCGTGCGGAAGATATTCGGTAATGATGCCGTATTTGGCTGGGGAATAGGCTGCGGCGCCAAATCCAACCAAGGCATAGGCCATAATCGGGGGAATGCCCACTAGCATCCCTAAGCAACCGACGAGCTTGATGCCATTACAAATCATCATTGCTTTGCCTTTATGCATGGAATCTGCAAAAGAGCCGGCAAAGGGGGCGAGTACTACATAAGAAACAGTAAAGCACCACAGCAGCATAGATAAATGCCACTCAGGAGAGCTCTGTTCCTTCAGGAGTGCCAGCGCGGCAAAGAAAAGGGCGTTGTCTGCTAGCGCCGATAAAAATTGCGCGCCAAGAATAATGAAAAATCCGCGATCCATCTTGGAGCAATATCCGTTTTTATAGTAGGGGGTTTATATCACAAAAGAGTATAAGCCGGCATTGTCGCTTTTGCGCCTTACGCCTGATTAACAAGGTTTATACTCTAGGCTTTTCCCTGCAATGGTTTTGTCATGACTCGCCCGATCCGTGCCGTGATTCATACTACAGCGCTTGCTGCCAACTATGCCCATGCCAAAGCCTGTGCGCCAGCCAGTAAAGTATTTGCCGTTGTAAAGGCCAATGCATATGGACACGGTATTTCCAATATGGTTGCAGCCTTACCCAATGCCGATGCTTTTGCCACACTAGAAATGCCATCAGCACGCTCCTTAAGAGCGCTTGGGGTGACGCAGCCGATTCTATTATTAGAAGGTGTTTTTTCTGCTGCAGAGCTACAGCTTTGTGCAGAGCAGTGCTTTTGGCTAGCGGTGCACGATGAACGCGGCTTGGCTTGGTTAGAAACCACTGCTCTGGTTTGCCCTGTACATGTTTTCTTAAAATTAAACACCGGCATGAACCGCCTAGGTTTTCCCGCTGAGCAAGCGCCAGCACTTGTGGCACGCTTAAATCAGTGTAGCAATGTTGACAGTGTTACGCTGATGTCCCACTTTGCCAGTGCCGATATGTCTGAGCGGGGTGTGGCGGCGCAGTGTGCACGCTTTGACGCGGCATGTGCTGGCTTGGATTTGGCCAAAACCTTAGCTAACTCAGCCGCGCTCTTGGCCTACCCTAATACGCATCATCAATGGGTACGGCCTGGCATTTCTTTATATGGCTCTTCCCCATTTAGTACTCAAAGCGCTACAGAGCTAGGCCTGCAGGCCGCGATGACACTGACTGCAGAAGTGATTGGTGTGCAAAATTTGCAAGCCGGTGATGCCGTTGGATATGGCGCTAGCTTTGTTGCTGATCGCGCGATGCGGATTGGCACGGTGGCATGTGGTTATGCAGATGGCTATCCACGTCATGCCCCAACGGGTACGCCGGTGTTGGTGGATGGGATGGCTAGCCGCTTAATTGGCCGTATTTCTATGGATATGCTGGCTGTAGACCTAAGCGAGCTGCCCAAAGCTGGAGTAGGCAGCCAAGTTGAGCTGTGGGGGAAAAATCTTTCTATTGATGACGTGGCAAAAGCCGCCGGAACGATAGGCTATGAGCTAATGTGCGCTGTAGCTGCGCGTGTTCCTGTTTTTGTTGAGTATTAATCAATAATGGACGGCATAGGGGGCGGCTTTTTCACATTTAACCAGCCTGGCAAACAAATGCCTTAATGATCTTGTTTCAAACATATATTCTTTGCCCGTGATGCTTATAGCAAACAAGCATAACAATTCATGCATAAATAATGACTTAAACTGTTTTCTTGCTCGAAAAGATGGTCGGGTTTCATTACAATGACCCTTCCTTTTAAAACCTACCCAAGCAGCAGGTTTGATCCATGGCATTGATTGTTCAGAAATACGGTGGCACCTCGGTAGGCACTACCGAGCGGATTAAAAACGTGGCGCGCCGCGTGGCTAAATTCAAAGCAGAAGGGCACGATATTGTGGTGGCCGTTTCTGCAATGTCCGGCGAAACCAATAAGCTGATTGCACTGGCCAAGGAAATTCAGGCCAACCCAGATCCTCGTGAATTGGATGTTATTGTCTCAACCGGTGAGCAAGTCACCATTGGCCTACTGGCGATGGCGCTGAAAGAAATCGGTGTTGATGCTGTGAGCTACACTGGTGCTCAGGTCAAAATCCTGACCGACAGCGCGCATACCAAGGCGCGTATCCAACATATCGACGATGCACCCATGCGTGCCGATCTGGCCGCTGGCCGTGTGGTGATTGTGGCAGGCTTTCAGGGCGTGGATGCACAAGGCAATATCACCACCTTGGGCCGTGGCGGCTCGGATACCACAGGCGTTGCGCTGGCTGCAGCGCTAAAGGCCGATGAATGCCAAATTTACACCGATGTGGATGGCGTTTACACCACTGACCCGCGTGTAGTGCCTGAAGCACGTAAGCTTTCTACTATCACCTTTGAAGAGATGCTGGAAATGGCCAGCTTAGGCTCTAAGGTGTTGCAGACCCGTTCGGTTGAATTTGCCGGTAAATACAATGTGAAATTACGTGTCTTGTCTTCCTTCCAGGAAGAGGGCGAGGGCACGCTGATTACCTTCGAGGAAGACAGCAAGATGGAAAAACCCGTTATCTCCGGCATTGCGTTTAATCGCGATGAAGCCCGTATCAATGTGATTGGCGTGCCAGATAAACCGGGCATTGCCTATCAAATCTTAGGCCCAGTAGCGGATGCTAATATTGATGTTGATATGATTATCCAAAACGTAGGCCAAGATGGCACCACTGATTTTTCTTTTACCGTGCCTAAAAATGATCTAGGGCGCGCGATCAAAGTATTAGAAGGCGCACAAAGCCAGATCAGTGCTCGCCAGATCAATGGTGATGATAAAATCTGTAAAGTATCCATTGTTGGCGTAGGCATGCGCTCGCATGTGGGCGTGGCGTCAACGATGTTCCGTACCCTTGCTGAAGAAGGCATCAATATTCAAATGATTTCAACTTCTGAGATTAAAATCTCGGTGGTGGTCGATGAAAAGTACCTTGAGTTAGCCGTTCGCGTGCTGCACAAGGCATTTGGTTTAGAGTCGATTTCATAAAATCAGCAAAGCTGATTGCTTTTTCTCTGTGCTAAAACAACGTTTGCGCGTGTTTTTTGCAGTGATTAAGATTTAAACAAAGGGGCACAAAATATTTTATTCTGTGCCCCTTTGTTATTTACCCTTACAAAACAAACCACTAGCTTGCGACTGATACTAGGGCGTAAGAAAAAGGCTTAAAAACTTAAATTAATTGCGGATTGGCGGTTGACGGCTTTGCGGTGTTTGCGTAGTATTCGGGTCCTTGACGGAGAGTTGGCCGAGTGGTCGAAGGCACTCCCCTGCTAAGGGAGCATACGGGCAAAACCTGTATCGAGGGTTCGAATCCCTTGCTCTCCGCCAAGCATTTGCGGCTGTAGCTCAGTTGGATAGAGTATCTGGCTACGAACCAGAGGGTCAGGAGTTCGAATCTCTTCAGCCGCACCATTTTAGTTTTTCTGATTTGCTTTTACTTATCAGTAATCCTAAAAATATTTAAAAGTACGATCCCATAGTTTAGCGGTTAGAACACTGCCCTTTCACGGCGGCGGCCGGGGTTCGATTCCCCGTGGGATCGCCATTTTTTATATAGTAATAGCGTTGCGGCTGTAGCTCAGTTGGATAGAGTATCTGGCTACGAACCAGAGGGTCAGGAGTTCGAATCTCTTCAGCCGCACCAAGTATTTTCATAGCATTAAAAGTATGATCCCATAGTTTAGCGGTTAGAACACTGCCCTTTCACGGCGGCGGCCGGGGTTCGATTCCCCGTGGGATCGCCATTATTCGTACTGTAAATAACCACTCACCTTATCGGTTGAGTGGTTTTTTTACGTCTGAAATTTCTCGCTTTATTTTAGCCTCCATCCAAAGTGCGTTGAAGCTGCGCCTGAATCCTTGGAACTACAAATTGGATAAAGGCTTCATACTTTTTAGGGAGAGGATGACGGTATGGGTAAACCAAGAAAAAGGGATAGGGGGCAGGTAGCCAGCCCTTCAAAACCTCTTGCATGCAGCCTTGCTGTATAAAGGGCGCTGCCATATAGCTAGGTAGCAGGGCCAAGCCATAGCCTGCAGCAACGGCACTGGCTGTACTGGCATAGCTATCTATAAAAAATTGACTATGCAGCTCAATTTGCTCTATTTTTCCTTCGCGCTCTAATAGCCAGCCACCTTCTTGCTCCTGATGTAGCTCAGATAAAATTCGATGTGAAGCTAAATCACAGGGGTGCTCTAGCCTAGGCGCTTGCGCTAAATAGGAGGGGGAAGTGTAAATACGTTTTTGTGATAGCCCTAGATGCCTAGCCACTAAATTTTCATCCCCCACTGTGCGTGAGCGAATACAAAAATCAATCCCATCACTGATCGGATTTTTTAGGCGGTGGTCTGTATCAAGCTCGATGCGTAAATCTGGATACTTTAAGCTAAATTCAACCAAGATGGGGCTAAGTATGGATTGCCCAAAAGACTGAGTTGCACTAATGCGCAATGGGCCTTCTACTTTGGCTTGCAAGCCTTGAATATCTAACTTAGATAGCTGTAGCATCTCGCGCAGGGCAGCGGCATGTACGGCTAAGCGCTGGCCCGCTTCAGTAAGCGATACACGGCGGGTAGTGCGTAGTACTAGCATGGTGCTGAGCTCGGCTTCTAGGCGCTTAACGCTTAGGCTGATATGGCTTTTCGTGCAGCCAAGTAAATCAGCCGCAGCAGTAAAACTAGCAGTGCGGGCTAGAGCATCAAAAGCAAGTAGCGCATCGGGAGGAAGGATTGTTTTCATATGGAAACAGTGTGTCGTGTTTCGCTAGTTTATCGTAAATAAATTGCCAATTACTATGTCATTGTCAATTTATTAAAACGATGGTGTCAAAATGCTAGCTAAAATAAGTAAGCTCTTCAGGCCTTCGGTGTCAAATACAGTCTGTAGTAAGGTCTACCGTGTTTCACTATTTAAACGTGTTTACCGGGGCCTATGGCGGGCATGGTGGGTGGCATTGCAGCCAAGTGGTCGTGCTTTGCGCGAAGAATATGAGGCCTTGGATCAATTAAGAGATCGCTGGCGTCGCTAGCTTAAAGTGATTTAAGTTTGGCCACACCCGCCATGAGAAAGCCTTTTATATAAAAAGAATGGCCGCGGCTCTATTTTAAAAGTGAGTTATTTTTTTAGCATAACTATTTGTCAGTTATAGAATGGATAATCCAATATTAACTCGTTTCACCTTAAGCATTTGGGCAAATTATTCTAATGTTTTATAAAATAAAAGCAGTTCTTTGAGGATTTTAACAACAGCCTCTGTAACATCACATTGAGTGATGGCATGTTCTATTTTAAGGTGGAAGAGTTGGTGAAAATAAATTACTCCAGTTTAGACTTACTGGCTTTTTTAAATAAAGCTTTGCAATTAGCAGAGCAGCTAGCGCTCTGGCACGATAAAAGAGGCGTGCATGGTACATTGCGGCCAGAGTTTTTAAATTTTACGGATTTAGGGCTCATTATTAAGCCGCCGCACGCTGACGAAACGGCTTTAAGTTTGCATTGCTTACGGTATACCTCGCCAGAGCAAGCAGGGCGACTCGCTCAGCTTGATAAACGCAGTGATTTGTATTCGCTAGGTATTATTTTTTATGAGTGGCTACTTGGCGAGGTGCCATTTTTTGCGGATGATTTACTCGATTTAGCGCATCAGCAAATGTCTTCTGTACCGCAAGCCCCTATTTTGCTTAATCCGCTATTGCCTCAGCAAGTTTCGAACCTCATTCTTAAATTATTAGCGAAATCACCAGAGGCTAGATATGCCACGGCTAAAGGTTTAGTTGCTGATATTTTACTTTGTATTAAGCAATTAGAAACCAAAGGTGAAATCCATTTATTTGCACTGGGTGAGGCGGATATTGGCTCACAGTTTATGATTCCAGATCACCTTTATGGGCGGGAGCAAGAATCACGTTATCTAAAAGAGATGGTGCACCGTGCAGCTAATGATGAAACTATCTTATGTATGCTGGGTGGTTATTCTGGGGTGGGAAAGTCTGCATTAGTGCATTCATTAAGGGGATATATCGAGAGCCATGATGCGCAGCTAATTGTTGGAAAATACGACCAATACCATAGAGATATGCCCTATTCAGCATTAATTGAAGCATTGAAGCAAATACTAAGGCAGATTTTATCAAGTAAACAGGATGAAATAACTCTTTGGAGGGATAAATTAGTCGCTGCTTTGGGCGAAAATGCTCAAATAGTGATCGATGTTTTACCAGATTTAGAGCGCATTATGGGCAGCCAGCCACTTGCCTTGCCATTAAATGGTGATGCTGCTCAGCGGCGGTTTAATGATTTGTTTTCTAAATTACTTGGCTTATTTGCAAGTAAAGACCACCCATTAATTATGTTTTTAGATGATTTACAATGGGCAGATTTTGCGTCATTAGCCTTAATACAGTCTTTTGTTAGAGATAGCCTTGGCTCTCATTTATTAATAATTGCCGCATATCGTGAGAATGAAGTAAACATTAATCACCCCTTAATGAATATGCTTAATGAGCTAAATAAAACGAAGGCATGTATTGACAAAATTACTCTGATGCCTCTGCGTGTTGAACATCTACATGAAATGATTAAAGATACTTGCCGTAATATTTCGCAGGCGACTGAGCTAAGCCAATTATTAATGAGCAAAACAGAAGGAAATCCTTTTTACTCACGGCAATTTCTAAAAAATATGCAAGTAAAAGGGCAGCTTTATTTTAATTATGCTGATAATGCTTGGCACTGGAAACTAGATCAAGCGCGTTTACAAGATGCTGCTGATAATGTGGTTGATTTAATGACTCAGCATTTAAATCATTTTTCTCAGGAAACACAATATGTGCTGCAAACAGCTGCCTGTATTGGTAAACAATTTGATTTAAATTTATTAGCTATCGTAGAAAAATGCTCTGAAGCAGACGCATTGCTTGGACTGGCGCCTGCATTACACGATGGTTTATTATTGGCAGTGAGTGATGTTGGGGTACAAAAAGTATTTCAATTCTCTCATGATAGAGTTCAGCAAGCGGCATATTCTATTGATAAAAATAGAAATTTAAACTCATTGCACTTAGAAATTGGTCGCCGCCTATTGCAGCAAATTTCAGCAGAAGCTACTGAAACCCCATTGTTTGAAATTGTAGATCAACTCAATTATGGCTTAGAGAAAGTTAAACTGCCTCAAGAGCGAATTGTGTATGCGCAGCTTAATTTAAGGGCTGGCATAAAGGCTAGAGCTGCAATGGCTTATCAAGCTGCTATTTTCTATTTAGAAACGGCACTCTCCCTGCTTCCAGATGATGCTTGGCAAACAAATTATCAGCTTACTTTCGATATTCACTTAAATGCAGCAGAGTCCTGTGATTTATGTAATTTAGATGAGCGTTTTGAAACTTTAATAGAGATATTATTGCAGCATGGCTCAAGTGTTTTAGACAAGGCACAGACACGCATTCGGCAAAGTATATTTTATAGTCGAAAAGGGCGAATGGTTGAAAATATTGAAGTTGGCAGGGAAGGACTTATTCTATTTGGTTTAGCTATTCCTGCAGCCAATGATAGTGCCGCTATAGATGTGTTGTTTCAAAAAGAAATGGTAATATTCAGAAATTATTTTTTAAGTAAAAATTATTCAAGCTTATACGATTTGCCACTGGCACTAGATGCAGAAACAGATACTATTTTAAAACTTATTGCATCTGTTTCTGAATCTGCTGTCTTTGTTAATTACCCTTTTTTCTCCTTAATTTCAGTGTTGGGTGTTAATCGATCTATTGCTTTTGGTAATGCATTACTCTCCCCTCTTTGCTATACATTGCTGGGGATTACATTGATCTCTAATTTTAAAGATTACAGTGATGCGCGAGAAATTTCTGACATAGGCTTGAAATTAAGTAGGGAAAAATTATTTGATTTGTGGGGATATAATCGCGCGTTTACTTATTATACGTGGAACATTAATCATTGGACTTTGCATGCTGAAACGACATTGCCTTTACTCGATGAAAATTATAATTTAGCATTAAAAGCACATGATTTGGTATATGGCGCTTATGTGTTAGTGGCTAAACCTTGGAATCATTTTCTGCTTGGGCGTAGTATGCTGGATGTAATTGCCAGCCATCAGCAACTTGCCCAATATTGTTTAACTCATGATGTGGTTTTTCCTGTGAGTTTATCCCTTCCTTTTGAGGCCGCGGCAAGGGCTTTACATGGTGAAACAATCTCATTAAGTGATTTAAATAGTGAACACTTTAATGTCGATGAGTTTTGTGAGGTGTGGGGAGCGGTGCCAATTGTGATGGCTGGGCTAAATATTGCGCAGCTCACTTTATTGGTTTATTCGCAAGAATTTGCAGCAGCATTGCAATTGGCTGAGAAAATTGGTACGGATTATCCTTCTACTTATGTTTTAAATTTAACTTGGCAATTTTCTTATGGTTTAGCAGTTGCTGCGCTAGCAAGACAAAGTATTGGTAGTAAACGTCAAACGCTATTGCAGACCTTGGGCAAGATCGTTCATTATTTTGAACAAATTTCCCGTGATGGTACGCCAGATAATATTGAGCATAAACTGGCTTTTTTGCGCGCAGAGCAAGCACGGCTGGATAATCATTTTGAAGATGCAGAGCTTTTATATCGGCATGCAATACGGCTAGCTCAACAAAGAGGTTTTTTATTAGATGAAGGCTATTTTCATGAAATATTGGGATTATGGCTGGAAGAAAGAAATTACTCTTTTGAATCTATTCAACAGATATTAAGCCAAGCGGTAAACTGTTACCGGCAATGCCATGCTTTGGCCTTAATGGGGCGAGTGGAGTTGCACTTAAAAGTTTTACCAATGCATGAATTGTATGGAAGTCAAAGTGATATTGATGCATTACACGCGTTAGATAGCTTAGACACCTTGGCTATTTTGCGTGCGGTGCAGGCTATTTCTAGCGAAGTGGGTTTGCAGCCATTATTAGGGCGCTTATTAAAAATTATTATTGAAGCGGCAGGAGCAGAGCGCGGTGCAATTGTAGTTAGAGAGGGTGATCAGCTCCATATTGAGGCTATTTTAAACTTTGATCAGGTTGCTTTGCCAGAAAGCTTATTACGCTTTGTTTTTAATACTGGGCAAATAACGCTATTAGATGAGCTGACGCAATTTTCAGAATTTCGCGGTGATGCTTATTTTTCACAGCACCGCCCAGCTTCTATTCTCTGCCGTGCTTTGGGTCGGAGTAGTACGGTGCGGCGTGTGCTTTATCTTGAGCACAGCACGATTAGTAATACCTTTTCTATGCAACGAAGACAAGTATTGGAATGGCTCTCGGCTCAGGCCACTATTTCGATTGAAAATGCCCAAACCTATCAAAGTTTGGAATCTTTGGTGGCTAAACGCACCGATGAGCTGGAACGCAATCGGAATATGCTGGAATCGATTTTAGAATACTCTCCAGCCTTGGTGTTTTTAAAGGATTTAAGTGGGCGATATTTGCGCCACAATTTACGCTTAGCTGAGCTCTATAATCGTTCAGGACAATCCTTAGTGGGAATGAATGATGAAGAGATTAGTGGGACGGAGGTTGCTAAGCGCTTTTTGGTACAAGATCGCTTAGTGATTGAAGAAAATCGCCCTGTGCGAGTGGAAGAAGAAGTGCAACTGAGCGATGGGTTGCATACATTTCTCACGCATAAATTTTCGATTCGTGATAGTGATGGCAGCGTATACGCCTTAGGTGGAATTTCAATTGATATCACTGAATTAAAAATTGCTCAGCAAACCGCAGAAGCAGCAACACAAGCCAAAAGTGCTTTTTTAGCCAATATGAGCCATGAAATTAGAACGCCAATGAATGCCGTCATTGGAATGGCGCATTTAGCACTTAAAACTGATTTAAGTGATAGGCAGCGCGATTATCTACAAAAAATTCATTATGCAGGGCAATCTTTGTTAGGAATTATTAATGATATTTTAGATTTTTCCAAAATTGAGGAGGGCAAACTCTCGATTGAAAGAATTGATTTTAATCTTGATCAGGTATTAGCCAATATTGCGACGTTGACTTCAGGTAAAGCAGAAGATAAGCACCTTGAATATCTGTTTCAAGTGCACCCCGATGTGCCGCGCTATTTGGTGGGCGATCCCCTTAGGCTCGGGCAGGTATTGATTAATATGGTCAGCAATGCCATTAAATTTACCCAAGAAGGTGAAGTACATGTGACTTGTGCTTTGATGAGCTCTGATCTTAAAACGGTAACTCTTAGATTTTCGGTGCGGGATACGGGCGTGGGGATGACGGTTGAGCAATGTGAAAAGCTTTTCCTACCCTTTAGTCAAGCTGATAGTAGTACCACAAGAAAATTTGGAGGAACTGGTTTAGGCTTATCGATATCTAAGCGCTTGGTGGAGTTGATGGGCGGTAGTATCGGGGTAGAAAGCGTGCCTAATCGTGGTTCTGTATTTACTTTTAGCTGTACTTTTGAGCGAGAAGCCGCACAAGCCCATCCTTCTACTCGCTTACCTAGCCATTTGCGGGGTATGCGGATTTTGGTGGTGGATGATAATGCTGTGGCGCGGGAGATTTTAAAGCAATCCTTACAAAGCTTAACCTTTACGGTGGATGCGGTGCCTTCTGGTGAAGATGCTTTGGTTAACTTACATCGTGCTGATGCAATCGAGCAGGCGTATAGCGTAGTATTTACTGATTGGAAAATGCCAGAAATGAATGGTTTAGAGCTGGCACGCCGTATTAATGCGGATAAACGATTAAATCAAATCCCTTCTGTGGTTTTGGTAACGGCTTATACCCGTGAAGATATCCGAGTTGAAGCTGAATCAACTGTAGTGGATGGTTTTTTATTTAAGCCTATTAATCAGTCTATGGTAGTGGATACCTTGCTCACTATATTTGCGCCTGAGTTATTACGTGATGTGGCTTCGTTTACCCGTACTGATGTTGTGCCTGATTTAAAAGGTATGCGGGTTTTATTGGTTGAAGATAATCTAGTGAATCAGCAGATAGCCCTTGAGTTAATGCGCTCTGCGGGAATTAGCGTGGACTTGGCAAATAATGGGCATGAAGCGATTAAAAAAATATTTGAATATGGCGCTAAATATTATCAGTGCGTATTAATGGATTTACAAATGCCCCAAATGGATGGCCATGAAGCCACCGCCTTGATTCGCAGTGATAATGCGTTTAATTGTTTGCCAATTATAGCTATGACAGCCCATGCTATTAATGAAGCAAGGGCACGCTGCTTAGCAGAAGGGATGAATGAGCATATTACCAAGCCAATTGATCCCGCATTATTATTTGAGCGTTTACAATATTGGTATCAGCACCGTTTGAACGCAGATGGCAATACTCGCGTATATGTTGGCATACCGAATATGGCTTTGAAAGAGAGTGATAATGATGAGGAGCTTGATGCTTTGATTCAAAGCAAGCCAATAAGTAAACCACTCAGCAGTGATTTAGAAAAACTACAATCACTTGCAGGGGTGGCAGGTTTAGATATTGAAGATGGCTTAGTGAGACTAGGCCAAAATGTAGAGATTTATTGGTTGATTATTCAGCAATTAGCCAGTACTGAGAACGATAACGTAGAGCGAATTCGTGCTGCTTTAGTAAAAAATGATCTAGAAACAGCCTATAGAACTGCGCATTCATTGAAAGGAGCGGCCGCTAATTTGTCCGTCAATGATGCCACGCAATTGGCCACTTTAGCCGAGGCTTTACTTAAGCGAGGCGAGTTAGGAGATGAGTTACAGTTGGTGCTTAATCAATTAGATCATGCGATGCAAAGCTTTTGCGCTGCAGTGAGCAAGGTAGAAAATATCACTTTGCATTAATGCATTATTGCTAATGATGAATAAGATTTAGATATAAAAAAGCACCGTATTTTGTACGGTGCTTTTTATGTGGAAAGTTAGATTTTCCCTTCGAGCTGTTTTCTGATTTCCGGCATTCTGTGTTCTAGATAATGAATGCTGGTGCTGCCTTTAATAAAGGCTTCATCTAAAAGCAATTGCTGGTGCAATGGAATATTGGTGTTAATCCCTTGTACCACCATTTCTGATAGGGCAATACGCATCCTTGCCATGGCTTGGGCGCGGTCATCACCGTAGGTAATGATTTTGCCTATCATCGAATCGTAAAATGACGGCACGGTATAACCTTGGTAAACGTGTGAATCTACGCGCACGCCTGGGCCGCCAGGGGTATGGTAAGTGGTGATTTTTCCTGGGCTTGGAATAAATTTCAGCGGGTCTTCTGCATTAATCCGGCACTCAATGGCATGGCCTTTGAGTTTCACGTCTTTTTGCGTATAGCGCAGCGGTAAATTAGCCGCCACGCGAATTTGCTCTTGCACAATATCAATGCCGGTAATCATTTCGGTCACCGGATGCTCAACTTGAACACGGGTATTCATTTCAATGAAATAGAATTCGCCATTTTCAAATAAGAACTCGAATGTGCCTGCACCACGGTAATTAATTTTGCGGCACGCTGCAGTGCAGGTTTCGCCAATTTTTTTACGCTGTGCATCGGTAATGCCTGGTGCTGGCGCTTCTTCAATCACTTTTTGGTGGCGGCGCTGCATAGAGCAATCACGCTCGCCCAGATAAATAGCATTACCGTGTTGGTCGGCTAGAATCTGGATTTCAATATGGCGCGGGTTTTGCAGGTATTTTTCCATGTAAACCATGGCATTACCAAAGAATTTCTCTGCTTCTGATTTAGTCAGCTCAACGGCAGCAATCAACTCATCTTCGTTCTTTACCACGCGCATACCGCGGCCGCCGCCGCCGCCTGCTGCTTTAATAATCACTGGATAGCCAACGGCCTTACCAATTTTCATTAATTCAACAGGATCGTCTGGCAATGCACCGTCTGAGCCAGGTACGCAAGGCACTCCAGCTTCTTTCATGGCGTCTTTGGCAGAGACTTTATCGCCCATCAGGCGGATAGATTCTGGGCGTGGGCCGATAAAGGCAAAGCCTGATTCTTCAACGCGCTGGGCAAAGTCAGCGTTTTCACTTAAGAAGCCGTAGCCTGGGTGAATCGCTTGTGCTTCTGTGACTTCGGCTGCGGCAATCAGTGCCGGCACGTTCAGATAACTGAGCGTTGACGAAGCGGGGCCGATGCAGACAGATTCATCGGCTAATTTAACGTATTTTGCTTCGCGGTCTGCTTCGGAATGAACGACCACGGTCTTTATGCCCATTTCACGGCAGGCGCGCAAAATGCGCAGCGCAATCTCACCGCGATTAGCAATCAGAATTTTTTCAAACATGGTTTACTCCGTGAGGAGTGAGGAGTTAAGCGGGGCAAGGCCTCACCGCTTAGTGCTCACCGGCAATGAATTATCAGCCAATAATAAATAGTGGCTCGCCATATTCAACAGGGCGGCCGTTCTCGACCAAGATGGCCTTAATCACGCCAGACTTATCGGCTTCGATCTCATTGAGCAGTTTCATGGCTTCAATAATGCACAGCGTGTCACCTTCATTAACTTGCTGGCCAATTTCTACAAAGTTTTTCGCTTCTGGCGATGAGGCGCGGTAGAAAGTACCCACCATCGATGATTTAGCCACAAAGCCTTCGGGTTGCGCTTCAACTTCGGCGGCTACTGCTACTGCAACAGGTGCTGCGGCTGGCGCGGCTGGGGGCAACTGGTACTGCATTGCTTGCGCATAGGCAGGGATGTTCTGATTAACACGGGTGATTCGAACGCGTTCTTCGCCTTCGGTCACTTCGAGCTCGGCAATGCCAGATTCTTCGACTAGATCAATCAGTTTCTTAAGTTTGCGCAAATCCATAGGGGTCTCCTCTCTATATTGAGAATTTATCAGCGTTGATTTAAATCAGCTGGCTTGGGGAGTAAAACGGAGTGCGAATTCCAGTGCGCATTCATAACCATACGCGCCTAGACCGCAGATAACGCCAACCGCAAGGTCGGAAAAATAGGAGTGATGCCGGAACGATTCACGGGCATGAACATTGGATAGGTGGACTTCAACAAAAGGAATTTTCACCCCAGCCAGCGCGTCACGGATGGCAACGCTGGTATGCGTAAACGCGGCGGGGTTAATAATGATAAAATCTGTGCCGTCCAAACGGGCGGCATGGATGCGATCAATCAGCTCATATTCGCGGTTCGATTGAAACGCGTTAACGCGAGCAGCACCCTGCTGTCCTAGTTCAACTAGCTTAGTATTGATGGTGGCAAGTGTATCCGCCCCATAATGCTGTGGCTCTCTTGAGCCCAGCAGGTTCAAATTTGGGCCATGTAGTACGAGGATACTGCGTGTGTTTTGCATCCGCTGTTCACTGTTGTTGCCTATCATTGGGCGAAGTTTGCCGCAGTATGTGCGAATTTGTCCAGAAAAAGTGGGTAATTTCGGTGAAAACACGTTCTAAAACGATTGTTTGAAAGTGTGTTAAGCCAAGCTGAGTGCGGGTTTTATCATACAAGGCGATACATGCTTTGTAGTTTTGTTACATTTAATAAAAAGGCTGTTTTGCATGCAAGTTGCTGACTTTGATTACCATTTGCCTGAATCCTTGATTGCCCAGTTCCCACCAGAAGTTCGTGGAGCAAGCCGTCTCTTACATATTGATGGCTTGGCACGGCAAGATTCACACTTTCGCCAGCTACCGCAGTTTTTACGCGCTGGTGATGTGCTCATTTTTAATGACACTAAGGTCATCAAGGCGCGAGTCTTTGGTAAAAAAGACTCAGGAGGCGCGATTGAAGCCTTAATTGAACGTGTTTTAGATGAGCATACAGCACTGGCACATATCCGCTCGTCCAAGGCACCTAAACCTGGTGCAAAGTTGATTTTTGCAGATCGTTGGCCCGCCACCATGATCGAGCGCAAAGATGACTTATTTAAATTGCGCTTTGATGGTGATGAAAGCGTTTTAGATATCTTGGAGCAAGCAGGCCAGTTGCCGCTGCCCCCTTATATTACTCATACGCCGGATGAAGAAGACGCCAAGCGTTATCAAACCATCTACGCCAAAGATCCTGGCGCGGTAGCCGCTCCCACCGCTGGTCTGCACTTTACGCCGGAGCTGCTTGCCGAGTTACACGCAATGGGGGTGAAAACGGGATTTCTGACTTTGCATGTGGGCGCTGGAACGTTTCAGCCTATACGGGTAGATGACGTAAGTGAACACATTATGCATTTTGAGCGGTATTCAATTCCTGAGGCCACCGTTGCTCTCATTGAAAAGGCGAAGGCTGCGGGTGGGCGAGTGATTGCGGTTGGCACGACCAGCTTGCGTGCTCTGGAGGCCGCATCACAAAACGGATTTTTGGCCGAGCCTACGGGTGACACCAACATATTCATTACGCCAGGTTATCAATTCAAAGTGGTGGATCGTTTAATTACCAATTTTCACCTGCCAAAATCAACGCTCTTAATGTTAGTGGCGGCATTTGTAGGTTTTGAAACGATGCAGGCGGCGTATCAGCACGGGGTAGAGCAAGAATATCGATTTTTTAGCTATGGCGATGCGATGTTATTAGAGCCTGCTAATCTAAAGTAAGTGGTCACGCTGAGAAGGGGTTGTCGTGCTGAGTGAGATGAGTGCAGAAGACGCTAAAGCATTAATGCGTGGCATGGTGATACCACCTCGGCCTGATATCCTGCTGGATTTGGAAGACGAGCAGCATGCTAGCTCACCGGATTTCGCCAAAATAGCGCGGCTTATTAGTGCTGATGTTGCACTTTCGGCTGCGGTGATTAAAACGGTGAATTCTCCGTTTTTTAGCCTTGCGACGCGGGTTGCCTCGGTGCAACAGGCCTTGCAATTATTAGGTTTGAAAAACCTTTCTAATCTTGTGCAAGGCGTGGTGTTGCGCCAAGTGCTGTCGCCTTCTACCAAAGATGATTTATCTACTTTTTGGGAATCATCAAACTCAATCGCTATGGTCGCGGCGTTTTTATCGGAGTCGGTACATGGTGTATCGGCGGATGGCGCTTATACGTTGGGTTTATTTCTGAACTGCGGTAAACCACTTATGGCTGCTCGTTTCCCAAATTATGTGGCCGCTATTTGTGGCGAAGAGGCTCTATCCCAATCACAGTTAATCAGCAATGAAGATCAGCAATATGGTGTAAGCCATAATGTGGTGGGCTATTTATTGGCAAGAACATGGTATCTGCCTAGTTCAACGAGCTTAGCCATTTTACATGTCCATAATTTTGAGGTTTTCAAACAGTCAGCAGTCGGTGACTGGCAGACTATTTGCACCTTAATTGCCTTGGCTTGCTTGGCTGAGCACATTGTCAAATTGAGCCTTAATCAGCCTGAACACTCCGAATGGCCAAAGATAGAACTACTCTTGCGCCAGCATCTAGGCTTTGATCTTGATGAGTTTGAAGATCTGGTCGATACCGGTCAGCAAATGCTACATCGATAAAATTGCCGCCGATTTATCCCCCTAGTTTGATTGCTTTGCAGCTGGCTTGGCGGTAATCTTGCGGCCCGCGCTGGACTGTGTTTCTGGCGGCGTTTAGGAAAAAAAATGTTGAAATTTGAATTAAAAGCCACCAGTAGCGGCGCTCGTCGCGGCACGATGACCTTAAACCACGGTGTGGTGGAAACACCGGTGTTTATGCCGGTGGGGACTTATGGCACGGTTAAAGCTATGACCCCGCGCGATTTAAAAGAAATTGGTGCGCAAATTTGTCTCGGTAACACCTTTCATCTGTGGCTGCGCCCAGGTTTAGAAGTGGTCGAGCAATTTGGCGGTTTACATGAATTTATGGGTTGGGATAAGCCGATTCTGACCGACTCGGGTGGTTTTCAAGTATTTAGCTTGGGCGCGATGCGCAAAATCACTGAAGAAGGCGTGACTTTCCAAAGTCCTGTTAATGGCGATAAATTATTTTTAACGCCCGAAGAATCCATGAAAATCCAAACGGTGCTTAATTCTGACATCGTAATGATTTTTGATGAATGCACACCTTACCCTGCTACCCGCCAAGAAGCTGGGGATTCGATGCGCATGTCTTACCGCTGGGCTAAGCGCTCTCGTGCTGAATTTGATGCGCAGCAAAACCCCAATGCACTGTTCGGCATTGTGCAGGGCGGCATGTATGAAGACTTGCGTGATGAATCAATTGCTGGTCTAGTCGATATCGGCTTTGATGGCATGGCCATTGGTGGTTTGTCGGTGGGCGAGCCTAAAGAAGATATGGCGCGGATTTTGGCGCACACCGCCCCAAAACTGCCAGTTAACAAACCACGATATCTAATGGGTGTAGGAACGCCTGAAGACCTCGTGTATGGGGTAAGTCAGGGTGTTGATATGTTCGATTGCGTGATGCCCACTCGCAACGCAAGGAATGGCATGTTATTTACACGCTTTGGCGATGTAAAAATCAAAAATGCCAAACACAAGCTCGATACCCGCCCTTTAGATGCAACTTGTACGTGCTACACCTGCAAAAACTTTAGCCGAGGCTATTTGCATCATTTATTTCGCACGGGCGAGATTTTGGCCGCGCAGCTTAATACCATCCACAACTTACATTACTATCAGGTAGTGATGGCAGAAATGCGTGCTGCAATTGAAGAAGATCGCTTTACTGAGCACGTGGCTCAGTTTCACGCGGATAGGGCACGCGGGGTAGATTGATTGGCGCAGACTAAATAAGTATTTTGCGAAAAAAGGTCATATAGAATTATTCTACATGGCCTTTTTTATTGACTGAGTTTAAGAAGGGGGCGGTGCCGCGGATTGATCTCAATTGAAAAAATAACTTTGATTGTTGTCGCTTACATAACTGAAAAAACGGCATAGATTGCTCTGTGTCGTTTTTTTAGCCACGATGGGTGCGGTATGCCGTCGCTCTATTTTGCTAATTCAAGCTCTAGTTTAACCGGCAGAGCGATTTTGTTTTCTGTGCTGTATTGGTAGTCATTAAAAATATGTTCAGCACTTAAAAGCTGATAATTGCCATTGTCCAGCTTATGGCTGGTGTCTTTCAGGCGATAGGTATAGTGCCCACAGGTCCAGCAGTCAAAGTTGCGCATATGCGTGCATAGGCAAGTTTTATCCATGACTTTAATGCGTTTCGCGTCTGGCTGGATGGCGATTACTCGGTTATAGGCTTCGATATAGCTGCAGTTGCCTTTGGCATCGAGCAGGTAGCCGTAAGCTTCGCAGTTAGGGCGAATACCCGCGCCAATCGATGGGCTGTTTTTTAACATGCGCATCGGGTAGCCCGTTGGGGAGATCTGGTTGACTTCGATATTGTCTTCGCTGGCCTTGAAATATTCTTGCTGCACGTCAGCAGGCAGGCCGCATTCTTCCGATACAGTAAAGCGCGTAGCCACCTGCACTGCTGCAGCACCCGCTTCTAGGTAGGTAACAGCGTCAGAGCCAGTAAAAATGCCGCCAGCAGGGATAACGGGGATATCTAAATGCTCGTCCAGCATAAATTGGTGAATTTCGGCCACGATGGTGGCTAGGTCATACTGCGCCCAGTCCATTCCAAAGCCTAAGTGACCGCCTGCTAGAGGGCCTTCTACCACCACATAATCGGGTAGGCGGTTCAGCTTAGCGTTTTTACGCAGGAATAACTGTAAGGCACGTACGGAAGAAACAATAATGCCTAGCTTGGCATCACGAAAGCGCGGGTGATCTTCGATCAGCCCCATAGATCCTAGGTGTAAGCCAGCGGCTAGGGTAATACCATCAATACCGGCGTCTAAAGCTGCATTTAAACGAACCCGAAGTGTTTCTTTCGGGGCGTTCATGGTGAGTTTTTCCATGCAGTTGATAAAAACCATGCCGTCGCCACGTTTGGCTTCCATCGTTTTACTTACATGCAGCTTGGTGGCTTCTTCTAGGCGGCCTAAATCAAACTGAACTTCGGATTTATCCGAGTTCGTTACATTGTGTTTGTATTGTTGGAGTTTTTCTTTAACTTGCTTGGTTTTGTAGCGACGATCCGTCACTGTGTTGATCATTGCATCTGAAATATGGCCTACACCACCTAAACGAGCCGCTTCAAGCGCCAGATCGGCAGTGGAAATATCAACACCCATGCCACCAATCATGATCGGCACTAATTCTTTTTTGCCGAAGCGAAGGCGGAAATCATCTACACGTTTCATCGTTTGTACTTTAACCAAGTAATCAAAAAGGGGCTAAACCTTCTAGTGCTGCTCAAGTAGATTTCATATTACTGAAGTTCTGCTTGAGCAGAGCCTAGGCACCGCATATTTTTATCGCATTAACACCACGAGGGTGGGGATTTTGCGGGTAAATTCAAATTAAAATGAGCATTTAAATAGAGGTAATTGTTGCACGAACGCTTTTTTTGCGTTTTTAATCCCCAGCACGCGGTGATTTTTAAAATATTATTTCTCGTTAAGCACAGTAATTGATCATCTAAATCAACTGGCTAGCGCGCTTTGTTGCATGCTGATTAAGTCTTTGATGCCTTGTTCGGCTAAATCTAATAATGCATTCATTTCTTGACGAGTAAAGGCTACGCCTTCGGCAGTTCCTTGGACTTCTACGAATTTTCCGCTGCTGGTCATCACCACATTCATATCTGTTTCACAGTCTGAATCTTCAGGATAATCCAAATCTAATACTGCTTTGCCTTGATAAATCCCTACTGAAATGGCTGCAACATGTCCGCGAATCGGTGATTTTTCTAGTTTACCAGCGGCAATCAAGCCATTGATGGCATCGGTCATGGCCACAAAAGCACCAGTGATACTTGCAGTACGCGTGCCGCCATCGGCTTGAATGACATCGCAATCAATTACAATTTGGCGCTCGCCCAAAGCCGCCATATCGACTACGGCGCGTAATGAGCGGCCAATCAGGCGTTGAATTTCTTGGGTGCGGCCACTTTGCTTACCTTGTGCCGCTTCACGGCGCATACGGGTATTGGTGGAGCGTGGCAGCATGCCGTATTCAGCAGTTACCCAGCCCTTACCCTTGCCTTTTAAAAATGGCGGTACGTTTTCTTCTACCGAAGCGGTACACAGCACTTTGGTATCGCCAAATTCAATCAGCACCGAGCCTTCGGCATGACGCGTGTATTGGCGAGTAATGCGTACTTGGCGAAGTTCATCGTTACGGCGTGAGGAAGGGCGCATGGGGTCGGTCTCTTTATATTTTAGTTGGGTGGATTATACCGATGTTGTGCCTCGCCATCGCTTAGCAATTTTACGCTCTGCAATAAGTCACATTTACACAGTACAGGCGCTATATGACTGATATGTTGCAGTGGCAGTGATTAAATCTGAAAAGAGAGAAAATTATTGGCGGGAAAGGTATGGGCCTGATCAGCTCTTTTTAACGAATAGCCCCAGCACGCCAAATAAGATGGGTTGGTGTAGTAGATAAATGATTAGGCTGTGCTTGCCTAGCCAGCGTAGTGGGGCAAGTTGGCGTTGGCCGCCTTGGGCTAGCCACTGGGCTGGGAGCATAGCTTGGGCGGCCATGCCAAGCAGTACCACCCCAAACCAAGGCAGCAGCGGCACGTAATCTTCGGTTCTAGGTTTGTAAGTCATCATGCCCAACCACGCCAGTGCAGGCCGATCAAAGAGTGTGGTTTGTAGCTGCACCCCTAGCAAAATTAGCACAAGTCCCAGTACCAAGCAAAGGTGGGGTTTATTTAAAAATAGCGGGGCGATTAAGCCTGCCACAAAAAAGAAGTGCAGCACGCCAAACCAGATAATGGCATTGGGGAAAATAAACCAACTACCTAGTGTGGCGGCCCCCGCGCAGGCCAGTAATTTTAGCTGGCGTTGCCAGCTTGGCCACCCTCCTGTGCAAAGCCCCGCTACCGCTGCAAATAGGCTGACAATCAAGGTGCGTAGTGCCACCCATTCTGGATCAATATTGGTTTGTAGTGACCAAAGGCCAAAATAGGCTAGATCAAATGAAAAATGAAAAAACACCATTAAGGCAACAGCAATGCCTCGCAGTAGATCGGGAAGGGGCTTACGCGGCCTGAATGCTAATGACATTATTTGGAGTATTTTTGGATGGCAGCTTGAATTTCAGCAATAGCGGCTTCGATATCATCATCGGTGATATTAGCGCTGCTGCTTAGTGGGTCCATATGTGTGGTAATGGTGTTTGGGTCTAGTTTTTGGGTAGAAACAAAGGTGTTTTCGGAGAAAACGCTTTCATCCGTGTCATGCCAATTAATGCCCAAGGCGCTGATATTATCGGAAAACTTACCCCCTCGTAATTCGGCTCTATCCATCAGCTGGGGTATAGAGAATAAGACAGGAAATGAGGATAAAAAGTGAATTAAATCGCTTTCATCCACCGAGCCCCAAAGCCCATCGGTGCATAGCAGTAGGGTATCGTTGTCAATTAAGAGAATTTTGCTGCCTAGTTCAATATCAGGTTTGAGCGTTCCACCTAGGCAGTTATAAATTTTATTTCTTTCTGGATGAATTAAGGCTTCTTCGGCGGTGATTTTGCCATCACTCACCAATTGCTGCACTTTAGAGTGATCTTTGGTTTGCAGTAAAATTTCGCCTTTACGCAGCACATATAGGCGTGAATCCCCAACGTGAGCCCAATGCAAAACACTGTCTTGCACTATGCAGCAGACCACGGTGGTGCGTGGGACTTCAAGTAGCTGATGATTACTTGCATAATGAGCAATCGCACTATGACACTGAAGTAAGGCATCATGTAGAAATTGCGTAGGTTTTCTAAGGTAGGGCTGTGCTTTTTTCTGAAATTGATCCGTCAGTAGTTCAACAGCTATTTGCGCAGCGATTTCACCATGCAAATGACCACCCATACCGTCAGCTACTACTAATAAAAGCGCGTCGCGGCTGTAAGAGTAGCCCAAACGGTCTTGGTTATATTGACGCCCGCCTTGGCGGCTATTTTGATATACAGTGAATTTCATTCTGTTTCCATCTGACCTTTGTTCGAAAACTCCACCCATTTACGTCTTAAAGTGCTCACAATACCGCTGCGTTTAAGGGGGGCGGAGCCACGTTCTAATAGTTGTTTTTGTAGTTGTGGCACACTTTGTGGGCGCAGGCTAGGATCTAAACTTAAGCACTGTGAAATAAGCTCGATCAGTTCGGGTGAGTAGCGATCCCCATAGCGATCGTGCAGTTTAATCACCTTATCTTCTTTCAAGCGTAAATCAGCCGGTTGTGGCGCGGTGCCGGCGATGCAGGCAAATAAGCTAGCCCCAATGCCATAAATATCAGTCCAAGGGCCGTGTGGGTCTTTTTTATTATATTGCTCAGGCGCAGCAAAGCCAGGCGTATACATTGGGGTGAGCTTACTTTGCTCTAGGGCTAAGGTTTGCCGTGCAGAGCCAAAATCCAGCAATACTGGCGAGCCATCTTTGCGAATATAAATATTGGCCGGTTTAATATCTAAATGTAAGAGTTTATTTAAATGTACTTCGCGTAAGCCATTGAGTAAATGATAAAAAACATGGCGAATTAAGCCTTCATCGACTCCTTCTCTGCCGTGCTTAAGTTGAATTTCTTTTTGTAAAGTGCGGCCACGCTCGTATTCCATCACCATATAAACCGTATCATTGGCTCGGAAAAAATTACGCACTCGTATAATGTTAGGATGTTGAATGTGGGCTAAGGTTTTACCCTCTTCAAAAAAGCACTTTAAGCCGTGGCGAAATAAAGCAATGCTATCTTCGCTGCGTGCTTGCACCACATCACCTGCGGTTCTGAGGGCTAAAGAATTAGGTAAGTATTCCTTGATCGCAACCGGATAATCATTCTCATCATGGGCCAGATAAACAATACTAAAGCCACCCGCCGACAATAATTTGGCGATAGTGTAGTTCTGGAGTTGATAACCGCGTGCGAGCGGTTGATTGCTTGGAGTTGCCATCCGACTCTTTTCGTTATACTGATGTATCTGTTAATTTTGATTTCAGCTTGAGGGAATGTAAAGCTATTCCCTTTAAAAGGAACCCTAATGATTTTAAGTATGACTGGTTTTGCCTCCATTCAGCGTGAATTGCCAGGTGGCACGCTCAGCATTGAGCTGCGCTCAGTAAACCACCGTTTTCTCGACCTCACCCTTCGCACCCCAGAGGAGCTTCGCCCCTTAGAGGGAGGAATGCGAGAGCGCGTTGCTGCTAAATTAGCACGTGGCAAAGTTGAGTGCCGTGTTAATTGGAATGCTCGTGTCGGTGCTGAAGCCGCATTACAACTTAATACGGAGTTATTACAACAGCTTTTAGCCGCTGCTGTCGTGGCTAAAAAAATTGCACCACAGGTGTTAGAATTACAACTGGGCGAATTACTCCGCTGGCCAGGCGTGTTATCTGCCCAAGTTGCTGCGCCAGAATCGTTAGGTGCAGCCTGCTTAGAAGTGCTGGATGAAGCCCTTCTTGATTTTAGCGCCAGCCGTGGCCGCGAAGGCGATAAGCTTAAAGCGCATTTATTAGAACGTATTGCTGGCATGCAAACCATAGTTGATGATGTTACCCCGTTGATCCCACAATTGGCAGCGGCATACGAATCGCGAATGAAGGCGCGTTTTTTGGATGCGCTGGGCAGCAATGAAGATGAGCGCGTGCGCCAAGAAATCGTTATTTTTGCGCAAAAAATTGATATTGATGAAGAACTATCACGTCTTAATGCCCATTTTAGCGAAATTCGCCGTATCTTAGAAAAAGGTGGCTCGGTGGGCAAGCGCCTCGATTTCCTTATGCAAGAATTGAATCGTGAAGCCAATACACTAGGCTCTAAATCAGTGAGTGCCGAAACCAGCCGTGCATCTATTGAATTAAAAGTGCTCATAGAGCAAATGCGCGAACAAATTCAAAATATTGAGTAAAGTTTCTAGCCATCGTTTACTGCTTCAGTTACACACGCCAAGCCCTGTTAATTCAGGGTTTTGTCGTTATCAGCTCGGGTTTTTTACGTGAGCTGGCGTTGTTTAATGGCAGCCTCTGCTTGCGCAGGAGTAAAAAAACAATAGCGGTTTCGTCCTGATTTTTTTGCGTAATACATCGCTTGATCGGCATGCTTAACTAAAGTGTCGAGGTCTTGAGCATCGTTTGGATAACAGGCAATACCAAGGCTGCCAGATATAAGCGCTGTGTCTGTTCCCAGTAAAAAAGGGGCTGCCAAGGAGTCCACTAGCTTTTGCGCGATGATTTTTACATCTTTTGGGGCGATAATATTTGCTATGGCGACGATAAATTCATCGCCACCAAGTCGCGCGACGATATCCGTTTCTCGTACGCAGCATTTGATGCGTCGCGCGACTTCTATTAGCAAAGCATCTCCTGCGTCGTGCCCTAACTCATCATTGATTTGTTTAAATTTATCTAGGTCGATCATTATCAGGTAGATCGGTAATTTACTGCGTTTGCTCAGTTTTATTTCATGCAGTAATCGTTCATGAAAGAAGCGGCGGTTAGCTAGCTCCGTCAGCGAATCGTAATTGGCTTGGTGCAAAATGGCTTCTTCAGAGCGTTTACGCTCGGTGATGTCGCGGCCAATACCAATTAGCCCTTTGACTTGGCCGTCTGTACCAAAAAATGGTGTGCGCAGCACTTCTACGCAAGATTGATATTGGTGTTCTTGATTGGTAATCCAGCGCTCGGATAGGCATTCGCGCCCGCTAGTGAGCACTTGCTGATCACAGGCATAGAGATCTTTGGCGAGCTCTATAGGCATAAGATCGAAATCTGTTTTGCCTACGACTTGGGTTTCACTCAAAGAATGTATACGCTCAAATGCACGGTTGCAGCCCAAATAGCAGCCATCTGAAGATTTAAAAAAAATCATGTCAGGAATGGAATCCATTACACCCCGCAGCAGCATTTGGTCGCGCTTAGCGGTTGCGGCAACTTGGGATAGCTCTTGGGAGCTAAGCCGTAAAGCGTTTTCAAGTAAGAGGCGTTCTTCTTCAACTTGGTCGTAATAGTGGTCAATTGCGTTTAGAAAAATATCTAACCGTGCATCATCGCGTAACTCGGGCACGATATGTCGTTGTAGTTGACGATTCAGTAACCGGTGCATGAGGCCTTATTCCCTTAATGTAGTAATGGTCATGGTTTGATTGTGTAATTGGCAGTTCATCAAGGCGCCATGTGGCGCTAATTCACCATATGAGTAAAATCCCGTAATACTCATATTAGGTCCTAATATAGTTTGCACGGCTTCTAATTCTTCCTCGGCCATTTGGCCTAAAACCAAGCGTCTTCCTACGCAGCTTACTAAGAGGCATAGACCAGGATTATCTGAGCCATCTAAGCTGGCTTTTGCGGCATCCGCTGCGCTATCCACTAAATCGTCAAGCTGGGTGCGCATAAGGCGACAAACCGCTCCCTCAGGTACATCACCGGCAAATCGCAAACTTTGGGTGGCCTCGTCTATACCTAGCAAGGTGCGAACCAGTTTGCTGTCATCGTTGGGGAGCTTCACACTTAAGGGGAAGCGTAAGCCGCTGCTGGGTAAATCAATTGCCATCTCCCCTAGGTACTTCTTGTACAGAGTCAGTGCCGGTTGGCCATCAATTTCCATAACAATATTGCCGGTGGAGCGGGTTACGATGCGCTCGGTACCAAACTCATGCCAACCTGCAAAACAAGTACTACGCACTTGAATATCGCCGTATATCCCTAAGGCCGCAATACAGCCATTACGGGCTGGGGCGTTGGCCATCACCCACGTGGCACCAAAACGAGTGCCATCTCCAGCTAAGCCACCGCTCACGGTAATTTCTTGTTCCCAAAAGCCTTTGACTAGATCGCTGCCATTTACTTTTTGACCATCAGACAAAATAAAAATATGGCGTAGATCTTGCTCTTGTAGCGTAGCGAGCAAGTTCTTGCTTAAGGCATGCAAATCACTGCTTTGCCCCGCATCCATAGCCACTAAACGTACACGGCTATGCGTGAACTTCACGGCGGTAATAGCCATGTCTTGATCGCTTAATCTAGCGCCCAGCACATTGCCCGCAGAGGAGCAGCCTAAAATATATGCCTTGGGGAAGCGCTGGCGTAGTTCAGAATAACAATCGGCACCATAAAAGTAAGGCGTGTCCGCAGCAACAAACACTAGATCTGCATCGCTAAGGTGTTGCCCAATTTCGCCCCACCCTAGTGTGGGTGTCCAATACCACTGCTGCGTTTGCACAATTCATATCCTTTTTTAATTAGGCGTTTGTTGGGTATCGTGTATTGGCGTTTGCAAAAAATTTTGCAAGATGCAATTCATATTAAGATGAATTAGAAAAGTAACCGCTTGAATTCAAACTGTCCTTGGGATAAGCGGCATAGAAGCAGTAAGATTCATCCTTTACTGCACTAGCACAAGCCATTATTAAGAGTCAGAGGCGCTGTAATTACTTTGGAAGCTATGTGTTGGGTAAGGCTTGATGTCTTGTAAGCTTTTATTGGCAGTTTAAATAAAATATAGCTTATTTTTATTGTGAAATATTGGGAAGTTGTTTGTTTAAATTTTGCTTCATAGAAAGTGTGCTGTTAGCTATTACACTCAGCACACCCATTCAGGCATGTAGCAAAGTGATGAGAATGGCCCTTGAGAAATAACCGCCTTATATGTTTGTGGATGCTAAAGGCCAAGCTGCCGAGCTAGATATTGAATGAGCTCAAGCCATATTTAAAGAAGCGGGCTGCCCTCTGATTATTTTGGCGGAACGACCTAGAAAGCGCCTCTTAAATATGTTTATGAAAGGCCATTTAGATCTGATGCTGGCGGCATCTGATGCGCCAGAGCGGCGGAGCTTCAGTGGCTTACTACCCCTTACAGAAAAGAATCAGTCAGCCTATTTGCCTTATCTAGTCACTTCAATAAGTACCGGTATTTAACTGGTTTTGAGATGATTTTAGATAAAAAATAAGCCTATTAGGGGCAATGCGGGTTGGTATGGTGAGGATTTTAAGGCGCATTCTTTGCGGCTGCATAAAGCGCATTTAGTCTCTCCATTTGAAACATTTACTCAAGCCGTCAAAAT
This sequence comes from Pseudomonadota bacterium, assembly GCA_039796405.1. Classification (GTDB taxonomy): domain Bacteria; phylum Pseudomonadota; class Gammaproteobacteria; order Burkholderiales; family Chitinibacteraceae; genus Iodobacter. The sequence goes on from JBDKJX010000028.1 coordinate 32,484, forward strand.
GCTTGTTTCTCATCGATCAGCGTTGGTTTTAGGAGAGACGGCGGCTTTAATTGATGAGGCTAAGAACATGAATATTGAAATTCAGCCCTTGCCTATGGGCATTAGTAATGATCAAGTGAGTTTTATGCTAAGCAAAAATAGTGCTACCTCAGAAGATATTCAGGCTTTACATGCTGCAATTACTCGTCTAGAAAGACGCGGAGCACTGGCTAAAATGAGTAAAAATTATGGTATGTAGTTTAGGAGTATTTGGATTTATGTGATGGGCATTAAATATGAGTAAATATAGTCTGGTGCTGATTAAAACGTAGCTCAACAAGACTATAAAAAATATTGGGCTTTGCATGCTCATCACCAAACTATGACTTATATCCACTTTAAATATCAGTTATGCAGCACCGCTTAATAAAGTTGTAGAAGAGGAATCATCGTATTGGTTTTTATGCAAGAGTACTGACAATGAGCATCAGAGCCACCAGGAGTAATAAAACGACACTGGTTTTTTGCAATACAGATTGTGTCGTGATGGCGAATCAAGTAATGGTTCAATGTGCTGAGTAAAATAGTAATAGGTGCAACAACCGGCAAATTAAAAAAGCAAAAAAGTAGCCCCTAAGATATGCGATATCGCCCGTCTTAAAACAAAAGCCCTTGCTTGATTGCCAAGCAGGGGCTTTATCATCAACGGGGTGATGAGCAGTGCTGTTTTAGATTACAGATGAGGCCGCAGCGTTACCTGATTTTTTGTGAACAGCAGAGGCCGCAGATGCTGCATGTTTTTTAGCTTGGGCTTTTTGCACTGCTGACGCCGCAGATGCTGGGTGTTTTTTAGCTTGGGCTTTTTGCACTGTGGACGCCGCAGATGCTGGGTGTTTTGTAGCTTGGGCTTTTTGCACTGCGGATGCTGCAGATGCGTGGTGTTTTGAGTGTTTTGCTGGTGCTACTTTAGTGGCGTGCGATTCAACTTTAATCGGAGTGGATGCAGATTCTGCTGCTACACCGAAAGTGGTAGTTGCAACAAATACTGTAGCAGCGATAGTTGTGAGTAGTTTGTTCATGGCTTGGCTTCCTAATTTTAGGTCGGTGGTGGAGCGGACAAATTCAGTATCTACTCTCCGGATTCAGAGTTCGATAAGACATTGGTTGCAATGTGTAACCATCTGTTTTTTATGCTTTTGGCATGTTGTGACTAAATTACGAGCTTAAGTTTCGTTCGAAGTTCACCAAATCTGCGCTAGGTTTTAATGAATAAAGCTGTGCCAGCCTGCCGCCCGAAGAGATTTTTTTATCGCTGATATTAAAGATGGCGGATGCCTCAATCCGGCGCATCAGGCTTTTGCGCTGCACTGGCTTTTCAATAATCGCTTCAGTCGCCGATTTGAGTTGGGCAATGGTAAAGCGCTCAGGCAGGCAAAAGATCGGCGTCATTGAATAGAGGTTTTTTGTTGGAGCCGCTGTTTAGCTAACCCAATAATCTAGCGGAACTTGATAGGCTTTATGCATAATCAGCTCAGCTCAGCTCAGCTCAGCTCAGTTATGGTTTTGATGCAGGAAGAATGCAGGAGTTGACAGCCCTATTACTGGTGCTTACTCTGCTATTCCTTTCGCTATTTATATGGCAAAAGGGGCTGCATGCTTAGTTTTTCTACGATGCTCATTTTTTCAGCCGCTGCTCTGGTGCTGACCGTTACACTAGGCCCAGATATGTTGCTAATCGCTTCCTCTAGCGTGAGCCAAGGCAAAAGAGCGGGCTTTGCTACGCTGTCAGGCATTATGGCGGGCACCTACTGCCATGCCCTTGCCGCTGCTTTGGGTCTATCACAACTCTTATTACGCCTTCCCTTTGCTTTTGATCTGCTGCGCCTTGCCGGTGCGGCTTATCTACTTTATTTAGCATGGAAAACCTTTCGTTCTAAGGCCGCTGTTTTCTGCCCAAATGCCTCTATGCCAAAAATATCGGCTAGGCAGGCTTTTTTGCGTGGGCTGCTGACCAATCTGTTTAACCCAAAAATGATGTTGTTTGTGCTGGCTCTGTTTCCGCAGTTTGTAAGGCCTGAAGCAGGGGCCGTGGCAATGCAGATCATGCTGCTGGCGACGGTATTAAACCTGATTGGATTACTAGTAAATGGCGTGGTGATTTTTGCTGCGGGTAAATTAAGCACTCTGCGATCTGATCGCCCGAATACATGGCCGCAGTATTTGTTATCGCTTGTTTTTGCTGGGCTGGCAGCGCGGTTGATGATTTTGTAAATGTGTGGTTTTTCTTCTGCACATTTGCTTATTTTTGAGCGCTTGCCCCGCCGATCTTTGTTGTTCACCGCGTGGGCACAAGATCTTGCCCACCTTATCGCATGGTAGTGTTGGGCTGATTGCGGAAGGCGCTGGCAAGGTGCTTCGGGCTAAACAAGGCTGAAGCGGTGATGTGTCTTTATATGTTTAAAGTCAAGCATGTCGCTTTTGCACTCAGCTTATCGCGCTATCTGGCGTAATTTATCAGACAGTCTGTAGTATAGAGCGGCGCCACTTGTATGGGCGGTGGCTTTAGCTCACGGGAGAATACAATGAATCAGTTGCAAAAAATGCTGCTCGGTATCTGTGTTTTGGGCACTTTGCAGGCAGAAGCCGCTGCACCCATGGTTAAAACCTCGGCTCCGGGGTTTTATAGGGTGATGCTGGGGGATTTTGAAATCACAGCGCTTTCAGATGGCACGGTGGCCTTGCCGGTGAATACGCTGCTCACCAATATCAGCAAGGGCAAGATCGATAAGGCGCTGGCAAAGTCTTATTTAAGCAGCCCGCTAGAAACATCGGTGAATGCCTATCTGATTAATACTGGCGATAAGCTGGTACTGGTGGATACCGGCGCAGCAGGTTTATTTGGCCCGACCTTGGGGCATTTTATGGAAAACTTAAAAGCCGCAGGCTATCAGCCAGAGCAGGTCGATGAAATTTATATCACCCATTTGCACGGCGATCATATGGGTGGGTTAATGGCGGGCGAGCAGCTGGCGTTTCCTAATGCCGTGCTGCGAGTGGATCAGCGTGATATTGATTTCTGGCTAAACCAAGCCAATATGGACGCGGCCCCAGAAGCAATGAAAGGCTTTTTTAAAGGCGCAGTCGCTTCAATTGGCCCTTGGGTTAAGGCGGGTAAGTTAAAGACTTTTGAGGGCAATACGGATTTAATCCCTGGTGTGAAGTCGGTTTCTACCTATGGGCATACTCCAGGGCATAGCATTTATATGGTAGAAAGCCGTGGGCAAAAGCTGGCGCTTTGGGGGGATTTAATGCACGTTGCCGCGGTGCAATTTGCTACGCCTGAGGTGACGATTCAGTTTGATACTGATAGTAAATCCGCTGCCAAGCAGCGTCAGCAAGCTTATGCCGATGCTGCAAAACAAGGCTATTTGATTGGATCCGCCCATTTATCCTTCCCAGGGCTTGGGCATTTACGTAAGGTAGACAAGGGCTATAGCTGGCTACCGGTGAATTATTCGCCCATGTATGGTAAGTAAGCGGTGTGAGTAAGGGCACGCCCGTCATAGCATAAAAGTGGCGGGTTTTTGACCTCCTTTTTGATCTGCAACCTATTTTATTTTTGTATCTAAGCACTCTTTTTCGGACTTATCAGTAAATGAAATATCTGGTCATTGGTCATCCTATTGCGCATAGCAAGTCCCCCCAAATTCATCAGGCTTTTGCCGCTCAATTTAATTTGCTCGACTTTACCTACGAGCGCTGCTTGGCTCCTTTAGATGGCTTTGCTGCGCTGCTGGCAGAGTTTGCAGAGGCAGGTGGTGATGGGGTAAATGTCACCGTGCCGTTTAAAGAAGAAGCCTTTCGGTTGTGTACAGCGCTAACCGAGCGTGCCGCTGCTGCAGGGGCTGTGAATACCATTAAGTGCGCAGATGGCGTGCTGCTTGGCGACAATACCGATGGCGCAGGCTTGGTAGCAGATTTATTGCGGCATACCGGCTTAGCAGGCAAGCGCATTTTGCTGCTAGGGGCTGGGGGGGCGGCTTGTGGTGTGCTGCTGCCTTTATTGGCAGAAAAACCGCTGAGCTTAACCATTGCCAATCGCTCTGTAGCGCGGGCGATTAGCCTAGCCGAAAAATTTAGCGGCAATATAATCATTACGGGGCAGGCTTTTGATACTTTAGCTGGTGAGTTTGATGTGATTATCAATGCCACTTCAGCGAGCTTGGCGGGGGATACGCTGCCCTTAGCCACTACTATTTTTGCCCGTGATTGTGTGGCTTACGACATGATGTATGGCAAGGGTGAAACGCCGTTTATGGAGCAAGCTCGCTTAGCTGGCGCCTCACAATGTATCGATGGTTTAGGTATGTTGCTAGGGCAGGCGGCTGAGGCTTTTTATGTATGGACCGGTTTGCGTGCGGATGTGCAGCCCGTATTGGCGGCAATGCGGGCGGCTTTGTAATGGCAAAGCGATCAGTCGCCGGCTGGTTAGGCCGTATATTCTTGGGTGTGCTGGCGCTATTTTTGCTCTGGAATCTATGGATTGTTGGGCATGTGTTGATGTGGAAATGGATTAATCCGTCCGCCACTTCTTTTATGAGCGAGCAACTGGGGCAATTGCAGCAAAATAATCCAGACGCCGAGCTACGGCATACATGGGTACCGTATGCGCAAATCTCCCCAAATCTAAAACGCGCCCTAGTGGCGAGTGAAGACGCAAAGTTTCTAGACCATGAGGGTTTTGATTGGGAGGGGATTCAGGTGGCTTGGGAGAAAAACCTAAAGAAGGGCCGTATTGTGGCGGGAGGCTCGACCATTAGCCAACAGCTCGCAAAAAACCTATTTTTATCGAGCGCCCGCAATCCGCTGCGCAAAGTAGAGGAAGCTATTATCACCGTGATGCTGGAAGCCATCTTAGATAAGCGGCGCATTTTTGAAATCTATTTAAATGTGATCGAGTGGGGCAATGGCGTTTTTGGCGCGGAGGCCGCGGCGCGTTACTACTACAAAACCAGTGCGGCCCGTTTAGGCGCAAGCCAAAGCGCTAAATTAGCTTCGATGGTGACTAATCCACGCTATTACGATAAAAACCGTAGTGATCGCAAGCTGCTGCGTAAAAGTAGTATTGTTTTACGCCGTATGCCTTATGCAGATATTCCTTAATTTTTACCTGTTCTTGATTTGCCGCTGTAAATCAAGGACCGATAACGGTTTATTCGCTTTTTGTAAATTGAATATTAGGAAATTTACTTTGCGTTGAAGGCTGTTTTTTATAAGAAATAAAATAGATCTGATATTTTACTTACGTATATTTGTTTTGTTATTATTTTGCAGTGTGTTTAGCTGACGTATATATGCAATTGTTAGTCAGTTCACAGTCAAATATCTTGAGTAAGTGAATTAAACAGAATATTCTGCAGTAATTCTCCCTAACGGCCTTATTCTAATGGCACAACATGCTGAAATTAATCGCTTAATTGCTGAATGTGATCGCCTTGTTTATCTTGATCCCAACCTAAGCTTGCAATATGCAGAAGAGGCTTACGCCTTGTTGGCGGGCTGTGATATCCCGCTGCTTGTGCGCGTCACGCTGGCTTACTCACGCTCACTGGTGGCATTTGGCCGAATTGAGGAGTCTCTTGCTTGCCTGCTTAAAGCACTGACGCAGGCAGAGGTGGAGAACCAGCGCGCGGTGCAAGAGGATTTACTCCAAGAGCTAGCCGTCAGCTATTACAGCATGGGGCAATACGAAGAGGCCGCAGAGTATTGGGCGGATTGCATTAATAGTGCAGATTTTTCTGCAGCAGCAAAGCTTAATGGGCATATAGGTATTGGCATGATTTATTTTGCCTACGGCCAGATTGAGCAGGCTTTAGCTCAGCATAAAATGGCAGTTTCCTTGCTCAATCATCAAATGCCAGCCATAAGCCATGCACGGGCTTGGATTAATCTGGCATCCAGTTATTTTCAATTAAAGCAATGGCATGAAAGTCAACATGCTTTGTTGATGGCCTACCCCTTTGCCCAAGGTGCGGATCATCAAGAATTTGTTGCTGAGATTTATCTCTGCATGGCACAGATTGCCTTAGAAACGAATAACTTAGATGTCGCAAGGCAGAAATTAGCGCAGGCTAAGCGATGTTGTAAGGTTTGGGTTTGGGGAGAAATGCAGCAGCAGTTACTACATGGGCGTATTTTTCTTGCCACTGGTCGCTTGGATGAGGCTATTTGTTATTTTAAACAGGGGCTGAAAAACGCCAATGAGATGGGAGCGAGTAAGTACATACTCAAGGCTTATCACTTTCTTTCGATGGCATACCAGCGCGCTGGGGATAAGGAAAATGCAGAAAGTGCCTATGGAAACTATCAAGCCGCTTGTGTGCGATGCGAGATATCCAGCCAAGGTGATTGCTTACAAAAAATAGGTAAGTTACTGACTTTTAAAAAGGATTCTGTGGAAATGCTGCACTGCGCATAGATTGTCATAACTACAAGTGTTAAGATTGGAAGCGTAAACTAAATGTCAATTTGGTGTCATAATGCTTGCGTCCCCTGTCGATCAGCTCCTGCAGCGAGCTAAGCAATTAATTTCTTCCCGCAGCGTTGATTCGCTGGGGTTTGCGACGCAGGCGTGTGACTTGGCTGTGCAGCTTGGCTGCCGTTTAAGTGAGGCAGCAGCTTTAACGGTTTATTCCAGCGTCTTACAGCTACTTGGCCAGCATCGTGAGGCAATCAAGATCTTAGATAAGGTCTTAGATATCGCAGAAACCGATGAGCTGGGTGTGTGGCGAGGGGAAGCCTTACAGCTTATGGGGGTTAATACTTACATATTGGGTGAGTATGAAAGCGCTGAGAAATATTGGTTCTGCTGCTTAGAGCTCTCAGCACAGGCCATAGAAACCACACAGCGTTTATGTGCCCATATTGGCTTAGGGCAACTTTATTATGCTCATGAGCAATTTGAAGTAGCGCTTATTCATCATAAAATGGCGCAAGATTTAGCAAAAAAAGAACATAATGCCAATTACCAAAGTATCTGCCTTATTAATATCGCCATTGATCTTTATCGTTTAAATCGTCTAGATGACGCAATGTCAATTGCAAGGCAAGCGCTCCCTTTGGTACGCGCCGAAGGCAATTACGAGCTAGAGGCGGAGGTGTATAGCGTTTTCGGTTTAATTCGGTTAGAGCGTGGGGATGTAGAACGCGCTAGGATGAATTTTCTGGTGGCTTTAAAAATTAATCGTCTACATATTAATACTTGGAATGAAGCAGCTAATTTGCTGGCCTTAGGGCGTTGTTCTTTAGCTGGGGGTGAGTATGAAGCAGCGCTGGATGAATTGCATCGTGCATTTGCCGTAGCAGATGTGATGGAATCACATAAATTATTAGCGGATATTCATGAAATATTTTCGCATGTGTATCAAAAAATGAATTTGCCAGAAAAAAAAGAGCAACATGAGTTAGCGCATAAAAAACTACGTATATTACTACTAGAGCAATCTGCATCTGCACAGCTGCGCTCAATGGAGCTGGCATTGTTAGTGCCTAGCTAAGCATTAGATGCAAAAGCGCCCATTTCTTAGAAACAGCAAGAAGGCATTCAATAAAAATGATAGCCGTGGTTTTATTTAATACGATTTACCTTGATCTAATGGATTAGTATGTCCTAATTTGATGGTAGATTAATGTTACGAGCGAAAGCGCCAGTATGTCTATTCATGATTCCATTGATGAAATAAATATCCGTGCCCGCCAGATCAGCTTGGTAAATAAGCCTGAGGCGTTTCAGCTTGCAGAATCTGCGTGTCAGCTTGCCACCCAGTCTAAATATAATTTGGGCTATGCCCAGGGGCTACTCAATCAAGCCTTAGCCTTGGCGCAAAGTCCCACCTTTGATGAAAGCATGGCTTTAATGCGGCATAGCTTGTTGCTAGGCGAAGAGCATTCTTTACGTGAGCATGTAGTAGATTGCTTGCAAGAAATTGCCGGTGCTTATTACGCACAATGCCAATATGATTTATCCTTACAGTATTGGTCTTATTGCTTGGATCTTTCTTTAAATATTACTAATAATGAAGCTTATATTCAAGCGCACATTGGCATAGGCCAAATTTATTTTGCTCATGATGATTTCCCTAGCGCATTAGAACACTATCAACAGGCTGCTGAGTATTTACCAAGAATTAATAATGATAAATTAACGGCTTCTTTGTTAATTAATTTAGGTGCTGTTTATTTGTCTCTAATGCAATACGATAAAGCTTTGTTGGCTTTGAAAGATGGCTTGCTTCAGGCTAAAAAAATAAATAATCATGAATGTATTTCTGAGTCTTTATGCTTGATTGGCCAAGTTGAATGGGCATTGGGGATAAAAAATTCTGCACATAAAAATCTGCAACAAGCACTTAAGCTTAATAAAAAATTAAATAATCAATGGGGTATTGCAGTCAATTTATTAGCTTTAGGTAGAATGAGTTTAGAAAAAGGAGATGATAAATTATCCTTGAAATATTTAACCCTAGGTTTGTCTAATGCGATGCAAAGAAGTTCTGTAAATTTAGTATTGCAATTTGAGCAGTTATTGGCAGAATTGGCTGAGCGGCGTGGCGATTATAAATTGGCATTTGAACATTTAAAACGTTTTAGCTTAGGTCTACAAACATTTAATAACCAACTTTCCCCTCATAAATTGCATGCAATGAAAATGCAATTAGAAATGGAAAACGCGCGTTTAGAAAACGATGATTTACGCCGTCAGCGGGCAAGCCAGCATAGGGAAATTCAGCGGGTAGAGCGGCTGGCTAGTTACGATGGGTTAACCGGCATTTTAAATCGTCGTGGCTTAGAGGAGCAGGGGTGTGAGCTGTTTTTACGCCAATGCCAAAGCCAGAAATCGTTGTCAGTGTTAATGATTGATGTGGATCATTTTAAGCGGGTGAATGATCGTTGTGGCCATCCAGTGGGCGATAAAGTATTGCGGCAGATTGCTGCGTTACTTAAATCGGGTTGTCGTCAAGATGATTTAGTCGGGCGCTATGGGGGTGAGGAGTTTGTGGTGCTTTTGCCAAACCATGAAGGCGTGGCAGCAACAGAAGTAGGGGAGCGGCTGCGTAGCCTAGTCGATGCTTGGATTTGGTCAAGAATCCATCCAGAACTAAGCATCACCATCAGCGTAGGCATTGCAAGTATTGTGGATGATACTTCATTAGAAGCCTTGCTTAGTCGCTCCGATCAGTGCCTGTATCAAGCTAAGCAGCAGGGGCGCAATCGGGTGGTGGTTTAAGCATTGTTCTAGCTGTTTTGGGGCTGGTTTTAAGCCGTTTATCTACGCTTCGTTTTTCCTCAAGATTCTTAAATCTAGGTCTTATATAGATAATGGCTATAGAAATAGTTCGTTTTGTTGCATTACGGCTATTTTTTTCATTAGCCTATATTGTGCTTAAGCCATTAAAAATGGGCGTTTAAAGCTAGGGTGGTGATGCCCCCACAAAAAATGGGGCTATAACAATGGGGGTTTTCCGATAAAATCGAGGCTCCCATGACCCGCAAGCCCTAAGAGTCCCTCCATGGCCGAGCCTATTAATACTCCCATTCCACTTCAGCAGCATGCTGCGCATGATCGTCTGCGCGAAATTCCTTACAATTACACCTCGTTTTCCGATCGTGAGATTGTGATTCGCTTGCTTGGGGATGATGCCTGGCAAGTGCTGGATGATCTGCGCCAGCAACGTAAAACCGGCCGGTCTGCGCGGATGTTGTTTGAAGTGCTGGGCGATATCTGGGTTGTGAAGCGTAATCCCTATCTGCAAGATGATTTACTCGATAATCCTAAGCGCCTGAATATGCTGGCTGAAGCTATGCATCACCGTGTGCATGAGATCGAAAAACGTCGTCAAGAAAACACCCAGGTTGCGCTGCTGATTGATCGCACCCGCGAGGCGGTAGAGCGCTTTGAGCGTGAGTTTATCGATGTGGCTCTGCTGCGCCGTAAAGTGCTCAAAAAAATGGGCCGCATTACTCGCAATGACAATATTTGTTTTGATGGCTTGGCGCGGGTCAGCCATGTAACGGACGCCACCGACTGGCGTGTTGAATACCCCTTTGTGGTGCTGGCCCCCGATACCGAAGAAGAAATGGCCCCCTTGGTGGCCGCCTGTATTGAGTTGGGTTTAACCATTATCCCGCGTGGCGGTGGTACGGGTTACACCGGTGGTGCCGTGCCGCTGACGGCGCTCTCTGCCGTGATTAACACAGAAAAACTCGACCAACATAATGGGGTTGAATATCGTGAGCTGCCTGGCGTTGAGGGCAAAGTAGCAACGATTCAGTGCGGCGCAGGGGTAGTGACACGCCGCGTGATGGAAACCGCCGAAGCGGCGGGGCTGGCTTTTGCGGTTGATCCAACCTCGGCAGATGCCTCCTGTATTGGCGGCAATGTGGCGATGAATGCGGGTGGTAAAAAGGCGGTGCTATGGGGCACTGCACTGGATAATCTGGTGAGCTGGAAGATGGTTGATCCAGACGGCAACTGGATGTTTATCGAGCGCATGGATCACAATATGGGCAAGATCCACGACGCTAAGTTGGCGACTTTCCGTATTCGCAAGTTTAAGCCTGACGGTAAAACGCTAATCAGCGATGAAAACCTAGTGATTCCAGGCAGCAAGTTCCGTAAGGAGGGCTTGGGCAAGGATGTGACGGATAAATTCCTTTCTGGCCTACCAGGTATTCAGAAAGAAGGCACCGATGGGCTGATTACCAGCGCCCGTTTTGTGCTGCACCGCATGCCAGCACACGTGCGCACTGTTTGCCTTGAGTTTTTTGGTGAAGTGAGCCGCGCTGTGCCATCGATTGTAGAAATCAAAGATTATCTGGATGCGCATACCCGTGTGCAGCTGGCTGGGCTGGAGCATTTAGATTGGCGCTATGTGCGTGCCGTAGGCTATGCCACCAAGGCCAAGGGCCATGGCCGGCCTAAAATGGTGCTGGTGGCTGATTTAGTCTCGGATGATGAAAATGCGGTCGGTGAGGCCGCCAGCCACGTGGTGAAGTTGGCTAATGTACGTGGCGGTGAAGGCTTTGTAGCGGTAACACCAGAGGCAAGAAAGAAATTCTGGCTTGATCGCGCCCGCACTGCAGCGATTGCGCGCCACACCAATGCATTTAAAGTAAATGAAGACGTGGTCATTCCGCTGCCCCGCTTGGGTGAGTATTCCGACGCCATTGAGCGGATTAATATCGAGCTGTCTTTAAACAGCAAGCTGGATCTGCTGGATAAGCTGCAAGATTTCTTTGCTCATGGCCGCCTGCCGGTGGATGCTGGGGACGCGCCGGTTAGCGCAGAAGAATTTATTGGCGATCGGCGTGAAAGCGCGTTGGCTCTGATTGAGAAATCACGCTTTCACTGGCAGTGGATTTTTGATCACCTCGATGATTCCTTCGAGCTATACCGCGCCGCCTTCCCAACCATGCCTTTAGAAAAAGAGCTGATTGGCGATGATATTCCGCAAAGTGTGTTCCTTGCGCTGCGTGATTTTGTGCTGCGGGTAAGCTGGAAGCGCGAGTTGCTGGGCGAGCTGGAAACATTGTTCTCTGGCCGCACGGATAAATCCATTATGGAGCTGGTGTTTGCCATTCAGCAGAAAGTGCTGAAAGGCCGCACTTGGGTTGCGCTGCATATGCACGCTGGCGACGGGAATGTGCATACCAATATCCCCGTGAATTCTGACGACTATGAAATGCTGCAACGCGCGCACAAAGCCGTGGCGCGGATTATGGGCGTGGCTAGAAACCTGAACGGGGTGATCTCTGGTGAACACGGCATTGGCATTACCAAGTACGAATTTTTAAGTCGCGAAGAGTTACTGCCGTTTGAAGCTTATAAGCAGCGGGTAGACCCAAACGGCCACTTTAATAAAGGCAAGCTGATGCCAGGGGCGGATCTGGCGAATGCCTATACGCCATCTTTTAGCCTGCTGGGCGCTGAATCGCTGATCTTAGAAGCCTCCGACATCGGCGAGATCAGCAATAGCGTAAAAGACTGCCTACGCTGCGGCAAATGTAAGCCAGTGTGTAGCACTCATGTGCCGCGGGCTAATTTGCTGTACAGCCCGCGTAATAAGATTCTGGCAACGGGCTTACTCACCGAAGCGTTTTTATATGAAGAGCAAACGCGCCGTGGCGTGTCACTCAAGCATTTTGATGAGCTAGGGGACGTGGCTGACCATTGCACGGTATGCCATCGCTGCCTAAATCCTTGCCCAGTGAATATCGATTTTGGTGATGTTTCGGTGGCCATGCGTAATTTCTTGCGCAAAGAGGGTAAAAAGAAATTTAATCCGATTACCGCACTGGGCATGGGTTTCTTAACTATTAAAGACCCCGCCACCATCAAACTGATCCGCAAAGTGACTATTGAGTGGGGCTATAAGGGGCAGCGGCTGGCGCATGCCATCGCCAAACGTATGGGCTTACTGAAGCCTGCCTTGAAAGCGCCGCCTGCCACGCTGGGCAAGGCTTCGATCAAAACGCAGGTGATTCATTTTATTAATAAGCCAATGCCAGGTGGCCTGCCTAAGAAAACCGCCCGTGCCCTCTTGGATGTAGAAGACGCAACGACGGTGCCGGTGATTCGTGATCCGCAAAGGATGAATGAAGAGCAGGAATCCGTGTTTTATTTTCCTGGTTGTGGCTCGGAGCGCCTATTTAGCCAGGTGGGGCTCGCCACCCAAGCCATGCTTTGGCATGTGGGCACCACCACCGTGCTGCCACCGGGCTATCTGTGCTGCGGCTATCCGCAAACATCGGGCGGTGAGAAAGACAAAGGCGATAAGATCACCATGGATAACCGCGTGTTATTCCACCGCCTTGCCACCACGCTGAATTACCTTGATATCAAAACGGTGATTGTGTCTTGCGGCACCTGTATGGATCAGCTGCAAAGGTATCAGTTTGAGCTGATTTTTCCCGGCTGCCGTCTTTTGGATATTCACGAATATCTGCTGGAAAAAGGTGTGAAATTACAGGGCGTAAGCGGTGAGCGCTATATGTACCACGAGCCATGCCACACCCCGATGAAGACCTATAAAGGCATCGATGTGGCGAACCAGCTGATGGGCGAAAAAGTAGAGCTGAACGATCGCTGCTGCGGCGAATCAGGTACCTTTGGCGTATCCAAACCGCAAATCGCCACGCAAGTACGCTTCAGAAAAGAAGAGGAAATGAAAAAAGGCGCAGATAAATTACGCGCCGAATCTGGCGTACTGGTGGATAAAGCTGGCAAGCCCGCGCCAGTAAAAATCCTCACCTCCTGCCCATCTTGCCTGCAAGGCTTAAGCCGCTATAACGACGACGCAGGCACCACCGCTGACTACATCGTGGTTGAAATTGCTAAAACGATACTCGGTGAAAACTGGATGCCGGAATACGTAGCAAAAGCACGCAATGGTGGGATTGAGCGGGTTTTGTTGTAAGGTTAATCAAAAGGGCACGAGATATCGTGCCCTTTTTTACGAATTTATAGGGGGAATAAGTCTTGGTTTTTTAGGCATATTACGCCGCATCTAGTGATAAGAAGCATCCTGGCAATTAGATGGAGCCGGCCCCCTTGTAAAAGTCAGGTTTGCTATTTTTATTGCTCATATGAAAATGCTGGCCCACCAAACAATTAAAAATAGAGTACTTATTAATAATATTTTTCCTGAGTTGTTTTTAAAATTAAATGTGCCAATAATAAACATCCCAATAAGCGCAATGCTTGTTATCGGCCAAAATACAGTGAATATCATTGGCACTAGGCAAGTGATACCACAGTCATACAAAGGAAATTGACCAGCCATAATTTAATTTTCTTAGTTTTTTTACAGTGAAAAAAGAGATAAATTCATCTGAATTTATAAACTATTTGTAGGTGTATTTTCATCAAGGTAAATAAAAGCACTATTGATCTGATTCAGGAGTTTTAGCACTAGTAGTGGGTGTTTCTGGCCTAGGGTGGTCATTTAATGCAATATAAATAATAAATAATACACTTAACCCTGTGTTTGCCATCGGAATAAGGACTGCTCCCAATCCTGCACCATACCCTCCATCTGAGCCTGAAAATATAGCGAGCCCCATTAATGGAGATAATATAATGCCGTTAAAAATGAGGAGCCATATTTCAAAGGATTTATTTTTCTGATTTTTTATACTCCATTTGTGAATAATGAAGTTAATTATAAAACCTGGAATAGCAATCATAATCCAAATAAAGAGCATATTCATTTTTAGCTTACCTTTATCTTGTCATTTTGATTATAGATTTACGCTTAGGTGTTAAGCTATATTGAAACAGATATAGTTAAAATAGCAATGGGGTGTTTTTTTAGAAAGTTTTATAGCGTAATAGCCTTTGTCGCTGGCCATAGCGGCAACTTGCTTAAGCCAAAGAAAATAGAGAACAGGCCACATTAAATTGAGCGTGGTCTATTTATTATTTTCTTTGGCTAACTGGTAAGCTTATTGTCGATATTCATGGCATTGCAGCCCCAACGGCCTGACGAACAGGAATGCCCTCAGGATCGAAGCCATCTAGGCAAAATACATTGATGCCGTAGTTGTCTGGCGTTACACGCTTGCGATGAAATGGATAGATGCCGCAGACCTTACAGAAGTAGTGTTGGGCCGTCTTGGTGTGAAACTGGTACTCCGTGAGTGATTCTGCACCACAGAGTAATTTAAACGTGCTTTCATGCACCTTGATCATAAGAGCGTTCTTCCGGCTGCAAATCGAGCAATCGCACATGGTAAGCTCGGGGGGTAATCCTCCCACAAAACCAGCTCATTTTTAAGTAGAATTTTCTCGCAGTCTTTGAGGAGCTCTACATGAAAGCAGCACGTTATTCCGACAGCCAGATTATGGCGATTTTAAAGCAAGCCGAAACTGGTTCGACC
>JBDKJX010000029.1:0-47258 GCA_039796405.1 Pseudomonadota bacterium
GATCGGTTTGAGACAGATTTAGCGGGTTTTTGAGGCGAATAGCTGGCTATTCAACGAGAAAATGCGTGAAATATGGCCAAATCCGGCTTTTCCGTAGTAGATCAGTCTTAAGTCCGACAGGCTGCTTGTTTGCATAAACGCTACATCTCCCCTTTCCCTTACGCAACGAATGCCCTAAAGTAGCGTTCAATCGAACGATCGTTCAAAGATATGGATCTGGCTGCGCTACCTGAAGCACTTAAAACTCGTCTCACCAAATTAGGGCTATTGCGCCCGTTTGATCTGGTGCTGCATCTGCCATTGCGCTACGAAGACGAAACACACCTTTACCCCATAGTGGATGCGCCGATGGGGCAATCGGTATTGGTGGAGGGCACTGTTGACTCCTGTGAAGTGCAATATAAACCGCGTAAGCAACTGATTGCTCGGGTAAGTGATGCATCTGCAACCATCTCCGTGCGGCTGCTTAATTTCTATCCGAGCGTGGCCAAGCAGCTAGCAGTGGGTAAAACGGTACGCCTCTATGGTGAAATCCGCCGTGGGTTTTTGGGTGATGAAATGGTGCACCCTAAAATACGCGCAGCCAATGAGCAGGGCCTGAACGAAGCGCTGACGCCCATTTATCCAACAACGGCAGGATTAAACCAGCTGCAATTGGCAAAGCTGATCCGCTTAGCTTTAAAGCACTGCAATTTAGCCGACACCTTGCCGGAGCGAATACTTGGGCGGCTTGATCTGCCGGATTTTTCATCTAGCGTGCAGCTATTACATGCACCCACGCCAGATATTCCGAATATCTTACTTACTGAGCGCACTCACCCCGCTTGGCAGCGTCTGAAGTTTGACGAGCTGCTGGCCCAGCAGCTCAGCCTGCGCACGGCCCATGCCGCAAGGCGCGAGCGTACCGCACCGGTGATTGCGCCCAAAGGCGAGCTGGCGGCAAGTTTGCTGGCGAGTTTGCCATTTGCTTTGACCGGCGCTCAGGGCAAAGTTTTAAAAGAAATTACCCATGATTTAAACCAGCCTCACCCTATGCAGCGACTTTTGCAGGGCGATGTGGGCTCGGGAAAAACCATTGTGGCCGCGCTGGCGGCGTGTCAGGCGATTGAATCGGGCTATCAGGTGGCACTGATGGCGCCGACAGAAATTTTGGCCGAGCAGCATTTTAATAAATTATCCGCATGGTTTGCGCCGCTGGGTATTAAGGTGGTGTGGTTGGCGGGCTCCTTGGGGGCAAAAGCCAAGCGGCTAGCAATTGAAGACGCCGCACTGGGCACTGCGCCGCTGGTGGTGGGAACGCACGCTATTTTTCAGGCGAGTGTGACCTTTGCCAAGTTAGGGCTGGCGATTGTGGATGAGCAGCATCGCTTTGGTGTGGCGCAAAGGCTGGCGCTGCGTGAAAAAGGCGGCAGCCCACATCAGCTGATGATGAGCGCCACGCCGATTCCCCGCACTTTAGCGATGAGCTATTACGCTGATCTGGATGTCAGCGTGATCGATGAGCTACCACCAGGGCGTACGCCGATTGTCACTAAGTTAATTAGCGATGCACGCCGAGATGAAATCATTCAGCGTATTGCCGCCAAGGTTGAAGAGGGCCGTCAGGTGTATTGGGTCTGCCCGCTCATTGAGGAATCTGAAGCGCTGCAATTGCAAACCGCCGTGGATACACATCAGCAATTATCCGAAGAGTTAGAAGATATCGCCGTAGGTCTTGTGCACGGGCGAATGAAAACCGCCGAAAAAGCCGAGGTGATGGCGGCGTTTTTAAGAAACGAAGTGCAGGTGCTGGTGGCCACCACGGTGATTGAAGTGGGTGTAGATGTGCCGAACGCCAGCCTGATGGTGATTGAGCACGCCGAACGTATGGGTCTATCGCAGCTGCACCAGTTGCGTGGCCGAGTAGGGCGGGGCGCTCACGCATCGCTGTGTGTCTTGCTCTATACCACTCCGCTGGGCGAGCTGGCTAAGGCGCGCTTACGGGTGATTTATGAAAATACCGACGGCTTTGAAATTGCCCGTCAGGATATGGAAATCCGCGGGCCAGGCGAGCTGGCTGGGGTAAGGCAATCCGGCGTACCGATGTTGCGTTTTGCCGATTTAGAAAAAGACGCCGATTTACTCGAAGAAGCGCGTCTGGTTGCAGAAGACTTACTGTCAAACGATGCTGCCACCGCATTAGCGCATCTAGATAGATGGCTACCTGGGCGGGAGATGCTGCTGAAAGTGTAGGCTTAGCATTCTAATTAATGCATTAGCGCTCATTGGTAGGTAAACACAGGTATTTGTGTAGGTTTTTGAACTGGTTTCTGCTTGATCTCTATCTAACGATCAGCCGGTAAACTTAAAACTTTTGATGAAGACCCCGTTGCTGCATTAAACGAAGTGGTATTAGGCAGTGTTGATGCTTATTACAATGGTGCTGTTGCCATAAATACCGCCATTAGCCGTGCTAAGCTGGCGCTAAAAGTAGTGGGTGAGCCTGCAGCTTATGATGAAATTGGCCTGCCCTTTGCTCCGAATCCCCGAGGTGAAGCGCTGGCGGCTAAAGTAAACGCAGCGCTGAATGAGCTGAAATAAGATGGCACTTTGCAAAAAATCTCTCTGCAATGGCTTAAAACAGACGTTACGCAAAAGAAATAAGGAAACAGAATGGGAATCAAACGCCTTAACCATGCCGTGCTGTATGTGAGCGATGTAGCGCAAAGCAGTGCTTTTTATCAAGATACTTTGGGATTTAGATTTAAACCCAGTGATTCGCCAAATCAAGCCGCTTTTAGTCAAGCCGCAGAATCAGATAATGACCACGACCTTGCGCTATTTAGCAAAAACCTCGGGCAGCAACGCGCAGGGGTCTTTCGTGCTCACCATGAAGTAGCCGACCCTAATGAGCCTCCTGCTGGGCTTTATCATCTTGCTTGGGAAGTTGATACGCTCGACGAGCTAATTCGCATCCGCAGCCTGCTTCAATCACAGGGGCGATTAGGGCTGGAAGAAGATCATGGCGTGCATAAAAGCATTTACGGCCATGATCCTGACGGGCTGTTATTTGAAATTGCATGGTTTGTGCCACCGCATCTGCTTACTGCGGAAGATAAATCACAAACGAGCAGAACGCTTGATCTGGAAAAAGAACGGCTGCGCTTTGCAGCGGTTGCATAAATACGCACTGATTTAACATCATTGCCCGTTTGGGCGGGACTCCGGCACAGGGGTGTTATGCCCACACAAAAACACGGCACTGAAAATTGAGCGCGCACTCAGGCAAACCGTTCATTGCGTCATCATTTTTGGCTCATGCTTAGGGTCTGTTGACAAACCCAGCTGCCGTGATTAACGATGTCGCCGCCGGATGCTTACCGGTGCGGATTGCGTTAACGGCAGAGGTATTTATTTAGGCATTTTTAAGTAGGTCGTAATCGCCTTGTCTTCGCAGCTTTGCTTGTTACCTCTAAAGCCTTAAAGCTGAACAGTGCATAAGCAAGAATTAAGCTTTTATGTCCGCTTTAGCCTCTACCAAACCTTCATCTAATCCAGTATTTTACCTTTGTAATAAAATCTACCATTAGGGCAGTAAAAATCAATCTTTTCATTTTATTGGTTTATGGCTTCACGGATTGTAATCTGGATTTACTGTGGGCGTAAGTTAAGCCGCTAGCGTGATATTTAAGCCGCACCTCTCCATTCACGTCGTACCCAAACGCCCAGCCAACACCCGCTTCCCCAGCCATTGCACGGCGGTGCAGAGCAGCAGGTACACCAGTGCAATAAAGCCGAAGACTTCCAGCGGGTAGACTTGCTCGCGGCTGTTGACTTGGCTGGCGACGAAGGTAAATTCGGCCACGCCGACGATATAGGCCAGCGAGGTGTCTTTCACCAGCACTACCCACTGATTCACAAAGGATGGCTGCACAACTCTTAGGGCTTGCGGCAGGATGACGAGGCGTAAGACTTGATTGCGGTTCAGGCCGCTGCCGTGAGCGGCTTCCCACTGGCCATCCGGCACGGCGCGGATGCCCGATTGCACGGTGTAGGCGAGATATGCGCCAGACACCAGTGACAGCGCGGCAATCACGGTGAGCACGCCGGGGATATCGATGCCAAAGGCAATCGGCAGTAAGAAGTAGCACCAAAAAATCAGCAGCAAAACGGGGATAGCGCGCAGTAGCTCGCAGACTGCCAGCAAAATCCGCCGCAGCCAGCCCTGACTGAGCGTGAGGCTGATGCCCCAGACCAGCCCTAAAATACTGGCGAGGATGGCGGCACTGGATGCCAAAATCAGCGTAAGGGCGATGCCGCCCAGCGGGCCGTTAGGCCAAGCGCCAACAAAAAAGAACAGCAGATTATTGCTAATCACGGCGGTATTCATGCCCACCTCCGCAGGGGTTTGGCCACGGGGCCTGCCAAATTGCGCTGCACCAGCACAATCAGCAGCACATAAAACACGCTGGCCACGGCAAAAGATTGAAATGTCAGCAGGGTTTGGGCGTCGATCTGGCGGGAGCGGTAAGAGAGCTCCATCACGCCGATGGCCATCGTGAGCGAGGTGTTTTTAATGGTGTTCAGCCATTGCCCTAATAGCGGCGGCCATGCGGTTTTAATCGCCTGCGGCCAGATCACCCAGCGCAAAACATCCAATGGGCGCAGCCCCAGGGCCCTCCCTGCACTCCATTGGCCCTGGCCCACAGCATTCATGCCAGAGCGGATATCTTCGGCAATAAACGCCATGGCGTAGAGCGATAAGGCTACCCATGCGGCGATAAACTCAAACGAGGGCAGGCCAAGGAAAATATCTCCTGCCTGCCAGAGCACATGCGGGCTATTGAGCCAGAGCATCCACTCCTCGGGCAGCAAGGAGCCCACGGCAAAATACCAAAACAGCACTTGCACCAGCAGCGGGATATTGCGGATCAGATGATGCGGCAGCGCCAAAATCCGGCTGCCTGACTGATGACGGGCAATGCCCAGCAGCACGCCAGCAATCGTGCCGGTGAAAATCACGGCCACAGAGAGTAATAAGGTAATCAGCAAGCCTTGGCCCAGCGTCAGAATATGCGGCCAATCCAGCCAGCCATTGCCCAGCCATGCGGGGGGATTCATTTCCCTTACTCCAATAAAAAAATGCGCAAGGGCGAACCCTTGCGCTAAAAATCGAGAATGTCGATGCCAGGAGATAAAACAATGTCTAAAGCGCAGATACAGCTCATTGCGGGACTGCCCATTTCATCCGAAAATCACCCATACCTGTTTACTACACCTACAAAAAAACACTTCCAGCGACCTTGTAAACAGCATGCTTACAAGGCTTAGAGAGAGAATCGCTTAATTAAGCCTTGTCACCAATCTTAAAATCACGCGGCAAGGCTGCGCGGCTTTTTGGGCCAAACCAGTGATCGTAAATCTTCTTTGCCTGACCCGATTTTTCTAGCTCCAGCAAGGCGTCGTTCACCTCTTTGCTCAGGCGCTCTTCGCCACGCAGGATACCAATGGCTTGATATTCACGCGTCAATGCAAAAGGGGAGATCTCGTATTTAGTTTTGTCCGGCGCATTGGCCAGCAATGCCAGTAGCTTGGCGTCATCTTGGGTAATGGCTTGCACATTTCCATTACGCAGCGCGGTGAAAGCCAATGGCGTATCGTCATAAGCCACCACCGGTGTGCTTGGATATTTTTCGCGCAGCAGGGTTTCTTGCGTGGTGCCCTTATCTACACCGATACGCAGCTTGGCAATATCTGCTGGCGTCTTAAGCACGCCTTTTCTGGCGATAAACTTTTGCCCGGTTGCAAAATATGGCGTGCTGAATTCAACCTGCTTACGGCGCTCTTCGGTAACCGTAAAGTTAGCCGCGACCAAATCCACTTTATTGGCGGTAAGAAGTGGAATGCGATTGGCCGGATTCGTTGCCAACAACTCTAGCTTTACCCCCAGCTTTTTAGCAATCGCTTGAGCGATTTCCACATCAAAGCCCACCAACTGGCGGCTGGTTTCGTTTACAAAACCAAAAGGCGGGTTGCTGTCAAAAGCGGCTACACGTAGTACACCCGCTTTTTTGATGTCATCCAGCTTATCAGCTAAGGCTGAACCGGTAACTGTTGTAAGGATAAGAGCTAGTAAAAATGAGCGTTTCATGATTTATTCTCTTATTAAATTTTATTAAAAACTTAGGTTAATCTATATTTCAGATTCAGAATTTGGTAATAAATCGTAATGAATGCATCATGCCGGACAATATAAATCTTTAAAAAGAATTTAAAATTTTATTTATATAATAATTTGGAATATAAAATGACAGCGATATTTGCGAGCTGAAGGGATGCGTGGTTTTACCTCTTGCGTAAAATGCGCTCAAAGCCCTTTTTTGATAAAGAATCATGAAAGTTTGAATCATCAGTTTGGGCATAGAGAGAATATCCAGATTCGATTTTTATTTGCCGCAACGATGCTGGCTCTTACGGCATACAAGCAATTTGGCCAGCTGGTGCAGGTGGATAACAGTCCTGTTCCTACCCCACTTACTTTGCCTAGCGAAGTAAAAAATATCCCCGCCGGAATGAGTATTCAGGGCAAGCTACTGCAGGCATTACGCTGGCAAGATAAAAGTGGCGATAATATGATGCTGCTTAGCCACGCAGAGGGTGATTCTCAGCCTGCTAAAGAGGGATCTGCTGATGGGCGTGATGCTCATGTCTATGCGGCTCATTATTTACTAAGTGCCGATAAACCACAGCGGCTATGGTTGCTGCAGGATGGTGTGGAACAGTGTCCGCTTGATGTGGCGGCAGTGTTCGATCTAGCCGCCACCCGCGTGGCAGATCTGGATGGTGATGGTGTTATGGAAACCATGATTGCTGACAGCCAGGCCTGTAGCCGCGATGTCAGCCCGCATAGTTACAAGATTACTTTATATGCAGGCAAAGCTAAATACGGATTGCGGGGCACAGACCGCTTCGATGTAACCTGGCGGGATGTAATACGGGGCAGCTGTCAGGCATGCCACTGCTAGCTGATTGCAGCCCCAGCAGCCAGCAAGCTCTACTTAACAGCAAGAAAACCGATGGCTTTGACGAGCTGTCTTTGCCAAGCTGCTATGCTGATGAAAAAAATTTTCCGGAGCGTGCCCCGCGTTTCTTCCCGCTATGCGCCAGCAGTGGCACAGTCTCATGCAACAGCCAGAGGCCGAGTGGCGTAAAAATCTATAAGCAGGCAGTGCATTTTAGTGCGGTGGCGTACACGCTGTGAAAAAGCAAGGCTGTCTGCGCTCATTTGGCAGGGGCACCCTCTGTGTGCCAAGCGATGGTAGCTTCATTGATGTAAGTTAAATTTAGCACCAGAACAGGCGTTAGCGGCAAAAGGCATGTGTGGCGTTTGAATATGTAGGGCATGAATGGGCATATCAATTTCACTTTGATACACTCATATTTCAAAAGCATAAATTCGTATAAAAACACAAGGATAGACTGATGAACGGTTTATTTTCTTTCGATTTGAACGGGGTATAATTTATATATATTGCATAATTTATTGACAAGTCATGATTGGTATCAGCGGGATTTCCTCTTCTTCATATCACGAACCACTTCCGCCCAAGGAGCAAGCCTTGGCGGCAAAGGGGGAGGCTGCCGATAAAACTAAAACGGCCAACGCGCAAACTAAACCCAATGGGGAGCCCTTAAGTGATGCGGAGCTGGCAGTAATACAAAAACTGGCTAAGCAGGATAGGGAGGTGCGTCAACATGAACAGGCGCACCTAGGTGCAGCGGGGGGCTTGGCCACTAGCGGCGCAATCTACTCGATGGAAACAGGGCCAGATGGCAAGCAATATGCGGTAGGCGGAGAAGTAAAGATTGATGTTGGCCCAGGTAGTACGCCCGAAGAAACGCTGAGCAAAGCCAGAATTATTCAAGCAGCCGCTTTAGCCCCTGCTGATCCTAGCTCGGCAGATCGCGCCATTGCGGCCGAGGCCGCGTCAATGGCGCAAGCCGCCCAAATAGAAATCGCTAAACGCAGCCCAAACGCACAAAAGCTGGCTGAGCATTATGGGCAAAATGATTATCCCAAAAGTACCTTAGCCATATCGGCTTAGTTGCCGTTTAAAATGCAGCTAAGCCTTTGGGCAGGCACCAAACCCTCTAAGTTTTGAGTGCCTGATCGCGGAGGCTAGTTCCCCAATTTTTCGTACTGATTAGTAATCTTATCCATGACTTCTAATAAACGCTCACTAGTGCTGGCGATGTTTTTATCTGCATTACTATCTAGCCCACTAAGTGCGTTTTCTAAAAAAATCCATTGCATCTGCGCCAGATCGAGTTGTTCGATTATCGAACGTGAATTTTGGGGGGCTGCTTGTAACGTGACTAAGCCCGCTGAAAATTCTTTTTGTGCCTGAGCCTGCAGCTGTTTTAGTGCGGGGTTTTGTGTACCCCAACTTTCTAAACAAGCTGTTTTAGCTAGGCGTTGGCTAAGCATACGCTGACGGCCAGCAATGCGAATCAATTTACCCTGTGGCTTGCCCATGCCTGCTTCTAAACGTTTTGCCAGCTCGCCCGCATCGTATAGCATCACTTCGGCAATCCCATCTAGCTGCTTGGCTGTTTCTGGCTTGGGTGGAGTGAGCGCTAAAGTGCGCATATTTTGCCACTGCGTTTCTTGTTTTTTTAAAGCTTCAATGCTTTCTGGCGCTGTTACACTTTCCAAAAGATTACTTAACTGGGTAGAGAACTGGGTAATAGATGAGTTAATTTGTAACTTTGCAGCATTGCTGTGAATTCCTCGACCTTGCTGACAATAGGCTTTCACAATGCGTTGGGTTAGCATGCGCTGCCCACTGATAGCGTTTATGGCAGCGCCAGGGCTCAATACTGCAGCTTGAGCCAAGAGGGGCAATAAAAGGAGGGGAATTAAAATGATACGCATGGAGCAATCTCGTTAAATAAATTAAATATAGTCATTTTTTTGTTTGGTTATAAAGCAAAAAAATGACCAACGCATAGATAAACTCATAGTGGGGATTTAAATGAGCAGGGATGCTCAGAATACCCCAGTCTAGCGTGATCTATTGATATACAGTAGCAGGTAAATTACCCATTTATTCTATTTGATCTTGCCGCTGACATATGAATACACGGGTATGCTTTTTCTTGCCAAAGACTTGATGTTGCTCTGCGAGATCACAAAATACGTCGTCCACGAAATACACAAAAAACATGAGTAGATGCTACTTTTCGAGCAATTTTTGTTGTATTTAAACAATCAAACGCTAAGCCAATCCCTTAGGATGTAAAGCAAACTAAATGCCCAGATGAAAAACAAATCGAGCAGGTGCGAGGTCTTTTGTCGATTTTATTTCGTGCATTGAGTGTTTTTCGTGAACATGAGTCGTTGTGCATAATATGGGTGTTACTTAATACTTAATACCCATTTAGCTAAATCTTTCGCTTCAGCGTCGCTTACTACATTGGGCGGCATAGGCATTGTGCCCCAAGCGCCGCTACCACCTTTCTTGATTTTATCAGCCAGCTTTCCTACTGCACTGGCGTCGCCTTTATATTTAGCGGCCACGTCCTTATAAGATGGGCCAATGAGTTTTTTATCTGTTGCATGACAGGCGAAGCAGTTTTTGGCCTTGGCTAAATCTGCGGGGGCGATGGCATAGGCGCTGCTTACAAAAAATAGGCTTAACAAGAAAATGGCTTGTTTCATAGATAACTCCTAGGTGGCAAATGAATGCAGATGGCATATTGGCTTGATGTTAGTAAACATGAGGCGTGACTTTCTATATTTGATTTAGATCATATCTATAGCTGAATGTGATTTTGCAAATACAGAAAGCCTAGCTCAAACTACAGCCTAATTGAATTTAAGGTTACAAAGGTTGCTTCAGTATGGATTACTTCCCACTTTTTCTAAATTTACATGAACAAAATTGCTTAATTATTGGCGGTGGCGATGTGGCTGCACGCAAAATCCGCTTACTGGCCGCTGCGGGGGGGAGAATCACGGTGGTAGCCCCTCAGCTCTGTGAGGAGTTAGCGAGTGCCGCCGAGGCTGGCAAGCTTATTTATTTAGCCGAAATTTTTTGTGAGGCACAGCTACAAAATGTAAGGCTCGTCATTGCTGCAACGGATAGTGAGGAAGTGAATCGTCAGGTTTTTGAAGCCTGTGAAGCGCGCGGTATTTTAGTGAATGCGGTGGATGATCCCGCTAGCTGCCGTTTTATTACGCCAGCTATTGTGGATCGATCACCCCTCGTGATTGCCATTTCTACCTCGGGTGGGGTTCCGGTACTGGCGCGGCAATTGCGTACCCAGCTGGAAGCCCTCATCCCACACGGCTATGGTGATTTAGCGCAGATGGCGGCAGATTTTCGGGATGAAGTAAAAGCAACCCTAGTAAGCACTGATGCCCGTAAGCAATTTTGGGAAAAAACTCTCGCAGGGCCGATTCCCGATATGGTGTTTGCAGGCCAACATGCTGCTGCGCGTCAGGCATTAAGCGATTCGATTAAAGCCGATGCCGATGCACCCTTACAAGGGGCTGTGTATTTAGTGGGTTGCGGGCCGGGTAATCCTGATTTACTCACATTTAGAGCCTTACGCTTGATGCAGCAAGCCGATGCGGTGCTGTACGATAATTTGGTGTCTTTACCTATTTTAGATATGGTGCGCCGTGATGCCGAGCGGGTCTATGTGGGGAAAAAATCTAACAATCATGCTGTGCCACAACAAGAAATTAATCAACTCTTAGTGCGCTATGCCTTGCAAGGAAAAAAAGTTTTGCGCTTAAAAGGCGGCGATCCATTTATTTTTGGCCGTGGCGGGGAAGAAATTGAAGAGTTAGCCGCCGCGGGTATTGCTTTTGAAGTGGTCCCTGGTATTACCTCGGCAGCGGGGGCATCGTGTTATGCCGGTATTCCGCTTACGCACAGGGATTATGCGCAATCGGTGACTTTTGTTACCGGCCATCGTCGTGATGGCGAAGTAGTGCTCGATTGGCCGCGTTTGGTTAGCCCCACTGAAACGGTGGTGGTCTATATGGGCGTGGCGCAGCTAGAAAAAATTTGTCAGCAATTAATTAAGCACGGCAGAAATCCAGACACCCCTGCTGCCATGGTAGAAAACGCTACGCTGGCTAAGCAGCGCGTGGTAGTCGGCACTTTAAGCAACCTGCCGCAGCGTGCGTCCGAACGTGGTATTAAGCCGCCAGCTTTGATTATCATTGGTGAAGTGGTCAGCCTGCACGATAAGCTGAAATGGCGTGAGGATTGATTGTTTTTTGGGGGGGGCGTAAGTGCGCTAAATAAAAGGGCTGACACGCTAAGTTAAATTCAATGGGCGTCTAAGATGTAGCCCATTTTTTGCCTAAGTGCTCGGCAGATGCCAGATCAACGGAATGTGTTTTATTTGAGCCAAGCAATGGACTCAAACACTAAACCCCGAAAGATGGCTTAAGTAGGGTCCGTTAAAAATCGAAGACTGATGGGTAAATTTTATCCACCGTATACAAAAAAGCGCGCAGCTATTTTTTCTTATGTGTAGATCTTATGTTCATCTCTTTATATTTAATTGGATGACTGTATCGCTTTAAAAATGACAAATTCTGTTTGAAACGAAATACTGTTTTTTTTATTGGCGCTTATTTACGCTATGAACTAGCCTAGGCATTCTCAGTTCTTGTTCTTACTTATCATGATTTTTTAGGCTGATGATCTACGGCTAATCGTGAATTGACAGCCTGCACAAGCTTCACTAAATTGGCGCAGCTATGCGGCATTGGCCGGTTTAGGCCGGAACCTTCCGTAGCGATGACAGGATGGATTGCACCTGGCTTATGAATTGCTTTGGTGAGCTGAAAGTTGGCGCGGCGCCGAAGGGGAATCGCTCAGAAAACGCTCAGGCAAAAGAGCTGTCATGGCTAGGTTTGGTTTGATTGTGGGATGGTCAGCTCAAAACTGAATCACAGCACTCTGGAGAGCAGGCTTAAGTGCCTCGCCGAAGAAGCATGGCCGATACCTCGCGCCGCAATCTCTCAGGCAAACGGACAGAAGGGCTTCACTCAGCCAGCGCTGAGTGAAGCCCTTATTAACGCTTGTTATCGCCTGCTTAACCCTGCTGTCCTCCCCATTTTAGATGCATAAATAGCCGTGATGTGCTGAATGATTGCGCCAGTCAGACTATTACCTCAGATTGAACGATAAGCGCTTACTCCGCTCAAACTTAAAAATACACTTATAAACCGTTACTTTGTCCGCGCTGTTAATCGGCGAGATTCCCATATTTGAAATGGGGCTGGGCAAGAACCACTAGAGATACTCAACATGGCAATCAGCGTTTTCGATCTATTTAAAATTGGCCTTGGGCCATCCAGCTCGCACACCGTAGGCCCGATGCGGGCTGCGCGTACTTTTGCTCGCCGCTTAGAGAAAGACGGGCTTCTTGAAAAAGTTGCCAAAGTAAAGAGCGAGTTATTTGGCTCCTTAGGGGCCACTGGCAAGGGTCACGGTTCAGACATCGCCGTTTTATTAGGTCTGCAAGGCGAATCCCCCCGTCTTGTGGATACCGATAAGGTTGAGGAAATGGTGGCCGCGATCCGCGAAGGCTGTAAGCTAAACCTACTGGGCAAGCAGAGTATTGCCTTTATTGAAGCCGAACACCTCATCTTGCATAAGCGCAAAACTCTGCCGTTTCATCCAAACGGTATGACTTTTGAAGCCTTTGATGCTGCGGGTGAGAGCCTATCAAAGCGCGCTTATTATTCGGTGGGTGGTGGCTTTGTGGTGGATGAAGCGGCGGTGGATGCGGGCTTTAATCCGCCTGGCGTAACGGAGCTAAAGCACCCATTTAAGAGCGGTGCCGAGCTATTGGCGCTGTGTGAGCGCCACGGCAAAACCATCAGTCAGATCATGTTAGAGAACGAGCTGGCTTGGCGTACCGAAGACGAAATTCGCGCTGGTTTGCTAGAAATCTGGTCGGTGATGCAAGCCTGTGTTAAACGCGGCTGCGAGCATGAGGGCATTTTACCTGGTGGGCTAAAAGTAAAACGTCGCGCCGCTGATATGTACCAAAAGCTGCTGGCTTCTCCAGAGGCAGCGCTACGTGATCCGCTCACGGTGCTCGATTGGGTGAATTTATACGCGCTGGCGGTGAATGAAGAAAACGCAGGCGGTGGCCGCGTGGTGACGGCTCCAACCAATGGTGCCGCTGGGATTATCCCCGCTGTTATGCATTACTACGCCCGCTTTACGCCAAACCCAACGGATGATGGCATTGTGCGATTCTTTCTCACGGCGGGTGCGATTGGTATTTTGTTTAAGCTCAATGCGTCGATCTCTGGTGCAGAAGTCGGTTGTCAGGGCGAAGTGGGTTCGGCCTGCTCCATGGCTGCAGGAGCATTGGCAGAAGTGCTAGGTGGCACGCCAGAGCAAGTCGAAAACGCGGCTGAAATTGGCATGGAGCACAATCTGGGCCTCACGTGCGACCCCGTGGGTGGCTTGGTGCAGGTGCCGTGTATCGAGCGCAATGCAATGGCATCGATCAAAGCCATTAACGCAGCCCGCATGGCGCTGCGCGGTGACGGCCAGCACTTTGTATCGCTAGACCGCGTCATCAAAACCATGCGTGACACCGGCCGCGATATGAATACCAAATACAAAGAAACCGCCCGCGGTGGCCTAGCAATTAATATGATTGAATTGCCGGTCAATATTGTGGAGTGCTGATCGGGTAATTTAGGGGCTCGTAGATGGGGTGTTTTGTTTTACAGAATCTTGCGGGTTTGTCCCTCCCATACGGCCACTGATGGCCGTTGGTAGTGCGCGTGCAACAGCAGTAACAAAAATCACCCAAAAGGGACGCAGGCTGCTGCGTCCCTTTTGCATATACATTACAGTTGGCGATAGGATGGAGTGTGTCTGGTTTAATCAAAGTTGGTCGGCAAGCAGGGGGCTGACTTAAGTACGCGCTTTATTGCAATTAAACTTTCTAAGTAAAGCAGAGGATGAAAGCTATGTTGAGCAATGCATCGTTGCAGGAAAGGAAAAACCACGCCACTCCCCGAGGTGTGGGGGTGATGTGTGCCATCTATGCCGATAGGGCAGAGAACGCCGAACTGTGGGATGTGGAAGGCCGGCGCTATATCGATTTTGCTGCGGGGATTGCGGTGATCAATACGGGGCATCGCCACCCTAAATTGATCGCCGCGATGCATGCGCAGCTGGAGCGCTTTACCCATACGGCTTATCAAGTGATGCCCTATGCCTTGTATGTGGAATTAGCCGAACGGATTAATCAGGCCACGCCAGGCACGCATGCCAAGAAAACCGCGTTTTTTACCACGGGTGCGGAGGCGGTGGAAAACGCGGTTAAAATTGCGCGGGTTGCCACTGGCCGTGCGGGGATCATTGCATTTCATGGCGGCTTTCATGGCCGCACCATGATGGGTATGGCGCTGACTGGTAAAGTGTCTCCTTATAAAACAGGCTTTGGCCCCTTTCCTGGCGATGTTTACCACCTGCCTTTTCCCAATATGCTGCATGGTGTGAGCGTTGCAGACACCTTACAAGCTCTAACTCAATTGTTTAAAGCCGATATTGAGCCTAGCCGTGTGGCGGCAATCATTATCGAGCCAGAGCAAGGCGAGGGCGGCTTCTATGTGGCACCTGTAGAGCTGATGCGTGTCTTACGCCAGCTCTGCGATGAACACGGTATTTTACTGATCGCAGATGAAGTGCAAACTGGCTTTGCCCGAACTGGCAAATTGTTTGCGATGGAGCATTACGATGTAGAGGCCGATTTAATCACCATGGCGAAAGGTTTAGCCGGTGGTATGCCCTTATCCGCTGTCTGTGGCCGCGCCGAAATCATGGATGCGCCTAACCCCGGCGGCTTAGGTGGAACTTACGCCGGCAATCCCATCGCGGTGGCCGCGGCTCATGCTGTGCTGGATATTATCGAAGAAGAAAAACTCTGCGAGCGTGCAAATGCCTTAGGCATGGCCGTAAAAATGCGTTTAAACAGTTTGCGTGAGCGGGTGCCGCAAATCGCCGAGGTAAGAGGTTTGGGGGCAATGGTGGGGCTGGAGTTTATCTGCAATGGCATCGCCGACGTGGCGTTTACTCAGCAGGTGCAGGCTAAGGCGCTAGAAAATGGCTTGCTCTTATTGATCTGTGGCAGCTATGGCAATGTGATCCGCTTTTTATTTCCGCTCACTATTAGCGATGCACTGCTCAATGAAGGCCTAGATATTCTTGAGCAAGCCATGCTCAGTACCGTGATGAAGTTTCAAGCTTAAGCAGTGTAAGGAAAACCTATGTTAAAACTACAAGATGCAGATCTATTACGTCAGCAAGCGTATATCAATGGCGTTTGGCAAGATGCTTTGGATGGCGGCCGCTTTGCTGTGCGTAATCCTGCCACTAGTGAGGTGATCGCTTATGTGCCGAATATGGGCCGCATAGAAACGCAGGCGGGGATCGCTGCGGCCAATGTGGCTTGGGCATCATGGCGCAAAAAAACGGCCAAGGAGCGCAGTGGCTTATTACGGCGCTGGTTTAATTTGATTATTGACAATACGGATGATTTGGCTGCAATTATGACCGCCGAGCAAGGTAAGCCTTTGGCGGAGGCTCGGGGCGAGATTGGCTATGCAGCGTCGTTTATTGAATGGTTTGCAGAAGAAGGCAAGCGTGTTTGTGGGGATACCTTGCAAACGCCTGCTGCGGATAAGCGGCTCTTGGTGGTTAAAGAGCCAATTGGGGTATGTGCTGCTATTACGCCGTGGAATTTCCCTACTGCCATGATTACTCGTAAGGCAGGCCCAGCCTTGGCTGCGGGCTGCACCATGATTATTAAGCCAGCAGAAAGCACACCGCTTTCTGCTCTAGCGCTAGCGGTATTGGCCGAGCGCGCAGGGATTCCGGCGGGTGTGCTCAGCGTGGTTACAGGCAAGGCTCGCGAAATTGGCGAGGAGATGACAAGTAACCCGCTGGTGCGTAAGCTTAGCTTTACCGGTTCCACGCAAGTAGGGCGTATTTTGATGGCGCAAAGTGCCCCAACCATCAAAAAGCTGTCTTTAGAGCTGGGTGGAAATGCGCCTTTTATTGTGTTTGAAGATGCAGATCTAGATGCGGCCGTGTTGGGGGCGATGGCGTCTAAATATCGTAATGCAGGGCAAACCTGCGTCTGTGCTAATCGCCTGTATGTGCATGACCACGTTTACGATGCTTTTGCCGCCAAATTAGTTGCTGCGGTCAGCCGCTTAAAAGTAGGGAATGGGTTAGAGCCAGACGTAGATCAAGGCCCATTAATTAATGAAGCTGCGGTAGAAAAAATCGAAGCGCATATTGCTGATGCACTGCAAAAAGGAGCAAGCCTGCTATTAGGCGGTCAGCGTCATGCGCTGGGGCAAACTTTCTTTGAGCCAACGGTGCTGGCAGGGGTAGATAGCAGCATGTTGGTGGCAAAAGAAGAAACCTTTGGCCCATTAGCCCCTTTATTTCGTTTTCATAGCGATGCAGAAGTAATCGCGATGGCAAATGAGAGCGAGTTTGGATTGGCCAGCTACTTCTATAGCCGTGATATTGGCCGTGTTTGGCGTGTGGCCGAAGCCTTGGAATATGGCATGGTGGGGATTAACACCGGCTTAATCTCAAATGAAATTGCCCCTTTTGGTGGGGTAAAACAATCAGGTTTAGGCCGCGAAGGCTCCCATTACGGGATGGATGATTATTTGGCGATTAAATATCTGTGCATGGGCGGGTTAGATCAGTAGGTGTTAAACCGACTTGCTTAGTCTTGATTTTTACAGCTACGAAGGAAGGGCTAAATAGGATCAATGGAAGGTTGATAATTTCTTATAACTGCCGTAGTATTTTCTCCCTCTAAAAGTATACGGTGCTAGTTTTGAAAAATATAGTCAGTGCATGCTTATTATTGTTGTTGAATGTGGCCGCATCTGCGGCGAGCAATGCAGTAGAACAGCTTCCTGTGTTGGCGGCGGATATTCGCCATGGTCAGCTTACAAATGGTTTGAAGTACTTCATTAAACCGAATGCCTCACCGGCCGCAAAGGTTGAATTACGGCTGATTGTGAATGTGGGCTCCATGAGCGAGGCCAAAGAAGAGCGCGGTGTAGCGCATTTGTTAGAGCATATGGCGTTTCGCCGTACTAAGCATTTTTCCCCTCAGCAATTAAAAGCATTTTTAGAAAGCCAAGGCATGCGCATTGGCAGTGATTTTAATGCCTTTACCTCGAATGAAAACACGATTTATCAGATCAGCGTGGCTAGCGATGCCGCGCCTCAGGCTTTGCAATTATTGGCTGATTGGGCTGCTGGCATTGAGCTTGATGCGGCGGAATTAGAGCTAGAGCGGGAAGTGGTGCTGGATGAGGGCCGGCAAAGCCAGTGGAGTACGGATTTTTATCAGTCCTTGTTTCAAGTCATGTATCCCCAAGAGCGATATCATCTACAGATGGCGATAGGGGATGTCGATGTTGTTAAAAATATTCCCTTAGCCAAGATTAAAGCCTTTTATCAGCGCGAGTATCAAGCTCAGCGTATGGCGGTGATTGTGGCGGGTGATGTGAAACCACTAGAAGTTGAAGAAAAAATAAAAGAGTTGTTTGCCGGTGTGGCAAAAGGCGATTTACCCAATGGCTATCCTATCCCCGCTGAAAGCCCAGGCTTACGTTTTTTTAGCCACCGAGACGTGTGGAGCATAGCGCATCCGGTTGTAGGCTGGGGATGGATTCTGCCGGCGGAGTTAAGTTGGAGTGTGGACACGGAGTTAGCCCATTTTAAGCGCGGCTTATTGGGCGATTTAATTCATCAGCGTTTGCTTAGCCAAGCGGCGAGCAAAGAAAGCCCAATCTTAGAATCCAGTTGGGTGAATGGTCATGGATTAAGTCTTCCTACACGGCAACCCGAGTTTAGTTTTTCTGTGATGGTTAAAGATAAGCAAATGAAAGAGGCTTTACAGGCCTTATATCGTGAGTTTGAAAGAGCCAAGCGCTTTGGCTTTACCCAGCAAGAGCTAGACCAGACCTTTGCGAGATGGCAAAAACTGCAAGCCACTCAGCTTAATCATCTGGATTGGGCCTTTCTTTTGCAAATGCACGTGCAATATGGGCAATCTGCCAGAGATTTAGCAGGCTCGCTACAGCAGCAAAAAATATTATTTGCTGCAATCAAGCCAGAGGATCTACAGGTTGAGCTCAAGCGGTTATTAGGCTTGCCAGATCAGCTGGCTACCGTATTGCTGCCCCCTGCTGTGACTAGCTATTCCTTATTTTTGGATAGTACGGCGCAAAATATTGTTGATGCGGTGCAAGCTGAAACACTAGAAAACACCACATTGCTTAAGATCGATAAGCCTTTATTAAGTAAACAGCCGCAGCCAGGAAAAATCATTAGCGAGCAATTTGACTCTGCAACGGGGGGCACGCTGTTTATTTTAAGTAATGGTATTGAAGTCCTTGCCACCCCCGCTAAAAATGCGAATGACAGAGTGGGTTTCTCTGCCCGATCTTCAGGGGGCATGGCCGCTTTAGGAAAAAAACTAGGCCCAGCCGGTTTGTCTCTCACTGATTACATATTAGAGGCCGGATTAGGTGAGTGGAGTGGTGCTGAATTAAAACAGCAGCTTGCGGCTGCTTCGCTGCAATTACAGCCGTTTATTGCCGCAGATCAGCATGGCTTTAGCGGTGAAACTAGCGTGCAAGATCTAGAACAATTCTTGCAATTGCAATACTTATTATGGACTGCGCCAAGAGACGATGCGGCGGTGCATAAACAAAGTATGGTGCTGTCTTTTCAGCAGGCTAAAGCCAATTGGCAGTCTCTTTATATGTGGCTCAATGAAAAGCATTATGGTGAAAACTGGCCATATCCTAGCTTTTGGCTGGATTATCAATTTGATGCTTCTTTAGCAGACTTTTCTGCCGCACGGGATAGGTTATTTGGTAATCCACGCGCATTCCGTTTTGTATTTACGGGGCTCAATAAGCAAGCGCAAACTAAGCAGTGGATTGAAAAATATATTGCAAGTTTGCCCACCCAGCCAGTGAGTTCATTTAAGCCTGAAGCTTTAGCTCATGGCCGTGGTAATGAACTACACCAAACCATGCAGGAGCAACGCGCCATCCGCGTTTGGCATGCTTATATTCCGGTACCTGCAACGTCTGCTAGCGCGGATATGGCTGATTTCCTTAGCCAGTTATTGCAGCAGCGGCTTTGGCAGGCTTTACGTGAAAATAGCGGGGAAACATATGGGGTTTACAGTAATTACGAGTTAAATGCTTGGCAAG
This sequence comes from Pseudomonadota bacterium, assembly GCA_039796405.1. Lineage (GTDB taxonomy): Bacteria > Pseudomonadota > Gammaproteobacteria > Burkholderiales > Chitinibacteraceae > Iodobacter. Next base: position 19,301 of record JBDKJX010000029.1, read on the forward strand.
GTTTATTGATAAAATTAAATTATCAAACTGATATTAAGCAATGTGATCAAGCCGCAAAAATAACCGTGGATGAAATCGCCCGTTTACGTAAAGAAGCACCTAGTCTAGAGGAAATTAAAAATATCCAAAGCATATTAATTAAGCAGCAAAAAGAAAGAGCAGATTTTCCTATGCAGCATGCACAATATATTTCTTGGAATTGGCTACGTGATGCTTCTTTAGTTGGCAATGCCACGGATTATTCGCAATACACCCCAGAATTGGTGCATAAATATGCCAAAGCTTGGCTAGGGGAGAGCTATTGGGCCGTGGGTAATATCAATTGCCAAAATACGGCGGACCTAGCTCCATTGCGTGGGGATTGAATCGTAATCCAGCATAGAGCCGTTTGGGTGGAGTTTGCCCTGGGCGGCTCTAATCTTATCCTCTCACTTTGAGCATCAACGTGAAGATATCTAACCTATGGGAGGGGCAAAGGCGATTTATCTTGCTCACCCAATAAACATATAAGTTAGCATGATAGGCACTATTCCCCCTCCGGTGATTTAGGTGATCATTATCCCCTTGCGTTTTTGTATTTCAGCCAAAAAATCAGCCAATTCGTTAGGAATATCCTGCTCCAGCCGCTGGTAAACGCGGCAATCGGGTGTGCGGGTGATGAGTTGGTCGTTCACCAATTCACGGCGCAGTAGGACGTGGTCTCTAATGGCTTCTGCAGATTTAATCCACTCATTGGCGGCCTTTTCTGTCATCTCTGTTGCTGCCGGAATATTGGCCCACACCGGCCATAGGCAGGGTAGTTGCTCGGAAAATTTCTTAGGCCAGCGAATTAAGCGTCCTTGTTCATTAAAATGCCTAAGTAGACGTTTTGTGAGCACTGATTGCGTGCTGGCCGCTAAGGGGGCCGGGGCTTCTGCGGCGGCGCGCAAATGCTGAAAATTACTAAAGCCCGCAGCACGCGCCAGCATATTTAAAATTTGTAAGTGGCTGGGGGCGGCAGTTTCTGCAGCCCATTGCTGCTTTAATGAGCGGGCTAGGGTAGAGATATCAGAGGTATAAAAAGGATAGGTGGTGCGCGACATGGTCGAATTCTCCTGTCGTGCCGAAGTCGCTGAGACTGCCGCTGGTCGCCATTACGGCTTGGCACTAGGGTTCGGGCCAAGCAAAAGTTTCAATGTTTTTCGCCATAACAGGTTTAGCGTGCTTCAAGATGAAGCGGCGACGCCTAGGTGAACTGTAGACCTAGACGCAACATAGCTTAAAAATAGTCTTGGATTCAATCTGTTGTAAGTATTTAATTGTTATTCTTTCTGCATCAATAGCGATTGTCTTGCTGCCTCACTTACCGCCAATACTGCTGGGTGGCTAAGCCTTCTTTCTACTGAGATGGCAAAATAGTTTACCTGCACGCTTGAAGCATGGCCGATCAATTGGGCACCGTGTTGGTTGAGGATTTCTTCTTCCATAATGGCGGGCGCAGCAAAAATCCCTGCTCCGGCTTTGCCAAAAGCCTTCATTAGCGCGCTATCGTCAAATTGCCCCACTATTCTTGGGCTCATTCCTTGCTCTTGAAACCAACGTAAAAGCGGCGCTTGCATTGCTACTTTATCGCCAGGGAAAAGCACGGGAGCATCTTTTAGCGATTGCGGAAATCCATTGCGATAACGCGCGGCAAGCTCGGGCACCGCATAAAAAGCGATTCCACATTTGCCTAAGGCATGGTTATAACCCTTCACCCCCAGCTCTGAGGGGAGGGGCTGATCGGCAATCACCAAATCAAGCTTATGGATGGCCAGCTCGGCAAAAAGGCGCTCAAGTTTATCTTCATAGCAAATTAAGCGCACCGGCTCCGCCAGCGTAATAGCAGGAGCTAAAAGCTGGTAGGCAATGGATTTGGGTACGGCATCGGCTACGCCTACTTTAAAAACTAATTCTGGGCTAGCTGCGCCACTTTTTAACGATTGCTCTAGCTGATTGCCAATCTGAAATATTTCTTCGGCCTGCGTCTGCGTCAGTTTGCCCGCTGAGGTTAACTCCAGCCGCCTGCCTACACGGCGAAATAAATCAGTACCTAAGGAGGCTTCTAACTCTGAAATTTGGCCACTTATGGTTTGCGGGGTGAGGTGAAGCTGCTCGGCGGCACGAGTAATGCTACCCACTTTGGCCACATTCCAAAAATAGTAAAGCTGCTTGTAATTCATCATGCTTATTGGCTCAATGATCAGTTTTTTACGAACTATTAATCAATAATAATCTGATTTTCTTTGTGGAAAGATAAGGTTAATATAAAATTATTGCTATTAATTTGACCAAAATTGTTGATTTTTATTCAGTTTTTCTGTGTGAATATGCTAGATAGGTGTTGGTTTTGTGTAGATTGTTTAGTGGATTTTTAAATTTTTAAAGTAAGAAAAATACTGACCGACCGCTCACAAACTCAATTTCTACGCTAGTTTAAAGTGTGAAGGCTAAACACAGTAAGCTTACATTGAAGAACTTGCCATTGGGGCGAGCAGCCCTAGGGCTGGTAGCAATGTAAGGAGTGGATCATGAAAAGGCTGAAGGTGTTTTTTTTAAGTAACTTGGTGCTTGTGCTGTTGTTGTCGTTCAGCATTTGCTCTCTATGGCCTTTTTTTAATGTTTTAAATTTTTATCCGTTTGCTTTGTTTTATGCGGTCATGTACTTGGGCGCAGCTTTGCTTGCATTTGCTATTTCAAAGCATAAAGCGCAGCAATTATTGGTGGCCACGCCGCTCAAAATTCCTAGTAATGCAGCAGAGTCATGGTTGCTTGCTACGGTGGCAAAGCAGGCTAAACTGGCAGGTATTCGTGGCCCAGCGGTGGCTATTTACGATTCAATTGATATCAATGCCTTTGCTTCAGGATTATCAAAGCACCATGCCTTAATTGCTGTTTCTTCTGGATTATTGTGGCGTTTACCTAGGTATGAAGCAGAAGCAGTACTGGCTCATGAAGTCAGCCATATCGCTAATGCGGATATGACTAAGTTAATTGCAATGCAAGGTATAGCCAATATTTTAGTGGTGCTATCGGCCTGTTTTATGGCTAATCAATATGCCAGATCACATTTTTACGGGTGGGCCGAAGTGGCTGTGTTTATTGCGGTGCTTGCGATGGGCTTAGTGCTGGCAGCATTGGCGGTGATGTGGTTCTTGCGCCGTATTGAGTTTTTAGCTGATGTAAGCGGGGCAAGAATGTCTGGCAATGCCGCCATGATTGCCGCATTAGAGTTTTTGGATGGCGTACCTAGGCCAGTACAGCCTGAGGCTGCTTTAGGCATCGCAGGAAGTATCGGGATTGGCATGAAGCATTTATTTATGTCGCATCCCTTGCTTAGTGAGCGGATTTTGGCACTAAAGTTAAAACATTGATTTTTATAAATGAGGGGGTAGGTATGAATGCAGCCGTTTCAATCGGTGAGCCGTGGATGTGGGCCTGTTTTATTGGCTTTGTATTGGTGATGTTGGCCCTTGATTTATTTGTATTCGGCGGCAATAAGGTTCATAAGGTCAGCATTAAAGAGGCTGCGAGTTGGTCTTTGGTGTGGATCAGTTTGGCTTTATTATTTAATGCAGGGATGTGGTGGTATCTCAATGGCACGGTCGGTGCAGAGATTGCTGATCGTAAAGCGTTGGAGTTCTTGACTGGCTATGTGATTGAGAAATCGCTCTCAATTGATAATGTGTTTGTATTTTTATTGATTTTCTCAGCCTTTAGTGTGCCTGCAGAGTACCAACGCAGGGTGTTAATTTACGGCGTGCTTGGCGCGATCGTGATGCGGGCTATTATGATTTTGGCTGGCGCATGGGTAGTGCGTGAATTTAGCTGGGTGCTGTATTTGTTTGGTTTCTTCTTACTGGTAACAGGGCTCAAAATGTTGTTTACGGTGGATTCAGAGCCGGATATGACCAAAAACCCCGTGCTTAGGTTGGCTAAGAAATACCTGCGGGTGACGGAAACGCACCATGGCGAGCAGTTCACGGTTAAGCAAAATGGTGTACTGTATTTTACCCCGCTATTTTTAGTGCTGATTTTGGTTGAAGTATCAGATTTAGTCTTTGCGGTGGATTCAATTCCAGCTATTTTTGCTATTACGACTGATCCATTTATTGTGTTTACTTCAAATATCTTTGCGATTCTAGGTTTAAGGGCGCTGTATTTCCTATTGGCGGATATGGCTGATCGTTTTCATTTACTCAAATATGGCTTGGCCTTGGTATTGGCTTTTATTGGTAGCAAAATGTTGATTATGCCTTGGTATCATATGCCGATTGCAATCTCACTTTCAGTAGTCGGTCTATTAATTGCCGGTAGTGTGGCAGCCAGCTTATATCTAACGCGTAATCGCTGATCACCTTGTTTGCCGCGAAGAAGCTAGCTGGCCTAGCTTCTTTTTTCAAACGTGAAGGAGCAGTCCACAGGGGGCTGAGCCGCGTTTTGTTAGGATGAGTGAATGATTGATGTTGTTGTGATGTTTTTCTTGCTTGGACTTGCTGCAGGGCTCATGCGCTCTGATTTAAAACTGCCAGCGGCTTTGTATGAGTCGCTGGCAGTTTTTTTATTGCTTGCTATTGGCTTAAAAGGTGGATTAGGACTGGCACAACAGCCCATCTTGCCGCTTTTACCACAGCTCGCTTTAGTGATTAGCCTTGGTGCGGTACTGACCTTAGTGGGCTTTGCTGCGCTGAAAGGTTTTGGCAGGCTAAATAGGGCCGATGCAGCCTCTATGGCCGCGCATTATGGCTCGGTCAGCGTTGCCACTTATGCTGTTGGTGTGAATTGGTTAAGTAGTCGCCAGATTGCGTTTGAATCGCAAATGGTGATTTTTCTCGCTGTTATGGAAATTCCCGCAATTTTGGTGGGGATTGTGCTGGTGCGTGGTATGGGCAAAGACACACAATGGGGTAAGTTGGCGCACGAAACTTTTCTAGGTAAAGGCGTCGTGTTGTTGCTTGGCGGGATGGCTATTGGTTGGGCCGCAGGGCCTGAAGGGCTAGCGCCAATCAAGCCGATATTTTTTGAGTTATTTAAAGGTGTATTGGCATTGTTTCTACTAGAAATGGGCCTGATTGTGAGCCGCCAGTTTGATGAAATTAAAAAACGCGGAGCCTTTATTTTAGCGTTTGGCGTGCTAATGCCGTTGTTTTCTGCTGCACTGGGTCTGTGCTGCGGCTTATTGCTGGGCCTATCTGTAGGTGGGCTTACCTTACTTGCCACTTTGGCCGCCAGTGCTTCGTATATTGCAGTGCCAGCCACGATGCGTTTAGCCGTGCCTGAGGCTAATCCAGTTATTTCACTTGCTGCTGTTTTAGGTGTGACTTTCCCATTTAATGTGGTGTTTGGGATCCCTTTATATCATCGCTTGGCCACGCATTTTTACGGAGTATTTTAATGACTATTCATACAGAGCGGCGTACCTTGCTGACTGCAATCACGGAGGCTGCGGTGGAGCAGGTATTGCTGCGCGATCTTCAGCAATTAGGCATCAAGGCCTACACGATATCTGATGCGCGTGGCCGCGGCATGCATGGTCTAAGAGATGGCGCTTGGGGTAAATCGGCCAATATACGCGTTGAAATGATTTTGCCGCGTCAGCAGGCTGAAAGTACGCTGCTATTTTTGCAAGAGCATTATTTTGCTAACTTTGCCATGGTGGCGTATCTGCAAGATGTGGAAGTGATTCGAGCCGAGAAATTTTAACAATGCGTGAATTTACGAGTAGTCCCGTAATACGCCGGTTGTTGCTTGGGGCTTTTTTGACGGCCTTAGTGCTTGCTGTGACGGTGGTTTTAAGCCCCTTTTTAGTCCCTATGCTATGGGCGGCTATCTTGGCTTTTGCATCATGGCCGTTGTATTTAAGGGTGAACCAGCTAATGGGAGGGCGATCTTTACTCGCCGCAAGCTTGCTGACCTTTTTAATGTCGGCACTGGTGGTATTGCCCCTTGCTTGGCTGGTGTTTTTACTGCGTACAGAAAGCGGGCAACTGCTGCATACCATTAGCGTAGAAATGGCCGCTGGGCGTTTGCGCCCCCCAGCGATGATTGGGCATCTGCCTTTTATTGGGCAGGAGCTACTGGCGTGGCTCAATAATATGCTGGCCGACCCTACTCAATTTCAGCAGCAGCTAAAAATGCACTTCAGCAGTTTAAATCACTACCTCCCCGTATTACTTGGCGGGCTAGGCAAGAACGTGCTCAAGCTAGTATTGGCGCTGTTTACCTTGTTTTTTGTTTATTTACATGGGCAAAGCGTGTCGCGCCAAGTGAGGGTTATTTTTCTCTCCCTGCTTGGCGCTAGGGCGGATGCCTATTTAGATGCAGTGGCTCTTACTACGCGTGCTGTGGTTTATGGCATTGTGCTAACAGCGTTGATTCAAGGTCTTGTCGCGGGCCTGGGTTATTGGGTGGCGGGCTTATCTGCACCAATTGCGCTGGCGGCGGTGACGGTGGTGTTGGCCATGATCCCTTTTGGCACGCCTGTGGTTTGGGGCGCGGCATCCGTGTATTTATTTTTTACTGGGAACGAGTTGGCAGCTCTGGGCTTGTTTCTATGGGGCGTGTTGGTGGTGTCTTGGGTGGATAATATTGTTCGGCCCTTGGTGCTGTCTGGTGTGGTTGATATTCCTTTTGTCCTCGCCTTATTTGGTGTTTTAGGGGGCTTGGCTGCGTTTGGTTTGGTGGGGCTATTTATTGGGCCAGTTATTTTGGCCGTGGCATTAGTCGTGTGGCGGGAATGGCTGGAGGATGAACGTGCCTGACCCTCAGGGATGGTTGTAGGCTGTATACTTCGCCGCTGATAGGCACATGCCATTTATATTAATCGTAGGAAGCCATGACTGAACCCCTGATCGACACCCCAGAAATCCTGCAAATCAATAATTACCTTCAGTTGCATCACGCCACACTGGTGACCACCGATGGCTGCTATGCCGTATCGGTGCAGGGGGAAATTGAGCTGGGCGGGCGGAAGATGGCTTATCATCTGGTGCCCGATGAAGGTTTTTTAGGTAAGACCAGTAAGTGGCGCAAGATGGATACTGCGGCGCGTTTTGACATGCTTAAAGCGCGTTGGAATGATGAGGCCCGTGCCAAGCTTGAGGCTCAGTTATTACGCTGCGCTGAGCAAGTGCTGGCGATTGCCAATGATTTTGAGTTAGACCCAACGAGTACTTTGACCGCGTTTCAAGCTAAGTATGAGCTGGCGCGGTTTCGCTGCCAATTGGCCTTGGATCGGATTGCCGCACAAAAACTCGGCAAAACGGCCACGCGGCAAGAGGATAAAACCCATAATGCGGTCAATTTATCGCTTTACCCCGAATCCTTTACTGTGGCGCAGGCGATGCCTCGGCACTTTATTGCCATCTTAGGTCCAACCAATTCGGGCAAAACCCATGCAGCGATGCAGCATTTACTTAAAGCCAAATCGGGCGTGTATTTGGCCCCGTTACGCTTGCTGGCTTTAGAAAACTATCGTCGCCTGTCCGACGCGGGCGTGGCGGTGAGTTTAATTACCGGCGAGCAAAGAAAGCTGCATCCAGAGGCCACCCACGTGGCCAGCACGGTAGAAATGCTTAACCCCAATCGGATGATTGAGGTGGCGGTGATTGATGAAATTCAACTTTTAGAAGATCAGGATCGCGGTGCGGCTTGGACAGCAGCCGTATGCGGCGTACCGGCCAGCACAGTGTATTTGCTGGGCGCATTAGAGGCTCAGCCTGCCATCGAATCCCTAGTAAAACGCGTAGGCGGCACACTGGAAGTGCGCAAATTAGAGCGCATGTCGCCGCTTGAGATGGAGAAAAAACCGCTAGGTTCGCTATCTAATTTGCAAGCTGGCGATGTACTGATTGCTTTTTCTCGCCGCGAAGTGCTGAACTGGCGTGATCAAGCCATCGAGCAGGGTTTTAAGGTTTCTGCCATTTACGGCAATTTATCTCCCGAAGTGCGCCAAGCTCAGGCCGAGCGATTTATCGATGGCACTACCAAAATTGTGGTTGGCACCGACGCAATCGGTATGGGCTTGAATACCCCAGCTAGGCGGATTATTTTTACCACCGCCAATAAATGGGATGGTTACGCCGAGGGCACGATTGCCGCATCGCTGGCCAAGCAAATCGCCGGACGGGCAGGGCGCTTTGGTGAGCATGAGGCGGGTTTTGTAGCGGGCTTAGATGCTAAAACGCACCAAATGATTGCCGAGTTACTCAAGCAAAAAATAGAGCCTTTACCCGCAACTGGCTTTTTTGTTTCCCCTAACCTTGATTATTTGCAGCAGATTTCAGGCGCAACCGGCGAAACCAAATTGCAGCCGCTACTAGAGCTATTTGCTAAGCATATTAATGTGCATGATGAGTTTTTCTTACCGGCTAATTTAAGCGAACAAATCGAAAAAGCCCGCTGGTTAGATACTCTACTCTTGCCGTTAACTGATCGATTTGTATTTAGCCTTTGTCCAATCTCCACCAAATTTGCCATGCTTGAATCGGCATTTAAAGACTGGACACAAGCCAGAGCCAAGCGCAAAACCGTGCCGTTGCTGCGCATGGATGGCTTGGGCGGGCGTAATGAGCTGCAATATTTAGAAGACACCTGCAAGCTCTATTCTGCCTATGCTTGGCTGGGGTTCAGAATGCCGGATACCTTCCCGAGTGGTGAAATGGCCGAATCTTTGATGCAATCCACTTCAGAGAAAATTGACCAGCTGCTGCAAAAACAAAACACCAGCCGTCGCCCCACCAGCGTTGGCAAAAGCCGTCGTGGGGGCAAATGGGGTAGTTAGTTTAGGGGGCTTAGGCTGCGGGCGTACGCGTTTAATCATCCGCAGTGTTTGGCTGAAGCCCCGTTGTAGGGCGGGCACAAAATTGTGTCTAGCCCTACCCTTAGGTGGGTTTATTAAAGTGCGTTTTTGGAGGCTAAGGTATTAACAATAACTTAGCCATCGCTACTTAGGGGCGCTGCAAGCAAGGCTCGTACGATATCTGGGTGCCTTTTATCAATGTGTCTTTTTTATGCTCCGAATATCCTCCGTTTATGATCTATTTTCTGTCAGTTTTCTATTGATTCGCGTTAAAATTAGTAAGTAATTTTTTTATTTTTCATTGTTTTGTTTTTTTATTTGTTATTTATAAATATTATTTTAAAATGGACTATTCGTTTAAAAAATATTTAAATAACAATATATGCTTAAATTGCTTATTGCCTTATTTTTGTGCGGCCTGTCCTCGTCGATTATGGCAAATCAGCCGACTTCACCTTTCGTTTTGAACGCAAATAGCAGCGGGGCTGCAATCAATGGGCAGTTAGAGTATTTTATTGATTCTTCAGAAAAAATGAGTTTTGATGAGGTTCGTTTCAAGGCAGATTTTACGGCTTGCCAAGGGCGTACTGTATTAGCGCAGATTCCCCATCCGGTTTGGTTTCGTTTAAAACTTGAGCGAACGCCAAATACGCCTAAACGCTGGTGGATTGATTATTCCTTATTTACCCCTCCTGAATTGTGGTTTTATTCGCCTGATGAAAAAGGCAATTATACGGTTGAAAAATCAACTAAAATGAGCTTGCTCACCACTCGAAGTGAGGCTAACCCTCAATACTTGCTGCCTTTTAACTTTAATTCTGAACCCGCTATCACTCTTTATTGGCGAGCAACCAGCTATAGTGCTTATATATTTCCACTAAAGGTTTGGCAGTTAGAAGATTGGACCGATCAGACACTCAAAAAATATCTGTTTTACGGTTCTTTAATGGGGATCATGCTTGGCTTAGCTATTTATAATTTGTTAATTTATTTTAGGCTAAAAGACCGTATTTTTCTTATTTATTTTTTTACCATAATAAGCTACATGTTTTTTACTTTGAATGTTAGTTCCTTAGGCTGGAAGGCGATTGGGCTGGCGGAGTTGCATCAATATTTTGGTATTACATCAATTGTAGTTGCCATTACAGGCTTGTTTTCAATACTGTTTGCTATGTCTTTGTTGGGCGATTGCCTGAGGCAGAAAAATTTACCCAATGGGCAGGCGCATTATGGCTGCCGCCAGCTTTATTAATGTCTATTTATTTAAGTTTTAAAGGGTCTATCTGGGCAAGATATTATTTGCTGGGTGAGGGGCCAACGGTTGTGGGTAATACTTTATTAGTATTGGTAACTCAGGGTGTGATTGAGGCTAATTCATTTAATACAAAATTTTATATTATTGCCGGTGCTTGGAGCGCAATTTTGTTTTCTCAAGCTCTAGCTGAAAAAGTAAATAGCCTAAAAAGAGAAAAAGCTGCCGCATTGCGCGTGGCTTTTGCAGAAAAAACGGCTCGTTTAGTAGAAGCGGAAGAGTATAAAAATTCTTTGGAAGAAAAAGTAAACCTTAGAACCAAAGAATTATCAGTAGAAGTATTAATGCATAAAATCACCTCGCAGCAATTACGCGCTAGCCAAATTAAGCTAGAGGAAATGGCTTATAGCGATGCTTTAACAGGTCTGCCAAATAGAAGAATGTTTCAAGATCGATTAGTGCATGCCTTCACATGGGCGCAAAGGCAGCAGTGCGAATTTGCCTTGGCCTTGGTCGATCTAGATCACTTTAAGCGAATCAACGATGGTATGGGGCATGGCGCAGGTGATCAGCTTTTGCATTTGGTAGCACAGCGTTTAAATTATGTGCTGCGCCATTGCGATACGGTGGCGCGTTTGGGCGGTGATGAGTTTGCCTTGATTTTTACGGCACCGATTAGCCGAGAGGATGCGATCACGCTTTGCCAGCGTATTTTGGCCAGCTTTGATGAGTTAGTGGTGATTGATGGCCAATTGGTGCAGGTGGGCATGAGCATTGGCTTGGCGTGGTATCCGGCCGATGGGGACGATATGGATAGCTTGATTGGTGCGGCTGATGTGGCGCTGTATCAGGCCAAAGCGGCTGGGCGGCATACACTGCGTTATGCTGGCTACTTTGCCGGTGAGCCAAAATTAAGTTTTTAACTGGAGTGGTATGCGTTCTACGTTTTCGATTGTGATGGTATGGCTGGTTGTGGCAGCGGGTATTTACTGGGGTTTTAATACTTTTTTAGCGCATCAATATAATCCCAATACGCGCATTGCCGCTGGCCAAGGGCAAGAGTTGGTTTTAAAACGGGCAAAAGATGGGCATTTTCGTCTGAATGCCAGTATTAATGGCAAACCCGTGGTGATGCTGATCGATACAGGAGCCACTACGATGGCGATGAATGCAGCTTTGGCGGAGCGTTTGAATTTAGAGCGTGGTGAGCCAATGCTGAGCCAAACGGCTAATGGCGTAGTGGAAGGCTATGCATCCCGGCTATCCCAATTGCAGTTTGGCCCGTTTGAGTTTCAAAACGCCAGCGTTGGCGTAGTGCCTAATATGAGTGATGAAGTCTTATTAGGCATGAATATCCTCAAGCGCTTTGATATAACGCTGAAGGATGAGCAGATGATTTTGCGGCTAAGTGCGGCTGATTAAGTTGCCTTTCTTTATCAATGCACCTACGTTTTTTTGCGGGGGTTCAGCTGCTGCTGAATCCCCGATGAAAATATTTGGCAATAACCTCGTACCTGCTTCATTGGCGCTATGTTTAGCAAAAATGGGTTGCTTTCTAGCCTTTAGCCTTTAGCCGTTAGCGCCTTAGCAATCTTATTTCTTGGTACAGTGGTGCGTGGTACCTTCTGAATAAGCCCGCTAAACCACACCCGCACATCGTCATCCAGACCAATGCCGTGCATATAGTTGTACAGCGCTTTATTTAGCGCTATGCCTAGGACGTCATGGTCTACACCGGTTGGGTCGATAAAGCCGACGTCGTTTTTAGCGAATGTCACTTCGGGTAGCGGCAGCAGCTCGATGCCGTATTCCTCTGGGTGTTGGCCAACTGGTGAATGCACGGTGCAGGCAAAGCGGTGGAAAAAGCCGGATTGAATACAGCCTTCGGCAAACAGCTGACGCACGTATTCAAGCGCATCAACAGTATCTTGCACGGTTTGGGTTGGGAAGCCATACATCAGGTAAGCGTGGACCAGAATGCCGGCGTCGGTAAATGAGCGGGTGACGCGGGCGACCTGATCGATGGACACGCCTTTTTTCATCAGCGTAAGCAGGCGATCTGAGGCGACTTCTAGCCCGCCAGAAATCGCAATACAGCCGCTATCGGCAAGCGATTGGCATAGCTCAGCGCTGAATGATTTTTCAAAGCGGATATTGCCCCACCATGAAATCGCCAGATTGCGTTTTTTTAACTCTGCCGCCAGTGTTTTCAGGGCTTTAGGCGGAGCGGCTTCATCCACAAAGTGAAAGCCAGTTTGGCTGGTTTCGGCGATGATTTCTTCGATGCGATCGACAAGGGTAGCAGCCGATGCGCCATCGTAACGGGAGATATAATCAAGGCTGACATCGCAAAAGCTGCATTTTTTCCAGTAGCAGCCGTGTGCCACCGTTAGTTTATTCCAGCGCCCATCTGACCACAGCCGGTGCATGGGGTTGAGCATATCTAATAAAGATAAATAGCGGTCAATCGGCAAGCCATCCCAAGTTGGCGTGCCGACTTCGGCAAAGGCGATATCCGGCTCAATAAAGTTGATGTATTTTACGGTGCCGTCGTTTCGCACAAAGGTGCGCACCAAGCGCTGCTGGCTGCGTTTGCCATAAAGATGATCAAGCAAGGCCAGTAGCGGGCGCTCGCCGTCATCCAGCGTTACAAAGTCAAAATAATCAAATACGCGCGGGTCCGACATTTCACGCAGCTCGGTATTTACAAAACCGCCGCCTAGTGCCAATACGATATCAGGGTGATGCTGCTTAATCGCCTGAGCAATCCTAAAGGCAGCGTACACCGCGCCGGGGAAAGGCACAGACACCAAAACGATGGTGGGGGCGTGCTTTTTAACGGATGCCAGCGTGAGTTCTAGCAGCGTGGCATCGACCAGATTGAGCGGCTCGCCCAAGGCTTTAGCCAGCGGATCAAAGCTCGGTTGGCTGGATGCCAGCGATTCTGCGTAGCGCACAAATTCAAAACGCGGGTCGACCGCATCGCGCAATACATCTGAAATATCATTGAGATAAAGCGTAGCCAGATGCCGCGCTCTATCTTGCATGCCGAGCGCACCAAACGCCCAAGCCAGCGGATCGCCGCCTTCATCGTCCACATACACATCTAAGGATTCAAAGCGGGAACCTTCTGGTAAAAACTGCCGCGAACAAATTCGGTGCCCCACGGTGGAGTCCCTGCCCTGCAAAAAGGCAATGGCAGGGCCGATTGTGGCAAGGTAAAGATCAAATTGCTCATAAAAAGCCTGTACTTGAAAACTGCGATTACGCTCAGGTAATGCCTCAATACAGGTTTTAACCTCTAATAAGCCTTGCTTAGAAAATAGCCTGAGCACCAGCGCCAGCGCCAAATCCTCCTGCACGGCATCCACATCACGCGAGCGTAAAAACCCCGTGATATAGGCGGTAGAAGGGTAGGGAGTGTTGAGCTGCGTCATCGGAGGGATAACGGACAGCACGCGGGGCGTAGACATAGCAAAATCCAAAAAAATACGCGGCAGGGCAGAGCCCTTCGCTAAACGCGCATTGTAACTCAGTGCTGCTTTGTTCGCTTGTGGGGGGATTATGGAGGGGGTAGCTTGGTGAATCGGATATTTCGGGGCTTATTGTTCAGCGCATTGATTATTTCAACGATAAGTAGCCGCCACCGATGACCACGAGCAGGACAATAAATTTCCACCATGATGGAAGGCCATAATGGCCAAGCGTTTCAAACTCTAATAAGGCAGTAAAAGCATTACCAATCATTGTTGCAATATGCTGGCCGATGAGTAAGCCAATCAGCGCAAAAATGCAGGCGCTCGTGCCAACCCAATGAGCCATAGAAACATCAACTTGGCCAGGGCCTAAAGTTTGCGAGTACACCCCTAATAACCAAGCCACAATAAAGCCAATCACTGCACCAAAAAGGGCGCCAATAAATGCTGAGGCTAGTCTTTCACTTAGGGTTATGTTTTTCATGATTTGCAAGAAGCCTAACCTTTAAAGTAAGTGGTGCATGATCAAACTCGCCTTATAGGGCTAAGTTTTTGATACCAAAAGGGATGTGTACCGATGGGGCTACGGTTGCCGCGCCAGCGAGGTGCCCCGATTGATCGTCGAAAAATAGATGTGGCTTCATTACACCAAGCACCTTCATTTTGTCGATCCCACCCAGGAAAAAAGCGTCATTGGGCATGACGCCCCAGCTTTTTAAAGTGTTTAATGCACGCTCATGCGATGGGGCGTTTCTGGCGGTGACGAGTGAAATCCTAAGCCTATTTTTATAGGAAGGATCTGCCTTGCGTTTGGCTTCTTCAAAGGACTGAATGCTTGCAACACGCATGAAAAATTCTTTCAAAGGCCCAGGGCCTAATGGCTGATTGTTTTTCTTAACCTCGTTTTCATGAAACATATTCAGATCATTGGTGGTGTGCATGACAGATTCTGATTCATCGTCTGCGAGCACGCCGTCAAAGTCGAATGCAATGCGCAGGCCAGAGTCATTTGCATCATCCACTATCGCAGAATCCAATACTCTGCCAGCGGGTAAACCTGCTGTCATGGCGGCGCGCACGTCATCAGCATTGGCAGATAAAAATAGTGAGATATTCAAAGCAGGGATGTATTCGTGCGGGGCCATCCCTTGCATAAAGATCGCCCTTGTAATGCCCAGCCCATGATGCGCGATAGACTTCATCACCCGCATCCCCGTATCAGGGTCATTTCTTGAAAGCAAAATGACTTCAACCAGCGGGTCATTGACGGGATCTTCACCTAGATCATTTAGGCTGAGTAGGCGGCGAATAAACGAAAAGGCAATGCCCTTATCCAGCGGATTATTCAAGTGTTTTTCTTGGTACTTTCGATACTGCGCCTCGCCATCACGACGAAATATCTCGTCAGATTCATGAAGATCAAACACTGCGCTGGATGCAACGCCGACGACCAAGCGGTTTTCTAAGTTGTAAGGCATATTGGGATTGTCTCTACGGCAGGCCGTGTTTTTTTGCTTACCATAATCTTATCACATCACTAATTATGGTATCCGCAGCAATAATATTTCATACCGTATATATTCCCTACCGTTCGTAGCGAGATATTGCTTGAGCAGGCTATGCCGTATCCTTTAAAGTGGCTCTTTGCTGCTTTTCTGGCTATTTTCTTTGGTTTTTTCTATGTCTACACCGAATACTTCGCGCGGGGTTTTGTTTACTGTGCTGGCCTTTATGATCTGGGGCCTGTTTCCGCTTTATTGGAAGGCTTTGCATGGGATTGATGCGCTACAGATTATTTCGCACCGGATTGTTTGGTCGGCGGTATTTGTGGCGGTGATTTTATTGCTGCAAAAAAACTGGGGCTGGCTGATTCCGGCGGTAAAAAATCCACGTGTATTGGGGGTTTTTGCCCTGTCTTCTTTGCTGCTGTCGCTAAACTGGCTGCTGTATATCTGGGCGGTGAATGAAAACCGCGTGGTGGATGCCAGCCTCGGTTATTTTATTAATCCGCTGATTAATGTTTTGCTGGGCAGATTGTTTTTGGGTGAGCGTTTAACTGGCTCGCAAAGCTTTGCCGTTGGATTAGCGGCCATAGGCGTGCTGTGGATTACGATTGCGGCAGGTACTTTGCCGTGGATTGCGCTCTGCCTTGGGCTGAGTTTTGGCGTGTATGGCTTGCTGCGTAAAAGAGCGAGCTTGCCATCGCTAGAGGGGCTGGCTTTAGAGGCATTTTTGATGGCGCCGTTTGCGCTGGCTGCCTTGTTTTGGTTTCATGCTCAGGGGCTGGGCGCGCTCGGTAATATCAACCTAAAAATGGATGCTTTATTAATGGGCGCGGGCGTGGTGACGGCTTTGCCGCTCTTGATGTTTGCTTCTGGGGCTAGAACGCTGAAGCTGGCGACGGTGGGTGTAATCCAATATATCGGCCCTAGCCTGCAATTATTGCTGGGGGTGTGGCTGTATCAGGAGCCGTTTGGCACGGATCGCATGATTGGTTTTTCTTTGATCTGGACGGCGCTGTTTATTTATTCGGCAGCGGGGCTGATGCGTTATTGCAAGGATAGGAAGTGAGCTGTGGCTGAGGCTTAGTCATATAAATGAGTTTAAGCAAATGGCGCAATTGCAGCAGGCATTGCGCCATTTGTTTATGGTATCTGCTGAAAGATCTGTGCTTGGAAAAAAAGGCCGTCGCACACGGCGCTTTGATTACGCCCTAAGGAGTAATCAACTTCCGCACTGGTGACGGCAGGCCAAGTTCTAGTGCTTCTTTGGGGCTGAACCAGCCAAGGTGGTCTTCGTGGGTGATGGCAGTTTGGCCGATCACGCTGCCAGGTAGCGGGGTGATGGTGAGGCGAAAATGAGTAAAAACGTGCACAAAGTCTTCTGCTGCGCTGTCGAACTCAACATCAAGCCCATAGCGCTGGCTACAGGTGTCGCTTGCTTCTAGCGTGGAGGTGGTTTCCGGCAGGCTCCATAATCCGCCCCAGATGCCTGTGGGTGGGCGGCGTTCTAGCAAAAGCTTGCCATCCCTTGTAATCATCATCAGCACGGTTTGCCGCTCTGGCGAAATCTTTTTAGGCTTAGGCGTGGGCAGCTCGCTTTGGCGGCCTTGCTGGCGGGCGATGCAATCATCAAACACGGGGCAGGTGATACAGGCTGGCTTTTTAGGCGTGCAAACGGTTGCGCCCATATCCATTAGGCTTTGGGTATAGCGTTCAATTCCCTGATCTGGCAGCAGTGTGGCCGCCAGTTGCCACAATTCTCTTTCAACTAACTTAGTGCCCGGATAGCCACTGATCCCTGCCCAGCGGGCCAGCACGCGTTTTACATTGCCATCCAATATAGCAGCGTGTGCACCAAAGCTGAAGGCGGCAATGGCGGCTGCGGTGGATGGGCCGACCCCAGGTAGCTCGGCCAGTAGCTCGGGCGTGCGCGGGAATTCTCCGCCAAAACGCGCCATGACCATTTGCGCGGCCTTGTGCAGATTGCGCGCTCGGCTGTAATAGCCAAGACCACTCCATCTGGCTAAAACATCATCAGAGCTGGCCGAGGCTAAGCTAGCCACGTCAGGAAAACGCTCTAAAAACTGCTGGTAATAGGGGATGACCGTGACGACCTGCGTTTGCTGCAGCATGATTTCTGACAGCCATACCTTGTAAGGATCGCTGACTTGCCAAGGCAGATTGTGGCGGCCGTGTACGGCCTGCCAAGCGATTAAACGCTGGGAAAAATCGCTCATTTATGGGGTTTCTTAGTGGGTTTGGCTAGTTTCTTTGCGGAGGCGGCTTTGGCAGCGATATCGGCCGCTTTTTTATTTGCAGCAGCTTGCGCAGCAAGTTGTTTCTTTTGTTTGGCAGCCGCTTCTGCTGCGCTTTTTTGCTGTTCTGCTGCAGCTTTTTGTTTGACTAAAATTTGCTCTTTTAGGCTGGCGTAATCGATATGGTATTCAGGGGCATTGATTGCTCCTGATAATTGGATCGGTAGTTTTAGGCCAGCTAAACCCTTAAGCTCGGGTACTTTAGGATTGGCGCTAGCGTGCATATTGTAATCAATCGCATTGCTGTTCAGGTCTAAAGTGCCGCCGCCGTTTAGTTTTAAAATGCCTGCTGTAAGGTCTAGATCGCTATTGCTGGCAACACCGTGTTTTAACGTAAGGGTGGACCGTAGCTCACTAAAGTTGGTTTTAGCGTTTGAATTAGCGGGTGGGCTGGGCTCGCCATTCATTAGGCTGATTTGGCGGCTGGTAGTGCGTAGCAAGGCTTCAAGATCAATCCCGCGTATGGCCCCTTGGTTGAGCAGTAGCCGCACATTGCCGCCTGCAGTACGACGTAAATCGCTGAGTTGATTGCCGACGGCTGAAACATCTAGATCAACGTGGCCACGGCCTTCAAAGCGGCTAGTATCAAATACATCAGCCAGCAATGCGTTGATATTCATATTGGCAAGCTTTTGCTGCACACGGAAAGAGGCGTTTTTCTTATTGGCATCTACCTCTAAGCTGCCTGATAGCTGGCCTTCATAGAGCGTAGCAGCGAGCGAGTCTAGATTTAATTTACGGTTTTTGGCTGCAAATTGTAGAGATATATCATTGATATGCAGTTTTTGTAACACGAGTTCGCTAATCTTTAGCTTACCGCTGGCATCCAAATTATTGAGCCACCAAAAATCAAAAGGCTTATCTGGGTTGACTGTTTTTGCCCCAGCGGCCACTACCGGCAAATAGGGTGATAAATCGAGTTTGTGTAAATCCACATCAACGGCGTAGTGAGGGTGAACAAAGTCGCTGACTTCTACCGTGGCTTTAATTGGGGATTTATCCAGCTCACCTTGGCTGGTAAGGCTAAGTGATTCTGCTTGCAAATTAAGCGTGCCTACGCCTTTTAGATCTAAGCCAATTGCGCCGCGTGGCAAATTACGGTTGGTGTAGCTACCGTTTAAGCTATAGGCTGGCAATCTAGCAACGCTGCCTTTCAGTAGTTCTAGTGGGCTGGCAAAAGAGAGCGCTAGGTTTTGCTCTGGACTATTAAGTTTTACTTCAAAGCGGGCTAAATCGGTGCGCAGCAGGCCTTGCTGCATGCCAGATAAAGTAGGGATGGTGGCTTTCGCACTAAGCTGGCCACTTGGGCTTTGCATATCCACATTCAGCTTAAGGCGGTTTAGACTGATGGCCTCTTTAGAGAACAAAATCTCTGGTACATCTAGCTCGCCTTTCCAGTGTTGGCCTGCGCGCTGGCCAGAGGCGGTTAGTTTTAGCTCACCACCTCTAAAGCGCAGTGGCTGCCAGCCGTAGACTAAATTACCCACGGTACGGACTTTTACATCTTGTAGGCGTAATTCAGGTGAGCTGCCGCCTTTTTGCTCTAGCTCTAGCAGCAAATCAGCCACCAGTAAGCGATGATCTGCTTCGTGATAGCGCATAGCGGCCGTGGCACTTAAAGCGCCTTGCCATTGTACGGGTCTATCTCCATCGCCAATCAGTAGGATGCCATCCATATCTAAACGCCCTGCTTTAGGGTCTGATAGGTTTTTCATGGTCAGATTAAGGCGGGAAAGACGAATGCTTTCACCCAAAAATTCGTCAGAAAGCTTAAATGCCGCCTCATTAAAATGGACGGTATCGAGCGAAAAACTCAGCTCTTTGGTTTGTGATTTGGGCGTAAGTAAATCTTCAAAGTTGTAAGTGCCGTCTTCGCGGCGAATTACATTGAGTTCTGGCTTTTCAAAATCTAGCGCTTTAATTTTGCCTTTACCAAATAATAAGGGCCACAGGCTAAGCTCCACACGCACACGATCAGCGTGGGAGAAAATATCTTTTTGGCTAGGCTCGGTAAGGGTGACATCATCTAGCAGCAGTGCTGGCTGTGGTAGTAAGACAAAACGCGCATCGCCCCGTATGGTGAGTTGGCGCTGCGTATCTTTTTCCAGCATGCTGGAAAGCTCACTTTTGATCAGATCAAAAGAAATAAAATAGGGCAGCGTGCCAAGCAGCGTCACAATCATGACGAGCAAAAGCAGGCAAATTCTGAAAGGGCGAGAGTGTCGCCAATCTATGTAAGGACGATGCATAGCGGGATTATCCCGAAGACTTGGATTAATTTCAAAGTTAAGATTGATCTTATTGCGTTAAAAAGTACGGCATAAGCCAGATTAAGGTGGTATTTTTTCTCTATTTCTTGGTGCGTATTGGCTTTAGAACGGTATTTATGACGTTAAATCAGTAGCTTTGCTTTGCGGTGATCTGGCCTATGTATTTAGGCTTTGCATTAATAATAATTTTCACACCTAGGAAAAATATATGGCACAGACTACAGAAATTAAGGTTCGCGGTTACCATTTAGATTTATATGGTCATGTGAATAACGCACGTTATTTAGAGTTTCTGGAAGAAGCACGTTGGGCATTGGTTGACGAAAGCGGTGGTTTGGAATGGTTTACCAGCGAGCGTTTAGCCTTGGTTATTAGTAGAGTGGATATTCGCTATAAACGCCCAGCCACAATGGGCGATGTGCTAAAAATTGAAACTCGATTAACGCATCTAGGTGAAAAAGAAGGCATTATTAATCAGCGTATCTTGCGCTTAGATAACGATAAATTAGTGGCGGAGGCAGATGTCACTTTTGCGGTCATTAGCGCTAAAACGCCTGGTGCTTTACCACTTGAAGGCGAATTGGCGGAGCGTTTACAAGGAATGATGCATGTTTAAAAAATGCATAAGCCAGATTGCTTGCTTGGGGTTATTGCTTGGGTTGGCAGCTTGCGGCAGCTTGCCTACAGATTTAGAAAAGCCAACGGTGAGTTTGGCTGGAATCAGCGTGGCTGAAGTGGGCCTGTTAGAGCAGCAATTTATTCTAAACTTACGAGTAAATAACCCTAATAATATTGATATCCCATTAAATGGGCTAAATATCAATTTAGAGGTGAATGACAAGCCGTTTGCAAATGGGGTTTCTAATGAGGCAACCACGCTGCCGCGCTTGGGATCGGCTGTGGTAAAGCTACGTGTTAGTACATCTTTAACGACTTTTATCCAACAATTTAATGCTCTGCAAGCAAGTGGCAAGCCAATCGCCTATCGTATAAAAGGTAAACTGTTCCTACCTTTACGTCCTGATGGCGTAAGCTTTGAGCGCCAAGGGGAAGTGGTTTTACCCTGACTAACTTGATTTTCCCAAAAAAGGTTAGAGGCTAGACCTTATTATGCACTGCCGACAAAGTGCTAGGTTCTAACTGGGTTTGGAATTAAATTGGAAAGAGAGCGATGAGTGAACATGCTGCACCTGCTGCCACACACGACGAGCACTCAGTGAGTGGTGAGCCTAGCGCCTCCTTTATGCAAAAAAACCGTTTAAAAATCATGATTGGCGGCGGTTTTTTTGGATTTTTGTTGGTGCTGATTATTGGCATTGCGATTGGGATGACCAAGCGTAATTTTGAAAGAGCGCAATACGTTGAGCAAATTGCACGTTTGAAGGTTTCTTTTGAAGAAACCATCGAGACGCGTAAAGAGCTTGAGGAAAGAATCTCCGAGTTAAAAAAAGAAGTAAAAGAAAAGAAAATTGAAGTAGAAGAGCTAGAAGTTAAAGTAGAAGACTTAGAACGGCGTGGCGGCGGTGCAAAAGCCACGGGTGCTGCAGAACACGGCGCAGCGGCTGCGCCAGCCGCAACGCCTGGTGAAGCCGCAGGCGCGGATATCAAACCCGCAGGTGGTGGCTATGTGAAGTTTGGTGGCGGAGACTGCGTCTTACCCGCAGGCGGAGGCAAGGGCAGCGCAGCGTGGAAGGAATGCGTTAACCAAAATCGCAGCGCACAGGGTAAACCTGCCGAAGCACCCGCCGAGCCGGCTGTTAAGCCGAGTGGGCACTAAGCTAAATACAGCGCTTGAATGCTTTCTAAATTGGGTGGGCTTGCGCCGTGTTGCATGCAGGCCGCTGTGCCGCTGGCGATAGCAAAGCGTAAATGCTGGCCTGCTTCGCGCCCTGGCCAAGTCATCATGCTATAAATTAGCCCGCCGATTGAGGCGTCTCCAGCCCCTACCGTGTCGGCCACCTTAACCTCTATTGCCGCGCTGATTACGATGGTGTTGGGCGTGATTAAAGAGGCGCCGTTTGCGCCACGGGTATAGAGAATGCTGGCCTGAGGGTTCCAACTGATGAGCGTTTTTAATGCTTGATCGATGTCTGCGCTGCGAAATAAGCCTGCCAAGTCTTCATCAGATACCTTGATCACATCGGCTAGCTGGCTCATGGCTTTGAATGTTGCGTCGTACTCTTGATCCATCAAAATTCTAAAGTTTGGGTCGTAGCTGATTTTAATCCCAAGCTGCTTAAGCTCTACCGCTAGGGCGAGTAAGCGTTTGCCTAAGGGCTGGCGCGCTAAGCTGATGCCACCAAAGTGCACCCAACTGACTGCGCTTTGCCAGCCGGCCGGCAGGGCTTCTGGAGCAAAATATAAATCTGCTGAGTCTTCACCAATAAAGAAATATTGCGGTGGATGGCTAGCTGGCACAATCGCCAGTAAGGGGGATTTATCTAGCTGCTGTAAAAAGCGCAAATCTAAACCCGCTTGGCTCGATGCTTGGTATAAATCTTGGCCAAAACAATCCTTACTGATGGCCCCAGCAAAAGCACTTGCTACGCCTAAGCTGGCGAGCACGCGGCTGACATTCCAAGTAGAGCCGCCCACTTTACTTTGCCAATGGTTGCCTTCGGTTTTAATCATATCGGTGAGGGCTTCCCCAGCAGCAATAAAGCGGGGCAGAGGACGAATGCTAGGCTGATTCATGATGTTCTTTTTGAGTTTTAAATAGATTAAGCCGTGGTTTTACAGGGCGTCGTCTAGTTTTAGAAATAAATCTCGATCAGGGGCAAAGTTGGCGTAGAGCGGCAGCAGCGCGCCGCCTAGTGCTCTGGCATCCGAGCCTATGCTGCCCGCGAATACCTGCGGTGCAACAATGCCTTCCCAGTTGAAATCTTGCATGGCGGCTTCTACGGCCACAATCAGCGCTTCTTTTACGGCGCTGCAAAAGCAGCCATCTAAAATCACGCCTTCTAAATCGAGTAGGCAAGTGCTATTGAGTATGGCAAAGGCGATAGGAGGGGCTGTTTCTGCAATCCATGCTTGGGTGTGGGGCCAGTAATCTGGGCTAGCAGCACGCTCATCGTTGGTGGCACGGCCATCTAAGCCTGCGGCAAGAAACCGGCTTTCTAGTTTAAATAACGATGCCACATTTAATAGCTGCGGGCTGTGTTTACCGCCGCCGTTTAGCCCAAGTGGCAATGAACCTAAGGCCCCTGCATTACCATGCTTGCCCAAATGTAAGTGGCTATCAAGCACTAAGCCGCCGCCAATAAAGGTATCTACAAATACGTAAACAAAGTTACGCATATCACGTCCACGCCCTGCAACTAATTCGGCCACACAGGCGGCGGTGGTGTCCTTTAGCGTTTGCACCGGCAAGCCCGTTAGCGTGGCAATTTCTTCTTTAAGTTGAAAGCGCTCCCAGCGTGCCACCACATCGGCATCAAGGCCGAGTAGCTGTTGCCAGCCACCCATATGTAGTGGTGCAGCAATGCCGATGCCTTGTACGCGCTCCCATAGTTTGGCGCTGAGCTTGTGTTTGATTTTGGCTAGGCACTGGCTGATATGCCCCAAAATCTGATTTGGATCGGCAAAGTCATAGCTTAAATTCCAGCGTTCGTGCACCGCGCCGCTAAAATCTACTAGCAAAATATCTAAGCTGCGTCGCCCCACTTTTACCCCAATTGCAAACGCCCCATCGGGGTTGAGCACAAGAGGAACCGAGGGCTGGCCTACCTTGCCGCGCTGCGGGGTTTTTTTGATGAGCAGCTCGTCATCGAGCAAACGCTTGGTGATCAGTGAAATAGCTTGCGCCGTTAAGTGGGTTAATCTGGCGATTTCTGCTCCAGAGATCTGGCCATTAAGGCGAATGGCTTGCAGCACAACGCGCTCGTTATACTGACGCATTCCCCCTTGCGAAGAGCCTCTGGGCTTGAGCTTGCTCGCAGCGGCGGTGCTGTTATCCGGCGAGAGGCTCACAAATCACTCCTTTTTTTAAGATGAAATTGCCGTAAGGCTGTAATTCACCGGTTAAAACAATGGCGTAAGCTTGCTTGACTCGCTCATAGAAAGCAAATCGCTCTAATGCCTCGTATTGCCCTGCTAAGGCATGGCCTGCATCGTTTAGCTCGTTAATGACCTGTTTTTGTAATGCACTGCACCAGCCTGTGGCTTGGCGGCTGACTTGCATATAGGCAATGGGCTGGTTTACGTCTTGATCTAGGGGTAGTAGGCTGATAATTGCGTTTACTGCACGGGCAACCCCCACGCCAGAAAGATAAATCAATGGCTTGCCTACGGCCAGTGAGGCGGCGGTAAAGTTAGCATCTGCAATCACAATTTCATTGCCATGCCCCATTTCGGCTAATACCTTAAGTAATTCAGGCGTGAGGAGCGGATCTATTCCTTTTAGCATGCTATTTCTCCTGTCCAGCTAGTGGGCCAACCATTCAGCGGGAATATCTTCTGGCTTCATGGCACCGGTCATTACCGCTACGGCATCACTCATGGTGATGGCCTTAGGGTTGAGGACAGCGGCTCTGCGCCCTAAACGGGCAACGTGGATGCGATCGGCTATTTCAAACACATGCGGCATATTGTGGCTGATTAGCACTACGGGTAAGCCTCGATCGCGCACATTGCGGATCAGCTCTAGCACCATATTGCCTTCTTTTACCCCTAGTGCTGCGGTGGGCTCATCCATGATGACCACATGACGGGCAAAGGCAGCCGCGCGTGCCACCGCCACCCCTTGACGCTGGCCGCCAGATAACGTTTCTACCGCCTGAGTCATGGAGCGGATGCCAATTTTTAGCTCATGCATATAGGCGATGCTGTCATTTAACATGCGCTTTTTATCTAAAAAACCCAAGCTGCCCAACAAACCAGCGCGGCGGATTTCTCTGCCCATAAATAAGTTTTCTGCGATGGTCATGGCGGGGGCAACGGCGAGATCTTGGTAAACGGTTTCGATGCCTGCACGGCGGGCTTCGATTGGGCTTTTAAAGCAAACGCTTTGCCCATCCAAAAAAATATCACCGCTATCGGGCGTAATGGCGCCTGATAAAGCCTTAATCAGGGAGGATTTGCCCGCGCCATTATCCCCAATAACCGCAAGAATTTCCCCTGCACGTAGTTCGAAATCAGCGCCATCTAAGGCCGTGACTTGGCCATAGCGTTTCACTAAACCTTTGGCTTGAATCACCAAGGGCCGGGCATTGTGTTCTGGATGCGGGCTCATTAGCGGCCACCTTTTCTGGAGAGTTGATCGGTAGCAACGGCAAGAATCACCAAAATGCCGGTAATCAGAATTTGATAAACCGATGAAACCCCCATCAAGGTAAGACCATTACGAAACACACCCACAATCATTGCACCAATTAAGGAGCCAAGCACTACGCCACGGCCACCAAATAAGCTGGTACCACCCAGTACCACGGCGGTAATTGCATCTAGGTTTTCAGTTTGCCCCGCATTGGGGTCGCCCACGCCAGTACGTGCCACTGATAAAAGCGATGCCACGCCGTAGCAAAGCCCCGCCAGCACATACACCATTAAAATCACTCTATGGGTGGGGATGCCGGTTAGGCGGGTGGCTTCAGGATTGTTGCCAACAGCATAAATGTGCCGGCCTGCTGCCGTTTCTCGCAGCCAGATCCAGCTTAATGCATAGCAAATCAGCATCAGTACCGTGCCATAGGCCACTTGGGTTTGGCCCAGATTAAAAGTGTTACCTAAAAAAGTCATGCTGGCGGGGAGATCAGTAATGGTTTGCGATCCTGAATAGAGCTGGGTAATTGCAAATGCAATATTCATCGTGCCTAAGGTCACAATAAACGGTGGCAGCTTAATCTGAGTAACCAGTAAGCCATTAAGCAGGCCAAAGCCAGCAGTGACCGCCAAACCCAGTCCGATGGCTAAGCTTGGGTGCAGGCCAAAATCATGCGCTACTTTGGTCATAACCACGCCACCAAGCGCCATTACCATGCCGCAGGATAGATCGATCCCAGCGGTAAGAATAATTAAGGTCTGGCCGATTGCAATTAGCCCAACCACCATAATCTGCTGCAGTATCAGCGAAAAATTCGCCCCCGTAAAAAACTGCTCGCTTTGGAAAGAGAAAAATGTGCAGGCGATTAAGAGTGCCAAAAATGGCCCTAGGGTGCCGATTGAAGGGATGTTTTCTTTCCAACTCGGCATATAACGCTCCTCGGTGTTTTTTATAATTGGATTAGCTAGAGCCGAGCGCTATAGAAAATATCTATAGCGCTCAGGCTCTTATGATTAAGGCAGGATTATTTATTGCCCCAGCACAGATCCATGCCGGTTTTACTCTCTTTACTTTCAATGCCAGCCACAGGCTTGGCCGCAATCAGCATCACGCCGGTATCGGTGTAGCCAGCCGGTTTTTTGCCAGTCTTGGCGTATTCAATACCCGCTGCCACGCCCATTGCGGCCATTTTTAATGGGTATTGCTGCGAGGTGGCGGCGATTTTTCCATTCTTTAAATCTTTAATCCCTTGGCAGCCGCCATCTACGGAAACAATCAATACGTTTTTTTCTTTACCGGCTTTTTTAAGCGCATTAAATGCGCCCGCTGCTGCTGGCTCGTTGATGGTGTAAACCAAATTGATATCAGGATTTTTTTGCAGGCAGTTTTCCATCGCCGTTTGGCCCTTGGCTTGATCGCCAAAGCTATCTGCCATACAGACCACATTGCTTGGTTTGGCTAATTCATTGTTTTTTGCATCAAAAGACTGCAGGCCAAAACCTTGCAAAAAACCATTGTGGCGCTGCGCGCCTACGGGGTGGCCAGGAAAGAGATCTAAGGTGGCAATTTTGGCTGGCTTGCCTGCAAAAGTGGCTTTGGCGTATTCACCGATCAAAACTCCCGCTTTAAAGTTATCGGTGGCAAATAGGGCATCCGTTGCATCGGTTGGGTCTGTTGGGCTATCTAAGGCGATAATTAAAATACCTTTTTGTCGGGCTTTTTTAATGGTTGGCACAATGGCTTTGGAGTCATTTGGAGCAATCAGAATCGTTTTTGCCCCTGCCGCAATCATGTTCTCAATGGCAGTAACTTGGCCTGCGTTATCGCCATCGGCTTTACCAGCGGCCGAAAGCAGTTTTGCACCCTTGGCTTTAGCCTCGGCAACCGCGCCTTCTTTCATTTTTACAAAAAATGGATTGGTTTCAGTTTTGGTAACCAAGCCAATCACAGGTTCGCTAGCAAATACGGGTAGGGCCAAAGTCAGTGAGGCAAGGGCTATCGAGATACGGGTCTGCAACATTTATTTTCTCCGATGGGTTTAGCCTAAAGGCATCAAACGATTGAAATGTGATAAATCAATCCATTTGATTTAATCTATGCTATGCGTAATGATTTAATAAATCAATAGGATTTATTTATGTAAAACCCTTATAAAACAAATGTTTCAATGAGGGGATCTAGACGTTGACGGGGCTGTGGCTTTGCATGGGGTAAGCCGCTTGTGTGGTGGGCGCTATTGCTTTAGCTGGATAAGGTGGCTTGCAGATAAACGGTAGCTGTTGCTATGGCACTAGGTGTTATGCCGTGTAGGCAGGAATCAGGCTTAAAAAAAAGGTTACTTAAGTATTTTATTATGTTGAATTAAGAGCAATAAAGGGCTGCGGTCTATAATGCTTGATCTGTAATAGGTAGATTGCGAAGAGTTTAAGTATGAAATATTTTTTATTGATTTTATTGCTTAGTTCCCCAAGCTTTGCGGCTAAAGTTTATCAATGGCGTGATGTAGACGGGCATGTTTATTATTCTGACCAGCCTGCTGCTGGGCAAAATGTGCGGGAAAGGCCGATTCGCGTGCCAAGCAATAATGCGAGTCAAGCCCAATCCTCAATGATTTTGTTTGTAACGCCAGAATGTGGTCAGCCATGTGCTGACGCAGTGACCTTGCTAGAGAGCCGCAATATCAGCTATGAGTTAAAAAATCCAAATCGGACCGAGCAGCAAATGATTGAGTTTATCAATCTAGTAGGTAGCCTTTCGGTGCGCACGCCGGTGCTATTAATGGGTAAGCAAGTGCTTAGCCCTTGGGATAAGTTGATTTGGGGCGCCAGTCTAAATAAGGCGGGTTTCCCGGTGGTAGAAAAGAAAAATATGCCTGCGATTAAATAGCAGGCTTGATCATGGATTTAAAACCGCGGCCTAGCATGGCTTTTTAACGCAGACTGAATCGCACCGGGTTTCGCGGAGGCTGTTTGGTTTGAGTCAGACCAACATGGCCTGCTCGCTTTGATTACGATAATAATTTGCTTCTGCTTCCGCAGGTGGGATATGACCAATCGACCCAAGCA